>JBGSKQ010000001.1:0-12147 GCA_041741095.1 Saprospiraceae bacterium
CACCCCCAAAAAGACTCTCCCCCAGCGGTGGCGACGAAGGTGCCACCGCTGGGGGAAGGGGATACCGGGGGCTATCGGGAAAGGCGGCGAAGAGGGGCAAAAGAGTTTAGAAGCTCTATTTAACAGTGTGCTTAGTACCGTTTAAAGAATAAGTTCCCGATTTAACGTCGGGGAGGTTCAAAACCTCCCCGACGTTTTAGCCGGACATTAATTTGAACGGTACTAAAATCAAATGGCACAAAAATAAACGGCACTTTTTGCGTTCTTTGTAGAAAGCATTTTTCACCATAAAAAATCCTGTTGCCATGAAAGAAAACACTCTTTTACTTGCCTGCCTTTTTACCTGCATCATTAGTTTTTTGACAAACAACGCCCAAGCCCAAGAGCAGCGCCATCACGAAATCGGCCTTCAATTCAATGTTTTTGAGGGGATTAGCGACATCCAAATTTTTTATAAAAAGGAAATCAAAAACGGCTGGCACCACCGTGCGAGGTTGGGCTGGTCCAGCTATGCAGCCAATGTTCCTGTCACGGATGTTTATTACAATACCCATCGCCCTTCCTTGGCATGGGGTTTTGAAAAGCGCTTCCAACCGGGCAAGCGTTTCCACTTTTACGTGGCCCCAGAACTGACGGTGGTGGCCGATTGGAGCAATAAGGCACAGGATAGGTCAAAGATTGAAAAGTCGCTGCTCATCGCCCCCGGCTTGGGTGCAGGCATCGGTATGTTGTTCCAGCTATCCGAAAAATGGCAATTGAACCTGGAAACCCTTCCCACCTTGTTTTACAACCACGTTTTTTATGACGACACCTCCAACCAGCGTTTTGAAGAATACGAAGGCTTAACGACCGATATTCAAGGGGTTTACGTTGGCTTGTCCTACCGTTTTGCCAAGCAGGACAAATCCTGAAATAAGTTTTTAGGAGGGGTGTTGTTTTTGAAAAATACTCGGAGGTAGGGGTTTTGGCAAGGCGCTCGGCCCGCCAAACCCCTTGCACCTCGAGCCAGGTGATTTATTACATCAATAAAGGATGTTTTTCAAAAACAAAGGTGGCTTATCGTGCATTTGATAGGTCGGAACGGCAAGTTCCGATGCCCCAACGACCATTTCCATCCGCCAAATACCCGATTTCGCTGTATGCTGAAAGTTGCCTGGTCGGCTATCTACCAATACCAGTTGCCGGAAGGCCACCGCTTCCCGATGGCAAAATATGAGCTGCTGCCGGAGCAATTGCTGTATGAAGGCACCTTGAAAGAGGAGAATTTTTTCCAGCCCGAGGCATTAGAAGAAGCAATCATTTTGTGGACGCACGAGGAGGAATATTGGAACAAACTTAAAAACCAACAGCTCACCGCAAAAGAAATCAGGGCCATCGGCTTTCCCATGTCCGAACTGTTGGTGCGGCGAGGCAGGCATATTTCCAACGGCACTGTGCAGTGCGCCCGTTATGCCCAACAGTTCGGCTGTGCCATGAACACAGCGGGCGGCACCCACCATTCATTTAGCTACAAAGGCGAAGGTTTTTGCCTGCTCAACGACATCGGTATCGCTGCCAACTACCTGTTGCACAATCATTTAGCAAAAAAAATACTCGTCGTGGATCTGGACGTACACCAGGGCAACGGCACGGCGCAGATTTTCCAACACGAGCCAAGGGTGTTCACCTTTTCCATGCACGGCGAAAAAAATTACCCGCACCGCAAGGAGCAAAGCGACCTTGACATCGGCCTGGCAGACGGCACCGAGGATTCGCTCTACCTTAAAATTTTGCAAAATACCCTCCCTACCCTATTGGACGAAGTGCAGCCCGATTTCATCTTTTACCTCTCCGGCGTGGACGTGCTCGCCACCGACAAACTGGGCCGCCTGAAAATGACCCCGCAAGGTTGCCGGGAGCGGGATCGCACAGTGCTAAGATTTTGCAAAAACAACAACATCCCGGTGGCAGTTAGCATGGGCGGCGGCTACTCCGAGCGCCTGGCACAGGTGGTGGAAGCCCATGCCAATACCTTCCGGGTGGCACAGGAGGTGTTTTTTTGATAGCTTGAAAAGTTGGATGGCTATATGGTTAAATGGCTGATTTCGTAGAATATTTTTGCAAAAAAAGCTGCATAATTTCAAATTTGCCGCCATCACCAAAAGCCATATAACCATATAACCATCAAACAATTTCCATGATGACTAACCACGAAATAGACTATCAGCTCCACGGCGAGGAGATGCAATTCGTCGAAATAGAACTTGACCCGCAGGAAACCGTCATCGCCGAAAGCGGCAGCTTTATGATGATGGACGAGGACGTGATGATGCAGACCATCTTCGGCGACGGCAGCCAAACGCAGGGAGGTATTATGGGCAAAATTTTCAGCGCTGGCAAGCGACTGCTCACGGGCGAAAGCCTTTTTATGACGGCCTTCACCAATATGGGCGGCGGTAAAAAGCGGGTAAGTTTTGCAGCGCCCTATTCGGGTAAAATCATCCCGCTCGACCTGTATGCACTGGAGGGAAAAGTGGTTTGCCAAAAAGACGCTTTCCTCTGCGCCGCAAAGGGCGTGACAGTCGGCATAGAATTGCAGCGCAAGCTCGGCACTGGCCTCTTTGGAGGCGAGGGTTTTATTATGCAAAAATTGGAAGGCGATGGGATGGCCTTCGTCCATGCGGGCGGCATGGTCATTGAAAAGCGCCTGGACGTGGGCCAAACGTTGAAAGTGGACACTGGCTGCGTGGTGGCCTACACGGGCCGGGTGGACTTTGACATCGAATTCATCGGCGGCATCAAAAACACCATTTTCGGCGGCGAGGGCCTGTTCTTTGCCACCCTGCGGGGGCCAGGCAAAGTATGGCTGCAGTCATTGCCCATCAGCCGCTTGGCCAACCGTATCCTGCGCTATGGCGGCCCCCGCCGCAAGGAGGAAGGCAGTGTGCTGGGCGGCTTTGGAAATTTGCTGGACGGGGACGGGTTTTAATTCCCAACGGCTTAAATAACAGCTTTACAAAAAGGGTTATCAAACAGGCACAGGCCAAAAAGATTCTTTTGAATCGCAGGGCCAATGGGGGTTTGATAACCCTTTTTCTATGATGCCACATGAACTTGTGGGAAATGCATGTTTAAATCGCCCTTACCTTGCAGCCGCAAACAAAAGCTAACTTACAGTATAGAAATCAGAAATATATTCGCCATAGGCAAAGCAGATTTATGAAAATATTTTGTTTCTGAAAAATAAAGAGGTTTAACCAACATTCTGATGGAAAGCTTGAATTACATTTGACACTCTGCTTTTTGGTCTCACTTCTACCCCCTTCAAAATATTGTTTAAAGCATTGGCAAATACTGGTCACTCACACTTGTCGGCATCAAACACAACAACTGTTGCCTGCCAATAAATAAGCTCCCAAGCCGGGAAATAAATTGTTCTAACTTCCATTGGTCTTCACCCAATGGCCTCAATATCTTTTGGCACTAATAAAAATTCATTTCAACATGAAAACAATCTTTACAAGAAAGCTATTCAGCATTTCTTTCTTTCTCCTCCTTTTTACTACAACAGCGATAATGGCCCAGGTGCGGCCATCCAAGGCCGATCTCGCCCGGCAATTGTTGCAAAGCCAAGCAGCAAAGGGAAACTCGGCCAATGCAGACCTCGGCAACATGCGGGTCTCCTCAGAGACCTACAGTAAAAAAAGTGGCCTGACCCACGTTTATTTTCAGCAGTACATTGGTGAGATACCCGTGAAGGAAGCCATCCTCGATGCCCACATCACCAAGGACGACGAACTGTTGAATTACAACAGCCGCTTCGTAGCTGGGGCATCTTCAACAGCCCAGCGCAACAAACAGGAATTGACGCCCGAACAGGCCCTGCGGGCGGCCTTGCGGGCTTTGGGCCAAAACCATAAAGTGGACTTACTGCAAAAAGAGGAAGGCAAAGATGCCGTCCAAACCACCATTTTTGACAAAGGCACCATCGCCAGCGAGGACATGGTGGTACAGCTTATTTACCAACCGATGGAAAGTGGCGATGTGCGCCTGGCATGGCAAGTGGACATTGAGCAGCGGAATGAGGACAGCCATTGGTGGGTATTCATTGACGCTGCAACGGGCGAAGTTTTGGACATGGACAACTTGGTGCTCACCTGCAATTTTGGCGACCCAAGCCTCCATAACGATGGCTATGAAGGCCACGCAGAACATCATTTTTTCCCTGGAGAAAAAAACATGAATCCGCCCCCTCCGGCCATGGCAGGCAGCTACAATGTGTTCGCCATGCCCATAGAAAGCCCAAATTTCGGCAGCCGCAGCATCGTCTCAAACCCTGAGGACCTGACCGCCTCACCATTTGGCTGGCACGACACCGATGGTACGGCAGGCGCTGAATACACCATCACCCGTGGCAATAACGTACACGCCTACGACTCCGGCAACAACAACGGTTTCAGCCCTGACGGCGGTGGAACCCTCACTTTTGATTTTCCATTTAACCCGGTTTATACTGCTGCCGACCAATCGGAATCTGCCTCCATCACCAATCTTTTTTATTGGGGAAACATCATCCACGATGTGACCTACCAATATGGTTTTGATGAAGTGGGCGGTAATTTTCAGGCCAATAATTATGGTAGGGGCGGCTTGGCCAATGACCATATCAACATGGAATCACAGGATCATTCTGAATGCAATGCCCGCTATTTTCCGTCCGTGGACGGCACTTCGCCCAGGTTGGAAATGTATTACAACAATTGTGGCAGCGGCGGTCCCATTCACGACGGTAGTTTTGACAATGGCGTGGTCGCCCACGAATACGGTCATGGCGTATCAACAAGACTGGTAGGCGGCCCAAGCGCTATTTGCCTTGGCAATGCCGAACAAATGGGCGAAGGCTGGAGCGACTGGCTGGGCCTTGTGCTTACCATGAAAGCAGGCGACATGGGTACCAGTGCAAGAGGGATTGGCACTTGGTTGTTGGTACAAGCTCCAAACGGGTCAGGTGTCCGCACTTATCCCTACAGCACCAACCTGGCTGTGAACCCTGATACCTATGATGCCATTAAAACCTCTGGTGGCAGCGAACACCGCGTCGGATCCATATGGTCCGCCATGCTTTGGGATGTTACTTGGGCTTTAACTGACAAATACGGCTTTGATGCAGATTTCTATAATGGCAGCGGCGGCAACAACATTGCCATGCACATTATCATTGAAGGCATGAAAATGACGCCATGCAGCCCCGGCTTTATAGATGGAAGGGATGCCATCCTGGCCGCCGACCAGGTACTGTATGGGGGTGCCAACCAATGTCTGATTTGGGAAGCATTCGCTAAAAGGGGATTGGGCTACAGCGCCAGCCAAGGCAGTGCCAGTAATATTTCGGATGGCACGCAGGCATTTGACATACCCCCGACCTGCGAACTCTTCGCCAGCCCTGCCGATACCTCTATCTGCAAACCTGCCATTGTAAGTTTTGCAGTAAGCGTAGGTGATATTTTTACAGGAAATGTAACGCTCAGCGTCTCCGGCCAGCCGGGCGGTACAACGGCCACTTTTACCACCAACCCTGTTGCAGCACCTGGAAACACTATTTTGAATATTACAAATACAGCCGCCGCCGCCCCTGGCAGCTATACTTTAACCTTCTCTGGTACAGATGGAAGTATTACCCGCACTTTTGATGCGGTACTCCTTATACAAGGTGGTGTTCCAAATGCCCCAACATTGGTATCTCCAACCAATATGGCCATTGCTGTTTCACCGAACCCTGCCTTTACCTGGAACGCCGTTTCAACGGCTGAAAGTTATGAAATCCAAATAGCCACCGACAACGGCTTTAGCAATATGGTAGAAACAGCCGCCAACCTAAGCAATGCTACCTATCAATCCACAGGATTGAACATCCAAACCTTTTATTATTGGCGGGTAAGGGGAAAAAATGCCTGTGGAAATGGGGCCTTTTCTACTGTTTTTTCATTTAAAACAGGCACTATCGTTTGTGAAGAATATGAAAGCACTGATGTGCCCTTAAGTATTCCGACTATTGGGATGGTCAGTTCAACGCTGAATATTCCTTTTTCAAATTCAGTTGCTGATATCAATGTAAAAAACCTGAACATCAGCCATGGTTTTATTGATGATTTGAATATAGACTTGACAAGCCCGCAAGGTACGGTGGTGCGCTTGATGGAGCGCCCATGTGGCAGCCAGGACAACATCCTGATCAACTTGGACGATGAGGCCGCTACTTCCACATTTCCATGCCCACCAACCAACAATGGTACTTACATTCCTTTCCAAACCTTATCAGCATTCGATGGACAAAACCCGATGGGCATTTGGACCATGAAAGTGAGCGATGTAGCTTCAGGGATTGGAGGCACTCTGAATCACTGGAATTTGGATGTATGCTTCGTTGAAGATTGCGACGGTGCGATTACATGCTACCGGGATGTGGACAACGACGGCTTTGGTGATTTGTCCAAGCCTCAAATATTCTGTTCCACCTGTGCTGTTGGTTTTGTGGCCAATAGCACGGATTGCAACGACAATGATTTTGACATCAAACCAACAGCCACCGAGGTTTGTGATTTTATAGACAATAATTGCGACGCAAATATTGACGAGGGTTTAGTGCATGTTACCTGCTATATAGACAACGATGGGGACAACTATGGCAACCCTGCCACAGCCCAGGTGTTTTGCACCACTTGTCCGATGGGATATGTTTTAGATAATACAGATTGCAACGATATTAATGCACAAATCAATCCTGGTGCCATCTACCAGCCGGTCAACGTGATGGGATATGAAATATGCGAAGGCAGTAGTGTGCCGATGGGCCAGGGATTGACAGCGGATGATGGGAATACTGGAATGAATGTTTCCTATTCGAACACCACGCCGCTTCCCATCACAGACAACAATACAGCGGGTGTCAATTCTACCATCAATGTACCCCAGTCAACGGTGATTGGTGGTTTGACCTTGGATTTGACCATTACCCACACCTGGGTAGGGGATTTGAAAGTAAAACTCACTGCACCTGATGGTACAACATTCGAGCAGGTTTTTGATAGACCAGGAGACCCAGCTTCGAGCAGTGGCTGTAGGGAAAACAACATCCAAGCAACTTTCGATGATGCGGCGGTATTGACCTATGCTGATTTTGAAAACACTTGTACCGCCAGCCCACCCGCCCCTTACGCCATTCAAGGTACTTTCAAGCCGATGGGCTCCCTGTCCAATTTCAGTGGACTGGATGCAATGGGCAACTGGACATTAAATGTATCTGACCATGCAAGCCAAGATGTGGGAACACTCGAAAGCTGGACGCTAAATTTATTAACATTAAGTACCGATATTAATTGGTATGATGCCCAAACGGGCGGCAACCAGGTAGGCACTGGCGAAGTATTCGACCCCACTACCCTGCCCGTCGCCAATGGCGGCGTTGACCCAAATATTCCAGGCACTACCAGCTATTGGGCTGAAATAGTCTTTTTCCCAGCTTGCGGTACCAACATGCGGGTGCAAGCGGATTTCACCGTCAACGCTCAAATTGACTACTATCCAGACTTGGACAACGACGGCTATGGCGACCAAAACGCCATACCTGTACCAGTGTGCGGAGCGCCCCCTCCTGCCAACCATGTCACCAACAATACCGACTGCAACGACAGCGACCCGAACGAATTCCCCGGCCAGACCTGGTACATTGACGCCGACGGCGACGACTACGGCGGCTCGTCCACGACGGCCTGTGCGAGGCCAGCGAACGGCTTCTTGTTGGCGGAACTGAGCGGCAGCGGCACCGACGACTGCGATGACAATGACCCGAACGAATTCCCCGGACAGACCTGGTACATTGACGCCGATGGCGACGACTACGGCGGCTCGTCCACTACGGCCTGTTTGAGGCCAGCGAACGGCTTCTTGTTGACAGAACTGAGCGGAAATGGCACCGACGACTGCGACGACAATGACCCGAACGAATTCCCCGGCCAGACTTGGTACATTGACGCCGACGGCGACGACTACGGCGGCTCGTCCACGGTGGCTTGTTTGAGGCCAAATAATGGCTTCTTGTTGACAGAACTGAGCGGCAACGGCACCGACGATTGCGATGACAATGACCCGAACGAATTCCCCGGCCAGACCTGGTACATTGATGCCGATGGCGACGACTACGGCGGTTCGTCCACGGTGGCTTGTTTGAGGCCAAATAATGGCTTCTTGTTGGCAGAACTGAGCGGCAACGGCACCGACGACTGCAACGACGGCAACCCCAATGAATTCCCCGGCCAGACCTGGTACATTGATGCTGATGGCGACTTCTACGGTGGCTCGTCCATAGTGGCTTGTTTGAGGCCCGTCAATGGATACCTTTTGACCAGTTTGAACGGCACTGGTACGGACGATTGCGACGACAACGATCCAAACGAATTCCCCGGCCAGACCTGGTACATTGATGCCGACGGCGACGACTACGGCGTTTCTTCCACGGTGGCATGTTTGAGGCCAAATAATGGTTATATATTATCGGAATTGAGCGGCAACGGCACGGACGACTGCGATGACAACGACCCCAACGAATTCCCAGGCCAGACCTGGTACATTGATGCCGACGGCGACGACTACGGCGGCTCTTCTACGGTGGCTTGTTTGAGGCCAAATAATGGTTTCGTATTGTCGGAATTGAGCGGCAACGGCACGGACGATTGCAACGATGGCAACCCAAATGAATTCCCCGGTCAGATATGGTACATTGACGCCGATGGCGACAGTTACGGCGGCTCGTCAGTGGTATCTTGTTTGAGGCCAATCAATGGCCATCTTTTACCGGAATTGAGCGGCAACGGCACAGACGACTGCGACGACAGCGACCCTAACGAATTCCCTGGCCAGACCTGGTACATTGATGCCGATGCCGATGCCTATGGCGGTTCAACTACAACAAGTTGCCAAAGACCCAACAATGGCTATTTGTTGCCGGAATTGAGCGGCACTGGCACGGACGACTGCGACGATAACGACCCGCTGGAACATCCTGGCCAAATCTGGTTCAAGGATGCGGATGGCGATGATTATTCCGACGGAACGAGCCAGTATTCCTGCTTGCGCCCAACGAATTATTACGTTATTTCAGAATTGATAGCTATCAGCGGCGATTGCGCCGACAACAATCCGGCAGTCAACCCAGCCGCCACTGAAACCTGCAACGGCATTGACGACGACTGCGACAACTTGATTGATACAGCCGATCCCAGCCTCGTGGACAATACGCCGCCCAGCGTCGTTTGCAAAAACCACACGGTGGAATTGAGCGGAAGCGGCCAGGCCAGCATCGTCGCAATGGATGTATTCCAGAGCGGCATGGACAACTGCGGCTCCGTGAACCTGCAATCTGTTTCGCCCAGCAATTTTACCTGCAACAATTTGGGACAAAATACCGTGACGCTCATCGTCAACGACGGCCAGGGCAATACGGCCCAATGCACGGCCACGGTGATGGTGCAGGACAATATTTCACCCAATGCAATTTGCCAAAATATCACCGTGCAATTGAATGCCGCTGGCAATGCCAGCATCACGCCAGCCCAAGTAAACAATGGCACTTCCGATAATTGCTCTTATGTTTTAACAATAAATAATAGCAACTTTAATTGCACTAATGTGGGCGAAAATATGGTGATATTGACCGCCGTTGACCCCAGTGAAAATGCCACCACTTGTACCGCCATTGTCACCGTGGAGGACAAGGTAGCACCACAGGCGCTTTGCAAACCAGTCACCCTTTACCTGGATGCGAACGGCATGGCCAATTTGACCGTCATGCAAATTGACAATGGCTCGAACGATGCTTGCGGCATTGCTTCCACCAGCGTTTCACCCAATGCTTTTGGCTGCAATCATTTGGGCCAAAACACAGTGACGCTGACCGTCATGGATGCAAATAATAATACTTCAAGCTGCAACTCGACCGTGACCGTAGTGGACGATATGGATCCAACGGTTGTTTGTAAAAACATCTCCCGCCTACTCGACGGCTCCGGCAATGTCAACATTTCCCCGGCGGAGGTTTTTGAAAGCGGCAGCGACAATTGCGGCATTGTGAACCTCGTCAGCGTTTTCCCCAACCAATTTGATTGTGGTGAAATAGGCGTAAATACTGCCACCCTGACCGTCAACGACGGCCACGGGAATACCAGTACCTGCCAGGCCACTGTGACCATTGAAGCATTTTTTACCAATATCAATGTCAGCGTCACGCCGGAAGATTGCGGCATGGCCAACGGCAGTATTTCCATCATGGTGGACGCCCCCGGCGGGCAAGTTTCCTACAGCATTGATGGAGGTGCAAACTGGCAGTTTACTGGCCAGTTCAACAACCTTTCGGCAGGCAATTATTCCGTGGTGATTCAAGCCTACGGCGGCTTGGGCTGCACCAATGCGCCCATCCCGACCACCGTGCCGAGCGTTGGCTCGCCCTCGATTTGGTGGAAAGATTGGGACGGCGACGGCTACACCGACGGCATTTCGCTAAGCACCTGCATACAACCCGCAGGTTACGTGGCCAATGCGATACCCGGCGACTGTAACGACTACAACGCCAACCTGCACCCCGGCCAGATCTGGTGGAAAGACAGCGACGGCGACGGCTACACGGACGGCACTTCCACGAGCAGTTGTTTGCAGCCTTATGGCTACGTCCTGAGCGCACAGCCCGGCGATTGCAACGACAACAACGCCAGCGTGCGCCCAGGTGCCACAGAGGTCTGCAACGGCATTGACGACGACTGCGACGGCGATGTGGACGAGGGCTTGTCCGAATTGACCTACAACGGCAATGTCGTCTTTAGCAACCAAGCCCAGGTGGACGCCTGGAGCCAGTGCTACACCGTCATCAACGGCAACCTGACCATCCAAAATTCGGGCATTGACAGCCTTGGATCGCTGATCAATTTGAGAAAGGTAAACGGCAACGTGATGATCAAACAGACCAGCCTCGACAGCCTTTCCTGGCTGCTGACTTTGGACACCATCTGGGGCAGCCTGACCGTGCAGTACAACGGCCAATTGCATACCCTGCACGGCCTCGACAGCCTGAAACTGGTCGGCGGCGTCCTCAGCAGCCACCACAATTTCGACTGTGCGGAATGCTGCGCAGTGTATGACCTGATCAACACACCCGGCGGCGTAGGCGGCACCATGAGCTTTTTCCTCAACCAGGCTGGTTGCAATTCGGTGGCGCAAATCAATTCCGCCTGCGAACCCGGCAGCAACCTGATTGGCCCCGGCACTGGCTGCGACGACTGCGGCTTCGCTGCCGACCAATGGCCCGTAGAAATGACCGTATTGCCCAACCCGAACAACGGGCGCTTCAACATCAGCCTGCAAGGGAACATCAGCAACGGCGACCTCCTGCTATACGATGTGCCCGGCCGATTGATCTGGCAACAAAAAGTGGAAGCAGAGGCCACTTCCTACTACTACGATGGTGGGAAGAAAACACTGCGGCCCGGCCTTTACATGCTGGTATTCCGGCAAGAAAACGGCGAAGTGTTCACTGAGCGGATCGTGGTGCAATAAAGCTTTGTGAAGAAATATAAAAAAGCCATCCCGGTGCGAATCGGGGTGGCTTTTTTGTTGGGTGGGGTTGCTTTCCTCGCAGCAACTACAGGGAAATAGAGCACCTAAACCTGCAGAGAGCGGTGCAGGGCTTGCGAAAAATCAGTTATCAAAATTTTGGTAAATGTATTGCAGGGTAGAAAGCAGCGCATTACCTTAGCCGCTGCACAATACCTAATGCCCGACGGAAACGCCGGGATTTTTTCTGAACATGCTGTGGGGGACTCGAAAAACTAAAGACGGCCTGGGAGTGGGCAGTTTTGATTGAATGGTTGAACTTTCATATTAGTTCATTAACGTTTATCTCTTATCTACTTTGTAGGTAGAAGGGGGTACAAAGTGGAAATGAACGCCATTGGGTACATGTACGGAGTGGCGGATATAGACAAGTTGAGCAAAATTATTAGGCATAAAGCCTTGAAAATGAAATAATTGCACCTGCTGTGTTATCCCACAAACTCGATTTTTTCAGTAGTTTGGCGGGTATGAAAGCTATTTCAATCGCTGCCAAACTACAGAAAAAACCGG
>JBGSKQ010000002.1:0-27565 GCA_041741095.1 Saprospiraceae bacterium
TACGCCTGTCCCCAAACGTTGGACATTTTTCCGGCTAGTTTAAGATGGAATACAATGGGGGATTAATTGAACTTGTAAGCCGCCAATCGGCATGAGCAGCAGGTTCAGTCAAGGGCGGCTGTTGGGCAGCTTGGTGGGCTGGCAGCCGTTTATATACCCTTGACGGGTTCTGATGCGAAGCTACCTTTGCTTTCAAGGTCATTTCATCCTGGCTGTTCTGTCAGCCGAAAAACACCTCTTTCGGTGTTTTGTAATCCAGGGAGCTGTGCAATCTTCGGCTATTGTAGTACCCAAAATAATTGTCCAGGCCCCTGAAAAGTTCTTTTCCGTTTTGGTAGGCGTGTAAATATACGTTTTCATATTTGACGCTCCACCACAACCGTTCGACAAACACATTGTCCAATGCACGGCCTTTGCCGTCCATGCTGATGCGGATCTTTTTTTCTTTTAGCAAGCAAGTAAAATTCTTGCTGGTGAACTGGGCACCTTGGTCCGAGTTGAAGATTTCCGGTTTGCCGTATGTAAATGCCTGTTCCAGGGCTGTCCGGCAAAAGCGTATTTCCAGCGTATTGGAAAGCTCCCAGGCCAGCACATAACGGCTGAACCAATCTATCACGGCTACCAGGTAAAGAAACCCTTTGGGCATTGGGACATAGGTGATGTCAATGGACCAAACTTGATTTGGGGCCTTTATTTTCAGGCCTTTGAGCAAGTATGGGTATATTTCGTGAGCCTCGTTTGGCTTGCTTGTACCCGGCTTTGGCAGCACCGAGCGGATGTTCATCAGGCGCATCAACCGGCCGACTCTTTTTTCGTTGACAGCGTGCCCCATCCTGCGAAGGTTTGCCGCCATACTTGGGCGGCCCCATGCAGGGTGTTCTAAGTGCAAACGGTCCATCAGTTCCATCAGGCGGAGGTTTTCCCCGCTTTCCCCTTTCGGCTCATAATAAAAACAGGAACGGGCTACGTTGAGCAGACTACATTGATTCGTAATTGAAAGTCCGTTTTCCTGGCCGATCAGCGCCATACGGAGGTGCTTAGGAAAGTTGCTCATATTTTTTTTTCAGCCAGTCCAGTTCAAACTGAAGCTGACCGATTTGCTGAAATAAAAGGGCTTCCCTTTCTTTGTCCCCGTTGGGGGCCGGGCCTCGTTTCTTGTCAAACAATGAACTGCAACCTTCTAATAATTCCTTTTTCCAAGTGGTAATTTGGGTTGGATGTAGTTCGTGTTTCTGTGCCAGTTCGGCTAAAGTGTGCCTTTCCTGGATTGCTTCCAAGGCTACTTTTGCCTTGAATTTTGAATTGAAATTGCGCCGTTTGTTCGCCATTTTTTTACAGGTTTAAATGTGAAAATAATTAAATTTCCCATCTTAAACTACTGTCCAAAAATTGGGGACAACCGCAGGTTTTATGGTTTGGGAGTAGGGCAGTTGCAAAGGGTCATTTGTACTGACTCTTTTCCTTTACAATTATTGCTTTGCAGACCGGATGTGGATAAACGCATGGCGTATTTTTACTTTATCGGTAATTTTAAACATGCAATGCGTTAATCTGGAGTTGGTGGTCATTAATAGAAAAATAAAAAAAGCAACCACATTTCTTAACCATAAAATTCTTTCTAAAATGAAAAGAAAATTTTCAAACAACAGTTTCTTAGGCTTTTTGATAGGCCTTATGATTTTGTCCTCCCAAATTTTTGGGCAACAAAGTGATTTTTTCACGACGACAACAATTCCTCAAGGTTTGTCCCAAGGAAGGCTGCAGTTCATCAACAATCTTTCCCAAGATTCAACCACAAAAAGTATTGACTACGTACTGTTCCAGGACTTGGCACAGCAATTAGCACCCGACGGCACTTTTTCTCTAAAAGTCCTGACCGAACAAAACCGCTTCGAGCTTACTCCTGTACATTATGAGTTGCAAGCGAATGGAGACTATACGTGGATGGGGAAAATGGCAAATGATGAAGGTTATGCAGGATTCATAAAAATTTCAGGCTATTTGGCAGGTTTTGTACAGAGTCAAGACGCATTTTGGGAAATTGTGCCGATTGAGGCAGGCGCCTCCATTGTAAGGGAAATGGATATTTCCAAATATCAAAAAGAAAATTGTGGGATTGACTATATCCTCCAAGAATATACACCTGCGGAAGTACAGGAAATGATGGAGGGCCTATGCGATGAATACCCTGGTTGTGGCGGCACCATTGATGTTTTAGTACTTGTCCCACCTGATGTTACTCAGTGGTATGGCGACCTCAATAATCAATTTTTAGCACTCATTCATTCCGCCATTAGTTTTTTTTCCTTCCAGTGGGCACTGATCAATAGTGGCGTAGATGATATCTCGCTTAGATTCAGAACCGCATCTTTTGATTTTCAATACAGCGCCCCATTAGATTTGTTTACTGATGTAAATACCACTCTGCCTAACACAGCAACCAATTTACGTCAACAATACAGAGCTGATCTGGTAATATTGTTGACGTCAATGGATTACCCAGGTGCAAGGGGAGCTTCTAAATCAGGGAAGCTCGTAAATGGGCAATTCACTTATGAAGCACCTTGTTTCGATTGTGCTTACGTTATATCGGAGGTACAGAACAACTTGAACCCCACGTGGACAATCGCCCATGAAATAGCCCATTTGTTCGGTACACAGCACAATCGTAGCAATAATGTTCCATGCAACGATGATTGTGGAGATGATGAAGATATCTGTACGCATGGATGGAGGTTTGACGATGAGGGGATGGACAGGACAATAATGGCTTTGTTGTTTGACGAGACAATTGATGGGGGCTCACAAAGGGCCCTCCATTTTTCCAATCCTGATGTCCAATTCAACAATTTTGATACAGGTACTCCTAAAGACAACAACACATTGGGCATTGAAAACGCAGCATGCCTTGTTAAAGATTATTACGCTTCACCAGAGTTAGGGGTTACGTTCAGCGGCTTCTTTGGGCTTTGTAACCAGGCCGGTACGGTTGTCCCAAAAACATATACCGCCAATGTGACTGAACCAGCAACGGGCTTTCCCGGGGGGCCTCCCTACACGTATGAATGGAGATGGAACCGTGATGGGAACTTTACACCAAGCAGCCCAGGGATCCTTATAGGGACAGGTTCAAGCGTTACCGTTAATGCTGCTTATTGGTGCCCGAATTTTTTCTTGAGGGTTACAGTGAGGGCAAGTGACGGCACTACGGCCCATGCCACAAGGGTAGTCAGCACCGAATATTGTACAGGGTGCCCAGAGTTGAACCTGCTCATTGGCGGCGGCGGTTTTCCTGGGCCTGTAGCAAGCGGCAAAAATTTGGTAAGTATTGAGGATTGGGACACTGGGAACAATCATTACACCATTGCTCCAAATCCCGCAACCGACAATCTTGCAATCACAAGGTTGAACGGTGACGGCACCCTGTTTACTGTGAGGGTACTGGACACAACCGGCAAACAGTTGCTGGAGGCAAAGGGCCAAGGCTCAGGCCAACTGGAAATTGATTTGACCAAATGCCCTGCTGGCATGATTTGGGTTCTTATACAAGACGAACGAGGGGTCTCATTTGAAAAGGTCGTCAAAGCCAATTAAATTCAACAACCATGAAGGAAGGCGCACCAAGTGGCCTTCCTTCAATAAAATACTAATAAGATGAAAAAAATCAATTTCATTATCTTGTTGTTTGGCCTTTTGGCCATTATTTCCTGTAAGAGAGAGGACGACGAAGTCATTATCTATGACCCAGGTGACCAAGAATTCGGATGGGCCACAGGGACCAAAAAAGGAAAAGCATGGGAGGCATCTGGGTTTTGGCGATACCACCAAAACGATTCGACATATTGGGGCATTAATTTTACAACGTACAGTTCCTATGGAGCGCAGAGGGAGACTTTTGCACTAAATGAAATACCATTTTCATTGGGCACATTTCCAGTAAAAGGAAAAATAAATGACTTGGGGGATGGTTTTGTGGGAGGAAGTTTTGGTCAATGGGCAGATGACGGTGATGCTTTGATAGGGGGGATGTATGTAAATGATGATAAAAATGGTTTCATTACTATCTCCGAGATGGACACCGTTACCAATACAATGAAAGGATTTTTCGAGCTATATTTTATTAGTGACGACAAAAGCCTGAAAGTAGAAATTAAGGACGGTAAGTTCGATGTAAGGCCATACGAATAAAAAAAGGAAAGAAAAAGAAGAAAACGACCACCAACAATGCGCCCCTATCCATGCGCCCTATCCCCTTATCCGAGCGCACGGCAGGGGCGCCGAACGTTGCACCAAGTCCAACCCCAACCACCCCTTCTCACCCTAAAAATCCCAAAACTTCAAACAAGCCTTTAACAAAATGACCCTTACCCACGGCACGGCAGCCCTTTCTCAATGAATAAACCCAACCTCTTCCTTGGCACCATTCATCCATCCTCGACAGCCGGACGGGAAGTGTAAACCGAAAAAAACCGACCGTTCCCTCACAGAATGCTACCGTTCCGTAAATCACTTGTGTTATCCTTTTTTTCTTCCATGTTTTCACTACCTTGCAGGCGAAAGTAGCCTCCGGCTCCTGATAACCAAACACCCTAAAAGACAAGGTGACACTTGTCCGTTTTTTCACACACACTTTTTGAGGGTTTTATGGTTTGGGAGTAGGACAGTTGCAAAGAACGTTTGTACTGTTTCTTTCCTTTACAATGATTGCTTTGTAGAAAGATGCGGATAAACGCATTGTGAGTTTTACTTTATCGGTCATCTAAAACATGCAATGCATTAATCTGAAGTTCTGCAACATTAAATTAAGAAAAAGAACAAGTTGAATTTGGACGATATTTTATTAACTTTTTAAACCTATAATGATATGGCAAAAAGAAAATCAACTGCTACAAACAATTCAGACGGTAAACTGTATTTGGGCGACCCAAAAAACCCTCCCCCTCCTCCCGATACAGATTTTGACTTAAAGCAAGCTCCCGATGGCACAGAAAGTTTTACAGAAATCTTGTATTTCTTGGATGTTAATATAGATAAAAATGTTGCAGGAGACAGAACTTTGTATGAACAAGTGCTTGCAAATTGGAAAGACCCTACGAGTCCTCCACATACCAGAAAAAAATGTATAAAATATTGTAGAATAGGCCCAATCACGACTTGTTGCGAATGGAAATTGCAATATAAATGGATATATAATACTGCCATTGTTAGAGTAACCACTTCCGTTCCACATGATATTGAAAAAGCATTAAATAATTGCTTAAGAGTAGCTGCTGTTGCAGCAGCGGTTGCAGCTATTATCACCAAGGGTCAAGGTGCAATAGCTGCAGCAGAAGCTGCGATAAAAACATGTTTATACCAAAAATTTGGGAAGGAGTTATTAAATGTTGCAATTAGAATTACTTCAAAAAGGGGAGATTGGGAGTGATAATTTTACTTGTAGCATTTTAACTTTTGAATTACAATAAAAAAAGAAATCGTTGCAGAACAAATTGCAAAACGGCAAGTGGGGCTAAGCGCCCCACCTGCGTTTGCATTGGCCGTTCATTTTAAAAAAATAACCCATTATATCTATTCTTTCACCCCGTATATAACAGCCTTTCAACCTTGTAAAACAACAAAAATCCCAACCCCAAACCAAAAATTTCATTCAAACCCATATACAATAAACAATTTAAACTCTAACTCATGCCAAACAACGGAGACAGTGGCCACGCCACCAACATCGCCAATTTCCAGAAGCTTATCAACGCTGTGGTAAGTTTTGGACCGGCCTACGCCCCCTCTAAGGATGCGTACAAAGTACCTGCTTTGCAGGCCCAATACACGGCTTGTGCAGGAGCAAACAGCGCCGTGAAAGGCCCATTGGCAGATTACAATCAAACAACCACCAAACGGACGACGGATTTCATTGCACTGGACAGGCTCACGACCCGCCTCATCGCCATGTTCCGCAGCTCGGATGCCGGACAACAGGTAAAGGACTTCGCCAAGACCAGGGCGGACAAAATCAGGGGCTTCAAAAAGAAAGCCAGCCCTGCCCCTGCGCCCTCTCCCGAAAACGGGGAGACGCCCGAAGACAAGAAACACTCCACTTCGCAGCGCTCGTATGTGATGCGGGCGGAGAATTTTGATGCCTTTATCAATATCCTGAAAGCAGAACCGAGTTTTGCGCCCACTGAGGCCGATTTGCAGATGGCCCAATTGGAATCCCTGCAGTCCTCCCTGATAGTCGCCACCAATACTGTGGATTTGTCTTATAAATCCCTGAAAAATGTGCGCTACCTGCGCAACGATGCCCTGTACAAAACGGAGACGGGCATGGTAGATGTCGCCAAGGCAGTGAAGGATTATGTGAAGGGGGCCTTTGGCGCCAGTAGTCCGCAATATAAGGAAATCAGTGGCCTGCGTTTTACAAGGCCATCTAATATATAGCTTGATTAAAACGTGCTTTATCCTGGTCGGAGGGCGGTTTTCATTCCGCCTTCCGCATCGGGCGTATTTTAGCGTTCCTTCCTGCCTTATTGCCCTGAGCCTAATGGGCAGCGGCGATTGGTTCTATTTTACTTATTAAGTTATGATTTATCGTGAGTTATGCTAATATTTATTGAGTACCAATAAATTACGAACCCTTATTGCGGGATTGGAACACGGATTGGACGGATTAGGCGGATCGAAACGGATTTCTTAAACAACTAATTGAATCCGCCCAAATCCGCCTAATCCGCCTAATCTGCGTTCCAATCCTGTTACGTTAGCTGCCATCACTCACGCTGATTTAAGATTTAACGTGAATTCGGAGATGTTCGACCTCCCGATAGCTATCGTGGACCGAGGTCGCATAATATTTTGATTTTCAAATTTCTACACCCTTTGAGGAGGGGTTATCAAAACCCGGCGTTACAGGACACCGGGGTTTGATAACCCCTCCCCTCATTTTCTATCGGGACGAAATGACCTGCTATCAACTTCAAATGAGTTCATCTCTTCCGCCCCTGTACCCTAACTTGGCATTGTTAAATTAGGTTTCTAAAAATATTTTTGGGCCTCTTGTCATGGCCACAGGCCAACTGCAACGCCATGAGGGAATTTGTGATGGCACTTTAGCCATCCCATATAACTTTGCAGTTGGCCTGCGGCCATGACAAGAGGCTCGAAGTATGGCAAAAAATGTAATTTAACATTGTCAAGCTAATGTGAAAGCGTATCATATCACTTCCTTGGGGCTTGACGAGGAATTACTGTATCCGGTTCCCCTTCATGGGTCAGGGGCAGCCGCTCCACTTTTTCATTTTGCCCATTTACTTTATCATTATGCCTTGTGACTTTATACTTCGAGCATATTTTTTCCACTTCTCGTTCTTTACTTTATCATTCTCGTACTTTACTTTGTCATTAAGGCACATTACACTTCACTTCGAGCATATTTTTTCCACTTCTCCTACTTTACTTTATCATTCTCGTTCTTTACTTTATCATTAAGGCACATTACACTTCACTTCGAGCATATTTTTGGTTCTTTGTGATTGCATGTGGGTATATATTTATGATTAAGCTATTCCTCAATTTTTGAAGCAGCAATGCCTATTCTGTTTTGCAGTACCTTCTTGGGAGGCCGGGTTATCAAACCCGGCTGTTCCGGAACGCCGGTGTTTGATAACCCCTCCTCCCGATTCCTGTCGGGACAGAAATGCCTGCTATCAACTTCAAAGTCGTTCATCCAAACTAAAAATACCCACACAAAGTCACGAAGAACCATATTTAAGATTAAGCAGAGTCTAATTCCCCCTTTGAAGAGCCTGTCCCGAATTAACTTCGGGAGGGGCAGGGGGGATGTCGTCCCACAAAGGCCAATTTGGATTTATGTTCCCAAAAAATTCAAAAAGATAACATCCAAATATTAGCTCACCTGCGCCCCCGCCCTTTCCAGCAGGGCTTTCGTGGCCTTGATGCCTTCATCTTCGCTGGCCGTCCCTTCGAACTCGATGCCGATGTGGCCCGTATAGCCAGCATCTTTCACGATTTGCAGCATTTTCACGTAGTCCGTTTTGGTCTCGTTGCCGCTGGCGTCGAATTCGTTTGATTTGGCGCTTACGCCTTTGGCAAAAGGCATCATTTCGGCGATGCCCTTGTAGCGGTCGTATTCTTCAATGCACTCCCCGGCCCAAGGGTCGCCGCCTTTGTTGTCACGTTTCACGCAGAAATTGCCGAAGTCGGGCAGGGTGCCGACATTGGGCATGTTGATTTGCTTCATCACCCCGGACAGCCATTCGCCATTCGAGGAAAAACCGCCGTGGTTTTCCACGATCACATTAATGCCTGCCTGTGCGCCGTATTCGCCCAACTTTCCAAGGCCCTCCACGGCAGCTTTTGCAGCAGCGGCGGCATCGGGGTTGCTGCTAAAGGCATTTACCCTGATGCTATGGCAGCCGAGGGTTTTGGCAGCGTCCACCCATTTCTTGTGCTTTTCGATGGCTTCGTTGAGCAGCTTGGCGTCCGTTTCGGCCATGCCACCTTCGCCGTCAATCATGATGAGCAATTGTTTCACGCCATTGTCGGCGGCCCGTTTGTTCATCTCGGCGAGGTAAGCGGCGTCCTTGGCTTTGTCGGCAAAAAACTGGTTGACGTATTCCACCGCTTCTAAGCCGTAAGTATTGCGGGCCGTGGCGGCGAAATCGAGGTTGTCCATTTTTTTGTCAAAAAGGGTCTTGTGCAAAGACCACTGTGCGAGGGAGATTTTGAAGAACATTTCCTTGGCGGTGTTATCCGTGGCGGCATCGGCAGCTTCGGCATCCTTGGGTTGGCCGCTGGGGCCGCAACCATAGAGCCAGAACATGCCAGCACCTGCTGCCAGTCCGGTTTGTTTGATAAATGTGCGTCTGGATTTTTTCATTGTTTGTTTATTTTAGTTGGAAAAAGTAATTGCGCCAAAGCTAAAAAAAGCGGTACAAATTGCACCAAATTGATTTTTTACTTGCCAATTGCTTTTCTAAGCGCCTATTTCCCAAAATTCTAATCGCATTCTAATCTCGCCGTTGAAACATTAGCAAAACCGATGCTCTTTACAAAGGATGGGATGGCTTTCCCTTTTTTTAGACCACTTTAACTTAGACCAACTTAATGATGAAAAACGTACTACGCTTTGACTTCTCCCATATCCGGGGGGACGTTTTCGGCGGTATCACCGCTGGTATTGTTGCACTTCCACTGGCACTGGCTTTTGGCGAACAAACAGAACTCGGGGCCATCGCAGGCCTGTACGGGGCCATTGCATTGGGTATTTTGGCAGCCCTGTTTGGCGGAACGCCCATCCAGATCAGCGGTCCCACCGGGCCGATGACCGTTGTTTCAGCCGTTATCATTGCAGACGCCATTGCCTATGCGGGCAGTCTGGAACAAGCCTATCCCATCATCATCGCCACCTTCTTTTTGGCCGGATTGATAGAGGCTTTGCTCGGTGTTTTCAGGCTGGGCAAATATGTCAGGTTCATCCCCTACCCTGTCGTGTCGGGTTTTATGAGCGGCATCGGGGTTATCATCATCATCTCGCAAATTTTCCCCTTCTTTGGTGTGGAATCCCCATCGGGCGGCCCCTTGGGCACATTCCGTCAAATCCATAAGATACCGGAGATAGCCAGTTGGCAATCCATCCTGGCCGCCTGCATCTGTATCGGCATTATTTATTTGTTCCCAAAAGTCACGAAGAAAGTACCCAGTGCGCTGGTGGCCCTGATCGCCGTCTCAGTGGGGGCCTTTTTCCTGTTTCCTTCCGACAGTATTCTGCGGCTCAACTCCGAAGGCCCTATTCCCTTGGGTTTGCCGGATTTTCAATTGGACTTTTTTCCCATTCTCACCGATTTCAACCACCTGGTGGTCATCATGGAATATGCACTGACCCTTGCGTTTTTGGGAGCCATTGACTCCTTGCTCACTTCGGTCGTCGCCGATAATTTAACCAAGACCAAAC
This sequence comes from Saprospiraceae bacterium, assembly GCA_041741095.1. Classification (GTDB taxonomy): domain Bacteria; phylum Bacteroidota; class Bacteroidia; order Chitinophagales; family Saprospiraceae; genus UBA6168. The sequence goes on from JBGSKQ010000002.1 coordinate 9,965, forward strand.
ACAATAGCGATCAGGAACTGATCGGCCAAGGCATTGGCAACATCGGTGGTGCCTTTCTCGGAGGATTGCCAGGGGCAGGTGCGACCATGCGTACCGTCATCAATTTCAGATCTGGTGGCAAAACAAAGATTTCAGGCATCCTCGCCGGCTTGTTTCTGCTGACCGTGCTGTTGGGCCTGGGCGCATTGGTAGGGCATATCCCCAACGCAGTGCTGGCGGGCATCCTTATCACGGTGGGCATCAGTATCATTGATTACAAGGGCTTAAAACACCTGAGAACAGTGCCCCGCTCGGATGCCGTTGTGATGATCATCGTCCTGCTCCTCACCGTTTTTGTTGACCTTTTGATAGCCGTGGCGGTGGGCATGGTGCTGGCCTCTTTGCTTTTTATGAAAAACATTTCCGACGTGGTGGAACACAAGACGCAATCGGCGCCCATCAAGCAATTTAGCCGGGAAGTACCCTGGTCGGACGAAGGCAACATCATCGAAATGATAGGCGACAAGGTATTTATCAAACACCTCGACGGCCCGCTGTTCTTCGGCTTTGCCTCCCGTTTTCAGGACATGATGGCAGCCTTGCCCGGCATCATGGTCGTCGTCATCCGCATGGACAAAGTGCCTTATGTGGACCAATCCGGCCTCTATGCAATGGAAGAAGCCATCCTGCAACTGAATGAAAAAAACATCCGGGTGGCATTTACGGGCCTGCACGGCCAGCCAAAGGATATGTTCGAGCGCATCAACCTCATCCCCGGCCTGGTTTCCCGCAAATATTGTTTTGATACCTTCGAGGAGTGCATGATCTGGTTAAAAACCACACTGTCAAACGGCACTGCCCTCGCCGAAAAGGAAGAAGAAGAAGTGATTTCGGATTTGCGGGAGATATGAGAGGGGTGGAACGATGAATGATGAACGATGAAAGATGAACCTTGCCGTTTATTGGTTATTAAATTGATTTTGGATGGAGCTGGTTCCCCTCTGCAATTTCTTTTTAAGGTGAATTATGCCAATATATATATTTGACTACCAATAATTTACAAACCCTTTAGACAGGATTGGAACGCAGATTGGGCGGATTATGCGGATTGAAACGGATTTTTCCTTTTTCATCAAATTGAATCAGCCCAAATCCGCCTGATCCGCCTCATCCGCGTTCCAATCCTGTTATATTTGATGTCACAACTCACGTTAAGATTGAATGGATACTTTATTTAAAAAAAACCATTCTCCAAGTAACACCTCCAATGTCAGCGAGATAAATGGAGCGTTTCCACTAATTCAGGAAGCAAAACAGCAAATCCAATCATGATTTTCACAAAGAAGGAAAAAATTATTTAAAAAAATTTCATTGCACCATTGACAAGCCACCAAAAGACAGTTACCTTGCGCATCTCTTCTTTCCACACACCTAATAATCCTTCCTTAAACATACTTACCAAGAAAACTTAGAAACTGTTTTAAAACCTCTGACGAGACAGAAAATGTCAGATTTTGAGTGGCAGGCGCAGGAAATTTTTGCAGGGATAGCGCTGCTATCCCTGCAAAAATTTCCGAAGTATGCCGCCGAAAGATGGCGTTTTATGGCCGTTGAGAGGTTTAAAACAGTTTCTAAGCACTTCCATTTTTGCTGAAACACTTCAACGAAACAAAATCCACTGTACCAACACACACCTGAACCGCAAATTATAATCCATCACCTTTCTCTTTTTTTCCATTCCAAACAAAGGCACAATCCATACTGGTAGCACAGCCGATAACTATCGGCTTTAGCCTGTCACCTTGTCCGGCATTTTTGCCGAAAACATAGCGGCACGGCCCTCGGCAACATTTTATTAATCCCTTTGTCCAGCATTTATGCCAGCAACTTAAATGTTGCACAACCAAACATGTAAACGCCTATTCAACCCATTCAAACAGCAGGACATGCCAAATGAAACTTTACAAAACCTGATGGCCACTGTGCTGGGCCGCATTTCCGTCAACACAGCAGCAGAAAAAGACCAATTGAAAATACTGGGAGACCTGCTCTCCCGCACAGCCCTTACGGAGGAGTTCGCTGCGCTCAAGGCCAGCAACTTCTCCTTCGAGGGGGCCGATATTTTCCAAGCGCAAAACCTCACGGCGGAAAGCGTTGCCCTGCTGCAAAAAACAGCGGCCAAAGAAGCTGCTTCGGCAGAGTATCGGGTATTTGTGCGGGAAACACCCGTGCGCAGCACCCAAATATACGCCTCCAATCCTTCCTGGGCTTCCGGTGCTGCCCCCGCCAAAACCGTTGGGCCACTCAAAAGTGCCGATGGCCGTTGGCTCTGGTTCGATTTTTATAAAATAGAAAAACTCGTCGCCCTCTACGTGCAGGGCAATACCAACCCGGCGATACTTTTCAAAATCACGACGGGTTTTCATTTTGTCAATATCAATCTTCCGCTCGCAGCGGAGGCTGCAACAAGCTATAAACTCAACCCCGGCAGCGTCTGGATTAACTCACAGTTGCTGGCGCAAAACGCACCCGCAGGTTATTTTACGGGCCTCACCATCAGCGGCGGCACAGTCACACTCACGGCCAAGCCTACGCTCGTCAATGGCAAATTGACCATCCCCTCCACGGCCACCGCCAATGTGCAACTGAGTTTAAAACAACAAAAGGTCACCGATGCAGATGCGGGCAGCGATTTTGGCAAGGACGCCCGCAGCGCCAGCCTTACCCTGCCCGACGAACTGGATTTTCATTTCAAGGGAAACCAAAGTGAAATTGACAATGCGGGCAATGCATCCTGGCAAGTGTATGGACACGAGACTTCTTTTAACCGTGGCCGCCAACCACTGCCCGGCACTTACGACAATGTAGTGAATAGGGTGCTGATTCCCTACACCGCCATGAACGATAATTTCCGGGTGACGGACAGCCAGTCGCCCTACCATACGCTGAGCGGCGAAGCGCATATCTGCGACAGCTATTGGGCCTTGCCTGCTGCCACCATTGATGTGGCAAGCCCTTCCGCCGCCGAAGGTACGGGTGCTATGTTGGTACAAACCGACCCCGGCCTGAACATGCAATGGAGCGGCCTGAAAGGTGGCAGCCTCAACCTACATGCACCTTATATCATGGCCTCGCCTGGCCGTATCGCCATCACGGATTTGGCGGCAGGGAACGTTTTTTCCTATCAAAATTTAAACCTTTGGAAAGACGAACTGAATCCTTTTGGCACTACTGCCAAGCTTCAGTTCTCCTCCGAATCGCCTTTTTATTTCAATACCCTCGCCAACGGCACCGAACTCATCATGGCGCTCACCAACGCCGACGTAAGGGCTGACCGTCCGGTAAAAGTGAACGGCGAACCGCTTGAAATCCGCTCCAAAAACTCGGTATTGCTGCTGGCCGTCACCAATGCCTTCCGCCTGATTTATCTTTTCGACGATAACATCCTATTCGACAACCTCAACGTCAACCAAAGCCCTGTCCAGTTTCCCAAACCTATTTCCCTGGCCCTGCGCAATGCATTGTTCAAAACCACACCCGTCAACGGTTGCCTGTTGTTTGGCCTTTTGGCAGAAGATTTTGAAAAAGTGGAAACGGGCATCCTTTACCTCACGATGGGACTCTATGCTTATTTGCCCACACTGCCCGACCCCTATGCTGCCAACATCAACCGCCTGAAATTTCAGTTTCGTGGCACAAAAGTGAACTTCGGTGCCGTGTCCATAGAGCAGCCCACCGTTTGGGCTTGGCTGGTTTGTCAGGTGAAATGGGAGGCCATTGACGAGGCAACAGATGAGGTGGACGTGTCTTTCCACTTTGCGCCCTTACAAGCCCAGGCACAAACTGCCCAAACCTCTGTTTCACCCAAACAAAACCTCGATTTCACTGGCCTTTTGGGCAATGACCCGAATGCAGGCGTGGAAGCACAGTCTTTTCAAGATGCACAGACGGTCAATTTTGCCAGAAGTTCTGCTGTGCCACGGCTGCCTGATTATGGTGAAGTCTGGGACGGCAACACCCATCGCCTCACCGACGACTATTTTGCCCTGCTCGACGTGAGCACCAACGCCGATTTGTTGGGAATCAGCTTTGGCCTTTTTGGCGACCGCCGCATGGCGATGGTCACAACGATGGCCCCCGTTGGTTCCAATAACTTTCCGCTGCAAGTGGAAGGCATGGACGTCGTCAGCCGTGGCTCTAACGTGAAAGCCTTCACCGTGCCGCAGATTTCCTGGGAACCCGTCATCAACCTCACCCCGCCCGACCTGCCCAACGGCGGCGACCCGGACGCTGGTTTTAACTATTATCCCGACGACGGCGGTGCAACCCGCATCCTCAACAACAGCGTTGAAAATGTGGTGCTTGCGCCCATCCCGCTCACCGATTTTTTGGTGGAAAACTTTGCAGAAACAGAAAATTTCAGCGCCCTTTCGCTGTTTACGCTTCCCTTCGGAATGCGGGCGCTGGCATTGCTCCAAAAAGAATATATCTATGAGGGAAATCCCCGCCCAGGTGCGAATTTGACCTTTAATTCAAAGGCATTTAGCAACAACATCACGGGCGCACGGCAACTGGAAGTGGACGGCGGCGATGCCCTCCGGCAGGGCGAGAGCGACATGTTCATGGGCAGCACCGTGCAAATCAACAACATCCTGGATGTGTGGGGGAACGACACCGGCGACAGCACGCTTGGCGGCAGCGTCACCAAGATTTATAACAACGAGTGGCTCATGGAGCCGTTCCAACTCATCCGCCAGCGGGGCGTACCGCTGGAACGCATTGATTTGAGCGGCTATGGGGCCAGCATTTTCAGCAATTGGCTCAACCCAAAAGCAGCTATTGCAGAGACCAGCCAAGCCAAGTTCGATGTGTTTGTCGGGCGCACGGCCCACGAGATCATCCAGGTGAAAAGCATCATGTATCCCTGGGCCATCAAGGTGGTTCGCACCATTACTTTGTTCAGGGTCAGCACGGGCTACGTGTATCGCTACGATAGCGGTTGGAGGGCCGAAAGCGACGGGCGTTTTGACTTCACCTACTACGTGTACAAAGACGACCCGCAGAACCCCGGTAAGCTCATTCCCGACGAACGGCAAGGAAAATACGAAATTCACCCAGGCGTGGTGAAGGGTCTTTTCTTGGTCAAAAACATCCACGAAACAGAGGACATCCTGCCCATCACCGGCACGATGCAGATAGCGCCCGGCGAAGAGTACGTGGACATCAACGGCAAGGCACTCATCAACAACACGGGCAGCAACATCCCCTTTGACTACGAACTGCAACCCGTCTTTTTCGATGCCGACGTGGAGGTGGAAAACCCGGTCAGCGGTTTTGCCACCAAAAAAATCGGCAACCAGGACAAGAAGCTCGTTGCTTCCAAAAAAATACTCGGCTTCGTACAGATTGCGCCACGGGGTTTGCCCATCACGACCACCACTTTCAAGGACATGATACTGCGCCAGGCAGGCAGCATCGGCGGTGCGATTGACTGCGTCGTGGACATTGGCAGCAGTGGCCAGCAGATGCGCATCAACCGGTTCGACATCACAAATTCTTTCGGCTCAAATGGCAGCGACCCCATCTTCGCTTGTGCAGGCCGTGGCAGTGTCCTTTTGCCCAAAGACGGTGCATGGAGCATGGTGAAACATGATTTCGGCAGCGGCGAGGTGAACCCTGTGCCATCCGATTTGAGTGTTCCGCTTATCCGCATTGGCAAATTGATAAAACAAGCTGGGCAACTGGTTTTGGATAAAAATCCGGCGAACGAATTGCTCCGCATCGCCAACCCGACCGAACTGCTGCGCAATGCCGTGAGCGACACCATCAACTACGGTTTCCTGCAAAGCACGGATACACAGAAGGCACTGTTCCTGACGCCCGCTTTCAAGCAGGGTTTGGACAAAATGCTGAGCAAGACGCCGCCGCTTTTTGCCGATGCCTTCCGCATTTGCGGCTCGAAAGGCATTTTCCCCAACATCGGCAATGCCTCTGGCAGCTTTGGCGACGTGATTTCCTTGGTGAAAAACGGCAACGAGTTTATCCAAAATGCCATCCAGGACGGCGGCGTGAATGTGCTGGAAGTGATGAAAATCAACGATACGGTGGATGCCGTGAAGCAGGAAGGTTTCAAACTGCTCAAGCAAATCGAAAACTTCGATCTGCCAGAAACGGAGTGGGAACTCATCAACCTCGGCGATGGAACGTTCAGGGTGTACATTGAATACAAAGCCGATAAAATACAAACACAGGGCGGCGGCACGAAAAACGCCAAAGGTGCTTTGGACTTTGATGTCAATTCCTTCGCCAACAACCTCGCCGACCAGTGGAAGAGCAAAATGGGCAATGTCGGCGTGGTCATTGACCTCGGCCCCATCAAGCGCCTGATGACCATCAAGGGCAATTGGGACAGCCAGAAGGGCGTGGCAGCGCAATATGGCGGCAAGACTTCCGACCCGGATTTCCCCAGCCCCCAAATCGAGTTTGCGCCCGAATTAGAGCCTATCATTGAAATCCTGCAAATACTGCAAGACCTGCAAGGCGAGAACTACGCAGGGGCAATGGCCAAGGGCCTGAAATTGGCGATGAGCAACAAGGCGGGCAGTTGGGAATACAAGCTGGAAGCATCGAAGGAAATCCCCGTCATCCGCTTCCCCATGCCGGATTTCGTCTATAACGACCCGAACACGCCACTGAAACTGGAGGCTGGTCTGAAGCTCGGCGCTTATTTCAATGCGGCCCTGAAAGTGACCACCAATCCCGGCGAACTGTTGCCGACAGCAGGCGCTTTCGTCGGCTTCTACGGCAGGCTATCGGTGATGTGCGTGTCCATTTCAGCCGCCACCGTGTATGCCATTGGCCAAGTGAATTTGGACATTGCCTGCGATACGAAAGTGGGCCCATCGCTGAAGATGAAATTCGGCTTTGGTGCGCAAATCGTAGTAGGCTTGCCTGTAGTCGGAAACGTAAGTGTGCTGTACATGGTGACGGTCGAGATTTACACAGATGCCACCTCGGTCATCGTGACGGCTGGCTTGCTGTTCCAGGGCCATGCAGAACTCTTGGGCGGGCTGGTCTCCGTGACCATCACCATCGAAGCCAAAGGCACCATCGCCCGCATCGGCAGCCGCACGGACATGGCTGCGCAAGTGACCTTCGGGCTGGACATCAGTATTTTCCTGGTGATAAACATTAGTTTCAGTACGTCGTGGAGCGAAGAACGGCAGATAGCGTGAGGTAGCACAGGCTTCAGCCTGTCCCGTTGTCCGACGTTCACGTCGGAGAAATAAAAGTTCATTGATATAAAATTACTACATTTTATTAGCGACGTAAACGTCGCATAACAGGACATGCTAAAGCCGATAACTATCGGTTGTGCTACCGATGGGGCTATCGGAGGGTTTCAGGATACATCAATTCCAATTTTTGATAATCATCCCGTACCCATGTGTGCAAGTGTTGCATCCAATGCGTACAAATTTTGGCCTTGACGGGATTGTTTTTGACATAGTCAACTGCTGCGATATAATGGCGGTAATTGCGGATATAACGGTCATACGACTCAATACTCCAAAAAGACTGACCGCTTCTTTGAAGAAAGAGGTTGGCAAAACGTGCGCTACGGCCTTTAATCAAACCCACGACTTTTGAAATATCGGTGTATTTGCCAATATCAAAAAGTTGGTTCTTTGGCAATTGAATAGAGAAATCCAAGATTGCATGAAAGTGGTTGGGCATGAGCGTGAATGCGATGAGGCGATAATATTTTCCGTCATATTCATAAAATGCCTCTTTCACGATTTGGGCGACCGTAGGGTCTTTTAAAAAATCAGGCCCGGTGGTGCATTTATCTAGCCAGTCGTCGTACTCCAAAAAATATTCTCGCTGGATCAGGTAGAGTTGCTTTGCCTTGTCCGATGGGTTTTGGCGAATGACCTCTTCGATTTTCCGGTCTCTGTCGAACTTGAGTTTTTCGAGAATATCGAGTGGAAAAGAGCCATACAGATGGCTGGTCACGAAATAGGTAGCGCCGGGGTGATGGAAATGTGGAAGTAGGCGTTGGTGCTCGGTTTTAAGTTGTTTTCTCATAGGGATGTGTTTGTTTAAAAATTCGTAGTAAAAATAGTGTTTTTGACAAAATCCGTGCATCGGTAGCACAGCCTTCAGGCTGTCCCGTTGTGCGACGTTTACGTCGCCGACCAAAATTGATTTATCAATAAGGACTATCTGGCTCGAACGCCAGGTCTATAGAAGATTTGCCCCGGCGTTAACGCCGGACAACAGGACAGGCTGAAGCCTGTGCTACCGATGCACATTGTTTAATTTATCAATGAACTTTGCCCGGCGTAAACGCCGGTCAGCGGGACAGGCTGAAGCCTGTGCTACCAAAAATAATCAAATGGAACAGAACCGTAGATTCTCCATCCTCCCTTTCCCCCAAAACTTCGACGGCAACACGCTGACGCTCAACATCGTCGTGCTGCCCCGCAACCAAAACCCCTTGATGCCAGCCATCGAGGGCCATGCGGTGATACCCGATGCCGTGCCGTTCGCCGGGGCGCAACTGGCCTTCGAGGCGCACATCGTCAGCAGTTTGGCAGGTTTCCCGAACAACCACTCGGCAGACGATGTGGCGGCGCTGGACACGGACGTGCCGGCCAATGCAACGGCGCTCTTCGAGGCGTTGGCCAATAATTTCAGCATCACCAACCTCGGCGTGGCCAATACCAATGCCAATGTGAACAACCCGCTGAACGACCCGCCGCAAAAGGCCAGGGCGGGCTTACCGTTGCTGAAAGCAATCCCTGATAGCTATAAGGGTCAATTTAATTTTACGACTCCCAAAACAAAGGCTGCCGTCTCCAACGAAGCCTACCGCTGCGCCTTGCGGGATGCGAAAAAAGTGGCCGGTTTTCAAAAAAGCCCGGATATCATCAGTTGGGGAAAAGTATTTGCCTTTGCCATGCGGCAGCCATTGCTGGCACGGGAACTGGGCATGATTTACAGCACTTCGATAGAAATAAATGCCGATCATTTTGAAAACGGCGGCTGGCTGTTCGTGGACTTGTCGGCGGGCAGCTCATTTGCCGATCAGCAAGTGGCCGACGACAGTTTTATTAAAAAATATGCAGCCCGGATTCCGGCGCTGACCATCGGCGAGCCGAGGCAGTTGTTTGCCCCCCAGTTGTTCCCTGTTTTGTTTAAAACCAATCCCGGCGAAGCCGACCCCTCGCCAGATGGCAATTTTGACGAACTCTTCATCGAATCGGCGGAGTACGACGATGGTTTTGCCAAAATCGTCCATGCCACGCAGCCTCGCAGCCGCAATATTTTATCGGAAGACGATGCCGACGGCAAACCCGTGAAAGACGCAGGCATCCGCTTGGGCTGGGACGACGAGCAAATCCTCATTTGGTACCTGCGCCAATTGTCCGAAGACCCCTCCGTGGCCAATGCCAGCAAGCGTTTGGACGCCCCACTTGGCGTGTTTGGCTTCGCCATAGATGTGCGGGAAACGGGCAACCCGGAGAACCCTTGGGAGACCCTCAACGAGGTTTCTAACCAAATCAATTTGTCCATCTCCACGCCGCCGGAAGGGGAAATCACTTTGGGCGACGGCAGCTTCAATGGCGAACTGCCCTACCAGGTCTATCCCGTGCAATTGGATGGCGATACGAACGGCACCTATTGGCTGCCCCTGTATTTTGCCAATTGGAAAGGCCACAGCATGGTGCTGCCCGACCAGGACGCCAATGCCATTTACCAACATGCCAACCTCGACTCTGCAAGGCCTGAAAATGCCATTGGCACCGAAATCGCACCGCCGGACAACCGCCTGAGCCAAGTTTATCAGGCGGCCCCGATTGAAACAGTTTTGCGATACGGCGGTCAATACGATTTCAGGGTGCGGATGATGGACTTGAGCGGCGGCGGCCCTGCGCCGGATGCTGTGCCGGCGGTGGAAAGCCCCTCGGCCATTGGGCGGACGCCGTTCAAGCGCTACGTTTCACCCAACCAGCCCCGCATCGAAAATTTGACGGTCAACTCCGACGATGTGAACGACCCGGATTTGCTGAATGTGAACCGACCGCTGCTGGGTTATCCCGCCGTCGTTTACACAAGAAAATATGCCGACCCGATTGGCCGTCTGCTGGCCGCTTCGCAGGACATGGCGGGACAGGAGGCATTCGGCGTCCCCGACCCCGACGTGAACCGCATCCAAATCACCGTGGAAGTGGAGACGCTGAAACTGGACAACCTGATGAGCGTATCCGGCAAGGACAATTACGTGCATTTGTACACGACCGAGCGCTTTTTTTCTGCGATAAACGGTGATGATGATTATGGCAATGTTTTGCAAATACCCATTGTGTATCAGGATGTTAGGGTGCTGCATACGGGTGCAGAAACCAATATTGAGGACGACTTCAATCTGGACGACGACATTGACAACCTCGATGCTATTTATTTGCCAACAGCAAGGGCCATCCGCCTGACGATGCGGGCTGTTTGCGAAGCAAAAGAAGACGATGAAGAGTATTATGGCGTCTTCGACGAAGCCAATCACAACCGGGACAGCCGCTTCGGCCATATCGTGGAAGTGATGCTGTACCGGGAGAGCGCCGACGAGACCGATTTGTTCGTGGACACTGCGGCGGCACAGCGCCTGCAAGGCATTTACATGCAGCCCGACGAGCCGATTGTTTTTGATGGAAAATTCAAAACCCTGCTCTTTGGAAAAGTGGGCGAGCGGGCACCCGATATGATTCAGCGTTTTGCCAAACAACTCGACCTCGAATATACAGGCCTGACGCTCGTGGCCCCGAAAGGCGAGCGGGTGCAATTTGGCTGCTCCAGCCGCATCCGGCATACCCTTGCCCCCGACAATTCCTCTATCACCTTTGCTTCGAAAGGCGACCTGGCCAACCATTGGCTCTGCTGTGTGCAACTCACCATTGACCGTGACTGGACCTGGGACGCCTTGCAAGATTTGAGCTTCACTTTTGAAAGAACGAAACGTTTTACCGACGACGCCAACAACGAAACGGAAGTGAAAACAGTGGGCGACATCGAAGTGCGACGGGCGGCCTCTTTTGAGGCCCTACACTCGCCGAAGCGTAATTACACCCGGCTGGTTTTCATTGATGCCGTGGAGCCGAAAAACGAACGCAAACAAGCGCCTCCGCACCAGCAGGAGCCTCGTTTTGCTGATACTATAGAAGTTGGCTATGAGGTGACTACACATTTTAAAAACAACCACGCCGCTGAGGGGCAGGATGCGCCGGAACAACTGGACATCACGCTGCCCATGACGACAAATCCCGTGCAGGTGCCGAAAATCGCATCGGCGGGCATCGCCCTGTCGCCCTACAAGCGGAACGAAAAATACTCGGCCACGGAGCCACGCCAGCGTTTCCTTTGGATAGAGTTCGAGGAGGCCATCCGTGACCCGAACGATACTTATTTCGCACGGGTGCTGCACTATGCGCCCGACCAGTTGATTAGCAATAATCAGCCTGAGATGCTGGTGGCCTCGCAAGACCCGCCGCTGCCACTGGACCCTGAACAAATCCGCATCATTTCGCCCGGGGCTTCCAATGACCTGGCCGGTCTGACGGCCATGCAGCCGATGGAAAAGGCCAGCGACAGCGACCGCCACTACCTGCTGCCCTTGCCGCCCGGCCTCCACGCCAATGCGGACGAACTGTTCGGCTTTTTTACCTACGAATTCCGGGTGGGGCATTACCGCAACCGGGATACGGAGGAAATGGCCTGGACGACCGCACAGGGCCGTTTCGGTCGGCCATTGCGGGCGACGGGCATCCAGCATCCCGCCCCGACGCTCACTTGTACGGTGAACCGGGACGAGGACAAATTGTGGGTGACGGCCCCTTATGCCACTGCCGTTTTCAATGGCCGCAACGTGACCGCCGAACCGCCCAGAACGGAGCTTTGGTGCCTGCTCTACGCCCAGGTGCGCCAGGCCGACAACGAGGATTTCCGCAACATCCTGCTCGACGACAAGCCGCTCGACTGGCGGGTGGAGGTAGAAACCAACCCGCAGCCTCCCAGCAATTTTACCCGCTACACCGACGCCGAGCGCCTGACTTTGCAGAACATCACGCTGAAAAGTTTCAAGAGCGAAATCAGCTACGCTAAGTTCAACCAGGTGCTGAAACTGAAGACTTTGGAGTTTTCAAATAAAGACGCCACGAAATACGGCACGGTGCTGTGGAGCAACGACGAGGTATCTCAATGGCTAAACCTCCTCGGCTTGCCCGACGACTCGCCATTGAGCGTGCTGGTAGTGGAGTTCCTGCCACAGATTACCAATATCTTCGACCATATCAGCAGCCTGAACAACCAACAGGTAAACGACAATGTGAAATCCTCAACGGGCGTCACGGACGTACCTTCCGCCAAGGTGGCAACGGAGCGCATGACCTCGATACGGCAGCAGCGGGATTTCCAGCGTGGGCCGAGCCCGCTGAGCGATGATTTGGGAAAGAAAAGGATTTTAAGGACTTCGCCGCTGACGGAGGTGCCGTTTGTTTGTTGTACGGTGTGTTGAGGGGACAAAAGGTTATGAAGCCGCCTCTTCTTAATCAAGCATCCTAAAATCAGAACTGAGAATCAAATTCTCCTTTCAAAGAAAGCTTGAACCTGAACTGCGCCAAAGATTCTCTCAACTGAGAATCCTTGGATCAGAACTGAGAATCGAATTCTCTCTTCTAAGAAAGCTTGAACCTGAACTGCGCCAAAGATTCTCTCAACTGAGAATCCTTGGATCAGAACTGAGAATCAAATTCTCCTTTCTAAGAAAGCTTGATCAACTACTGATAATACTCTAACGGGACTTCCAGCGTGGGCCGAGTCCGCTGAGCGATGATTTGGGAAAGAAGCGGATTTTAAGGACTTCGCCGTTGGTGGAGGTGCCGTTTGTGTGTTGTACGGTGTGTTGAGGGGGCGGCTTGGCTTCGAGCTATGCTGCAACTTTGGTTAGATAGCCATTGATCTTGTAGATTTTCTACTTTTGCTTTTGCAAACAGAATAATCCAAGCACTGATGCTATTAAGCCAAATTAAAATCTTTATTGCCTACTCACGAAAGGATATCCCATTCTTAGATGAGTTGCGGACCCATCTTAACCCTCTTGAACGGACAGGTAAGGTAAAGTTTTGGTATGATGGTGAAATTGAGCCAGGTCAAGAATGGGAACAAGCCATTAAAGAGAATCTTTATTGTGCTGACATAATCTTGTTGCTGGTAAGTGCTGATACTATTTCTTCAAATTACTTTTATGAGAAAGAAATGATGGAGGCTTTGGAAAGGCACAAAGAAGGTACTATACGCGTCATTCCAATAATTGTGAGACCGTGTATTTGGAAAACAACGCCTTTGGCAAATTTGCAAGCACTTCCAAAAGATGGTACGCCAATAACCTCTTCCAATTGGAAAGATAAGGATCACGCTTATGAGAACATTGCCACGTCTTTATGGAGTATTATTTTGTCACATGAGAAATCCAGGATTCACGCAACTCAATTAAATGATCATAAATTAAAGGAAATAATTGTAGATGACTATTGGGGCAAAGAATTTACAGATTTTCATGAAGATGAAATAATAAATTCAAAGGTAACAGTGCAAATAGGCGGTGAGTTATCTAATAGAGGAGTTTTAAGAAGGGCAATACCAATAAAGAATAGAGCTTCAAATGATAGAGGAACTATCGTTTTAGATATTTGCGTAGACAAAGAAGGGAATGTGATTTCGGCAGGTTATACATTGAAAGGCTCAACTACAAATAGTACCATTTTGAAAAACCTCGCTATTCAAAATGCAAAAATTTACCAATTCGCAAAAGGCTCAGTTGATAAGCAATGTGGAATAATTCGTTATGAATTCAAGTGACCAATTGTTTTAAAATAGGCAATCACCTGTTCGAGCAAATTCGGCTCACTAATCTCAATGGCCATTTGAATCAGGTCAGTTTTTAATTCGGCTACGCTCATGTACGAGATTTTTTTTCAAAGGTAGGGAGTTGTTGACGCATGTTGCCCCATCCGTTGAAACTTCCGAACTATGCCTTACTTCCCCTCAAATATTTTCCTGGCCCCAATATTAAATTCTATTGCCTTGGCGGCCTTGAAATTATATGCCCTTATATTTATCCCGGCAAAAATATTCCTGTTGAAATGATATTTGAATCCCAGCCTTTGTTCAAGGAGCGGTGTTGAGCTGTTGAATCGGGATTGCGCCACCATATAGCATAAATTGCCAACGAACGACAACTTGTCAACCACTGTTTCGCCACCAACAAATACTGCCAAACCTACCTTATCATTGAAGGGCACTGCATTTTTGGGAGGTTTGCCCGATGTTGCAGCCTCCGCCTGACCATTGGTGCCGTCGTACACCAAATCCACACCGCCCCCAACTTTTATACGGTGGTTGGCCTCATATTGATAGCCCAGGTGCAGGTTGGCCATCAGGTAATTGATGCCATAGGTCTCATGCTGGTCATAATTCCCGTTAATTTTGAATTCAATTTGACGGGGCGAGGCACCAATAAAAGCGAGCAATTCATGCCTGTGCCTGCATTTACTGATAGGCTTGTTCAACGGTTTTTCCGGTTGATTTCCCATTGTTGCCTGAATGCCAATTTTATAAGAAGCAATATTGATTCCCCGTTGAGGTTTTTTGATATTCCCATTGGAAAAGTGGTTGAAACGAAATCCGGGTTCAATAAAAACCATATCCTTTAGCCTTACGGAAAATCCTATTCCTAATTCAGTAAAAGCATTGATATGAGTGCCAATTACATCATTGGGATATGCAGTTTGCGGGTTGTATTTTAAGAATCCGTATGCCAGTCCCGCTGCCATGCGGTTGGTTATTTTGAAATTTTTAGACCAATAATAATTGCCGTCATAAAATCCATATATAGAAAACGGATGGCCCAATTCGTTTCGGTTCAATATGCGCATATATTGAATACCAATGCCCATACGGGGATATTTACAGGTATGGTGCCATTCTTGCCCTCCCATCATTTTCCATCCTAAATCTATTGTAAATGCGCTGGTTTCTTTAAATATATTGCCATTTTCATTTGGGGTTATAAAATAGGGGGTATGGTTGACGATGATGGTGCCGTATTGTGCAGAAAGGCTGATTGCCATTTGATTGGCGAGGGGCGTACTTTCGGGCACATAAGGGGCTTGGTTATATAGAAATGGGTTCAAAAAGAACGAAACTATAACAATGATAAAATATTTAGACGTGCCATATAATGATCTTTTTGGCATTGCCCTTTATCATTTTCAGAATGATGCGGTAGATTTTTTATAAAAGAAATGAGCAAGGTCATTGATGCTAATTGATTTTGGTCAATATTGGAATATGCCAATTTGAATGAAAGTGCAACAAATGCCTACCCATAATTATTTCTTCCCCGGCGGCTGCCGCCGCAGCCCAAACTGCTCAGCAATTTCCTTGATTTTTTCCAGCGACACCTCGTCCTCAGGCAGGGAATTGATGGAATCTTCCATGAAGCGGATGGCGTCAGTGAGGAAATCAAACTTTTCTTGCAGCAATTGTTCATTGCCCGTTTCCCAATATTCCGCCTCGTCTTTCACCTCGAATACCTCGAACCACTTACCCTCCACAAAACGCAGCAGGTCGCAAATAGCCTTGTGGGTGGCAGGCCCGGCGAATTGGGTTTTAGTCCACGACCAGGGCAGGCTGCCATCTTCCAAATCCGCAGCCCAGGGGTGGTAGAGTTCGCCCTTTTGGTTAAAAAGCATCCATACACTTTCGCTCTTAAGGTGAGGCTGGAAGGTAATGCCGGAAAATGGCTGGTCGCAGGGTTCGGGATTGGGCATGTCAATCACCTGAAATTTCCAGCCGGCAGAGCGGCAGATGTCGGTGAGTTCTTCGGTAAGCGGCTGAATGTCAGCCGCTTGGCGCAAACGGCCACGATAGGAGATAGTTATTCCCATGGTTATGTTGTTTTATTTGAAATAGCACTGAACAAGCCGCCCAATACCTGCAAGGCATTCGCCACGACCGCCTCATTTTCAACGTGTATTTTCAAAAAAGTCTGCCATTTTGGCCACCTCGTCCGCATAGCCCCGGTGGTGGTCCATCTGTTCGGTGGTCATTGGTACGAGCAGGGTCTTGTCCATTTGTTTGGGCAGTACTTTCAGCACGTCTTTTTTCTTTCGGTGAATCAACACGTCGGACAGGATGCCCCCGATTTCTTTGAGGTTTCTAAAACCGACCACCTTACCCGTTTCCTCTTCCTTCACCTGGAAAGATCCTCCAACTGGCGGTGGTAAGGGATTTTCTTACCCTTTGGACTTTTTTTGGTTTTGGACTTAGTGGCCTTGTCTTTGGCTGTGGTCGAAGTTTTCCCTTTCGCTATTGCCATTGTGCAGGTATGTTTTAGGTAAAAAAAAAGAACTGAGGGGTAGCAAAGCTATAAAAATTAGGAAAGCTGGAGATTTTGCTTTGGCCAGAAATGATAGCGCCATGCAAGGCCGTTTTTGCTATTCTTTCCCGATGCAACTAAGTCCAGACGGCCTTCACCGACGCCAGCCTGTCCAGGTGGGTATAACCCCCGTCCACATACACAAACTGCCCGGTGATGTGCGAAGCCCGTTCAGAAGCCAGGAAAACAGCCATATTGGCAATCTCTTCCGGCGTGGTCATGCGGTGGCCGAGCGGTATGCTCAGGTGGATTTGTTCCAACAGCGTCTCACGGTTCGGCAGACTGGACATCACGCTTTCGTAGAGCGGCGTCCAGACTTCGGCGGGCAGGATGGCATTCACCCGCACGTTCTGTGGGGCGAGTTGCAGCGCCCATTCACGGGTGAGGGCAAGCACGCCGCCCTTCGCCGCTGCATAGCCAGAGGTGCCGCCCTGTCCCGTCACGGCCACTTTTGAGGCGATGTTGATAATGTTGCCCTTGGTGGCAGTCAGCGCCTCCATGCAAAGATTGGTCAAGGTGTAAAAATGCACCAAGTTCATCTCCAACGACTGCCGGAAATCGGATACGGGGCTGCCAAGTTTCACCCCATCGTTGCGCCCTGCATTGTTGATGAGTATGTCAATGTGGCCTTGTTTTTCGAGAATTGTATCAATGGCTTTTTTGCAGGCCACATCGTCGGTAAGGTCAATTTTTATGGCGAGGGACGGCTGGCCTTTGATGTCCAAGTCCTTGACTATTTGCTGTGCTTTGCCGCTGTTTTTATCCAAAATAATTGGGAATGCACCTTCTTCTGCCAATAACCGCACGATTGCTTCGCCGATGCCGGAAGCGCCGCCGGTGACGATGGCGGTTTTGGATGTGAGGAATAAATCCATGATGAATTGTTAATAGTTTTGACAAATTTCAACATTTTGCCCATCTTGCCCATGCATTCTTTCCACCTTTGCTCCCTTTCCAAATTTTTCCAAATTATCCATAGCCTTTTTAGTGACGTGTGAATAATAACTTATCACTTTGGGCGGCGTCTTTTTCCCGCTTGCTGCGTTGGTGAAACAGTTGCGTCCGCCTTGGGCGGATGCGCCTGTTTCACCTCCCGGTTTCTATCGGGATGCCATCGGAAAAAATAC
>JBGSKQ010000003.1:0-51223 GCA_041741095.1 Saprospiraceae bacterium
AAAGGCCGCCTGGCCCCATCACCATGTCAAGGGGGCTCCGCCGATTCCAGGACATGGTGATGGTTGCGGGGCTGAGTCCATAGATACCTTATGTCAAAGAACTTTTCGTACGAACGTGGTTAAGTGCATACAGTAGGGTTCAGAACCCTAACAGGGTTGGGTTCCCCGGTCGGAATCGAAACTTTTCCAGAATGTTGGAAATTAAAACTGAACACGTTCATAGTTCATCATTCATTGACGGGCGCTGCGGTAAATTTCTTCGATGAAGGTCAAATCCCTTTTGGCGAGTGAGAAATTGAATACAGGCTCGGAGCCTTTTTTTATGGCTTCAAAAAAATCACGGAACATCGCCTTCGAGCCACCGATGTCAGCAAAACCAGGGAGGATGAATCGCCACCGTTTGCCCCGCACAAAAATGAAAACGCCATTGGATTCAAAGGTGATCGAGCCTTTTGTGCCGTAAATTCTCGACAGGCGCAGGCCATTGATCAGCGCACTGATTTCCCAGGAATAAAGCAGGGTGCCGATGGCCCCGTTTTCGTATTTGGCTACCACCTGTATGCTTTTTTCCATGACGGGCGCTTGTTGATGGGGTAAAAACCCTTGTACGGATTGAACAGCCAACCCCAGGTTGCTGATAAAATTCACCCAATGGATGCCGCCCTCGAAGAGCGCCCCGCCGCCAGCCGTTGCCTTTTCTTCCCGCCAGTCGCCGTTCGTTTGCGTTTTGGTGGCGTTGAAATAGAGGAATTTTACCTCGCCGATGGGGTCGGTAGCCAGCAGTCCTCGCAGTTTTTGCAGGAGTGGTTTGTAAAAATAATTCTCCGCCACCATCACCTGTACACCTTTTTTTTGGCGCTCGGTCTCCACCAAATCAAAATCGGCGGCACGGAAAAACGGCGGTTTCTCCACGACGACGTGCTTTCCAGCCCGCACCGCTTTCATGGTCAAATCCAAATGGCTGTCGGGCGGCGTGGCTATCAGCACCACATCAATTTCGGAGGATTGTATGGCAGCCTCATAGCTGACAAAATGCCCGCTGCCTTTGTATTTTTGGTTAAAATCGGCGGCCTTGCTGTCGGAGCGGCTGGCATAGTAGCGCTTCACGTCTTGAAAGCCCCGCAGTGTTTTGGTATGCTTTATCGTGACGCCGCCGCAGCCGAGGAAGGCGAGGCGGAGGGGCTGGGTTGGATCGGTTGATTTGAATTTCATAAGTTGCTTTTTGATTTCTTGTCTGCCCCTGCTTCTCCCTCTCTCCCCGAAGCAAGTTTGGGGTTCTCGCAACGCTCGAAACTGCTGACTGAAGACTGTGGACTGAAGACTAACCTCCAATCCCCTCCCCCACCCGCAGCGCATTCGCCGCAATGGTCAAGCTCGGGTTCAGCGCCGCCGAAGTGGGCATAAAGCTCCCGTCCACCACATATAAATTGTCCACGCCCCGGAACTGGCAGTTCTCATCCAAGGCAGAAGTCGCAGGATCATTGCCCATGCGCACCGTGCCGACGGCGTGGGAAAAGGTGCGGATGTGGTGGACATAATGCGTGAGCGCCCCCGCCTTCGACATGATTTTTTTGGCTTCTTTTATCAAAACACCCACTGCCGCCAAATCCCGCTGGCTGTAGTGGTGGCTGATGACGGGCTGTGGCAAGCCGTACACGTCTTTATTATTCGGGTCAATAGAAATGGAATTGGTAAACTGCGGCTGATCCTCGGCGATGGCCAGCAAGCCCGTCAGCAGGCGGACGCCTTGGCTGAGCATTTTGCCAAAAACACCTGGGATTTCGTTTTGTACCAAACCCATCGGCGGCGTGGGCACTTGTTGCAGGCTGCCCAATTTGCCAGCAATATTGGCCGCATTTGGATGGCCAAAGTAGTAGTCGAGAATGGCCAATTGCTTGTGAAAACGCCCCTCCTTGTCGGCCACCCCAGGGAAAATGCCAAAAATAATGGCGTTCACATGGCGCATGAGATAGCGCCCGACCACCTGCCCGCCTGGGTTCAATTCCTGCAAACCGGAAGACAAGAGCAAGTGAGGTGACCCCATTGCCCCTGCCGAGAGAATGACGTATTTGGCGGAAAAACTTTGGCGCTCACCAGTCGCTTTTGAAACGCATTCCACGCTGTTGATTTGGCCGTTTTTAGCGAGCAGTTTCGTTACGACGGTATTGGGCTTTAGCTCCAAACCCTTTTCTATAAGTTTGGGTAAAACCATCGTGGCCAGGTCGTTCTTCGCATGGACGGCGCAGGCGTAGGTGTCGCAGGTCATACAGTTTTGGCAGGCACTGCGGCCATTTTCGCTGTAATTGATGGCCAGGGGAAGTTGAAAAGGATGCAGGCCGAGGCTTTCGGCACCAGTTTTTACTTTTTGTGAAATGCCCGCCAAAGGGGAGGGATTTTGCGGAAAATCCTGGCGGCGGCTTGGTTCTGTAGGGTCAATTCCTGATTCGCCGGAGATGTTGAGCAATTGCTCGGCCTTGTCGTAAAACGGCTCGATGTCCTTGTATTTAAAGGGCCAAACAGCGCCGGAACCCTTGGCGATTTCTTCATTTTCCTCAAAATCCTGCTCCCGGAATCGGAAGCTGACGCCACCATAAAAAACGGACGGCCCGCCCACGCAGGAATACAGGCCCATCACTTTTTTGTTGCCCCCCGCCACCACACGCAGCGGAGTCGTTTTGTCGTAATGTTCGGTCAGGTCAATGGAACCCCTCATGCTCCAATTGTGCAGCCCCCGCTCTACCCAGCCGCCCCGTTCCAGCATCAGCACCTTCATGCCTGCGTTTACCAATTGGTGGGCGGTCATGCTGCCCCCAAAGCCGCTGCCGATGATGATTGCGTCGTAGTTTTTCATTAAAATTTAATGCTTTGGTAGCATAGCCTTTAGGCTGTCCCGTTGTTCGGCCTTTAGGGCGAGACAGATGCGGCGTGAACGCCGCACAACAGGACAGCCTAAAAGCTGTGCTACCGATTTGCGGCAAAAGTAGCCCGAAGCGCTCATTGCCCAAATTTTTCTACAGAATCCCAGTTCGTTCATTGGAACATTGAAAAGCCAAAACCGTAATTTCTTGTCCCGGTATTTTTTATGGTAAAATTTACCAGATTAGCCCCTGCCAAGCGATAATTGCAAACTAAAATCTGTATGTCTTTTTCATTTAGGCGTTTGTCGTTACTTCTCTTGATTTTCAGCGTTTGCCCAAATGACAAATGACAAATGACTAATGACTAATGACTAATGACTAATGACTAAAATGACGCAAAGCACCAATGAGCGCAACATCAAACTCTGAAAACCTCGGCGTCGGATCGAGGGTCAAGCACCCGGCCTACGGAGACGGGGTGGTCATCCGCCTGCACAAAGCAGCCTACGAAATCTGTTTTATGCTGTACGGCATCAAAATGGTCGGCAAGGACTACGACAAATTCCAAATCGTGGAAGCCATCCCCGCCGAGGAAGCTGTCACTTTTAACGAAGCCGAAAAATCGCTGATGAAAATCCTGCGGGCTTGGTCGGACGTTTCTGAGGTGGTGGATCTCGGCGACCGCTGGAAAGGCGGCACCCTCATCCTGAAGCCGGAAGACGAGGGACTGAAGCCCAAGGACATACCCATCGAAACTTTTTTCCACAAAATCGTCATGGTGCGTGACCGCCTCCGGGTCATGGAGCAGCGCATCAATGCCAGCGACGGCCTGAGCGACGAGGATAAGGTGAATCTCCAGCAATACATCACCCGCATTTACGGCAGTTTGACTTCCTTCAATATTTTATTTAAACACAAAGAGGATCAGTTTGTGGGGGAAAAGCTCTGATTAGTTTCCGCATAACTTGTTGTAAATGAAAATGTAATGGTGGAAAATCTTTCTCAATGCTTGTATGTTTGTTAAACTGGATTAAATCCTAATAAAGACTAGTTGAAAAAATAATGTTAATTTTCTTTGTAGCTCAAAACTGATCCCTACTTTTGCCCCACTGTAACTACTCGTTATTTTGTGGGTCGCAGCTTGGAGCTGCGGCCTACGCTTCGGGAAAAATGGAGGATCCGGCCACGGAACAATGAACAAACTTTCCGCACTTATAATTTTCCTTTTATTTTGTTTACTGACTGGTTGCGTTGTGGTTGACAATCAATACAGCGCCCTACCGCCCGGTAAATGGCGTGCCGTGCTCAAAATCAACCCACAGTTCATTTCTGCCAACCCAAAGGGGAAACCCCTGCCCGATAAAGTGGACATGACATACGACGATGTGGCGGAAGGTGAAATCCCTTTCAATTTTGAGGTCATCTACGACAACGACACCAGTTTCCATATCGAAATCATCAACGGCGAAGAGCGGCTGACGGTGCCTGCGAAGGACATCCGTTTCGGGAGGGGGAAGGATCGTGCGCTTGACACCATCCGCATCGAGTTTACCGAGTTCGAGTCCTATATCACTGGATCCTTTTCCAACAATACCATTGATGGGCAGTGGGTAGTGACCACCCGTGAAAATTACGCCATCCCTTTTACTGCGGTGCAGGGAAAGGATTACCGGTTTACCACCTTAAAAAATAAGCCCGTTGCCGATCTAAGCGGCAAATGGGAGGTTATGTTTGGGCTGGCTGAAAACGATCCATATCCCGCCATTGGAGAATTCAAGCAAAACGGCAACCACCTGCAAGGCACTTTCCGCTCAGAAACGGGCGACTACCGTTTTTTGGAAGGGACCGTGCAGGGCGACAAAATGTACCTTTCCTGTTTTGATGGTGCGCACGCCTATTTGTTTACAGCTAAAATTATCTCCGACAGCACGCTCACGGGCGCTTATTTTTCTGGGAAACACTATACGACCACCTGGGAAGCCAGGCGCAATGAAGATTTTGAACTGGCAGATCCCTACTCTTTGACTTCCCTGGCACCGGGCGTTGAAAAAGTTGATTTTGCTTTTGAAAACCCTGCCGGGAAAAGCATTTCACCCAGCAACCCAGAATATGATGGCAAAGTGAAAATCATCCAAATCATGGGGACTTGGTGCCCCAACTGCCGAGACGAGACGCAGTTTTTGATGAATTATTTAAAGGAAAAAAAGACAAATGATGTAGCCGTGATTGGCCTTTCGTTTGAAAAACATGCCGATCCGGCAAAGGCCAATCATGTCATTGAAAAGTATAAATCACAATTAGGCGTTCCCTACGAAATTGTACTGGCTGGCTCCAACAAAAAAGAAGAAGCCTCCAAGGCACTCCCTATGTTGAAAGAAATAATGGCCTACCCTACCATGATTATTTTGGACAAAAACAACAAGGTCAGGCGCATTCACACTGGTTTCGATGGACCCGCCACCAGCAAATATTGGGAGTTCAAAAAAGAATTTGAAGCCTTCATTGATCAGTTAATTGCCGAAAACTGACTATTTTCCCGCCCGATATTGCCATACCTTTCAGCCCAATGTGGCCCAAATCCAGAACCATTCAACCTGAAAAGAATGTCTGACTTTAAACATCACGTTTTAGCCTATTGTCTTGAAAACCAGGAAACTGCCGACAGCATTGCCACCGATTTCAGCCATATAGGCCTACAACTCGAAAGACATGGATGTCCCGGCAGCCAGGCCCCGGTTTTCTCCTCCATGTCGGCTTCCGATAGCAAAATCCTGTTGCTCATTACGGACAATTTCCTGAAAAATGCCGACTGCATGGACGGCATCCTGGAAAAGGTGCGCTCATGGGTGGACCAAGGCCAACTTTTTCCCATCGTGGCCGACGGGTCGGAAATGGCCCCTGATGGCAGTGTCAGATCCGTCCCAACTGCTTTCGACAGGGTCAGCCACATTATCCAGTACATGAACTACTGGCAAGACAAATACCTGGAATTGCGCAAGGAAAAACGCAATCAGGACGAAGACCCCGAACTGGAACGGAAGCTGGATCTTACCAAAAAAGTATCCTCCGACGTAGGGGAACTACTTCGCTTTTTGCGCACCATCCCATTTTATACCCTGGAGGAGTTGAAAGGGAGCAACTACGCAATATTGACCGGGAAAAACGAAGATTCCGAACCAGCACCAGCGGCTCAAAATGCCCCGACGGCTGGCGAAAGTTCGCTGATAAAAATGATAGAAGATTCGTCGGAGGAGCTGATGGCAGAAAATTCGGAACTCTCCAAAGAAGAGGAAGAAGTACCGGGCATCGCACTCAAGGACATTCCAGGCATTGACCTTTTGCAGGAGTTGGAAGCTGAGCCTATCGTGGAGGAGGAGAAAGAGGAAGCCGAAGCTTTTGAGGCAGGCTCCTTAGCGGATCAACTGATGAACGAAGTAGTAGAAGAAGCCGAAGTTTCCAAAAAATCAAAATCCTCAAAAAAGAAAAAAGACAAGGCCAAAAAAGAACCGGAACACGCCCCGCCAGCTTTCGACGAAGACGACGAAGAAATGAACGCCATTCTCAAGGAAGTTTTGATGGAGGAAGACGAGGACGACAATGATGAGTTCCGTTTCCTGGGCGACGACCCCGAAAATCCCGACGATTTTGACCTTGACTCGCTTTTTGATGACGATGAGGTGGAAGACAGCAACGGCCACCTTGCTGAAATTCCAGATGAGGAATCCATTGGCGAAGACGAAATATTGTTGGAAATGTTGGACGAAGAAGACGAACCTATGCTACAAAATGGAAAACACGCCACTGCCGAAGAGATTTTGGAACATGCCATTTCCCTGTTTAGAGGCGGACAAAAAGACGAGGCCCTCGTTTTTTTAAACGAGGCAGTTGGCGCCAACCCTCAGGATACGACCCTGCGCTACTACTATGCCTATACCCTTGCCCGCTATGGGCAACGGCAGGAAGGAGCGGAAAATCAGTTAAACATCATCCTGCAACAGGACGGGCAGCATACCGATGCGCTGTTCCTGTTGGCAGAATTGGCGGAAAACAAAGCTGACATTGCCAATGCAAAATCGCTTTTTGAAAAGGTGGCCGAAATTGATGCGGAGTATCCAGAAATCTATTTCAGGCTCGGCCTGCTCACTGTGCAGCATTTTGGCGATCAGGTGAAAAACGCCGCCGATCTGTTTAAAAAAGCGGTGCAACAAGACAATGAAAATGCAGAAGCCCACTACCTATTGGCCAATTTGATGAACGAAAAACTTCAGGACAGGGAATCGGCTGTTGTTCATTTTAGGAAGACTTTGGAACTCAACCCGGAGCATCCCTTTGCCAATTACGACCTGGCCCTGCTTTATCATGGTAAACATGACGCCGCATCCGCCGAGGATTATTATAAAAAGGCTATAAGGCTGAACCCAGAACTGCGCACGCCCCAAAACGACTTGGCATTTTCTCAACCTCAATCAGGTGTGGCCAGCGATTTATACATGGAGCCAGCTGCCGAAGCGCCTGTTTTTACGCAGGAAGAAACAAATGCCGTCAGCCAAATGAGCCAGCCCAGCTTTGAAGATTATGCGAGGGACACATCTTTTGTGGTCCTGATAACTGGTGCAACTTCGGGCATCGGCAAGGCCACCGCTGAAATTTTTGCCAAAAATGGCCACCGCATCATTGCCACCGGCCGCCGGGAGGATCGATTGGAGGAATTGAAAGCCGATTTTGAAAACAGGTTTGGCACAACGGTCGAAACGCTGGTGTTCGATGTCCGCAATTTGGAATCTGCCCAATCTGCCCTCGATAACCTGCCTGAAGAATTGAAAAACGTGGACATCCTGATCAACAACGCAGGTTTGTCGAGAGGACTTGCCCCCATCCACGAAGGGCGTTTGGAAGATTGGGAAACCATGATTGACACCAATATAAAAGGTATGCTGTACATGACCCGTGCCATCGCTCCGGGCATGGTGGAGCGCCGAAAAGGCCACATTATCAATATATCGTCCAGTGCAGGCAAAGAGGTGTATCCCGGTGGGAATGTTTATTGCGCTACCAAATCAGCCGTTGAGGCTTTGACCAAGTCCATGCGGCTCGACCTCTACCAGCACAACGTACGGGTGAGCCAGGTAGCGCCCGGCCATGTGGAGGAAACCGAATTTGCCAAAGTCCGCTTCGATGGCGACGAGGCACGGGCCGCCAAGGTGTATGAAAACTTCCAGCCGCTGAAGTCGAGCGACGTGGCAGAGGCCATTTATTTCATCGCTACCCGTCCGCCCCATGTCAATATCCAGGATGTGTACATGTTCGGCACCCAGCAGGCCGGCTCGAATTTTATTGACCGATCAGGTAGGTAGGTTGAAGTTTGACCGATGGCCAAAGGCTGTGGACTGTTGGCAACACCAGGCCTTTAATAATTTCTGGAAAATGGCTTTTTTTGCAACCTCATTTGAGCAGCCTTGTTGAAACTAAGGCATTTTATTAAAAAAAACAGTTAGCGGGGAGTCTTTGGCTTGTGTGGCATGAGCAACCCGGTTTAAAAAAATAGAATTATGGTGCTTGAAAAAACGAAACCTGTGAAAAAGGCAGCGGCCAAAAAATCCAATTCCAAATCAGGTTACAGTAAAGAACAATACCTCTCCTGGTATGAACTGATGTTGCGCATCCGCCGCTTCGAGGAACGTTCTTTGATGGGCTACAGCCAGCAGAAAATCAGGGGATTTTTGCACGTTTACATAGGCCAGGAGGCCATTGCGGCAGGCATGGAAT
Source organism: Saprospiraceae bacterium (assembly GCA_041741095.1). GTDB lineage: Bacteria > Bacteroidota > Bacteroidia > Chitinophagales > Saprospiraceae > UBA6168. The sequence goes on from JBGSKQ010000003.1 coordinate 8,625, forward strand.
CGGCCATCCGCAAGGAAGACGCCATCGTGACGGCCTACCGCCAGCACGGCATCGCCATCGGCAGGGGCTGCACGACAAGTTCCTGTATGGCAGAATTGTACGGCAAAGAAACCGGCGTAAACAAAGGCAAGGGCGGCTCCATGCACTTTTTCTCCAAGGAGCACCGCTATTTTGGCGGCAATGGCATCGTTGGCGCACAAATCCCGATTGGTGCAGGGATTGCCTTCGCTGAAAAGTATAGGGGCACCGACAACCTATGCGTCACCATGTTCGGCGACGGTGCGGCCCGGCAAGGTTCGCTCCACGAGGCTTTCAACATGGCCATGACCTGGAAACTGCCTGTCATATTTGTTTGTGAAAACAACCACTATGCAATGGGCACCTCGGTTTCCCGCACCAGCAATATCAAGGACATTTACAAACTGGGCCTGGCCTACGACATGCCCAGCGAGCAAGTGGACGGAATGCGCCCGGAAACGGTACACGAAGCTTTTGCGAAGGCAGCAGCGCATATCCGGGCGGGCAATGGCCCCTATTTCCTGGAGATTTTGACCTACCGCTACAAAGGCCACTCGGTCTCCGACCCCGGCAGCTACCGCACCAGGGAAGAGTTGAACTCGTACATGGAAAAAGACCCGCTGAAAATGGTCGAAACCCAAATACTGGAAAACGGCATCGCCACCCAGGACGAGTTGGACGCCATCAAAGAGGCCATCAAGGGAGAAATTGACGAGGCGGTGCAGTTTGCCGAAGAGTCGAACTTCCCGCCAGCCGAGGAACTGTACACCGACAACTATACCCAGGAAGATTACCCATTTGCCGTTTAACAGCGGTTTTGAGTAAAAATTTAGCGCCTTTCAGCGGGCCTAATGTTCATCATTCATCATTCATCCTTTATCGTTTATAAAGTTTAATTACTTTTGCGCCGCTTTTTTCAGAACCTTATGGCTGTGGCTGCGTAGAAGCGCCCAGTACATTGGGGTTTTTAGTTAAAAATCAAATTTCCACGTAAAAAATGGCACAACGCAAAAAGTCGAATAAGCAGCAGGACGATGTTCTCATTGACATTTCCGAAGTAACTGGTCAGGCAGAAGATTTTTTTGAAAAATACCAAAAACAAATCCTGATAGGTGTGGTGGGACTGGTGGCCATCGTTGGTGGCTGGTTGGCATACACCAACCTTTACTCAAAGCCCAAGCAAAAAGAGGCCATCGAACAGATGGCACAGGCGCAGTGGCAGTTCGAGCGGGATTCGTTTTCGCTGGCATTGGCCAATCCCGGCGGCGGTTTTCCTGGCTTTGCCGACATTACCAAAAAATATGGCGGCACCAAAGCGGGCAATTCTGCCTTGTACTATGCCGGAATTTGCTGCCTGAACATGGGCCAATTCGATGCCGCCATTTCCTACCTGGAGGACTATAGTGCCGACGGCAAACTGATGCCCGCCATGAAAAGCGGTGCGCTCGGCGATGCCTATGCTGAAAAAGGCGACCTGGACAAAGCCCTTGGCCTTTACAAAAAAGCCGCCGGCGCTGGCGACAATGAAATCTACACGCCTTATTACCTGAAGAAAGTGGCCATGTTGAGCGAAAAACAGGGCAAACCTGAAGACGCCATAGCAGCTTGGCAAAAAATAAAAGATAACTATCCGACCGCTCCTGAAGCTAGGGATGCGGAGAAATACATTGCCCGATTTAAGTAGTAGGCAATGTATCATTGCACCTAAAACAAGCGAATAAATACAAGGCATGATTGAAAAATCTTGCCTTTTTTTGTTGGTAAAATTGCCTTCTGAAATTGTTTTTAGAGGTTTGACGGTTTTCGAGTGAATTTACCACTCAAGCTCGTCAAACCAATCTAACTCATCAAACACCACCATGGCCAGCGCATCGAAAAACCTTTCCTCCTACGACGACAGCAATATCCCATCTGCCGTGCTTTTCACGATCGGCATCGTGGTATCCGAATGGAACACGGAAGTCACCCATGCCCTTTACGAAGGTTGTTTTGAGACCTTGACCCAACATGGCGCAATGGCGGAAAACATCCACATTGTGCAGGTTCCGGGTTCTTTTGAACTGCCCGCCGGAGCTAAAATGCTGGCAGGTTCGAAGCGCTTCGATGCCGTCATCTGCCTGGGCTGCGTCATCAAGGGCGAAACCAGGCACGATGAATACATCAACCAAGCCGTTGCGTCCGGCCTCACTGGGCTGAGCATCGCCAGCGGAATACCCTTTATCTTCGGCCTGCTCACCGTCAACGACGGGCAACAAGCCAAAGACCGGGCAGGTGGCAAACATGGCAACAAAGGCGTGGAAGCTGCCATCACCGCCATCCGCATGGCCGCCCTGCGCAAGGAACTTTCCCGGCCTTCCAAGTCTATTGGGTTTCAGTGAGAGAATGAGTCCCGATAGCTATCGGGAGAGAGAAATGAGAGCATTATTAATCATCGGCCTTCAAATTGACTTTTTGCCCGGCAGCGAAACCGTTGCGGCAAAAGCAAGAGAGCTAATGGGGCAATATGACCTCATAGTGGCCGCCCGTTTTTGGTTGCCCGCCAGCCATCTTTCTTTTGCTGCAAACCACCCGTGGCGGCAGCCTGGCCAGACAGTAATGGTGGAAGGCCACCCGGCTGTTTTGCAACCGATGTACTGTGTACAGGGCAGCTTCGGGGCAGAGTTTGTACCGGGCTTTTCGGAAGCCGATTTTGATTTTATCTCCGATATGGGTACGGAAAAAGATGCTATCCCCTTCAGCGCTTTTTATGATGCAGAGAGGATGCGGGATACGGGCTTGGAGGAGTATTTGAAAAGCAAGAATGTTGATAGCATTACTATTCTTGGATTGCCTGAAACAATTGTAGGCCATACAGTGGAGGTGGCGGAAGGGATAGGTTTCACAGTTCAGCTGTTGCCTTAAGTCGCCAATAAATTCAGCATTCAATAACCGCAGTACGCAAAATAATTTGCAGTCCTTTGTAGGCCATAATTAGGCGTCAACTTAAACCCTTTTGCCGCTCAAATCAGTCATTATATTCCACTCCCATATTTAATAAAATATCAAAAGCCTACCCTCCCCGAAGCCCCTTCCAGCCAAGTATTCCTTACTTCTCCCATGCCATTGAAGCGGTATTGTACGCCCACGATTTCAGTGGCTTTGTTCAATATTTGCGTGGAATAAATTGGAATATCATTGATGAAGAAATTCACGGTGCCATTTTTACATACTATTCTCAATTTAGTCCACTCAATTGGGTTGCAGCCAAAGCCGCTTAAATCAGCCATATCGCTTTTTGCATAATGCCCGTAGGCTATCACGGCAATATCGCCCACACAAGCCTTTTGTACAATGGGAACTATCAATATGTCATTTTTTGCATGAAGCAGCACTTCTATTCTTTGGCAGGTATTCGCCCCTTCCATATAGTCACTTTTTAATTCGGTTTCAAAAGTGAAATTGTCCGTGAAAATGCCCCTGATGTCCTTTTGATTGTACAAACGGACTGGAAGGGGGGAAGGGCCAAGCGCTAAATGGTATTTATTGAGCAAGTCCTTATCCACCGCTGCGCCATCGGGTTTTAATATTTCTGTTTGTTTAAAATACAAAGGCTCTACGCCCCAATCAGCCTCCACGAGGCCCAACCAGCCATCGGTTTTGATCTGAATATCGTGTTCCAGGATGATGTTGCCGCCAATCATCAATTTGGCCCTGAAAAAACCTGGATAATAATAGATGGCCGAGTGGTGCTTACCATCTTTATCCACCAAAACCTTGCGGCGAATATCCCATGTTTGGCAAATAAAAACGGAATCTCCTGCATCAGCATTTGAGGCATCAAAATCAAAGAGGACTGAATTGGGCAGCCCTTCCGTCAGCATGGTTTTGGAAATAAAAGTAAAGTCGTCAGGATTGTATTTGGGCTTTTTTGACAAAGCTAAAAAGCCGAAAACGCCCAGTAACAAAACCGCCAAAACTGAAATGCCCGCCACCCGGTAATTCCGTCTTTTAGTTTCAACAATGGGTGTTTTATCCTTTTCTTCTATGACTGCATCTGATTCCGCAGCGGCGTTATTTGCCAAAAAATCCCTCCAATCTTTGTATAGAACGAATTGCGCCAGGGCGTTGAGCGTACTCAGCGAAGGCTTGCTGGTATATGGTACTTTTCCAAAAATCCTTTTTAAAGTGGAAACGCTCAGGGACACGCCCGTTTTTTCAACAATGGCATCGCTGAGTTTTTCAAAATCATAATTGTTCCATGCTTCGCTCCCACCCCATTGGAGTTGCGCTTCGATTTGAAGTTTGAGCCGTTCGAGTTGATGTTGTATGGAAGTATTCGTCATAACCTGTTCGTAATCAATGCAAAGAAACGGGACAAAACCTTGCGAAGTTAACTTGAACTCATTTTGAAACGGCTTTGATTCGGCCAAAATTTCCATTCGGGAATAGCTTCGCCCAAAACTTAATCACCGACAACATGAAAAAACTAATTCACTTCACCCTCATCTTCTTCGTCCTGCAAAGCCTGGCAGTGGCGCAAAAAAGCAACAGCAAATCAGGCACTGCGCCAACTTATTCTATCCCCCTGACGCCCGAAAATTGGGTTTATCAGGAAGGGAAAGTAGCGTTCGTGGAATATAAAGGTAAAAAAAGCATGAAACTCGCCCCACAGTCGGGGCAAGTGGTGCTCAAGGATGTGGTGTTCAAGGACGGCACGATCGAATTTGACGTGGAGCCTGTCCCGACCGAATTCGCACAGGCCATTTATTTCCACCGAAAAGACGATCAGGAACAGGAGATTTTTTACCTGCGGGTCGGGACGATGGACAACCATCTCACCAACAACGCCATCCAATACACACCCTATTTTGATGGCATCAATATGTGGGACATGTATCCGCAGTACCAGGCCCCCGCATTGATTAAAAAGGACGAATGGAACCATGTGAAACTGGTCATTTCGGGCCACCAAATGCGGGTGTATATGAACCACCAGCCCCGCCCTGTACTCGAAATACCAAAGCTGGAGGGCAATCTGACAGAAGGCAGCATCGCATTCGAGGGGGCATCGCACATAGCCAATGTGCAGGTCAAAGCCAACGAAACCGAAAGCTTGTGTCCCCAGGAAGGCATTGATTTGACTAATCACGAGGCCAATTACCTGCGCAAATGGGCCATCACTTCGCCATCAGATTTGCTCCTGGGCCAAGAGGTTGCCACGGCCACGCAAGCCAGGGCTGAAACTTATTTGGACAGCATCGCTGCCGAAAGGGGCGGGTTCGTCAACCTGACCCGGAAATTTGGCGGCAACAAAAGCCGGAAGGTTGTTTGGCTCAAGACAAAAATTACCGCCAAGGAAGCTATTAAAACCAAGCTCCAACTGGGTTTTAGCGACGAAGTATGGGTGTTTTTAAACAACCAAATGGTGTTTGTGGACAAAAACCTCTTCCAACAGCCCCCCATGCGCAGGTACCCCGAAGGCCGGATGTCGAAAGACAATGCAAGTTTCCCCATCAGCCTCAAGGAGGGCGACAACGAACTGGTGCTGGCCGTAGCCAATGATTTTTACGGCTGGGGCGTCATAGCCCGCCTAGAAAGTACGGAGGGGATTACGGGCCTGGATGAAGTTTCGGGCATTTTGACAATGGCCAAAGCAATCGCCAACCTGGACTTGGAGCAATATACAGGCATCTATTCCAATGCGACCGTTGACTTCCAGCTTACTTTTTTTACCAAAGATAAAACCCTGATGGCAAAGGCTGCGGGCGAAGAAGCATTCCCCATGCAGGCCCAGGGAAACCACGCTTTTAGCATTGCCCAGGCCGGTGTTTCCATCGAATTCAAACCCGCCGAAAGGAAATTGGTATTGAAACAAGGGAATGAGGTGAAGGAGTTTTTGAGGGAGTAAGGGGGAATATACCTGGCGATAATAGGTTTTTCCGAATATCGGAAAACCTATTATCGCGGAGTATAATGGATGCGGAAGCGCAATATGGCTATAAGAAAAGATATTAGATATAAAAATGTAGTTGTTGTATTTTTAAATGCAGGCAGATTAAGATAAAATCTTCAAATGGCTATTTCAAGTGTGCCGACTTGCAGTATGGAGCCGCCATTCGAAGGTGTTTCCTTCATCGGGGCTAAAACCTGCATCGGTTAAACCATCAAGTCTTTAGCACAGCGGCCCTTGCCGGCTTTTGGATTGGAAATTGCCAGTGCCGCTGCGATCAACACTTCTAATGACTAAAATTGTAAATAGCTTATTTTCAACGATTTACGAATTTAGTCATTTTCCGCATGACGGCATTTTGGCAGTCCGATACTGGCTGGAACTACTGTTTTATTGTAGATACAGAGACGTTGCAATATTGGTGGGTTGAATACTTGAGACAACTGGTAAATAATGTAAGAGGCTATGGGATTATTTTGAAAAAAAAATCCTCGACATGGATAGACTTTTGTCCTAATCCTCTATCGTCAAAGTAGCAGTTGGGTCCACGGATAATTGGCCGGACAGCAGCACATCCAGCGTTTTGCCCACCGCCTGAAACCCCGCTGGGACTGTCACGATGAAACCCGCAGGAATCACCACATCTTGGCAAAATAGCGGCACGATACCATCGCTCCAGTTATCAAGGTCAGACCAAGTGGTTGCATCGCCGTTGCCTGTCCAGGTATTGGTGGCAGCTTCAGGATTGCCGTTGCAATCATCGTCCACGCCGTTGCAAACTTCTGAGGCGCCGGGGTTGATGGCAGGGTTGGCGTCGTCGCAATCCGTTGAGTTGGTAACGTAGCCGGAAGGGGCGCTGCAAGCTTGTACGCTCCCGACGGGATTGCCGTAAGTATCGCCATCGGCATCGGCATAGAAAGTGAACTGCGGGCAAGTGAACTCGTCCGCCCCGATGTCGGGCAGGGTGGCGTGGCGAGGGTCGCCGTCAATGTCAAGCAGGATGACAGGCACGGGCGTGCCCTCGTGCCCGAGCAAAGGCTGCGTCGAGTGCGGGTTGCCGTTGCTGAAAGTGACTTGCACGGAAAGCGAGTTCGCATCCAGAGAGGTAGCTGCCTGCCATGTGGCAAGGTTGGCGTAATCTGTCCCCAAGTAAGTGCCGAGCGTGGCAGCGCCCGTGTACAGGTCATTGTGGTCAGAAGAAACCGGCGGTTGGAGAAGGCTCAGCGCCTTGCCGTTGATAGAGGCAAGGACGTTGTTTTTCAGGGTCAGTTCAAGCAGGTCGCCCTCCAAACCGGTGCTGCCGCTGGCAGCCGTGAAGACCGAATTGAAGGCAAATAATTTGTCCCCGGAATAAGGGCTTGAAAGGCTGACAACTGGCGTAGCGGGGGCGATGCTGTGAAAGAAGTTGTTGAAAATCAACTGATTGGAAAACAATTGCACATTTAATGCAGTCCCATTGACCGGGCTGATAATATTGCCCGACACCTCCGACCCGGAGCCAAAGTCAAAAAAGATAAAAATGCCAGCGAAGTAGCTCGCGGTCAGACCGGGGGCACTGATAGTGTTGTTTCTCACCACCGCCCCGGAGTGGCTGCTAATGTAGATGCCAAAGGCAAACACGTCGTTGATGGTGTTCCCGATGATTTGCACGCCTTGCGCACCATTGCCGGCTTGTATTTGAATGGCGGTCGTCATGCCCTCGAAAGTATTGTCCTGAACCAGCAAATCCGGGCAACCTTGTCCGATGGAAAAAATTCCATAGCTGTCCGCTCCGCTAAAGTGGTTGCCCGTCACCGAAATATGTTCCGGGCTACCTTCTAACCAAACAGTATAGCCACCGAAGCTGGAAAGGCTCATGTTTTTCAAATGGACGTAATCACAACCATCAAGGTAAAAACATTGAAAATCCTGCACCATGACATCTGCCGGGTTGCCGCTTTCCGACTCGAAAGTAATAGTATTAGTTGCGCTGCTACCCGCTACGGCAATGAGTGTGGCACCGGTCGTGTAAGTCCCACTGCGGACATGAAAGGTTACGGGGCAAGTAATACCGTTGGCAACAAGTGCATCGGCTGCCTGCTGTAAAGTAGTAAAATCCGGCGAAGCACCGCCAATGGTGTAAACCCCGCAAAGGCTGCTACCACCACAGCCTTCATCTGTCGTCCCGTCGCAGTCGTCGTCCACTCCGTTGCAGGTTTCGGAGGCAGCGGGGTTGATGGCGGGATTGGTGTCGTTGCAGTCTGTGTTGTCTGCAACGTAGCCAGAGGGAGCGCTGCAAGCCTGTATCGGTACCAAAAGATTGCCATAAGTATCGGCATCGCTGTCCTGATAAAAAGTAAGCAGGACACCCTCGTCAACTTGCGTGTCGCAATTGTCGTCCATGCCGTTGCAAGTTTCCGTAGCTGCGGGGTTGATGGAGGGGTTGGTGTCGTTGCAATCACCGCCGGTGGCGATGTAGCCGGAGGGGGCGCTGCAAGCCTGTGAACCCATGGCTGAGTCGCCGTAGGTGTCGCCGTCGTTGTCCGGGTAAAACGTGAGCAAAACGCTTTCGTCAATTTGCGTGTCGCAGTTGTCGTCCACGCCATTGCAGGTTTCTGTGGCGCCGGGGTTAATGGCTGCGTTGCCGTCGTTGCAATCGCCGCCGGTGGCGATGTAGCCGGAGGGGGCGCTGCAAGCCTGTGCGCTCATGGCGGAGTTGCCGTAGGTGTCGCCGTCGTTGTCCGGGTAAAACGTGAGCAATACGCCCTCGTCAATTTGGGTGTCGCAGTCGTCGTCCACGCCATTGCAGGTTTCTGTGGCGCCGGGGTTGATGGCGGCATTGCCGTCGTCGCAGTCTCCACCAATGTCGGCGTAGTTGAAGGGAGCGGCACAGGCCATTATCGTAACAGCGGAGTTACCATAAGTGTCCTCATCGTTGTCCTGATAATAAGTGCTGACGGTACAGGCTCCCGTGGTGAAACTCGTTTCCGGGCAATTGCTGGCGGTTCCCCCCGCATTGTAGGGCTTGACCTTCACGTAAATCGTGGTGTTGGGAGTGAAATCACCGGGCGGGTCGTAAGTCAGCATGTTGCCGACATCGAAGTTGTTCAAGATGTCCGTGCCGTCGGGGGTCGTTCCAACATCGAGGCGGTAGCCAGTCGGCCCGCCTGTTGCGGCAGTCCAAGTAAGGGCCGTGGTCACTGGCACGTTTGTCGCACCGCCAAGGGGGTCGGACAAGGCCGTGCAAGCTGGAATGCCGGGAGGCCCTTGTGTGGTGAAACTTTGCTGAGCGCAACCAGCGGCGGTCCCGTTGGCATTATAGGGGGCAATCGTAGTGTAAATCGTGGTGCTGTAGGGAAAAGTGCCCGGGGGATTGTAAGAAGTGACGTTGCCGACGTCAAAGTTGTTCAGGATATCCGAGCCGCCGGGGGTCGTGCCAAGGGTCAGGTGATAGCCCGAAGCGCCAGAAACCGGAAACCAAAAAAGATTGGCATTCACCGATATGTTCACGGCGCCATTGGAAGGTTCCCACAAGGAAGCACAAGGGAATATGACCGTAGTGAAATTTTTTACCTCGCACCCAGTGTTAATTTGGCCTGTCGAGATATAGGGCGACACCTTTACATAAACCGTCGTGTAATAGGGATAGCCACTGGGTTTTGTGTAGGAGGTGACGTTGCCCACGTTCACAAAGCTCTGAATATTTGAACCACCGGGGGTCGTCCCTGCTTGCAGGAAATAACCAATCGTGTTGCCGGGCGCTGCCGGCCAAGTCACTGTGACGTTGGCAGGCACGTTCGTGGCACCATTCACAGGGAAAGAAAGCGAGGTGCAGGGCAGGGCGGTGGTAAAACTTTTTGTGATGCAGCCTTGAAAATCACCATTGCCGTCATAGGCGGTCACCGTCACATAAATGGTCGTGTAAAACGGGAAGCCGCCCGGATGGCTGTAGGTGAGGACGTTGCCAACGTTCAGGTTGTTCAGGATGTCGGTGCCGCCGGGAGTCGTGCCGGCCCTCAGTTTGTACCCGGTCGGGTTGCCGGGAGCGGCTTGCCAAGTCAGGGCAACATCAACGGGCACATTAATAGTGCCATTGGTCGGGGTCAACAGCGAAGTGCAGGTAGAGGGTATCAGCAAGGTCTCCATCGTTGCGTTCGATTGAGTGGCTTCCAAAAAAGACATGTACGTACTCTCCGGGACTTCGTCAGCCCATGCTTTTGCTAAATAAGTATAAAACGCAATGGCGGCATCGGTCAAAGGCGCATCGGAAATCACCACCGAGGCGGCACGAAAATCCGTGTCCGCATTTTGCGGCATAGGAGTGCGATGGCCGTAGGTATCGACAATATTCTGCGGCGTGACGGTGGCAATGGAGGAGACATTGTAATTGTTGCCGCCCTGATAGACCGGGTCGTAAATCACGTAGAGTTGGTCACGAATAGCGTTGGTGTCCAAGGCACCCATCTGGTACAGTTCGAGGTCGGCGAAGGCTTTTTGGTCGGAAGAGTAACCGTTAGTTGATGCTTGGCTGAACGAAACAGAACTAGCGCTATTGATAGTGAACGGCGGCACGATGCCCCCATGCACCCCGTTCACCGTGGAGTAGCCGTGGTGGTTGCCATAAGCATTTGAATTGAACAAGGTGTTCATGAACATGGACCATTGGTGCAGGGTCTCATGGTTGAGCGGTGGGCTTTCGGTCAGGGCGGGCATCACGCTGATGCCCTGCAAATTGCCAGCGCTGCCATAAGCCGCTGTGTTGTTGAAGGTGCTTGCCCCAATGCCTGTAACTTCGTTTTTCACCCCAAAATGGAAATTGGTGACAGAGCTACCCACCTGATAATTTGTGTAGAAGATGTTGATGAAGTCGAAATTGTCCGGGAAAACCGAAAAGACCGACTGCGCATCGCCCGCATGATTGAAGCCCGGCGGACGCACGATGTTTATCAGGTAATCGTTGGTGTAAATATTGCCACTTGCCAGCGTCAAGGGCAAATAGGAGGTAGCGTTCGGGTTGATGATGCCCAATCGGGTGCTGGTGCCGTCGTAACGGTAGTCCTTGTCCCCGTTCACCACGTCGCTGACCTGAAAATAAGCAAGAAAAATAGAGGACATGTTGCCCCCCCTGTTGAGCGTCGTCGCTGCATCCCATTTGACGGGGACAGACGTGAAACGTCCATCGCCTGCCACCGGGTCAGCCCCAAGCCCATCATCCTTCATGATAATCTTGCCCTGCGGATAGCCCACAGCCGGGTTGACCAAATTAAACTCATTGAACATGAACATTTCGTCAATCGTGTAAGCGCCATTGGCCTCTGCCACGATGCTGACCGTCTCGCTATTGTTGGCAAAAATGGCCACCTTGCTCCACGACACTTCATTGAAATAAGCAGGAGTGGTGTAAGGTGTCAACACGAGCGTCGTGTCCAAACTGGAAGTCAGGTCCACGTTTTTGGCTTCATAAGGCAAGGCCCCCACTTGGTAGGGGCGGTAATAGACGTTGTAAAATCCGGGGTCAACCGAAATGTTGAACGGGACGTTGCCTAAGCAGACATTGGCGCTGGCTACCACGGCAAAAGTGACCGGGTTATAAATTATCATCCGGGAGTATTGGATGGCACCACTCGGGTATTGTACCGTGCCGGACAGCGTGGAAAGCATGGAGTTTTCGGGGCTGGCAGACTGTGTTTTGCTGCCTGCATGGTCGTGCAGTTCCCAGTGGTCAGCCGGGCAGATGGCATCACAGGATTGGCCGAAAGTAGTCGAAAAACAACTTGCAACCAGCATTAGGGCCAGCAGACTTTTCAAGATAAAACGAGGGGTAGTTCTATTTTTCATGGTGTGAGAGTTGATTGATTTTGGTTGTCTGCAAAAATGGGTTTTTCTTGCAATTTCAAGATTATTTTTCTACGGTGATGCCCGCCCCGGCGAGGGCGGCGGTGATTTTATCGAGCTGCGCTTTGAGGGCTGCGTTTTCAGATCGCAATTGCTCGATTTGGGCTTGCATCTCTTTTTCACGGGCGTCCATTTCCTGCACTGCTTTCACCAATGGCACGGTAAATTCAGCATAACGCAAAGCGTAAGGCGTAAATTCATTCTTCGGCTTGTCCACCCCGCTGAAGTCATAACCGATTTCAATAGCTGCCTGCTCTACCTCCTGTGCCACAAAGCCCGAAAAGCGAACATTTTCAATTTCGTATTTGCTTGTCCATTCGATAGAGTCGTTGGTGTCGGGTATGAACTTGTGCAGGGCGTGAATATCCCATTGATAAGTCACCGGACGCAGGCGAGTAATGAAGGCCAGTCCAGCCACGTCTTCTTGAACATTGTGTTTAAAACGCCCGTCGGAGTAATTGCTCCAGCCAACCTGACCGCCGATGCTCGATACGGAGGTATTGCCGATGCGGACGTAGTTGTCGGCATCAGCTTGTGTGCCATAACCGAGGGTGGTAGCGTTGGTGTAAGAAGTAGTAGAGCTACCTATGCACGAGCATCCCCTTGTCCGTCGCCTGCACGTCGAGGATGGCGCTGGCGGCAGGCGCTGCGCCGTCGGCGTTGACGCTGGTAGGCTGCTGGATGTTGGATTGGGAGAAAATGCTCCAGCAGAAGCCGAAGCTGAAAAGAAGGGTAAAGAATGATTTCATAAAAAGTGAAGTTTTTAAAATTTGAAATCATGGTGATTTTCCAAAATTACCTTGGTTTGGCAAATGGAACGACATCACGCCTTGCAACTTCCAGCCACCAGCCCAGGTGTTGAAGAGAAGGTGCCGGAATTCCCTGGATTTGTGAACCGCACCCGTTGGGGGCAAAGCCCCCGATTCCGATAGCTATCGGAACCCCCTCCCGACGAACGCCAGGTAGCTATCGGTAAAGGCGGCGAGGAAGGGCAAACGCAAATTGCATTACTTATCCCCAACAATCGGGAAAACTTATTGATTAAGAGTATAGCAAAAAGAGGCCGACAGGCACATGCCCGTCGGCCTCATGAACAGATTATCCTAATTGGCAGACATCAAGCAGGGTTCGTCCCAGTCGGCGACTGTCCTTTGCCCTTGTTGCGCACGGGGCGCTTGCGTTCACTTTTTTTAATGCCGCCAGCTTTTTCGTATTCGTTGCTGTCCTTGCCGTAGCGGGCTGCCACGCCAATCAACATTCGTTCGTTCAGGTCACGCAGGCTCTTCTCCGATTGTTTCCAATCGTTGTACTTCTCGTCCAAATTGGAGAGGTGCTGGTTGTACAGATCCAGTTTCGTGGATGCTTCGGTAATGGCCGCTCCGTAGGCCACATTGGTCAAGCCATTGCCAAGGTCGAGGTTTTCGTCAATGGATTTCATGCCCGAAATCCTTTTTTGTGCCTTGTCAATATGCCTGCTGGCTGCTTTTTTTCGAGGCATAGTTAAAAACGTGTTAGTGGTGCGTGCAAGGAACATGTACCGGAGCAGCAAGGGCAATAAAAGCGGGCTGCCTGCATCGGCTGGGCCTCGGCACAAAAGCCAATTTGAGGCCCCACCCGTGAATGCCCAGCTTCTCCAATCAATGCTGCCATGCCGTTTACCGGGGGTGAAATAATGAATGAGAATGTCGCAAACCCACATTTGGGTTTATGCACATTGTTGCAACATAAAATTTGCCACTTTTTGTTAAATGAAGAAAAAAACGATTATTTTTTTCGCTGAGAAAGAAGAAAATGTGCGGCATTTGAATGCGCCGAAGCGTTTTAAAATGTCCGGCTTTGGCATTTGGTGCCAACTTGCGGCATTTGATGTTGGGGAAGCGTTTTCAAATGTCGGGGCGTGGATGTTGAAACAGGCAGGCGAAAGTAGTATCGGCAGCGGTATTTTCTTAAAACAGATAGAATGAAGATGATAGCTTCAAATAGCTACTATGTATGCCAGTGCCGCTGCGCTCAATGATTGCTGGAACTAAAGGTTTATTGATAGATACTGAGGCGTTGCAAGGGGGGGATATGAGACAACTGGTTGCACTGCGTTAACGGCGGCACTCACGCCGTGCCGCCCTGCGTTGGGCTTGCGGGTTGGGCTTGGGTGGCATCGGCGTTGAGTGCATTGTTAGCGACATTTTTTTTTTATTTTATTCATTTTCAAACGATTATGCCTCACCCCTTTGAGCCGACTTTGTCATTTTAATCAGCAAAAGTTGAAAGACCAGATAAAACCCCACCCCTATTTGCGTCTCCAACGTATGGTCGAAAAGGAAAGAACTCAGCATAATAAGGTTAAAACCCATTATCATATTATTCCTCCAAAAATGATAATAAAACAAGGGGTACAGCACTGCAAAAGTGAACCACAGCAGACCCGGCAACCCAGCGGCAGCGAAAACAAAAACAAATTGGTTGTGAGGCAAGAGCCCCCTTGATGCCCAATCGGAAGAATCATCGTTGTAATATTTGACGACTTCGTTCTTTACGTCGCCCACGCCCACTCCTGTCCATAGATTGGAAAAACCCACATGCAATCCCGCTTCGATTGACTTCACCCTACCGTTGTCCGAAATGTTTTCTATCTCCTGCTTTTGGAGCATGGACGAGACACTTTGACAGGTGACCTGTAATTTCTTTTGAAAGGACGGGATAAGCTTGAAAGAGGTGAGGCTGATAGCCAAAATGGAGACTGCGACGATTGAATGCCTTATTTTCTTTCTTGCAACAATTTCCCGCAGCCCGATAAAACCCATCGAAAGGTAAAATCCGATTATCCCGCTCCTCACTGCAAGGAAGTGGAGGTAGAGGATTAAAAATGCGACCAACAGTAAAATGAAAAATTTGCCGGACCAGTGCTCAAAACCAAAGTTGAAAAACAGATGGATGCCGACTAATATAGCAAAAGCGACCATCAGGCTATACCTGACATGGTTTATTGGAGTTGACAGTAAAGTACCGTTTTCCGTAAACAGACCAATGCTGTCGTACACAAAAAAATACTCAATGGTTGACCAGGTTGCCGTGACCGATGTAAGTAAAAGATAGTAAATCAGCCATAAAGACGATTTCTTCTCCTTGTCCAGCATTGGCAATGAAAATGCGAAAGGCAAAAGCAAAAACGGAAGGCAAATCCTTATTCGCTCTGTAAAAAACTGCTTGTCTTCAGAATAAAAGCCCGTGACCAAATACATCAGGAAAACAGAGATGTAAATCAAAAACGGTTTCTCCAATTCAATATGCCTGATATCTCTCTTGCAATGATGAACAACAGCACAGCCTACCAAAACAACCATTCCTACAGACAAGGCAACCTTTGAAAAGAAAAGCCCTGTCAGCAGTAGGAACAAGCCGAGGTTCAGCATGGCAGTCCGGTGGTGAATCAGTGCCGTCCGACACAAAATTTCTTGGTAAGCATCTTGCCCTCGTTGGTGATCGCACAGAGAAAGTATAGCCCATTGCCCAATCCCGATATATCAATTGTTTGCCCTTTCAAAAAGTACGATTTCCTGCCAACACGGTTGAACTGGTGGTCAAAGATTTGGATGTCGAGGGCTTCATGCTGCTGGACGCCTTCAAACTCAAGAAAGATGTGATTGGTTGCAGGGTTTGGAAAGACCATTAATCCCAAGCCCCCATAGGAGCAATAAGGGATTTCCCGCTCACCGCTGACTTCTGCTTCAAACTCAGAGGATGGGTTTGTGACAGTAAGAATGTAATCGAGTTTTCTTTCAGGGTTGGTTGTTTCCGAAGTTTGTTGGATAACCGACGGTGCTAAATTCTACTCTCCTCCCGCCATTGCTAACGGTAGCAAGAGCATCGTAAAGAGGAAAATCCCAGCTATATACGTTACCGTCTATGTGCCATCCTTCCTTTACCTCGAATACCATTTTCTCACAGTCAGCAGTATCAGTGGAGACCAAGCCTAGCAATTGTACCTTGAAGGGAAATTCTTTATTTATTTCTCCACACTCCAATAGGTTTGTAGAAGCTGTAACGACGAAATTTTCTGGGTTGTTCCAAAGTTGTTGCAATGAAGCATTTTCAATTTTTAGGACAATGTCGCCGCCAGTTTTAACACAATTATTGACAGGTGCCTGTGAACATCCTACGCAACTAACTGGGTTGTCAAAACCAGGAGGTAGCTCCCAACACCAGGTAACCTCTGCGTTTGGGAAAACACCAGCAGCACTGAGTTGAAAATTTACAAACACAGTGTTGTTTGATTCTGTGGGGTTTTTAGTTAGCACACCATCACAAAGAAACTCTTCGGGCATTATTATTTCATAAAGCTCGCATAAATATAGGTTGCAAACGTAAGCGTCACTTGTGAGAACGGTATTTTCCCCGCAGCCTTCATTAATGGCATTAGTACATTCACAATCGAAATCATTGAATCCATTTATAAGTATTTCTTTTAAGGGGTTTAAACCCCAAGAACCTGTCCAAGGTGCCCAAGGTGTTCCTTCCGGACCGAAGTCAATCAAGCCACCTTCGTTTACACCGCAACCTTCTCCGTCATCGCAGAGAAAATGTTGCGCATGAAGAGGTTCCTCCTGGTTAAAAAGTGTGCCAGTAGTTCTTTGTACCCACAAACCTTCATCCACATCAAAAATATCAATAAGTCCATAGTACTCTTTTTGGTTATCAATTTCAAGTAAGGTTGTGGTAATATCAGAATCGTCTGCGGGGGGATGATAAATTATTTTTGTATCACCATGTACCCTACAAAGTTGCAAGGTATGTTCATCCCATTCTGCTAAAGTTGGAGAGAGATAATAATGATGGGATCCGGACGAAGACCAAATAACAGGATGGGCCCCTAATGCGGTAGTGGAATTATGAAAGGGTTCAATTACTTTCACGTTTGTTTCCGTAGGACAAGTCTCGCTATTACTATACAATCCGTCTGGGGTAGTTGTTTTAAATCCAAGAAGCATTTCTTCTGGAGGTTGAGTTGCCGAATCTGGCCTTTTCACCACGACAAAAACTTTTGCCATGTCGCCTTCGTGCTCATCTTCGTTGCATTCTGGGTCCTCATCTGCCCAATCTCTTGCATAATAAAAAGAATAAACAATGATCCAAGATTCTTCTGTCCATGTTACCGCATAATACCCATGTGGGCGAACATCATACTGACTAGAGGATGGGTTGCCGACATTCACTAGATTGTCCCAATTATCGGTAGCAACCCAGTTAGGAGTGTTATTTGGATTGACATCGTAATTTACTTTAAGAATCCTATCACCATTGCCTGAAACGGAATTGCCATGATCAGGATTGGCGTATTGATTCAGGATAGGGGCAAACGCCCTTGCGATACCACGGTTGCAAGCTTCAATTTCTTCTACTGTTGAAGGCAGATCGAGGCACCAGGTTTGAGCGTAAATTGGATTTATTGCTGTGTAGGACAACAATAAAAAAATAGTTGAGAGTAGTTTTAATTTCATTGGATTTCTATTTTAAAAGTTAAGTTTATACTCCAGCCTTTGTTTCTAAAGTTTACGATAGGGTCTGGTGAAGGTTCTCCATCTACACCAATTCCGTAAACATGCCTAAAATAACTTAGTGAATACCTATATCTTCCTTCCAAGCCAACCCAGCCTTTGCCTACATCAATAGCAACACCACCAGTTTGTAGTAGGCCCCAACCCCAATCATTATCATCAAGATCATCGGGAGAGTATGGTGCAGTAGGCCCACCATCATCTAAAGGTTTATTTAAAATCCTGTCTAAAAAAATCCCGGAACTGAGAAAAATAGATAGTGGTTCACATTTTCGCTCAAAACCAAGCGCAGTTGCGATTTCTAAGCTGTTAGTCTTGATTGTACCGTTAGGATAAACGCCCCCTTTTTGGATAAAAGTAATTTCAGGTTGCAAGAAAAAACCGCGTACAAACAACCAATTCAACATCGCACCTGCTTCTAACCCTGCAATATGGTTAGATAGGTCATGAGGATAACCAAAGCTATCAAATTTCTGCTTTGATAAAGCTACCCCGCTCCTGAAGCCCACTTCAACTTGGGATTGTATTGCAATTGGAAGCAAAATCAGTAAGAATAAAGTTGTAAGTTTCATGAAACTGCTAAGTTGATTGATTTTGAAATATTTTAGTTAAGCATCGTGTTCGAAGTAACAAGTACTTTCCTATTCGTGAAACCCTGTAAACGCCGGTTGTTTAAAAAAAAGAGGTGTACATTATTTAGGAGAAGATACTGAACAAAAGACTTGACATCAAAGGCTATCAATTCCCGTTTGAGCAGACTTTTCATTGAATATCTATTTTGTAGAACAGGTTGATGCTCCAGCCTTTGTTCTTATAAATGATGATAGGATCTTGGCCTGGAATACGCTCACCATTTATATCCGTAGCATATGCTTTTCTAAACCCACTTAATGAATATCTGTACCTTCCAGCCAGCCCTATCCAGCCTTTGCCGATTGGAATTGCTGCTCCGCCACCATGCATTAATCCCCAACCCCAATCATAATCCTCAATGTTATTGCCTACTGGTCTATCCATAATTTTGTTAATAATTCTGTCTATATAAACCCCGGAGTTGAGAAATAGAGACAGTCTTTCACATTTTCTCTCAAACCCAAGTGAAACTGCCGCCTCGAGGCAATTAATCTTGATTGTCCTATTTGAATAATCCCCTCCTTTCTGGATAAAATTCAGTTCAGGTTGCAGGAAAAAACTGGGTAGAAAAAACCAATTTAAAGTTGCCCCTAGCTCTACACCTTCAATATGTTTGGATAAGTGTGGAGGAAAACCATAATTATCAAATTTCTGCTTCGAAAAAGCTACTCCACTCCTGACTCCCAGTTCAACTTGTGAACTTGCCGAAAAGGGAAGCCATATCAGCAAGAAAATAGGTGCTAATTTCATGATTTAGTTTTTAACAATATTTTATTCATTTAAAATTAAACCTTAACACGGGGGTGGCAATTATAACAAATTCCGGAGAAGGCATAAAGCTATAACTATCCATATAGCCAAAAGTGAACCTTGACCCAATGCTAAATTTCCATATTCTAAGCATAGGCTTCAAATAAGCACCATAGAAATTCGTCCAGCCCCAATCATCCTCATTAAACAATACGTTTCTCCAATATTTTGCCACACGAAAACCGCCGTCTATTTCCAAAGGTATTTCATCGGGACGCCATCTAAGAAATAAGTGCCCAAAATAAAGTTGGCCACAGTTATTAAAATGCTCATATTCCCGGTTAGAAGACCATATTGTATTTTCCTTCGTAAAATGCTCCCCTGCTAACATCATCCAATAATATTCAGGTAGTACCCCTAATTCTATGCCTATGTAAAAACCATCGGTAAGTCTACGGGCATAGTGGCCAGAAATACTGATAACATGAAAATCAATACCCCAAAGATTCTCAGGTTGTTCCCGCCATCTTTCAACCACCTGTCCCTCATCAACCCCCAACCCATTGATGCTGGCTTCCATTTGAGCAGAAAGAGATGAACAGAACACAGTAGTGAAAAGCCAAATCAAAAAGTAGATTTTTTTCATGTCTTCCTTTTTGGCAAAGTTAATACGAACGAATGACGTGATAATCACTTTTTTGGGTTTTTGTCTTGTTTCGTCTGGTTTTTTTATTTTTTGGTTGCCGCTAACACAGGATTGTCGCATTGCATGTTTTATATTGTCGACAATCCAAAACACGCAATGCGTCAATCTCCATCCTGTACGCTGTCAAATCCCCCAAAAGCCAACAAAACGTTTTGCTTTTGGTGGATAAGGATGTTTGTGT
Organism: Saprospiraceae bacterium; assembly: GCA_041741095.1. Taxonomy (GTDB): domain Bacteria; phylum Bacteroidota; class Bacteroidia; order Chitinophagales; family Saprospiraceae; genus UBA6168. The sequence continues at coordinate 28,268 of JBGSKQ010000003.1, forward strand.
TTTTCGAGTTTCCCCACAGTATTTTTATCGTGCAACAAATTTAACAAGCAATCCCACACCTGCAAGCAATACAAGTATTTTTAATTTCTCCATCGCTTGAACTCCTCCGTCCCACTGTCCACAATCGAACACCCCCACCCCATCACCGTACAGCTACCTTTTCATTCCCACTGCTTAATCAATTGAAAATCAATCCCTTTTCCCACTGGCACAGCCCTTGTTGCTTCGGCATGGAGAGATGACCCGACTGTGCAAGGTATAAGGTGACGCCTCAAAATGGCCTTCTAAAGGCTGCAAATACGCACAACTTAAACGGCCATTTTGAGGTGTCGCCTTAGACCAGTAAACCCAAATCAACCTAATAAACCTTATCAACTCCAAAGCCTAAGGTGACGCCTCAAAATGGCCTTCTAAAGGCTACAAATTAGCACAACTTTAACGGCCATTTTGAGGTGTCGCCTTAGACCAATAATTTTCACCCAGCCCAACTCCTCCGCCGATGCTAAACAATTATTTGAAAATCGCCTTCCGCAACCTGCTGAAAAACAAGTCTTTCAGCTTTATCAACATCTTTGGCCTGACGATGGGCACGGCCTGTTGCTTGTACATCTTATTGTACGTGCAAGACCAGCGCCGCTACGATAATTACCATCACGAGGCCGGGAACCTGTACCGCATCATCACCGATCTGGGTTTTGCCGACCGGGAAACCCTGCACATGGCCACTTGCGGCCCGCCGATTGTGCCGACCATGAAAGCGGAGTTCCCGGAGGTGGAAGAAATGGCCAGGGTGAGCAGTCCGCCGGGGGTGGACCAAAACTTGTTCCGCATCGGCGGGCAGGTTTTTTATGAAAAGAAGGGCTATCTGGCAGACAGTACCTTTTTCAGGCTGTTCGATTACCACTTTTTGCAGGGCGACCCCATCCATGCCCTCGACGAGCCTTTCAGCGTGGTGCTGTCGGAGGATTTGGCGAAAAAGCTGTTCAATACGAACGAGGCCTTGGGCCAGACGGTGAGCATCGGCGGCGGCGATTCGGAGGAGAAATTCAAAGTAACGGGCGTGCTCAATTACGATTTGGGCAAGAGCCATTTGATGCCCGCATTTTTTATGAGCATGAACAGCGGCGGCTTGGGGCAATTCATCCGCAGCGATGATTCCTGGGCAGGCAACAATTTTATCTATGGCTACGTGCGCTTGAAGGACGGTGCCGACCCGGATGCCCTGGCGGCGAAGTTGCCCGACTTCCTGCAAAGGCACGGGGCCGACCAGTTGCGGCAATTGAACATGGCAAAAACGCTGCACTTGCAACCCGTCACCGAGATACACACAACGCCCAATTTAGCGGGGGAAGTTGCGCCCGTGACGGGCAACCGCCTGCTGAATATCCTGCTGCTCATTGCGGGTTTCATCCAGTTGGTGGCCTGTATCAACTTCATGAACCTCAGCACGGCCCGCTCCACCAAAAGGGCGCAGGAAGTGGGCGTGAGGAAGGCCATCGGTGCCCATCGCAGCGCCCTTGTCGGCCAATTCCTCGGCGAAAGCCTGCTGTTGGCCTTGGCGGCAGTGGTATTGGCCGTGCCGCTCATTGAATTTGCCCTGCCCCTGCTCAACCACCTCACCGGGGCGGAGCTTGACCTCGATTTTTCTCAAAATTGGACGGCCTGGGCCATGGTCATCGGCCTGGTATTGTTCACCGGCCTGGCAGCGGGCAGTTATCCTGCTTTTTACCTTTCCTCCTTCAAGCCCATCCAAGTATTGCGGGGAGCCGGTTCTCCCTTCAAGGGGCCTGGGGGCGGGGGCGGTGCAGCTTTTTTACGCAAAAGCCTGGTCGTCAGTCAATTTGTCATAGCGGCAGTGCTGATCATCGGCGCATTCGTCATCCGCCTGCAACTGGACTACATGCTGAACCGGGATCATGGTTTTGAAAAAAACCAGAAGGTGGTCTTCCCTTTCCATTCTGTGGAAAGCAAGCAGCATTTGGAGACCTTCCGCAACCAGTTGATGAGCCTGCCCGAAGTGGAATTGGCCAGTGCGATGATGGTGACGCCAGGGCAATTCGTCTTCAACGACATGGCCATGTACAAAGAGGGCGAGGACATGGACCGTGCTACCGACATCCGTTTTACCTATACCGATGAAAACTATCTACAGACCCTTAAAATCAAACTGCTGGCAGGCCGTGCGCTGACGATGACCGATACCGTTACCCAACCGCAAACGGCCAAGCTGATCATCAACGAAACGGCCTTGAAGGAGCTGCGCATCCCCGTGGAGGAAGCGCCCGGCAAAATGCTCCGATCGCAATTCCGTGACCGTGATTTCACTTTTACCATCGTGGGCGTGATGCAGGATTTCAATTTTGAAAAACTGGGCAGCAGCATCGAACCCTTTGCCGTGACCGTTGCCCCGCCCAAGGAGTTGGCGCATGTCGTGGCCGATGTAAACACCAGCGATTATGGGTCTTTTTTGCAAGAAGCCGAAGCCTTGTGGAAAAGCACCGTGCCGGGCCTACCCTTTGAGTTCAGCTTCCTCGACCAGGATTTTGAGAAACTCTATGCCTCGGAGCGGACATTATCCCGCATCATCAGCGCCTTTACTTTCATGGCCATCCTCATTTCCTGCCTGGGCTTGTTTGGATTGTCGGCCTTCACCGCCGAGCAGCGCACCAAGGAAATCGGCGTCCGAAAAATATTGGGGGCTACCACGGGCAGCATCGTCGTATTGTTGTCGAGGGAGTTTGTATCCTTGGTCATTTTGTCCTTGGTCATTGCCTCGCCCCTGGCATGGTTGGGCATGAGAAAATGGCTGGAAAACTTCGCCTACCAAATCAACATCGGCTGGGAAATTTTCCTGCTGGCCGGGCTGGTAGCAGTCGGCGTGGCCGTTTTGACCGTCAGTTTCCAAAGCATGAGGGCTGCGCTGGCGAACCCGGTGAAGAGTTTGAGGAGTGAGTGATGCCCGGTAGCACAGCCTTTAGGCTGTCCCGTTGTACGCCCTTCAGGGCGAAAGCGGCATAAACCCCGAAAGGGAAAACCCCAAAGTTGTACTCTGCTTGATCGACCTTTTTGGGGAAACGGCGTAAACGCCGTACAACAGGACAGCCTGAAGGCTGTGCTACCTGTTCCGGCGTTCGAGCTGGCCTGCGGCCATGACAAGGTTGCTTAGGAAAAACAACGGGAAAACCTTGCCCCTTCGTGGTATTCATGACGAAACTAAAATCTATCCTTTCTGATAAACCCGAATATAATCCACATACATTTTCTTTGGAAAAGTAGTTGTCTCATCAGGGTAGCCAGGCCAGTTGCCGCCCACGGCGACGTTGAAAATAAAGAAAAAAGGAAGGTGGAACTCGCTGAATTCCGGGGCGCTGATATTGCCCGTGTAAAAGGGCGTCTCGTCCAGCAGCCATTGGATTTTCTGTTCGTCCCAAATAATGGAGAATATGTGGAAATCATCAGCAAAGGTGCCGAAGGGCAGGCTGATTTTTCCGCCAATATATTGATGGCCATTGTTGTCCCAATGGTAAGTGCCATGTGTGGTCAAAGCTTCGTGACCGACCAATTCCATGATATCAATTTCGCCGCATTTGGGCCAGTCCACGTCGTTGATGTTGGCACCGAGCATCCATAGAGCTGGCCAGATGCCTTGTCCGATGGGCAGTTTGGCACGGATGTCCACCCGGCCATATTTGAATTCCTTCAAGCCCTGCGTTTTCATGCGGGCTGAGGTGTATTCACTGCCGCCGTAGTTTTCTTTCCTGGCTTCGATGACCAAGTTGCCTTCTTCGATGTAGGAGTTTTCGGAGCGGTCAGTATAGTTTTCCCATTCGTTGTTGCCCCAGCCGTGGCTACCGAGGTCGTAGGTCCAGTTCGAGCGGTCAATGCTTTGGCCGTTGAATTCGTCCTGCCAGACGAGGGTGTAGCTCTTGTCCTTGGTGGCTAATTAGCCTTTTTGACAAAGTAATGGCGTGGCAATGGCAGCAAAAAGCAGGGGAAGTAAACTCGTTTTTTGTATAAATGTCCGCATGGTAGCTTTGATTTTCAGCAAATCTATACAAGTTTTGTTTTTCTCCCAATGAATTCAATGGTCATTGGGGGTCATTGGTCATTAGTCATTGGGGGTCAGCGATTTGTAAATAATCCGCTTTTAACCATTTATTGATACAGCGGGGTGGCAATCCTCTGTGTGGGTTGATGGGGGTTGATGAAGTTGATAAGGATTAATTATCAACCTTTTATAAACCTAATCAACTTTATCCTTGTCTGCCGACAGGCATCAACCATGCAAAAAAATTGGCGGTGCGTGGTATATAATGAAAAAAGCCAGCACAACCGGGAGGTCGCACTGGCTTTTTTAAGACTAAACCTAATAAATCAAGCAATAAACAGCATGGCAATGGCCAAGACTTCGTCCATGTCGAGCGGTTCGTCATAGGCTTCTGTCAAGGCATTGGCGTCCACGGAAACGACGGTTGTGGCATCTACGCCCAGGTGCGTCGTATTGTTTTCGCCAGCATAAACTGCATCTGCCGGAGGTGCCCCTGTGGTGTTGTTGGCTTGTGTAATCCAGCCTTTGGAGCCTCTCAAGCGGCGTATTTCCGAGGCATGGCGGGCCTCCACGGAATGGATGGCCAATGCAGCTTGCAGTATATCGTCTTCGCCCATCAGATTGGCGGCCTGGCCCTTGTAGGCCCGCACGCCCGTATCTTCAAACGCCTGTGCGAGGGCAAGAAAGGTAGTTGGGTTGGTAAAAACATCGGCGAAAGTACCGCCCGCAGTGAAGTCAAAATTGGGTTTGTCAACCGGGGTTCCGCCCAAACTGTTGATGGTTGTCTTCAAAAACTCAACGTGGGCGTCTTCGTGTTTGCTGATTTGCTCCACGATTGATTGGGTATCGCCAGAAAGCAGGCCACTGGAACTCAAGCCCATGTTATAAAATTCTGCTTCCAAGTATTCCAGTGTAAGGGCAAAATTGAGCACTTCCTCTACCGATGCGGTGGTTTGTGCAGCTACTCTACGGGGCGTCAAAAACGCTGCGCCAAAGGGCAGTCCAATCATGGAGGCGTCTTTGGCTATTTCGCCCAGTTTTATGAAAGCTGCCCGACGGGAGGTCATTAATGGGGCCTCGCAGGTATTGGATTCCTGCTGCCCATATCTGTTCAACAAATTGAGGATGGTCATAATGAAATATTTTTAGTGGTTTTTAAATGGTGTGCTAAGTGAAAATTGGAAATTTATTGAAATTGAGAAATAATGCAAATCATTATTTATCAGCATAATTCCCCAATTATATAATATCAGCCAATTTCAACGTAGTACTATTGAGCCGTGAGTTGTGGTGAGAAAAAACATGAATTGCAATGAATTGATCCTAAATGCTTTCTCTCTCCCGATAGCTATCGGGTGCTCACGCAACTTCATCATCCAGGCAGGTTGCTGGCATCTATTTCCGTTACAATAAATGAAGATGCGGCGGATAGCACCTGCGATGGCGTCATAGCCCTGTCGAGGCCGTTTGAGTCCACTACATCATCGCCCGCAAATGATTTTGGGCTGCTGTCCAATATGCTGCGAATGGCAGCGGCATGGCGGGCTTCCACGGATACGATTTTACCGGCCACCAAAAGATAGTTGGCATTGGTGAGCAGTTTTCCAGCACCATTGTAAGCGGCAACACCGAGGTCTTCAAAGGTTTTTGCCGTGGACAAAACGCTGTTGCGGCTGCTGAAATCAATGGAAGAAAAATCAACTTCCAGGGATGGGATAGCCGTTGCGACGGAGCCAATTGCTGCCTTAAAAAACTCGGCGTGGGCACGTTCGTGCTTTTCGATATCGGCGAGTATTTGCTTTTCGTCGGCAGTTGCCCCTGTATAATAAGACCCCTGGAGCACGGCTGCGTAAAATGCGGCTTCCAGTTGTTCGAGGGCATAGGCGTAGTTCAAAATCCCTACATCACCGCTTCCCAGATCCACTGCATCTGGGGATGGTCCGCTGCCGTCATCGTCATCGCAGCCAGCTACGATAAGGGCTCCAGCAGCCAAAGCAGCACCTGAATATTTGATAAAACGCCGACGATTGGCGAGCACGGTTTGGCCTTGATCAGGCCACAAGGTTTTCTTTAAAATTAGCATGGTTAGAATGGTTTTTGCATGAAAAATAATATGGTATTACAGCTCACGCCGCCAGGTTTTCCCGATTTTCGGGACAGGTAGTGCATGGTTGATAAAGTTGATAAGGGTTTATAAAAGGTTGATTATCAACCTTCATCAACCTCATAAACCCTTATTAATCATGCACATACCATGGCGACTTGCAGTATAATAGGAGTAATTCCTATTAAATTGTTCAATTTAATTGGGGGTTATACTTCACGATATTATGTTTTCCCGATATTCAGGCCAAGACGTGGAAATGGGGGTTTGGGGGCGAAGCCCCCATCCTCCTCCACCCCGACGAGCCGCCGCAGGCGGCGAGGAGGGGCTATCTCGCCTATACAGGACATTTGCACTACCTGCCCCGAATATCTGGAAAACAAAAACTGCTCAGTATATATTTTTGAAAATGCTAAAGAAAACCCAATGCTAATCACGGTAAAAACCATTGATAGCAATATGATTTAGGCAATTATTGCACAATAATTGTCCTAAATATTGTCAGCAATAGGAAATGATGGAAAGAAGGTTTAAAGTCCGTTTTATATTGATACGGATATTTTAATGCAGATGGATTTTTATGATGGCAATTTTTTTTCGGGTATGATGTATTCGTAAGATTTGGATTAAACAGGACGACAAAAAGTTTGTTCATCCTTTTCCCAATTTGCCCAACAATCCCCTCCAATTGCTCTTGCGGAATGCCACCAGTATCCAGATAAAAATGACCACGAAAGCGCTCAGTCCCAATGATTTGAGCACGTAAGACAACCCTTCAACTATCTTGCTGCCCGTTTCGCCCAGTTTGTACATATCATATTGGGAGCGGTTGAACAGGTCGAGCAGAAAGATGTAAATCTTAAAAACGGTGTAGAGGTAAAACAGCAGCGAACCGACTATCAATCCCACCAATTTATCCTTCCATCCCAGGGGCGTGATAAGGATCATGGCCAGCAAAAACAGCCAAAAACTGGTGAACAGCAAGTGGAAATAAATATCGTATTCCGTGGCATCAAGCGTGACTTGGCCTGCGCCTTGCTGCTTGGCTTGGGCTTTGAACTCCTCAATTTTGGCCTTGCTGATAAAAACGGCCCGGATGGTGTAGGGATCGGATTCGGGCGGGGCGTCCGGCTCAAGCTGCAAGTGTGCTTTTGGAAAAAATAATTGCAACAAAAAAAGGCTGGGCGGACGGTAGGCATCGGCGGTCATCCTGGCAATAGATGGCAGGGAAAACACGCCAAACAGTACCGAATACAGCACCAGAAAAGCGAGGAAATATTTTATGAGGGGGGAGAAGTTTTTCATCAAGGAGAGAATTAATTAGACGTTGCCGCCATTTCGGCCCTTTTGTTCAATGCCCAGTTGGCCCACAAAATCCAAAGGAAAACGCCCAGCGCCGTGAATAGTACAAAGCCGCCCTGGGCATGGAGGAAGTCAAAAACGCCCTGCGAAAAGTTCAGGCCGACGATGTAGAGGCCGACGATGCGGAAGAGGTTCAGCACCATCAGCGCCAGGGTACCGATAAGGATACCTGGCATTTTTAACCTAAAAGTGATGGGGAAAATGATGATGCCGATGAGCATGATGGCCAATGTTTCCAGGCCGTCGCAGCCGTTTTTGATGCTGATGGAAAATTTTTCGCCGCTGATCACATCGGCATTGGCGGTGGTATTTTGGCCAAACAGGTTCAGCAAAAAGCTGCTGATGCTGGCCTCTACGTGCAGGATGGGCCGCACCACGTTGTCCACAAAAAAGGGCGATAAATAAATGAGGTAGAAAATGGCCATACACCCCGCAAATCCCAACAAAAACTTTAGCACGGGCGATTTTTGGCTCCAAAAACTGCCCAGCGATAGGGCGATGCGTTGTGGAAAACCAGCTTTGTTTGGACTGGAGGAGCCAGCGGCAGGCTGCTTTTGGGGTTCGTTTTTTCGCTTTTTAGAAGCCATATCGTTTTGGGAATGATGAACAATTGTGTTGTTTTCGGCAAACTCAAAAAAAAAGTCCTGTCAGCGCCAAAGGTACTGACAGGACTCTGGTATATGAAAAAATAGGTTATTTATCTTTTCCGAAAAGCATCATCACATGGATGAGGTAAGCCACTACAGGCACTACCAGCGCCATGCCGAAGAAGTCGGCGGCCACGATTTCGCCCCATACCAGTTGGATGAAGGCAAAGCCAGGAATGGAAAGCCCAACGGCAATTTTCATGGCTTGCAGGAAGCCAGCCTTTTCAAAAGGCAACTGGCGGCTGTTCACTGAGCCTGAAACATTATTGGCACCGCTGAGGGCCAATTTGTGCTGTGCATTGAACACGAATACCACGCCCAAAGTCAGCATGATAAGTGCGAAGAGGAACATGCCCCACTCGCTCATGGTAGGCACGGCGGCCATGGGTGGCGGCGGAGCGGCTGCATCACAGAAAGTGATATTGTCAATGCCGAATTCGTCACGGCTGCCAGCGCCGGCAACATCCTGGCTGGTCCAACGGAAATAGATGTTGGAGCCGTTGGCTAAGTTAACGCCAGACAAAATGGCGATTTTAGGAACTATTTGCGTACCGAGTGCATCAGCCGTTTCTGGGCTGGTGAAGTCGAGCGATGGCACTGCTGTGTAGGTCACATTGTCCAAAGAATAGGAAAAGTTGAAAGAGTTGGACCTGCCCTGGTCGTTCAGGTAAAGCAGGTCGTAGCTGAAAGCCAGGTCGGCGATGGCTGCGCCTGTGTTGTTCACAGCACGTAGCGTAGCAGTTCCTGGGTTGAAGTCGGCACCAGCAGGCTGAACCCAAAGGGCCTGGCCGCCTGAATTGTAGCCATAAAGGCCGCCAGTCGTCACGCCGCCGTTGGTGGCGCCACGAGCATAGTCGCCGGAGGTGTTGGTACCGCCGAAGGGCAGGTCGCCATCGCTGAAGCCAGTGAAAGCCCAGTTGTTGGAACTTAGCTGGCCAGCAGCCGGTACAGGCTGTACGCCAGCGCCCGCAAAACCAGCAAAATCAACAGCAGGTGCGGCACAGTCTGCCGGGATGCTCACTTGGGCATATTGGATGGCCGGGAGCGCCAACATGGCCACGGCAAATGCCAGTGTGTAAATTTTCATGAGATTCTTCATAAGTAAAGATTTGTAGATTATAAATTGTTGCAAAGGTTGATAATCAATGACTTGTGACCGATTCAGATTGCAATCGGCGCAATCTGGCGATGTAGCACAGCAAAATGTCCTTTGTAAATCGGTTGATGGCAAGCAAGCAAATAAAAAAGTCCCGAAAGCTCTGTTGGAATTGGAAAGGCTAAGAAATAGCCTGAAAGGTGAGCATGTCCACGGGAATTATTGCTTTTTCAAAAGAATTCGCCAAAGGTAAACAGTATGAGACCTTTTAGCAAATTTTCAATATTAAATTTGGGGAAATAAATAGATTAAACCCCAGCCTTTGCTTTTTAAACAGAAACAATGCCGTAAATGGATGGATGGATGGTTGAATGGCTGGATGGTTAAATGGCTGGATGCTTGAATGGCTTAGTGACTGGCTAAATGGTTAAATGGATAGATGGTTGAATGGCTTAGTGGCTGGCCCTTGAACCATTCAACCATTCAACCATTCAACAAATCCCTCCGCTTTCCTACCTTCGCAGCGCTACTTTTTCATCCTTTTTAAAACAACAAAAATGTACCGATTGCCAAGTTGCTTTTTTACCTTACTATTTGGTTTACAAACACTTACATCGTTTTCCCAAGCTGAATGGAAACTGGCCTACACGCCGCTTACCACGCCTTGGACAACGGAGGTAAAACCAGACAACGTACTGCCGGAATATCCACGTCCGCAAATGACGAGGGAGCAATGGATGAATCTCAACGGCCTTTGGAACTTTACGCTGTTTGACCTGGAAAGTGACCGGAATTCAAGGGGCGGCAAAATCCTTGTGCCTTTCCCAGTCGAGTCTGCCCTCTCTGGCCTGGGCTGGAAAGTGGAGCCAAAGCATATCATGGTCTATCACCGTGACATGGCGATTCCTGAAAAATGGAAGGGCAAGCGCATCCTGTTGCACATCGGGGCGGCTGATTGGGAAACTGAGCTGTATGTCAACAACAAAAAAGTGGGCGACCACAAAGGTGGATACGATCCTTTTTCTTTTGACATCACCGATTTTTTGACAAAAGATAAAGAGCAAAAAATTTCCATACAGGTAAAAGACCCCAGCGATACGGGCGGCCAGCCCATTGGCAAGCAGCGCCTCCATCCAGACGGCATTTGGTACACTGCCACCAGCGGCATCTGGCAAACCGTTTGGCTCGAACCCGTGGCCGATGCCTATGTCGAAAGTTATCGGGTGGAACCCGATATTGATAAAAAACGGGCGGTGATACGGGTGGACGCTGCGGGCGAAATGGCCAATCACAAAGTGGTCGTCCGGGTGTTCCAGGATGGCAAACTGCTGTCAACTTCTACGGGGAAAAAAGCGACGCCCCATCTGATAAACATATCCGAGCCGCACCTTTGGACGCCGGAAGATCCCTATTTATACGATGTTGACATTGCCATTGAAGACGCTAATGGGAAGGCTATTGACCGGGTAAAGGGCTATTTCGGGATGCGCAAAACCTCCATCGGGAAGGATGCCAATGGGGTTACCCGGCTCCTGCTGAACAATGAATTTGTGTTTCAACTCGGCCCGCTCGACCAAGGTTTTTGGCCCGACGGCCTCTATACCCCGCCCACTGAAGCGGCCATGAAATTTGACCTGGAAACCCTGCGCCAAATGGGTTTCAACATGATACGCAAGCACGTAAAAGTAGAGCCGCAGCGCTGGTATTACCTCTGCGATAAAATGGGCATGCTCGTGTGGCAGGACATGCCCAGTGCCATGAACGAATCGTCCGAAGACCGCCTACAGTTCAAATGGGAGCTGAAGGCAATGGTGGACCACCTCTTCAACCACCCCAGCATCGTGATGTGGGTGCCCTTCAACGAAGGCTGGGGCCAGCACGACACGGAATTTTATGTAAAAGAACTAAAAGAATGGGACCCCACCCGCCCGGTGAACAATGCATCCGGCTGGACGGACAAGGGCGTTGGCGACGTGCTGGACATCCACGATTACCCTGGCCCATCGGCCCCTAAGATGGAAGCGGAACGGGCAACCGTGCTAGGCGAATTCGGTGGCCTGGGCCTCAACGTGCGGGGCCACCAATGGACTACCGAAGGCTGGGGCTACCAGATGATCGGGTCTTCCGATGAACTGCTGGCCCGCTACGAAGATTTGTTCAGGGAGCTGTTGCCATTGGTGGAAAAGGAGGGGCTGAGCGCCGCCGTTTATACGCAGGTATCCGATATCGAAACCGAAAACAATGGCCTGATGACCTACGACCGCAAAGTGATGAAAATAGATCCGGCCGTCCTCGCCGCTACCCATGCAGGCTACATTCCGCCGAAGCCGCTGGGAGCGGCTCGTATTTTTACCAAAAAAACCAGTGTAACGCTGGAAAGTGCCCGGCAGGACGCCAGCATCCAATATGCTTTTGAGGATAAAAAAAACGGGATGGTTTGGCAAAATTATTCGGAACCCATACCCCTCAAAAAGACAAGTACATTTTACACCAAAGCCACCTGGCCGGATGGAAAACAAAGCCGTCCGCAAGCCTATACTTTTTCAAAAGTGAAGCCCATTTCATCGAAAGCGCCCAAAAAGACGGGCGGGGGCATCAGTGTAAAAATCTATGACGGCAGTTGGGACAAATTGCCCGATTTTAAAACACTAAAGCCCGTTACGGAGCTGACGGTCAATAAGATAGGTTTGGAAGAAATAAAACAGCAGGAAGATTTTGGACTGGTGTTCGATGGCTGGTTTTCTGCGCCGGAAACGGGTGCTTATACTTTCTATCTCAGTTCGGACGACGGCTCCCGCCTAACTGTCGCCAACCGAAAACTCATCGAAGACGACGGTCTGCACGGGATGCACCAAAACGCCCAATCTATTGCCCTGAAAAAAGGTTTGCACCCCATCCACTTGGAGTTTTTCCAGAAAAAAGGCGGGGTCGGGCTGAAGTTTCGGGTGGAAGGGCCGCAGGGGGCTTTGACGATTTGGGATTGACAATTAGGGGTGTTAGAAAAGTAAAGTTACTACTAACTATGCGAGGACATCCCCCTAACCCCTTCAAAGGGGGAACCCATGTCTGCAAAATCCATTAATTTCTACGTTTTAGTAGGGCCTTACTCCCCCTTTGAAGGGGGTTAGGGGGATGTTATCACCAAAATGAACGGCTTTTGAAATTTCTCCTAACACCCCAATCGTAAATCAATCCTACCGCTTCTCTCCCTTCACCTTCAAGATATGGTCCAGCACCTCCGGCAGTTGCTCGGCACCGATGCGTTTGGACAAAATGGTTTTATCGGTGTCCAGCACATAAATCTGCGGGGTGGAGCGGATGTCGTAAATGGTCTTATAGCGGCTGCGGTGGTAGGGGTCAACGCTGTTGAAAAACACGTCCATTTCCCGTTCGGTAATGGTGCTCCAACACTTGTCCACTTCTTTCATGGAAAAGTTGCCGTCTTCTTCACGGCTCACCAAGGCGGTACAGATGGCAAAAACCGACACGCCTTTGTCCTTGTAATCTTTGGCGAATTTCACCATCTCCGGCATGGACTTTTTGCAGTGGCCACAATCGGGATCCCAGAAAAACAACACCGTGATGGGCGACTGGAACTGGTGGAGGCGCATCTTCTTGCCGTCCTGCGTTTCCATTTCAATGTCCGGGGCGATTTTGCCGATGAGCAGCGGCTCCAGTTTGTCGGCATTTTCGAGGATTTTTTTCAACTGCTCCTCCTCCGTCCAGGGGGCCTGGCCAGCGGCGTAGTATTTTTTCACGATGTGGACGTAAACGGCGTCCATGCCCACGATTTTCGATTTGGCAAATTCGTTCAAGAAATAGATCAGGTAAAACTTAAAAGTCTCCTCGGCAGGCCGCACCATTTGCAGCACACGGTCAATGGCGAGGTTCAGTGAATCCGGGTGCTGCACGGTCATCTTGTTGATGTAATGGTCAATTTTTTGGAACAAAAAGGGCGTGCGCAACATGCCGGGATCGGTCATGTCAATATTGTCGAACCAATGCTCCCGCAACCAATAAAAAGACTGGCGCTCCATTTCGTCTTTTTCCCCTTTAAACTGTGGCACATCCAGCGGCTGGTTGGCCTTGATGATGGCCGCCGTCAAGGATTTTGGGTATTTTGAAACGATGCCCATTTGATAGTCTTTCACGCTTTTGTCGAGGGCATCCAATTTTTCCTGCACCTTGGCCTTCTTTTTAGCATCGGCGCTATCCTGCACCATTTGCTTGTTCAAACCCTCGGCTTCGGGGCGTTTTTTCGAAAGGAAATTCATGTACTCGTAAAACAGCTTGTTGTCCTGCGAGCCTTCCGTTTTCATGTTCCCCGCAAAATCGGGCGCTTTGGTATCAATCGTAAACCACTGCTCGTCCTTGTTGATCAGCATTTGAATAAACTGATTGTCGGGCGGCAAGACGATGAGATAGACGCCCGGCCCCAACGGCTCGAAGCCTTCGAAGTAAAACCTGCCGTCCGTTTCGATGTAGGCCGTGTCCTTCAAATATTGCTTGTCGCCGAAGTAGTAGCCGAGATAGGCTTCCTTGCCTTCAAAGCCGTCAATTTTTGCCTTGATTTGATAGCCAACTTTTTGGGAAAAAACGAGGGAGGGGAGAATAAGAAAAGCAGTCAGAAAAGTCAGTATTTGCGCCATTGTTGAGGATGTTTTGACAGTAAGAGGTAAAAATGCAGGACAGTTCATAAACCAGAAAGATCAGGGTTTGTGTGCTTAGGTGTTTGAGTGTTTAAAAACGCCTGCAAAATTAAGACCGTGGAAGAAAAGATGGGCTGTTTAGGGACTTTGTTTGAAAAACGTTAGGAGTTACTGAGCAAAAATTGTCGGCTAATTTCAATTGACAATCCTTAATGTTAAGGAATGAAAGATGAGCTTTTAGATTCCGTTGGAAGGTTTGGATTTTTTATCTAAACACCTAATAAAACCACAATGGCAGGCTCTCAAATATTCCATCACGTTTATTTCTATTTGGGCATATTTTGCCTTATTTGGAGTTTAAGTTTTTGGCTTAAAAGCTTTACTCATACTGCTTTATGTTCACTTTTTGTTGCGGCCCTCTCCCTCCGCCTTTGGGCCATCCACCTCGACCCCTTCCTCCACACCTGGGACGAAGCTTACCACGCCGTTGTAAGCAAGAATTTCATGCTAAATCCGCTGATCCCACGCCTACGGCAGGAAGCCTTGCTGCCTTATGATCCGATCTATTGGTGCTGCAATTATTATTGGCTGCACAAGCCGCCGCTGTTTATGTGGCAGATGGCACTCAGCATGAAGGTATTTGGCGTGGGTCTGTTTGGCTTGCGATTTCCGTCGGCCTTGATGGGCGCTCTCCAGTGCCTATTGTTATACAGATTGGGTAAAAATTCCCTGAATGAGGACACCGGATTTTGGGCTGCCTTTTTGTTTGCTTTTTCTTTTTACAACCTGGAGATGGTTGGCGGCGCAGCCCCGCTGGATCACAACGATACGGCCATGTTGTTTTACGTCACTGCCAGCTTTTGGGCCTTGTCGGAATACCACGTTTCAAAACAAAAACGCTGGGTGTTGCTCATTGGCCTGTTTGCAGGCATGGCGGTTTTGGTAAAATGGATGGTCGGGCTGTTGGTGTTTGCTGGTTGGGGAGTAGGATTGGCCTATCATTGGCTGCACGAAAAAAAATTCCCCCTGTGGCCCGTGCTTGCTTTCCTGGCTGCGGTATTGGTCGCCATTGCCTGTTTTTTGCCCTGGGATCTATACACAGCGCAGCGTTTCCCTATTGAATACGGCTATGAAAAGGAATACAACTTTCGGCATGTTTTTGAACCCCTGGAAAACCATACAAGCAGCTACGATTTCTATTTCAACAACCTCCAGGAATTTTTCTTCCCTTTTGCCTGGCTGGCCATTTTGCTGGGCTTTTTCTTTTTTTGGAAAAATGCCAGGGACAAGTGGTTGCCAGTGGTTTTCATTGCCTCCACCCTTGGGGCATGGGCTTTTTTCTCCTTCGTTGCGCAGACCAAAATGTCTGGTTTTACCAATATCACCACCAGTTTTTTCATGTTGGCTTTGGGGGCTTTGGCGTCGCAAATAATGAGTATTTTGAAAAAAATATGGCCGAGGCTATTTCCTGTTTCAATGGTTATTTTTGGCAGCCTGGCAGCTTGGTTGATGTTGAATCCCACAGAATTGTCCCATCGGCACAATGACCCAGCGCAGTCGGAATATGGCCGCAGGCTCCGGGGCGTCAAAATCCCGAACACCTTGGTTTACAAGCAATTGGATTCTTTATGGCCGGGAGAAGGCGTGGTAGTTTATCTCACAAACTACGAATACCTCGACCTCATGTTTTTTTCCAACAAACAAGCTTACGGTTGGCCCTCGGAAGAGGAGTTTGAACTGCTCCAAGCAAAAGGCGTAGCCATTGGTGTTTTTCAAAATGCAAAGCCGCCCGAATGGTTTGCCGCCCATCCCGAAGTCCACATCATTAAAAAGGATCTGCACCTCGAACCGCTATAAATAAGGTTAGCGCTTTGGCAAATCGGGTGGAGTCCTTTTGTGTTTATGTGTTTATGTGTTTATGTGTTTGCAGCACCTCTAAAACAGACAAATACATAAACACACAAACACCTTCCCCCCACTGGATTTGTCAAACAACCCTAACTTGATTAAATTATATTTCTAAAAATATTTTTGGGCCCCTTGTCATGGCCGTAGGCCAACTGCAGCGCCATGAGGGAAATTGTGATCGCACTTTAGCCATCCCATATAACTTTGCAGTTGGCCTGCGGCCATGACAAGAGGCTCGAAGTATGGCAAAAAATGTAATTTAACATTGTCAAGCTAAAGTTTTTATCCAAAAAAACCACCATTTTATCCAAACCAAAGCACCCTATGCTTGTTATTCCCACAAAAAGTATTTACTTTGACCGAACGTTCAGTCAAATAAATAATATTTGAAAAACCAAAACTGAATTTGTTCATCATTTATATTTCATCATTCATCGTTCATCAAAGTGTCCAAACGTCAAGCACGGTTCGAGCAATTGCGGGAGACCAGCAAGGAGCGCATCGAGCGGGCAGCGATGGAACTGTTCGCCCACAATGGCTATGGCAATACGTCCATCAGCCAGATAGCGCAGGCGGCGGGCATTTCTAAAGGCTTGATGTACAATTATTATGAGAGCAAAGAGGCCCTGCTGAAAGCGATCGTGAAAAAGGGTTTTGACATCGGCGGGGAGATGATAGCCGAAGGGGCGGACATGATGGAAAATGCCACCCCGGAGGAAATCCTCCGCACGGTCATCAACCGATCTTTTGAAGAGGTTTTGCGGACGCCGGATTACTGGAAACTGCTAACTTCTCTGGCCTTTCAGGAAGAGGTATTGAAAGCCATCGCCCCGGAAATGGAGGAGCAAAAGCAGAAAAATATCAAGCTGGGCGTCCATCTTTTTAGGCAAATGGGCTATCCAAAACCGCTCGAACAGGCCCTACTGTTGGGCGCTGCCCTCGACGGCGTTTTGATCCAATATATCCTTTACCCTGAAGAATACCCCCTGGAAAACATGAAACAATTGCTGGTTGAAACCTTTTGTAAAAACTATGAATGATGAACGGTTAATAACGATGAATGATGAACGATAAACTATGAACGGGGGCGTCGTTCATCATCCATCGTTTATCCTGCCAGAGGCAGACAAGCGTTTATCGTTAAAAAAAACGGCATGAAATCACTCGTAAAAATGTTAATGATACTTGGCTTTGGTGCTGTGCTGACGGGCAATGCCCTTGCCCAAAACGCCACGGAAATCGTCAAAAAAGCCGAAGACAAAGTGCGTGGCGACCAAGCTTACGGCGAAATGAAAATGACCATCGTTCGCCCCACTTGGCAGCGGGAAATCACCATGAAATCCTGGTCGAAAGGCGACGACTACAGCTTGGTTTTGGTTACTGCGCCCGCCCGTGATAAGGGCACTGCTTTTTTAAAGCGGAACAAAGAAATGTGGAACTGGCAGCCGTCCATTGACCGCTCCATCAAAATGCCGCCTTCGATGATGATGCAGTCGTGGATGGGCAGCGATTTCACCAACGATGATCTGGTGCGGCAGTCTTCGATGGTCACCGATTTTACCCATAAATTACTGGGAAAAGAGGTGGTGGATGGCCGCAATTGCTACAAAATCGAGTTTATCCCGAAACCCGATGCGGCAGTGGTTTGGGGCAAAATCATCATGTGGATTGACGAAAAGGATTACCTGGAAATGAAGGTCGAATTTTACGACGAAGATGGCTACCTCGTCAACACCATGTATGGCAAAAATATCAAGACCATCGGTGGCCGCACACTGCCCACCCGCCTCGAACTGATCCCGGCTGACAAGGAGGGCCAAAAGACCATTATCGAACAACTCGCCCTGGACTTCAATGTGAAGTTGGACGAGGGGTTTTTTAGTGTACAAAACCTTAAACGTGTTAAATAATGATGAACTATGAACGATGAATGATGAAAGGGGGGCGCAGTTTAATCAGCAAAAGTTGTCAAAAAACATTACTCCCAGAGTTCATCATTCATCGTTTATCATTCATCGTTTAAAAAAACAATGTTCCTAAAACTTGCCTGGCGAAACCTTTGGCGCAACAAGCGCAGGACAATCATCTCGATTTCCTCGGTGCTGTTTGCCGTGCTGTTTGCCTCCGTCATTTCATCTTTTCAAAAAGGCACTTGGGACCACATGGTGGACAATGTGGTGCGCTACTACCTGGGTTATGCACAGGTACACCAGCAAGGTTTTTGGGACGACCAGACCCTTGAAAATTCCTTTGAGCCGCAAGCTGTTCCGGCCAGCGTCAAATCCCAATTTTCGATGACGCCGAGGCTCGAAAGCTTTGCGTTGGCCTCTTCCGGCGAAATAACCAGGGGCGTGTTGGTGGTCGGCATTGATCCTGAGAAGGAGGACGCATTGACCGGCCTGAAAGGGCGCATGACGGGAGGTGCCTACCTCGAAATGGACGATACCGCCGTGCTGGTGGCGCAGGGCCTGGCCGAACTGCTCAACCTGCAGGTGGGCGACACGCTCATCCTGGTCAGCCAGGGCTACCAGGGGCGCAATGCGGCCGGGGCTTACCCCATCAAGGGTTTGGTGAAATTCGGTGCTCCGGATTTGAACAAACAATTGGTCTATCTGCCGCTGCCATTGGCGAGGGATTTTTACGGCACGGGCGAGCGCCTCACCTCCCTGGCTGTCAATCTGTCGGGCCGTGACGCCTTGCCGGAGGCGCTGAAAACACTACAATCCGAACTGCCCAGCGAGGAATTTGAGGTAATGGATTTTAAACAACTGATGCCCGAACTCATCGAAGCGCAGGAACTGGATACCGCTGGTAGTATGCTCATCCTTTGGGTGCTTTACCTGCTTATCGCCTTCGGCCTTTTCGGCACCATCCTGATGATGACCAGGGAACGAACCTACGAATTCGGCGTGCTGACCGCCATTGGCACCAAGCGCCGCACGCTGATGGGCATGTTGTGGTCAGAAGCAGTGCTGATAGGCATAGTTGGCTCCATCTTGGGAATTCTGGTGAGCCTGCCCATCGTCTGGTATTTGCACGAATACCCGATTGTCTTGACGGGCAGCATGGCCGAAGCTTATGAAAACTACGGTATGGAACCCGTCATGAAAACGGCCTTTGAAACTTGGATTTTTGTAAAACAAGCTATTGTCATTTTCATCATTTCTACGCTGTTGACCGCCTATTCCATTTATTATATTTGGCAATTGCGGCCAGTGGAAGCAATGCGGGAGTAACTCCTTTTAAACTATGAATGATGAACGATGAACTATGAACGGGGGGTCGTTCATCATTCATAGTTCATAGTTCATCGTTTATCATTATGATAATAAAAATCGCTTGGCGGAATATATGGCGGAGCCGGATCAGGAGCATCGTGGTCATCTTGTCGGTGGCAGTGGGGGTGTGGGCCTTGTCCTTTGTATTGAGTTTTTCAAATGGCATTACCTATACTTATATCTCCAATGCCATACGGGATCAACTATCGCATTTGCAGATACACCACCCCAAATTTCCGGAGGATAAAAACAGCAAATATTTCCTGGCTGATGTTTCAAAAAAATTGGAAACAATACGCCAAATGCCTGAAGTAGAGGCCGTTACAGAAAGGGTGGTGGCGACGGGTATGGTCAGTTCGGCCAGGACGGCAAGGGGCGTGAAAATCGTGGGCGTGAACCCCGAAACTGAAACCAAGGTGACCCATTTTGAAAAAAACATCAAGGAGGGCGAATATTTCAAAGCGGACCGCCACAATGAAATCCTGCTCAGCCAGCGCACGGCGGAGAAATTGAAAGTAAAACTCCGCAGCCGCATCGTGCTGACCTTTCAAAATTTGGACGGTGAAATAACCTCCGCCGCTTTTCGGGTCGTCGGGCTGTTCAACACTGGCAACATGCTCACCGACGAGGGCGTGGTGTACGTCGAAAGCGATGATTTGAATAAAAACCTGATCCCGCAAATGGCCGAAGGAGATAGTCTCAGTGCCGAATTTCCTGTCAATCAGGATATTGCGCAAGAAATAGCCATTTTCCTGAAAGACTCAAAAATGGTTGGACCGGTCAAAGAAAAATTGAAAACAGCCTTTCCCGACCAACTGGTAGAAGACTACTACGAACTCAGCCCCGACATCGAACTGTACGAATCGCAAATACATACCTCCAATTCCATCATCATCGTCATTTTTATGCTGGCGCTCATTTTTGGCATCATCAACACCATGCTGATGGCCGTGCTGGAGCGCTACAAAGAGTTGGGCATGTTGATGGCCATTGGCATGAACAAGTTGAAAATTTTTACCATGATAGTAATGGAAACACTGATGCTCGGCCTGGTGGCCGCACCGCTCGGACTGGGCCTCGGCTTGTTGACCATCTATTTGTTGCAAGACAAAGGCATAGATCTGAGCAATTTCGCCGCTGGCCTGGAGCGCTTCGGCATAGATACGACCATCTTTCCCGTGCTCGATCCAGCGCTATATTTCAGGATTGCCATTGCCGTATTTATCACCACCCTGCTGGCTTCTATTTACCCCGCCCGAAAAGCGGTGAAACTACAGCCCGTGGAGGCGCTGCATAAAATTTAAAAATGGCTGGATAGTTGGATGGCTGGATGGTTGCACATTTGGCGAGTACCAGCCTAACCATCCAACCATATAACCATCCAACCATCCAACCATATAACCATGTCCGTCATCGAAGCTAAAAAAATCACGAAGATTTACAACCCCAAAACCGTCCCTGTGAATGCCTTGCGGGGCGTGGATTTGACCATTGAAAAAGGTGAGTTCACGGCCATCGTCGGCCCGTCTGGATCAGGGAAAACGACCCTGCTCAATATCATTGGCGGACTCGACAAACCCACGGACGGTAGCATCCGGGTGGACAGCCAGGACATCACCCAACTATCTGACAACCAATTGATTGACTTTCGGCAAAAGAAAATCGGATTTGTCTTCCAAAGCTACAATCTCATCCCAGTACTGACAGTGGCGGAGAATACGGAGTTTGTGATGCTGCTGCAAAAAAGGCCTAAAGAAGAGCGGGAAAAACGGACCGCTGAACTGCTTGATTCCGTGGGTTTGTCCGACAAAAAAACAAAGCGCCCCAACCAGCTTTCCGGCGGCCAGCAACAGCGGGTGGCAGTGGCCAGGGCTTTGGCGCCCAAACCGGCTTTCATCCTGGCCGACGAACCGACCGCCAACTTGGACAGCGCCTCCGTTACCAACCTTTTGGACATCATGGAAAAACTGAACCGGGAGGAGGGCGTCACCTTCGTCTTTTCTACCCACGACCAGCGGGTCATTGACCGGGCCAGGCGGGTGGTGACACTGGTGGATGGGCAGATTGGCTCGGATGAGGTGAGGAAATTGGGAAATTAGAAATTGGCAATTGCTTGGTGAATCAATTGTCCTAATATATTGAATGAAAGGTTTTATAATAAATTTAAATGCTCTTTTTTTTGACGCTGAAAGACGCAGATTATTTATGATTTTTTATGAAAATATCGCCTTCGGCGACGTAATCCATTCTAAAAATGGCGTCAAAATATCTTTATTAACAGCCCTTATATTGAAAGGACGGGCATTTTCAATAAATTGCCATGAGGTATTTTATATCTTTTATAATTTCAACCATTCCCTTTTTGCTTTTTTCCCAGGAAAATGAATCTCCCAAATGGCAATTTAAAGGCTATCTGAAAAGCCTGCAGGCCACGACCTTTTTGCCAAAGGAATTTTCGCCCATCCCCCTGCCCTCCAACAAAGTGATGTTCAACGATATGCTCCTCCACAACCGCCTGAATTTCAAGTGGTTGCCCACAGACTACTTCAACGTGTACGCCGAGGTGCGCAACCGCATTTTCTGGGGAGATCAGGTTCGCTACACCCTACTTTCCGGTGGCGATTATGTGGAAACCGTGAGCCGGGGCAGCGACGACTTTTTCGATTGGTCGGCAGGGGCGCAAAACGACAACGGCTACGCCATACACACTACGCTCGACCGCTTTTATGCAGAGTTTTACAAAGGCGATTGGGAACTACGCCTGGGCCGCCAGCGGGTCAATTGGGGCATCGCCACCACCTGGAACCCCAACGATATTTTCAACGCCTACAACTTCACCGATTTCGACTATGAAGAACGCCCCGGCAGCGACGCCCTGCGCATCAGGCGCTACACGGGCGTGGCTTCCAGTGTGGAGGTCGCCGTGAAAGCCTTCGACGACTGGGACGAAGCCACTGCCGCCCTCTTGGCAAAATTCAACACGGGCAGCTACGATTGGCAAGTGTTGGCGGGGGTGGTGCAAAACAACACCGTGCTGGGCGGCGGCTGGGCTGGCAACCTCGGCAACGCCAGTTTTAAAGGCGAAGCGGCTTGGTTCCACCCCCTGGACGACAGTCTCGACAACAGTTTCGCCGTCACCCTCGGCATAGATTATACCCTCGAAAACCAACTATACCTGAACGGCGGTTTTCTCTTCAACTCTGAAGGCACAACGGGCGGAAACGTGGCCGAAATTTTCGCTTTTGAGTTATCGGCGAGGAACCTGTACCCTTATCGCTATTCCATTTTGGCGCAGGCAGCTTATCCGATTACCCCTTTGTTAAACGGTGCTTTGGTGGTGGTTTACAGCCCCGGCAAAGCACATGCGGCATTCTTAAATCCCGTCATCACCTATTCTTTGGCGCAAAACTGGGACCTGGACATCGTGGCACAAATCCTGATGGAAAAAGACGGGAAATACAAAAGCCCAGTGCAGGCCGGTTTTTTGAGGGTGAAATGGAGTTTTTGAGGATTTATTTGGATAGTACGCATTATTTATTGTGAGCGGTGAAACAATGAAAAATGCGCATTGCGAATTTTTCATTGTTATGAACATTGGAAACAAATATTTTCAATTCATAAACAGTTGATTAGCTGCCTTTAAATAGAATTTTTAAAAAAAATCCTCCTTATTCTTTGCTGCGCATTAACTTTGAGGGAGTATGCGGAAGTTGCGCATATTATCACGTCAGATTGTGAAAAAAGCCCCCTCCCCCCTATAAAAACAGGCGGAGAATGCTTACCTTTCGCGTAATAAACCAATCGAAAGTCATGTCCCACCACAAAACAGGGATTTCCCGGCACCAAATCAGCTTCGGCAGCTTA
>JBGSKQ010000004.1:0-2986 GCA_041741095.1 Saprospiraceae bacterium
GCAAAAATAGTTCGTTTCAGCACGGTATTCGGTATGGAAGGACTCGCTTTGAAGTTGTTCCACTACCGATTTGAAAATAGTGGTGGGCTTGTGCATTTTTGTGACACAAAATACTGCTTTTGCCTTAAGTTGACGACATTAATCTAAGACACTCACGGAGCCTGAGACCGCCGGGTAAAGATAGCTGCGGTTGTCAACGGGCAGCGTAGATGACCAGTCGTTCCTGCCGGAGATATTCAGGTAGGCCCAACTGTTGTAGGCGAAGCCCAATTCTCCATACACGCCCATGAGCCTGCTCCTGGAATAACCGATGCCGTCCGGGAGGTTGTAAGGCACGACACTATTGGTGTTGTCAATATCATCAATATCAAAAATGACGTAGTTGATGCCCCGGTACGCTTGCTGCTCGACCGTAGTTTGGTTTACGTTGTGGCCCAGGATGGCGTTTACTGAAAGCAATTGGGAGAGTTTTGTTTCATAGCTTAAGAACAGGTTGCTTTCGATTTCCTGGTAGGAAATGTCGTGGTCGAATATTTCGCCCACGCCCGGGTTGGCACTCGGCCCGGTAGAACCCGGTCGGGTGAATTCCAGGTTTCTTTGCGAATAGGCGTTCATGCCCAGGCGATAGTTCAACGAAAAGCCCTGGAACAGTTCATACCTGGGTGTAATCACCGCCGTAATGCGGTCAACATCGGATTTAAAACCAGCATTTTCATACGACCATAGCGGGTTGTCTGCCTGTGCCCGGCCTATCATGAACTCGCTGCCATTGTCAACGGGGTTTTGGAAAGGTTGGCCGTGTACGTCCCAGTTCCTGCCCAGGAACAATGACCTGGCAAAGGCCGACGGGTTATTCGAACCAGAACCACCTACACCGGATTGTACGCCGTTTTGTTTTGTCCTGGTATAATTAAGATTGGCGCCCAAGCTAAAAGCTTCCGACAATTGCGTATTGCCGCCCACGCTGATGGAAAAGCGGTCGAAGCCTGTGTTTGGCACATAGCCATCGTTATTTAGATAGGACATGGTGGCACCGATGGAGCTTTTTTCACCACCTCCCATGATGGAGATGGAATTGTCGTAAGTAACCCCTGTGCCAAACAGCTTTTCAACGTTGTCGGGATAAGCCCTGTACGGCACATTCACGCCGTTGAGGTCTTCAAATCCAACCCTGCCCTGGTACCAATGCGGAATAGAGTCGAGGGTAGCATAAGGTTTTGTGCCAACAAAAGGCGCACCCCAGGAACCATTGGCCTGTGCATAGGCGAAATTGGTTCCCGTGCCATAAGTGTTTTGAAAATCGGGAAGGTTGGCAATTTGTTCTGCATAAACAGAAGACGATATAGAGACGCCCAGGCCCTTTTGCTGGCTTTTAGAACCCGTTTTCGTTGTAATCATCAGCACCCCATTGGCTGCCCGGGAGCCCCACAGTGCAGCCGCTGCAGCACCCCGTAGCACGTTGATGGATTTGACGTTGTTGGGGTCAATGTCGGCCATGCGGTTGGAATAGGCCCCACCGCCTGACAACCCAAGGTTGGTGCGGTACTCCGAGTTGTCGTAAGGGATACCGTCAATGACAATGAGCGGTTGGTTGTTGCCAAGGAGGGAAGAGTTGCCCCGGATTGTGATCCTCGTTGCGCTGCCCGGCGCCCCGCTGCTGCCGATGATGTTCACCCCCGCTACCTTGCCCTGCAAGGCCCGCAAGGGGTCGGGTTCCACCACCTGTTGTATTTGGTCGCCTTCCAGTTTTTGGATGGCATAGCCCAAGGCTTTTTCTTCCCTTTGGATGCCGAGGGCGGTGACCACGGCTGTTTCCAATACAATCCCTTCTTCCATCGTCACGTCCACTACATTGGAAGCGCCAACTGGGATTTCCGAAGTTTTAAAACCCGTGTAGCTGAACACCAGCACCTGGTTTTCTCCAGCCGGGATGCGGAGCGAGTAGGTACCGTCAATGTCGGATACCGTGCCCGTAGTAGTTCCTTTCAGCACCACACTCGCACCGATCAATGGCTCCCCTGTCTGGTCGGAAATGGTGCCGTTGACGGTGCGCTGTGCCTGTGCGAAGGCAGTGCATAGCAGCACCAAAAGCAATGCGTGCAAAAATTTTTTCATACTCAATTGTTTTTGTTAGTGAATGAAAAATGACAAATCGCTCCCATGCGATCCAGGCACATCAAGTGGCCTGACGCAGGTAGTTCCTGGACATTGGCATGGGCGGTTTTGAAGAAAAGGCGGGCGTTTTTAGTCAGCAGTCGTCAGTCGTCAGTCCACAGTCTGGTAATTGGCTACGGCGCTGGTAATTGTAAATAAATATTGCAAGACTGCTAATTGACCGACGCCCTGACTGAAGACTGAAGACTGTGGACTGACGACTGAAGACTGAAACCAGCGGTGCAATTCGAGCCGGGTAATTCTAATAAATATATGGAGGCAGGGAACAATCATCTCCCTCCCCAACACCTTGCTGGTTGTGCTGAGTTACTGCATAGGCCACCCAATAGATGTAATGACATCTTCATGGATCCATAGCCGGAATTGCTGAACTTACAGTGGTATTATGGCCCAATGCAAAAAGGCCATTGCGGACAATCATGCTGCACACGAGGCAGGTACGGGTGATTCCTATATATATCGCAGGATGGCAAGAAGGAAAGGTGGGCGTAAGCCTACAGTCTTCACAGCTATCCTCATTGTGTTGGTGCAAAAGGAGGGTGAATCCTTCGCTAATAACAGTCGAAATAGTTGCCGCAATCGGATTGCGACAACTCAGAAATTTGAATTAGTATGAAAAAAACTCTCAAAGTTTCTTTTGTAAAACGATGAACTATAAATGATGAATGATGAACGCAGGTTGTGAAAAAAGTCAAATTTTCATTTTTTCATAAAAAGTTGTCCATTCCACCTACCTGTCATCTTTTCTGCAACCCGCTACGCCCCGATAATTTTCAATCCTGCAAATTAGCATAATTCTATCTTCCAGATA
>JBGSKQ010000005.1:0-11768 GCA_041741095.1 Saprospiraceae bacterium
TCTTTTTTCAACTGGTTAAACGAACTTCACGGCCTCCAAAACGCCTCGAAGGTTCGTTCAAATCAAGGATTGATTGTCCACATCTTTGGCAAAGTCGCTGCGGCTTTAGCTTTGTGGGTTTTCAACCCCTAATTCGCATAAGTGTATAATTTTCAGAAAATTTTACTTCACAAGATGGATATCCCCTTCCTTGAAAATTTGGAGCAGCGTACCATCGCAGTTCCTCACGTGCATTTCAACAAACCAAACAAAAACGGCGGGATCCATCGCTTTGCCGTTTAGGTAGCCGTCCCAGCAGGCAGCCGGATCGCTTGTTTGGAACATCATGTCGCCCCATCGGTCAAAAATTTTCAGCACGAAAAACTGCAAATCAAAGCTGGGGGAAAGGAAGCCGTGATAACAGTCATTGATGAGATCGCCATTGGGCGAAAAGGAATTGGGCATGTAGATGAGGGAAACCGGTTTGCTCTCGTCCAAAGAAACGTTCACCGAACGCTCAACAGTTTCGCAGTCGTTGGATACTTGAAACGTATAAGTGCCGGGCGACTGGACCCAAATCTTTTCGCTGGATGGCCCATTTTGCCATTGCCAGGCCAGTGGCAGTTCACTAAATGCCAATGGCGAAAGCCGCACACTGTCGCCGCATACAAGCGTCTCGTCTTTTACCTCCACCACAATGGGTT
The DNA here is from genome assembly GCA_041741095.1 of Saprospiraceae bacterium. Taxonomy (GTDB): domain Bacteria; phylum Bacteroidota; class Bacteroidia; order Chitinophagales; family Saprospiraceae; genus UBA6168. The sequence continues at coordinate 684 of JBGSKQ010000005.1, forward strand.
GTATCGTGGGGATTTCAATTTGCTCTTCAAACACACAATCGTTGGCATCCTGCAAAAAAATGGTGTAGCTGCCGCCAGCCAGGCCATCAAAAAGTGGATCGATCTGGTAAGAAATGCCATCCAGGGAAAAAAGGAAAGGCGATGTGCTGCCGGATACATTTTGCACTTCAATGCTGCCGTTATTTTCGTTCCAACAAATTTTATCGGCACTCAAGTCATAAATCACTGATGGATAGCCACTTACGCTTACTTGCACCACCGAGTCGCAGCCGAATTGGTTTTGTAAAATAAATGCCTGCTCATCGCCCGCCGTAAGTTCTTGCCCGTTGTAATCCATTGTTTCGCCTTCGCAAACCTGTAACGCAAGCGACACGGTGTCCACCGGAGCAGCTACGACAGTCACGCTCACAATGGAGTCGCAGCCAAGCTGGTTTTGCAAAATGAAATCTTCCTGGTCACCGGGCGAAAGTTGCATTCCCTGATAGGTGACCGTAGAACCCGGACATGCCATCAACTGCGCAGTGCCGCTACTGGTCGGGATGGGCGACACGGAGACTTGCACCACAGAATCGCAGCCATTTTGGTCAGTTAGCACAAAATCCTGCTGGTCGCCGGGCGAGAGTTCTGTGCCTTCATAGAATATCGTTTCATTTTCACAAACAGACAGCGGCAATGCAGTCGTGTCAGTTGGTAAGGCAACTACGTTTACCGTTACCACCGAATCGCAGCCGGATTGGTTGGTAAAAGTAAACTCCTGCATATCGCCAGGAAAAAGTTGCGTCCCTTGATAAGTGGCAAACGAATTGGGGCAAGCAGAAAGTTGAAGTGTTTCGGCATCGGTTGGCAAGCCTACCACGCTTACCTGCACCACCGAATCGCAGCCATTTTGGTCGGTCAGCACAAAATCCTGCTGGTCGCCAGGTGCCAGTTCTACCCCTTCATATATTACTGTAGTGCCGGGACAAGTCTGCAATTCCAATTGGCTGCTTAAGTCGGGGAAAGCGCTAACGGTTACTGTTATGATTGAATCGCAGCCACCTGCATTGGTAAAAACAAAACCCTGCGTGGTGCCAACCGGGATAAAAGTGCCGTCGTAGGTGACGCCGTCGCCCGGACAAGCTTCGTAACTGACAGCAGTAGTACTTGATAAACAGGCATTGGTCAGCAGCCAATCGAATTGTTCCTCCACATCGCAGCCAACAAGATCGATCAAGGTATTGACCAAATATGCGCTCCAGCCTGCCGGGAGGTTTGCAGTATCGAGCACAATTGTATAATTGGTAGAAAGAATATCCACAAAGATGTAAGCCCCTCCGATACTGGTCACGGTGTCCAGGTTTGCACTACCGTCGTTCAGGAAAACATTGATGCCGCTCACCAAGGTGTCTGGCCCATCAATGATGCCGTTTTCGTTTACATCAAAATAGACATTGCCCAAAATATCCCCAAAACCAGGAAAGAGATCAAGGGACAAAAGCTCCGAAACGGAAGTGCAGCCATAGATGTCTGTCATTTCGAGCGAATATTCCCCGCTTTGGGTGAAAATAGGATTGGCCAAGCTGCCATTGGGGCCTGGCATTGGGTTGCCGTCTAAAAACCATTGGTAACTGGCCACCAATGGCGTATTGGGCAGGCACATCGTATCGGGGTTGCAGCGGGAGTGGCAACCAGTCGGCACGAGGTCAATATCGGGGGCATTGTTAATGGTGATTTCGTTGCTGCGGCCCTTGCAACCAAACTGGTTCACCGCCTGCACAAAATAAGTGCCTCCAGCTATCGCGGTGATACTCGTGCTTGTTTCTCCCGTATTCCAACCATAGGTCAAGGCTGGATTGGGGCCAACTACGCTCAAAGTGGCCGCATTGTTTTCACATAAAAAACCTGCGGGCGAGCTGGCGATTTGCACCGAAGGCACGGGGTTTACCGTCACCGTGAAAGGCCCTTCCAGGCTGGTGCAGCCGTTGGTATTATCGGTTACAGTTACGGTGAAATTATGCGTACCAACTGACAGTAGGTTTCCTTTATCTTCGGTAAATGAAATATCGCCGCCCGGCTCGCCATTTGACCAAACATAACTGTAATTTAAGCTGCCTTGGATAAGAAGATTTACGTCTTCCCCCTCGCACACAGTATGGTTGTTTTCAAAAAATGCCACCGGCTGACCGAACTCGTTGTATTCCACCGCTTTGATAATGCCGTTTGGTTCGCCAAAAACATCTACCGGGGCTGGCGAAGGCGAGTAGGTACAACCTTCCGAACTGGTGACTGTCACATCGTAAGTTCCTGATTCAAAAACAGTTATATCAATCGTTGTTTCTCCCGAATCCCAATTCCAACCAATGCCACCGGGCGGTGCGGTCAAAGTGATCTGATCGCCTTCGCAAATGGGCGATGGTTGAGAATAGGCAATCGTACCGCCGAGGGTATTGGGCGTGACGGTCATCAGTTTGTCCGTGCTGGCAGAACAGCCATAGATATTGGTAGCAGAAAGAGTGACAGTGTAGTTACCGGCCGCAGGGAAAGCATGGAAGGTATTTTCCACTTCCGATTGGTTGCCGGGGCCGCTCGCAGGGTCGCCAAAATTCCACCACAATGAAGCATAGTCAGCGGAGAGCATTGCATCGAAAGGGAGCGCCACCTGTTCGCAGCTTTGGCTCGGCAAAGCAAAATCCACCGTTGGGGCCGCATGTATTTCAATGGTTTTAACCTCCGTGACCTGGCATCCGAGCGACATGGTGACTATCAAAGTAACCGTGTAAGTGCCTGCGGCAGCGTACACATGGCTGGGGTTTTCGAGGCTGGACGAATTGGCGGCACCGCTGGCCGGGTCGCCGAAATCCCAATCCCAGCCTGTTATGCTTTGGCCCGTGATAAAGGCAGTTCCATCATTAAAATTCACTGGTGTGCCAGGACAGGTACCGCTATGGCTGAAATTGGCTACTGCTGGAATCAACACATCTTTATAAGTGTAAATAGGGCAAGACCCACCGCCCGCAGCCGGAACATTTACAAGATGGACGACGGTATAATAGCCTGGGGCCGGATAGGTATGGCTAGGATTTTCTAGGGCGGAAGAGGTGTTGTCGCCAAAATACCAGAAGTGTGAGCCAGGAATGTCGTTTACTGATTGATCCATAAAATCCACCACATCGCAGTCGCCTGTTTGTGAAAAGGAAAAATCAACCGAGCCAAGCGGCGTACAGCCCGGCAATGGGATTCCGATAATGGTGCAAATACCGCCTACACAAGTGCCTCCGGCGGTTGCACAATCTTCCAAGGTGAGGATATTGGAACTGGCCATGCAACCGAAGGAATTGGTTGCAATGACCTGATAATTACCCGGTTGGTTGGTGGACAAGGTGGGCGTGTTGCCGCCAATCGGGTTGCCATTGTGAAACCACTCAAAGTCGTAGCCACTGGTAGTGGTAGTAGAATAAATAATCACAGGAGGCGCACCGGGGCAGATGGCGTAATAAGAAGGTGTTGAAATCCTGACGTAAGGGCTGGGGCGTTCCAAGCCAAAAAAAGTGGTGTCGCCAAAACAGCCGTTGGCATCGGTCACTTCCACTTCATAATAGCCGCCGATCAGGTTAGCGATGGGATTGGTGGAAATTTGGCTGCCGTCTTCTTCTTTCCATTTATAGGTTGAAAAAGGTACGGTCGTCGTCACGTTGAGCGTTTGCCCTTGGCAAACCTCAAAGTCGTCCACATAAGGTTCCGGCAGCACCAACACATTCACGTTGAAGGTTTCAGTTGTTCCGCAAATAGTCACGCTGACCGTGGCAGGGCCGCTTTCGTGCCATTGGATTTCCACGCTCTCCGTGCCATCGCCGCTGGTAATTGTACCAAAGCCCATAGGCATTATAAGCCATTGGTAATCAATATTTTCAAAAAAAGGAACGCTGTAATTGCCCGTTTCTTCCTTGCAAACTTGCCCATCGCCCGTGATGCTGAAAGTTGGTATTGGATTGACATTCAGGTTAAACGGCGGCGATGTACAAGCCAGGCCAGTGGTTGCGATTTGAACAACAGAAGCGGTGTACGGTGGCACGGTGCCCCACACCACGTTGGCTGGGTTTCCGTTAAAATTGGCGGGCGTGCCATTTGTAAAAGTCCATGTAAAATCGCTGGTTGGCAGGCCCGATGCTTCATAGCTGTAAGATTCGCCAGGACAGATTTCAGTTGGCCCTGTGATGCCCGTTGGCGGGGGCGGTGCAGCTATGAGTTTTACAAAAACATCATAACGGTCGTTGCAAAAACTGCTGACACTGGCAGGTTCTGTGTGTACTATATAGCTGCCGGGCGGGAAATTGAAGGGGATGTTGGCCGTGTTCGTAGCTCCCGCCGACGACCAAACCACAGTGCCGCTGGCATTGAACAATTGCCAATGGCTGTTCATCAGGCCGCTGTTGAGGGTGTTGCGGCTTTGATAAGTTCCGCTGGTACTTTCGCAAACTTCGATAGGGCCTTCCACATAAAACGAAGGCACAATATTGACCAGCAAAGTGTCCTTGCCGCCGCAGCCTAGGTAACAATTTTGGAATTCAACAATAACCCGTTGGGGGTTGCTCACGTTGGCGGCCCCAGTCCAGTTCACGCTGATGCGTTCGCTGCCCTGCCCTTCCACGATGCTGCCGAGGCCTTGCACCGTCCAAGTAATTTCTGTGCCTTGGTAGTTGGGGATAAAATACTCTTCCGTGCTGCCCTCGCATACTTTGTTCGGGCCTTCGATTTGTACATTGTCAGAGATGATGGGGATGGGAACGATGTTCGGCAGAATGCAAACACTGCCAGCGCAACCGCTCACATCGAGCGAGACGTTGCCTTCGGGTCCGATGGGCCATTCCACCGTGACAAAATTATCGCCCACCCCGCCGCCGTCAAGGATGATCCCCCCGCCGCTGATTTGCCAATTATAATTTGTGCAACTGGCATCGGTGGAATACGTGACCGTTTCTCCTTCACAGACTGTGCCGACACAATTAATAATAGGCACGTCCGCTGTCAGCACATTGATCGTGACGAAAGTGGTGTCGCTGCAATAACATTCGTTGCGGGCAATGAGCGAGACGGTAAAAGTGCCGGGTGTTGGGTAGGCGTGGCTCGGCTCGAACTGCGTGGAAGTGTACAAGTCGCCGAAGTCCCATATATAAGATGTGGCGTTGGTGCTGTTGTTTTCAAAATAGACAGTCTGCCCCTGGCAAATTTCGATCGTGCTGCCAATGGCCGGGGGCTGTGAGCCAATGCCGGCCTTTGGCTCTTCGAGAATTTCGACGCAGAGGGAGGCGGAGCCCGAGCAGGTATTGGGGAGGCAGGCAATTTGAAATACTTCGGTGGCCGTGCAGTTTTGGAAGTCCGTGATAGTAACGGAATAAAAGCCAGCTTGGCAAAGACCAGATATGTTGGGTGTGGTACTGCCAGTGTTCCAAACAAAAGTATAATTGGTGCTGACTCCGCCAATCGGGGCCAGTGTTATAGCTCCATCGCAGGCTACATTACATGAGGCAATATGTTGTATTCCAACAGGATTTGCAGATAACCAACATTCTTGAAAACTGGTTTCAATATCAAATTGGCACTGGTCCGAGTTGCCAGAAGCATCGGTGACCGAAACATTATAAGTACCTGCAAATAAGCCTGGCAAAGTTGCGGATATGCCATTATAGGTAGTTATAACCCCAGTTGGGTCTGTCACTGTAATCAAAAATGGTGGGACTCCACCGAAAATACTTACGTATCCAGTGCCGGTAGTATTGGGTTGATTGGGATCGATGGACTCCTGGCCGCAAAAAATTTGAAAGGGGACTTGCGAGTTTCCACCGCCCACTGTGGCCGTCACCTCCCCTTGCCCCGGAGCCCCCCATTCCACTGTCACCGAATTGCCGTTGACGGTAAAATCCTCTGCGCCCAAAACCTGCCAAGTGACGGGTGAATTCAAAGGGGCGCCTGTTGCATCAATCGCCTCATAAACGCCCGTGCCGAAGGCGCAGATTTTGTCGCAGGCCGTGCTACCGCTACTGTCTTGCGGACAAGTAGCTGATGTAGAGATAATTAGTGGGTTTACTCCGAACACAACCTCTACGAAGGTTTCAGAAAAGATGGTGTCACCGTTGGAAAATACACCAATGGCCGTAATATCAAAACCAAAGTCGGAAGCACAAATGACAACGGAATTGGAACCGGGATTGCTGACGATTGCCCCGCCATTTGAAAACCATTGTACAGAGATGATGTCAAAACTGTCCAGCGAAACAAGTTCGTAAGTGCCACATTCTCCAATGCACAAGCTTGGAGGGCCGACGATGATGGCATTTTGACCAAAAACAGCGGCATGGAAAATGGCCCAAAAGGAAAGTATGCCAATGCTGGTGCGGGTAAATTTTTTCATCACGGGAAAGAATTTAGTGGGTAATCGGTAAATGAATGATAAACTATAAATGATGAACTATGAACGCTTGCCTGCTTCTGGCAGGATAAACTTGCAAAACATTGATTAACAGGTTTTTGTAAATCAATATGGACTGTATTGTTTTTTCATTTTCACTAAAAAAAATTTCAGCGAATAATTTTTCAACCAAACTAAGCCAACAGTATTTAAAATAAACAGTAGGGCGGGAAAGCAAAGATTCAAAGTGGGTTGCCAAACTAATGTTCTTTTTGTTTTTAGTACAAAGGGAAAACGGTGTTTGGAGGATTTTTGACAAATCCCCGCTCAGTTTTTGATGAAATTTTGGAGGTCGGAAAATTCGTCGGTGTAAAGGCTGGCCTCGTCGGGCGAGATGTTCCAGCCTCTGAGCCATGCAGTGACGGCGGCATCAGGATAGCCGTTTTGAGCCAAATCATCGGCCCACTGGCGGGCGGAGGCGTAAGTGAGGTAGGTGCCAACGGTATAGAATCGCTGCCCAGAAGGACTTTGTACCAGCATGCCTTCGGGGTATTTTTTTAAAATATTGTCCAAAAAACCTTGGCCGCCCTCTTCGTCTATTGGCACTGACACTTGATAAAAGAGTTTTGTCATAATATTTCTAAAAAAAACGGCACCGACCACGGGCGAAGGGATGTTTGGGTACTCAACGTCAAACGGCAAGATTTCTGTATCGGCAAAATAGGCCACCATCCGCATGTTTTCTGGGCCATCGGTCTCTGAAATAGGGTACAGCGCAGCAGCCCACCGGAAAGAATACGTGCCTTGTGTTGCGCCGGCAGCTTTCATGTACGCATCCAGTTTGGCCAAAATGTCCAAGGCGTCGCCCATGCCTGAAAATTCCTTGCTTGCATGTACGGCAATGGTCAGCTTGGTGGCGGGGTATTTTTTTAAAATGGCTACCAATAAATCCAGTTGCCTGGCCGTGGCTACGGGGTAAGGGGCTTTGGGCGAAAAAGGCATGGGCCTCAACAGCAATTTATCCAGGTTTCCCAGCATTTGTTCAGGTGCAATGGCATCCGTTTCAGAGGCCCCGGCGATGCCGTCTTGGAAAGTGGGCACGAACGGAAAGGCAACGGGCATGGAGAGCTTGGCCTGCTCTGCCTGCGTGCTTTCAAACAATGCGACGTAGAGATCCCGTTTCCCAAAACCCTCCTTTCTGGAGGAGGCGAAAAATGCACGTTTGCCCCCAGGCGTCAGGAAAATATGCTCCTCGTCGCCTGCGGAATTGAACGGAATGCCGAGGTTGAAAGGCTTTGTCCATTGCAGGCTCTTGTCCAGGTAGCGTGATTTTGCAAAGTCAAGCCCGCCGATGCTCCTGCTAGGGTGGTTGGTGCTGAAATAAAGCGTCCGGCCATCGTGGGCCAGAAAGGGAGATGTCTCGTCGTAGGGGGTATTGATGGTAGGGCCAAGGTTTTGCGGGACCGTCCAATCACCCTTGGCCAAGGTGGAAAAATACAGGTCCAAGCCGCCGTAGCCCCCCGCCCGGCGGCTGGCAAAGAGCAAAATGGAATCGTTGAAAAAAAAGGGGGCCGCATCGCCATTCCAAGGTTCCATCGGGCTGTCGAGCATGGCAAACAGGAGGGTGCGCTCCACCGCATTTTCCTTGAAGGTGTCCACTAAAAAATCCCCCAGGGCAAGGTAATCGCCCCGGAAAAAATAAAGCAGGTTGCCATTTTCATTAAAACCGAGTGGCACTTCGTTTTTGCTGCCATTGATAAAATGGCTGAGGGGTTGAGGCTGCTGCCAGTCACCATTTTCCAAATCGGAAGAAAACACATCGGTGTCCACGATGCCATCGGCATCCCTTGTTTTTTTTGCAGAAGCAAAATACAACCTGTCCGGGTTGTTTGGGCTGGAAAGCGGCCTGAAATCGTCGGCATTGGAATTGACCACTTCGCCGAGGTTCAGCACGGCAGCACCAGCATCGCCCCTCCGTACCTGGATGCCCGTAGCGCATCGCCGGATGTCGTCCTTGGTGGAAGCCCGCAATTGGTGGTCGCTGCCAATTTTGCGCAGGTATTTTTTGTAAAAATCAACGGCAATTTCAAAATCCAATTTAGCATGGTTCACTTTGCCCAGGTACAGATAGGCGGCGGGTGGCGGGTCGTTTTTTGCCCTGAACGACTGGTACAGGTACTTTTCCGCTTCGTTGATATTATTGAGGTAGAAATAGCAAATGCCGGTATTGGTGAGCACCTCTGCATCGTAGGGCCACTCGTCAATAAATTGGAGAAACTGCTGTACTGCCCCTTCGTAATCGCCAGCTTTCAGCAAGCCGTCGCCCTTGGATTTCCATGCTTCCCTTCCTTGCGCCAAGCATAGCTGCGCCCACCCGGCAAAAACGAAAAGCATAATGTATATGCGGAGGTGCATGGATAAGTATTGATCGGTTTGGGACTGGGCAGTTTCGGGTTTTTAGGCACCAAAGCCCGTACACTCTGCTCAAAAGAAAGACAGCCGTTTTGCCGCCTGTCAAGTGCACAAAGAAAAGCATTTTTGCACAGTTACATTCCCGATGTACACAGTTAAAGGTTCGAGCCTTCAATTTACCCTTGGAAAACGTATCTTTTCGGCTTTAGTAAAATACCATGTTGAAGCAAACAGCCCTTTGGCTGATATATATTTTTTGCCTGGCAAGCAGGCTGGCCTCGCAGGAGCCTGCCTACCTGCACTATGATGTGAGCGATGGGCTGCCGAGTGCGCTGGTTTATAGTATTGAACAAGACAGTAGGGGGTTTATGTGGTTTGGGACAGATAAGGGTTTGGCGAGGTTTGACGGCGTTAGGTTCAAGGTATATGATTCCAAAAATGGATTGCCAGACCCGGAAGTGTTGGAAATATTCGAAGATAGCCGTCAAAGGCTTTGGCTATCGTGTTTTAGCCAAAAACCATGTTATATTGAAAATGGTAAAATCATAACAAGCGAAACCAATCCCATCCTCGATAAAGTAGAAACAAAAGGTGGGGTGCTGTCTTTTTATGAAGATAATACAGGCGCAATATGGGTGACAGGAGATCCTGCCCATTTTTATTGCTTAACGGATAGTTCTATAGTGAGCTTTAACTCCCCACTAGGATTTAGCGATTATAAGTCAAACATTAAGGCATCAACGACAGTGGTGGAGGTGGGTGAGATTGATCAGGAGATGTATGCTTTTGCAAACTATTTAATATGTAAAATTAGGGATCAATATGTGCAAGACCTATATAGATTCTACCAACAAAATGTTCAATCCCAAAGTTGTATGGTGTCATTTTTTGGTGAAAGAATTTTGTATGTCATGCCCAATAATATCAAGTTATTGGAATGTAGTAACGGCAATTTCGTTCAAATTGATTCGGCAGCTACAACAACTGTTTCAAAGAGTATCTCTGACAATAGGGGGAGGTTTTGGTTGTGCGATGGTTCTGGGGAAAATGGCGCAATTTGTTTTGATCATAAAAAAGATGGATTAAGAAAACCAAAGAAGTATTTAAAAGGTCATAAAATTAGCCACGTTTTCCAAAGTAGGGATAGTATTTTGTGGTTTGCAACCTTAAATGATGGGGTTTACGCCTTGCCTCAAAATACTTCCATTAATTATTCGGTAGAACATACTCCACTTTTTTTTTCCAATAATTTTACCACATTATCCAAGTTCAATAATGGCCAATTAGTTGCGGGAGATGATTCTGGGAACATCTATGTGTTTTATGATAACAAATGGAATTTTTTGTGGCGCAACAACAATACGAAATCAAATAGGATACGCAAAATTATTCAATTAAATAATGAAGAATGGATGGCAGCTACAGATAGGGGCATTCTCTTCTCAGATTCTACGCTCATTGATATTTACGATTTTATAGGCATTGGAGCACCAAAGTCCATGTTTTTTGAAGAAGGAAAAATTTGGGTCGGCACCTCACACAAACTTCTATCTATTGACGAGCAAAGAAATGTAAAAATTGCTTTTACAAACCGGATAGTTGCTATTTGCAATGATCATGAAAAAAACTTGTGGGTTGGCGGGTTAAATGGCCTGTTTTCAGAAAAAGATAGTTTCACTATAGCTTGGGGCGACAAATTTCATCACCTTTCAAAAAGAATAATTGACATTAAATTGGCCGGAAATAACACTTTGTGGGTAGCTACGCCTGGAATTGGTCTTTTAAATGTTGAAGTTAAAAATGGAAAGGTCATAGACGTCAGTGTCATAAATAATGAATTGAAAGAACCAATAGATAATATCCAATCTATATTTGTCGAACCCAATGGAAAAGTTTGGCTTTCGACTAACAAAGGAGTTTATAGTATAGACAACCAGTTGAATGTATTTAAATATGATGCAAAAAATGGATTGATTTCCAATGATGTTAACGATATTTTGGTGGATCACGATACCTTATGGGCGGCAACAACTGGTGGTTTATCAAAAATATTATTAAGTAATAAAAATGACAACAGTAATTTCCCAACATTCATAAATGGTGTGCGTTACCGATTAAAATCTAAAAAAATTTCTATCGATCTTATAGACAATAGTCCGTGATAGTTAAAGCGTCTAAGCAGCGGCTTTGACGCCGAAATTTCGGATTTGGATAATAGCTGGATGATTTTTTAGCGGGTCTGCGGCTTTCCCAAACACGCAAAAAATTCTTTCCAGCATCAGTTCATT
>JBGSKQ010000006.1:0-27397 GCA_041741095.1 Saprospiraceae bacterium
TCTTTTTTCAACTGGTTAAACGAACTTCACGGCCTCCAAAACGCCTCGAAGGTTCGTTCAAATCAAGGATTGATTGTCCACATCTTTGGCAAAGTCGCTGCGGCTTTAGCTTTGTGGGTTTTCAACCCCTAATTCGCATAAATAGCACATTTTAATTCAAGGCCATTGCAGTTAATAGCACCCCGCCCACCCCCATAGTGAGGTGAGTCCACTGTTAACGAGACGTTAAGCCTTTACACATTGGGGCAACTTGCTGCTATTTTGCAAGTTGTATAGCGTGGTGCAGCCATATTGTACCCTATCAAAAATTCATGAAAAATAGTACGATCATCCGGGTAGTCATTTTTGGCACTTTGGCCATTATTGGCATCATTGCCATACAGAGCTACCTTTTGTTCAATACCTGGAACGCAGAGGCCAAGGAATTTCAAGAAAAAGTGACCATTGCCCTTCAAAACGTGGCCAAGGAGTTTGAAAAATTGGGCAGCAACCCACCCGCCTACGACGTGATTAAACAGGTTTCTTCCAATTATTATGTGGTGGACATCAACAACACCATCAACCCCAACAACCTGGAAATTTTTCTGCGCCGTGAATTGGAGGAAGTGGGCCTGCGAGAAGATTTTGATTACGGCATTTACAATTGCGACACCAAAAAGATGGCTTACGGGAAATACATTAGTTACTCGCAAGGAGGGGAAGTGCCCCGCGTCAACGAGCCGAAGCAGCAATTGCCCGTTCACGAACACGATAATTTCCTGTACTATTTTGGGGTACGATTTCCCAATCGGGAGGCCCAAATAGTGGGCAGCATGAAGCTCACGATTATTTTGTCGTCCATACTGTTTGTGACCACCCTCTTTTTCGTGTATTCCATCTTTATCATCCTGCGGCAAAAACGGCTTTCCGAGATGCAGAAGGATTTTATCAACAACATGACCCATGAGTTCAAAACCCCCATCTCAACTATCAAAATCTCTTCGGAAGTATTTTTGAAAAGCCCCGAAATCACTGATAACAAGCGCCTCTTGCAATATGCCACTATCATCAACGAACAAAACCAACGCCTGAACAAACAAGTGGAGAAAGTGCTGCAACTGGCCAAAATCGAGCGCGACAATTTTAAGCTGAACAAAGAAAAAATAGATTTGCACGAGCTGTTGGGCAGTATTTTGAACAGTGTAAAAATCCAGGTGGAAAAAGAGGGCGGCAACCTGACATCCATGTTCAAGGCCGATTCGCCCATGCTTTATGCCGATAGGCTGCATTTGACCAATATATTGCACAACCTCCTTGACAATGCCATGAAATATTGCCAGGGCGTACCGAACATTACCGTCAGTTCCGAAAACAGCCCAAACGGCAAAGTGAAATTGAGCATAACGGACACCGGGCTGGGTATTGCCAAAGAAAACCAGCAAAAGATTTTCGACAAGTTCTACCGGGTGCCCACAGGAGACGTACACAATGTAAAAGGCTTCGGCCTCGGCCTGTTTTATACAAAAAACATCTGCGATGCGCACGGATGGAAAATATCGCTCGAAAGCGAACCGAACAAAGGTACCTGCGTAACTATATTAATGAGTTGAAAAAGAACGATGTGTAGAACCTTGCACCAGTTCTTATTTGCTTAAAGAATTGCAAATAGCCAACTGCCAATAAACCGATGTAAAAGAAATATCCAAAACCAGTACGATGAAAGCACACCTATTATATGTTGAAGATGATGAAAGCCTGGGCTTCGTCACCCGTGACAACCTTGAATTGCAAGGCTATCAAATCACACATTGCATAGATGGCAAATCAGCGCTCGACGTCATTCGCCTGCAAAAATTTGACCTCTGCATCCTTGATGTGATGCTGCCCGAAATGGACGGCTTCACGCTGGCCGAGGAAATCAGGAAGTTCGACACGGAAATCCCGATTATTTTCCTCACGGCAAAATCCCTCAAAGAAGACAAGATCAAAGGGCTTAAGCTGGGCGGCGACGACTACATCACTAAGCCCTTTAGCATCGAAGAGTTGATATTAAAAATAGAAGTGTTCCTGAGAAGGCGCAACGTCACATCGCCCGAACCAGTCTCCAAATATAAATTGGGCAGTTATGAATTCGATTATCCCAACCTTTCCCTCACCTGCAACGGCGGTTCCGAAACCCTCACCCAACGGGAGGCCGACCTGCTGAAAGTGTTCCTCGACCAGCCCAACCAGGTTATCAAGCGCAGCGACATCCTGGAAAAACTCTGGGGCGAAGACGATTATTTCATGGGCCGCAGCCTCGATGTTTTTATTTCCCGCCTCCGCAAATACCTTAAAAACGACGAAAACTTAAAAATTGAGAACATTCATGGCGTAGGATTTCGGTTTAAAACCTGATTTGGGCATTTTTGGCATTATTATTGCAAAATATATAAGTTTGAGAATTTCCAATGAAAGTCTTCCCTGGAAGGGATTTTAGTTCTTTTTAAAGGTTGATTAAACCTACTTGAGAAACTTTGACAAACACTGGCAAGAAAGCCTCTTCACCCGCACACTTCCCAATTTCTTTCCCCATCGTTTGTCTCCTTATTTTTTAAACACGGCACTGCGCCGTCGTCTCACACCCAACGTACTATGAGCTGGCCATAGCGGCTCATGTATCCGCACACCAATACAAATTTGGCACAAAAACAACGTTAATGCCCGGCTATTTTGGGCCAGCGTATAGGTTGTTCCCCATTGACCAAAACTTTTATTAGTCGGTTTCAAATTCGGTGCAGGCTCCCAAAAATCAGGTGTCTGCACTTTTTTTCGATCAGGGTTTACTTTAGTTTTGGCCTCGGCCAATTGAAAAAAACACTGATCGAAAACCAGAATTCCCCCTATTTGAGGAGCGGCCGGGGATTTGCCTCCTATTTCGTCCCTGGCTGCTTTTTATTTTTTGGCACTTATGGATAAAATTGCGGTGGGTATTATTTAAAAAAATATCCTACCAACATTGATGATCTATACCATTTCAAAATCCGACCGCCTCATAAAAGGCGACATCTTCCTCGACAGCTCCAAAAGCATCAGCAACCGGGCACTTATCATCCGGGCACTTTGCCAAGATTTTTTTGAAATAAAAAACCTCTCCACTTCCAAGGACACGCAACTCATGCAGCATTTGCTCGCTTCCACCGACGAAGTACTCGATACGGGCGCAGCAGGCACGACCTTCCGTTTCCTCACCGCCTACCTCTCCACAAAGCCCGGCAGCCGAATACTCACTGGTTCTGAGCGCATGAAACAACGGCCCATTGGCATTTTGGTGGATGCCCTCCGAAACTTGGGGGCCAATATCGAATACATTGAAAATGAAGGCTTTCCACCGCTTAGAATCAACGGTTCTTCTGATTTTGGAAAAACAAACCTCCTTACTGTACCCGCCAATACAAGCAGCCAATACCTTTCAGCATTGCTGATGATAGCGCCCACTTTGCCCAAAGGTTTGACCTTGAAAATGGAAGGCCAATTGGTATCCCGCCCCTACCTGGAGATGACCTTGAAAATGATGGCGCATTTTGGAGTAACCCACACGTGGGAGGGCGATACCATTCATGTCCTGCCGCAGGATTATAAGCCAAGGGAATTTACGGCGGAAGCAGATTGGTCGGCAGCCTCTTACTATTATGCTATTGCCGCTTTATCCGAAAAATGCGATTTGCGGCTGCACGGGCTTTTTATGGATAGTTGGCAAGGCGATGCGGTTTTAAGCGGCATGATGCAAAACTTTGGCGTGGAGACCGTTTTTTATAAAAATCAAGTCCAGTTGACGAAATTGCCGCAGGCAAAGCCATTTTTTGAATGGGACTTCCTGCCCTGCCCCGACATCGCCCAAACCCTGGCTGTCATTTGTGGCGGCCTCGGCGTGCATGGTCTTTTCACCGGACTGGAAACCCTGTATATAAAAGAAACGGATCGCATAGCCGCCTTACAGCATGAACTCGCCAAGATCCATGTGTTTTTCAGCAAGCTGCCCGCCCGATTTTCAAAAAAAGCTGATAAGCAGTACTATATGGTGGAAGGAAAAGCCGAGGTGGCCGGTTCGCCTGTTTTTCAAACTTATGACGATCACCGCATGGCCATGGCTTTTGCACCCTTAGCCATGTTGGGTGAAATTCGGATTGAACATCCAACTGTTGTGGAAAAATCTTACCCCGCATTCTGGGAAGACCTGAAAAAATTGGGTTTTGAAATCAATTAAGGCTCAATTGCCACTATAAACTGCCCCTCCCACCGCATCCTTGCTGGCTCCCGTTACCGATGAAATGCAATTTGGAATACCCTCCATACGCATTACGCCCAAGAGCGCCATCAAGCAAGCCTCCTTAAATTTTACATGGTCCAGTGCCGGAATTGTCACTTCCACATGGCCGATTTCCGCCCTGATACATTCCATCAGGAATCCGTTGAAAACGCCCCCACCTGTGGCCAATAGGCGATAATTTTCTTTCCTAAATTCTTCTTTATCAATTATTTGTGAAATAGAATTTTTCAACTGAAATGCAACATGGCGGCAGACTGTGTGCAATTTATCCTGCACGGCGGCAGGTGAGTTGTGGCAAATCTTTGCCGGGTTTTCCTGCACCCATTGATTGGAAAGGGATTTTGGATAGGGCTTCGATAAAAAAGGCAAAGCATTGAGTTGGGCAAAAAGCGTTTTATCCAATCGGCCACCCGCAGCCAAGTGCCCATTTTCATCAAGAGGAACACCCAATTCATTGGCAAGCATGTTCAGCACCTGGTTGGCACCAGTAATGTCAAAAGCAACAAAACGACCGTTGGCGTTGCAAGTGATATTGGCGATACCGCCGAGGTTGAGGTAAAAATCAAATCCAGGGAAGAGCATTTTATCCGCCATCGGCGCCAAAGGTGCCCCTTGCCCGCCGAGGGCAACATCGGCGGAACGGAAATCGCAGACGACCTTGCAACCAGTCACCGCCGCCAGAACTGCCCCGTCCCCAATTTGGACAGTAAACCCTTGGACTGGTTCGTGGAAAACCGTGTGGCCGTGCGAGGCAATCAGGTCTATTTCAGTGCCTTGGATGCCGTTTTTTTCAAAAAAGCCATTTAATAGTTGCCCCAAATAATGCCCAAAAGCCGTGTGCAGCTGGGCCAATTCAAAGGCACTTGAAGCGGGCGCTTCTTTCAATTTTTTTTCCCAATCCGGGCCGAACGGCAGGCAGTCCGTTTTTAGCAATTTCCAGTCAAGCACTTGGAAAGGCTGGCCGATCTCAAAACGGCAGTAGCCCACATCCAGCCCATCCAACGAGCTGCCGGACATCAAGCCAATAGCATGGTAAACTTTACTCATATTTTTAAAAAAATCATTCCCTCAAAGTCTCGACATAAGCTGCCACAGCATGTATTTTTTCTTCGTTTAGCAAATCCTTAAAGGGTGTCATGGCATTCCGGCCATTGGTGACGACCTTGATGCGTTCTTCGAGGGGCAATTGGGAAGTTCGCAGGTTGAAAGCGCCGCTGGCGCCCATGTCGCCCGCTATGCCGTGGCAGGTTACACAGTAGGTTTTGTAGATTTTTTCACCGTCCACTTTGCTTGCCACAGCTTGGGAGTCATGATTTCCTTTGTCGCCTTCGCTGCTGCAGGCAAAGAGAATGGCAGCAAAAACGGCGATGGTGATTGTTTTTTTCATAGATCAATGTAATTGAAAGGTGAGGGGCGAAAATAAGCACTGAAACGGTTTGATCAACAGAAGCCCGGCGCAAGTGTTTGGAGAAAAGCAGATTTGCAAAAATTGCCGACTTTCGCCACCGTACACCACCACCAATAACAGGAAACAAGCCTTTTGGAAAATTTACATCCAGTCCCTGCTACCAGCACCTTTGCCGAGGTCATTTTGCCCCTGGCCGTGCCGAAACCTTACACCTACGCCGTGCCAGAGGAATTGGTGCCTTTGCTGAAAATAGGCATCCGGGTAGAAGTGCAGTTTGGCGGCCAAAAACTCTACGCAGGGCTGATTTTAAAAATACACCACAAAGATCCCGGCCACCGTGTCAAACCATTGCTCTCCATCATTGACAATGCGCCCGTACTGAACGAAAAAACCTTGCGCTTTTGGCAATGGCTGGCCGACTACTACTGTTGCTCTATGGGCGAAGTGATGGACGCCGCCCTGCCCGCCAACCTGAAATTGGCCAGTGAGCGCCGCCTGGTGCTCAGCCCGCTTTACGACGGAAACATGGGCGGACTGGACGACAAGGAATTTTTGATCGCCGAGGCCTTGAGTATTCAGGAAACCATCACCATAGACGACGTCCGGAAGATTTTAAACCAAAAAACCGTATTCCCCATTATCAAGCGGCTATTGGAAAAAAAGGTCATTTACCTCTACGAGGAAATGGAGGAAAAATACAAGCCCAAGCGGGTGGCCTGCGTACGCCTGGCCGAGCCTTACCGCTCCAACCCCGAACTGCTGCAGGAGGCCTTCGAGCTTTGTGCCAAAGCACTGCGCCAAACAGAAGCATTGATGGCTTTTGTGCAATTGAGCCGCCAACACAGGGCAGAAGATGGCGGCGTGTTGCGTTCTGAAATTTATAAAAAAGCCAGCATTGACGCTTCTGTGCTGAACGCAATAGCCAAAAAAGGAATTTTTGAATTGTATGAAAGGGAGGTAAGCAGGCTCGGTGGTTATGAAGAAGAACTAAGCGAGGCCGATACACTTTCTGATCAGCAAATACGAGCGCTACAAGCCATACATGCCCATTTTAAAGAAAAAAACACCGTCCTGCTGCACGGCGTCACGGGCAGCGGCAAAACGAGGGTATATGTCGAACTCATCAAAGAAGCCATAGGCCGGGGCGAACAGGTGCTCTACCTCTTGCCCGAAGTGGCGCTTACTACCCAGATTATCAACCGTTTACAAAAAATATTCGGTGACAGGGTAGCCGTATATCACCACCGCATCACCCATAACGAGCGGGTGGAGCTTTGGCAAAAAGTGCAACAATTTGGCAGCGAAACAAGCAGCCCAACCATAGACCCACCCCCCCAAAGCAAGTCAGGGACTCTAGCTGCACTCGATACTGCCACTGGCCATTGCATATTAGGCGCCCGCTCTGCCCTGTTTTTGCCTTTTGAAAAACTCGGCCTCGTCATCGTGGACGAAGAGCACGACACATCCTATAAACAAAATGACCCCGCTCCCCGCTACAGCGGCCGTGATGCAGCCATTTACCTGGCGCATTTGCACGGGACAAAAGTGCTGCTCGGCACGGCCACACCCTCGCTCGAAAGCTATCAAAACGCCAAAAGCAACAAATATGGATTGGTGGAAATGACGGAGCGCTTCGGCGGCATCGAACTGCCGCAAATAACCATCGTGGACGCCAAGGAGGAGGTCAAGCAGCGCAAGATGCAAAGCCATTTTACCAGCGTTTTATTGGAAGAACTAAAAGCGGCCCTGGCCCGTGGCGAGCAGGCCATTTTGTTCCAAAACCGCCGGGGCTATGCGCCCACCCTGCGCTGCACGACCTGCGGATGGCACTCCGAGTGCATCCATTGCGACGTGAGCCTGACCTACCACAAGTTCCGCCACAACCTCCAATGCCACTACTGCGGGTATCAAATAGCCCTGGCCTACACCTGCCCGGCCTGCGGGGGTTTTGATCTGAAACTGCAAGGCTTTGGCACGGAGAAAATCGAGGACGAAATTAAAATATACCTGCCCGATGCCAACATCGGCCGCATGGATTACGACGCCGTTCGCACAAAAGATTCCCATACCCGCATCATCAACGATTTTGAGGAAAAACGCCTGGACATCCTCGTTGGTACACAGATGGTGACCAAGGGTTTGGACTTTGAAAATGTGGGCGTAGTGGGCGTCATCAGCGCCGACCAATTGTTGCAATTCCCCGATTTCCGTTCAGGCGAGCGGGGCTTCCAGCTCATCACCCAAGTAGCGGGCAGGGCGGGCCGCAGGGGCAAGCGGGGCAAGGTGATCGTGCAGGCAATGAACGTGGCACACCCCGTGCTGCGGGAGGTTTTGGACAATGATTTTCATGCTTTTTTTGGCCGTGAAATCATGGAGCGGAAGGCTTTTGAATACCCGCCTTTTACCCGCCTCATAAAGATTACGCTCAAGCATAAAAAGCCCGATGTGCTCAACCGTGGCACGACTGTTTTTGCCAATTTTTTAAAAGCAAAACTGGGCAAGCGCCTGCTGGGCCCGTCCGTGCCGTCCATCGGCAGGGTGCGGGGGCTTTTTTTGTTGGATATTTTGATAAAAATGGAAATGGATCCGGGTGTTTGGAAAGCCACCAAAATCCTGATTGGGGAAGCCACCCAAACGATGCAGCAAAAGGAAGGCTTTTCAACGGTGCGGGTAAACGTGGATGTCGATCCTATGTAAATTTCCCATAAAAAAGAGAGGAGAAAGAAGGCTCACACCATCCTTTCTCCTCCCGGAAACAAACTTAAAAAACTGAAGATAGATGGCAAAAGGCTATCAAGCCCTGTGCCACTGAATTAACTGATTCTATTTCAGTGTTTTATGAAAATTTTATTTAGTTAAAAACGTGCAGGAGTGGACGATTTGTGTCCGATTGTGAACGATTTTGTTCCAATAAAAAGCCCCTTTTCAGATGCATCCGAAAAGGGGCTTTTACTAAAATTTGTATCAAAAACTAACGCTTGCTGATGCGCTGGGTAGTTATTATTTTATTGGAATTGTCAATCACTTGCACGAGGTACATGCCGTTTGGCAGGTCGGTCACATCGTAGTGTTGATCCCTGTTCACATCGCTGAATGATTTCAGCTTGCGGCCCACAAGGTTGAAAATGGCAATCTGTTTCACGTTTTCGTCCTTGTTCACGCTGATGTAGTTGGTGGCAGGATTTGGATAAACGGAGATTTTGGTCGGTTGCTGTGTAAGGCTTGATTGGGGGAAATTGCCTCCACTCCCGTCGGGGCTTTGCTGCGAGAAGGCAGCAAGCGAGAAAAAAGCAAGGATGACAGCGAGTAAAGTTTGTTTCATCAAATAGGATTTTAACTGTAATTTGATTTGGCCGCAAAATAAGGGCAAAAGCTTAATAATTCAAGTCCGCACAAAACTGTTTAGAAAAAATTAACTGGGTATGCGCAATATTTATCAGCGCAATGTTCGTGCCGTACCTAATTTGTGGTATATAAACCTCACCCGCCAAATTTTGGGCATGTGCTTTTTGTGCTCAGCCAAAAGCCAACAACCCAAAGTTCAGGGCCTAAATAATAGAGGTACTCTACATCACAAAAAATTTGAGATTACACAGGTACAATATTTGCAAACAATATCAGCTATCCTCCGTGAAATCCCTTCTTCTCCCTTCATAAAGTCTGCAAAAGCAATCTCCCCTTTCAATCATTTTCTCTAACCATCTATCCTTTTCCAACATGAAAAAGTATTTCTTGTTCAACGCCAATCTATTGCTGGCATTTATTAGCCTAAACCCAATTAGTGCCTCCACCACTAAATTAGGTGTCATACTCCAAGTAAAAGTCTTCCTGCAAGGAGCCATGATGGGGCAACAACCTGGGGACACGCTCATGCGGGACGACCTGCGGGCCAAAGCCTATCTGCCGACAATGGAGCCTTATTCCAACCTTAGCCGTTTTGGCCATGTGGGCAATGACGGCGGTGGGGAAACGGTGGCCTCACCGGCCGTTTTTCAACTTGAAGGCCCCGATGCCATTGTTGATTGGGTTTTTATTGAACTTCGGGACAAAGTTGAGATGGACAGCGTAGTCGCCACCCGCTCGGCCCTCTTGCAGCGTGACGGCGATGTGGTGGACGTGGATGGTGTTTCGGCACTTCATTTCCCGTCGGTCGCCGCTGGCGAATATCATGTGGCGGTACGCCATCGCAACCATTTTGGCGTGATGACAGAAAGTGCCCTCGTTTTGGGTGGCGAGCCTGGCTATTTTGATTTTACGAATATTGATTATGACACGCATGGTGCAGATCAATTTTCCCAAGTAATAATCAATGGGAAAAGGTCGCTTTGGGGAGGTGACCTCAACCATGACGGAAGGCTTATTTTTCAAGGGCCGGGAAACGATGTGTATCCATTATTTACCCAAGTTCTTTTTGCCCCTGGCAATACTGCACTTATACCCAATTTTGTAGTTACCGGTTATCATGAATCAGACATTGACCTTGATGGCTATTCCATCTATATGGGGCCTGGGAACGATAGACAAAAGTTGTACACAGAAGTAATGGCAGGTTTTTATGCGCTCTGCTATCCTTGCCTATTTAGCTGCAATTTCGTGATTATAGAATGTTTGCCCTGATATATAAAGGAGGATGGTTGGGTGTTGAAAACTTCCTCTGGCACAACTTATCTCTTCCCCACAAATTGTTTTAACTTCGCAAATCCAATGAGTGAAGGATGGAATGACTGAATGAGAGAATATCGGTGTCCGCTAATTCACTCATTTTATCATTTTATCATTTTGTCATTCACTCATTGCCTCCATGCCACATTTCTGCCACCTCCATTGCCATACACAATACTCCCTGCTCGACGGCGCCTCCGACATCGCCAAGATGATGGACAAGGCCCAGCGGGATGGCCAAAAAGGCGTCGCCCTGACCGATCACGGCAACATGTTCGGAGCATTCCAGTTTGTCAATGAGGCCAACAAACGTGGCATCAAACCCATCGTGGGCTGCGAGTTTTATATAGTGGAGGACCGGCACAAAAAGCAGTTCCTGCGCTCCCGCAACGAGAATGACAACCGCTACCACCAGCTCATGCTGGCCAAAAACAGGCAGGGCTACGAAAACCTCTCAAAACTTTGCTCCCTTGGCTTTATTGAAGGCTTGTACGGCAAATACCCCCGCATTGACAAAGAGCTGATTGAAAAATACCATGAGGGGTTGATCGCCACCAGTTGCTGCATCGGGGCGGAAATACCTCAGACCATTTTGACCGGAAACATCGAAAAGGCAGAGGAACTGCTGAAATGGTGGCTCAACATATTCGGAGAGGACTACTACATCGAACTACAACGGCATCGGGGCCTGGAGAACATAGACGACACCGGTATGAGCCAGGAAGATGTGAACCAGGTATTGATCGGTTTTGCCAAAAAATACAACATCAAGACCATCTGCACCAACGACAGCCACTATATAGAAGAAGAAGACTACGCCCCGCACGACATCTTGCTTTGCGTGAACACCAACAGCCTCCTCGAAGACCCGAAACGCTTTAAATTCCCTTCCAGCGATTTTTATTTTAAAACGCAGGACGAGATGAACCGCCTCTTCGGCGACGTGCCGCAAGCAGTGGACTATACGCAGGAAATTTTGGATAAAATAGAGCCGTTGAAGCTCACCCACGATGTGCTGTTACCAGCTTTCCCCATCCCACAGGGCTTCCTGACGCAGGACGACTACTTGCGGGAACTGACCTTCCAAGGGGCAAAGAAGCGCTATGGCCACATCACGCCAGCTATTGAGGAGCGGCTGAATTTTGAATTGCAGGTCATCAAGCAATCGGGCTACCCAGGCTACTTCCTCATCGTGCAGGATTTTACCAATACAGCCAGGCAAATGGGCGTGAGCGTGGGCCCCGGCAGAGGCTCGGCGGCAGGTTCGGCGGTGGCCTATTGCATCGGCATCACCAATGTGGATCCCATCAAATACGACCTGCTGTTCGAGCGCTTCCTCAACCCAGAGCGGGTGAGCATGCCCGATATTGACATTGACTTCGACGACCGTGGACGGGATCAGGTTATCAATTATGTTTTGGAAAAATACGGCCGAAACCAAGTGGCTCAAATTGTCACTTACGGCACGATGGCCGCCAAGTCCTCCCTGCGGGACGTGGGCCGGGTAATGAACGTGCCACTGCCAGAAGTGGATCGGGTGGCAAAATCATTTCCGCTGGCATTGGGCGCAACCTTGGCAGAGGTTTTGGAGGACGGCGACATTTCACCCAAACTAAAAGAAAGACTCAACTCGGAAGATGTAGAACGGGCCAACAACTTCAGGACATTGGCCGCTGGCAGCGACGACATTGCCAAAATGATCCAAACCGCCCGCAAACTGGAAGGCTCCGTGCGCAACACCGGCATCCATGCCTGCGGGGTCGTCATCACGCCCGACGACATCACGAAGTATGTGCCCGTGACGGTGGCAAAAGACAGCGACCTGCTCGTGAGCCAGTTCGACAACAGTGTGGCAGAGGCAGCGGGCCTGTTGAAAATGGACTTCCTGGGCCTGAAAACCCTGACCATCATCAAGGACGCCGTGCGCATTATTAAAGAAGTGCAGGGCATCGAAATCGTACCCGACGACATCCCGCTCGACGATCCCAAGACCTACGAGCTTTTTCAACGGGGCGAGACTATCGCCATTTTCCAGTATGAAAGCGAGGGGATGCAAAAGCACATGAAGGATCTCAAGCCGACCACGTTTGAGGACCTCATCGCTATGAACGCACTGTATCGGCCTGGGCCGATAGCGTATATCCCGGATTTTATTGCGAGGAAACATGGGAGGCAGGAAATCCACTACGACCTGCCTGACATGGAAGAATATTTGGCTGACACCTACGGCATCACGGTCTATCAGGAACAGGTGATGTTGCTGTCGCAAAAATTGGCGAATTTTACCAAAGGCGAGGCGGACGTGCTGCGAAAGGCGATGGGTAAAAAGCAGAAAGCCGTTCTCGACAAAATGTTCCCCAAATTCATGGAAGGCTGCGCCAAAAATGGCCATCCACAAGACGTTTGTGAAAAAATATGGAAAGACTGGGAAGCCTTCGCCAGCTATGCTTTCAACAAGTCGCACTCTACCTGCTATGCTTATGTCGCTTTCCAAACAGCATATTTAAAAGCCAACTACCCAGCGGAATTCATGGCCTCTGTGCTGTCGAACAACAAAGACAACATCACCGATTTGACCAAATTCCTGCGGGAATGCAGGCGCATGGGCGTCATGGTGCTGGGGCCGGATATCAACGAGTCTGTATCGGATTTTACAGTGAATAAAGAGGGGCAAATCCGCTTCGGCCTTTCCGCCCTGAAAGGCGTGGGCGAAGGCCCCGTGGATGAAATTTTGGCTGAACGACAGAAAAACGGCAAGTTTTCCGAAGTTTTTGATTTGCTGAAACGCCTCGACTCAAAATCCACTAATAAAAAAGTGCTGGAAAGCCTGGTGCTGGGTGGGGCACTGGATTGTTTTGACGACATCCACCGGGCGCAATATTTTACGCCTAGCGGCAAGTTCGACTCTTTCATCGAGGAACTTATCCAATACGGCAACAAATCAAAGACCGAAGCCAGTACCCTCTCGCTTTTTTCCAACGATGCAGCTGCCGATGTGCAGCAACCCGACCCTCCCAAGTCCCAGCCCTGGAGCCTCATCGAAAAACTGGAGCGGGAAAAGGAAGTGACGGGCATTTATATCTCCGGCCACCCACTCGACGACTACCGCCTGGAGGTGGAAAATTTCACCACTTGTACCCTGGAAGAATTGGACGAGAAAAAAGGCCAGTCCGTGAAAATAGCGGGCATCGTCACGGGCGTCTCGCACCGCATCAGCAAGAAAGGCTCCGGCTGGGGCAGCTTCACCATCCAAGACTTCAACGGCTCGCTCGAATTCCCACTTTTTAGCGACGACTATATGAAATTCAAGGGCTTTTTTGAACAGGGAAATTGTGTCTTCATCACCGGCAACTACGAAACCCGCTGGGGAAAAGAAGACGAATTCCAACTCCGCATCAAGGAAGTGACCCTACTCGAAAATGCCAGTAAAAACCTCGCCAGCAGCATCACCCTCAAACTCCCCGTCGAGTCCATCACCCCTGACATGCTCGACAAGCTGGAGGATTTGTTCAAAAAACACAAGGGCCAGCACCAGCTCCGCATCACGCTGATGGACTACACCAACCGCACGAGCCTGCCCTTCGTATCGGGCAGCCAAAAGGTGAACGTGGACAATGATTTGGTGTCGGAATTGGCGGGGTTGGGGGTGGAGTATTTGGTGGGGTGAGACCCCTTCCTATACATCAAAACTTATCTCCACTTCACTCGTCACCGGGTGCGCCTGGCAAGTCAGCACATATCCCTGCGCAATCTCGCTGTCGTCCAGAGCGTAGCAGGCGTCCATTTTTACTTCGCCTTTTAGCACTTTGGCCATGCAGGTGGCGCAGGCACCGGAAGTACAGGAGTAGGGCGCATCGCCCCCGGCGTCTAACACGGCGAAAAGGATATGCTTGCCAGCGGGGACAGTAGTTTCGATGCGCTTGCCGTCAATGTTGGCGATGAGCTTGGCACCGGCAACTCCATCAATGTGGGTAGCGGGTGCAGCGTCAGGGCTGGAGAAATATTCGTGGTGGATGCTCTGCTTGTCAATGCCCTTGGCGAGCAGGGCTTTTTCAGCAATTTCGATCATGTTGCCGGGGCCGCAGATGAAGTATTCCGACTGCTTGTGTCGGGGCGGGTTTTCTGCCAAAAACTGGCCGATCAAATTGGCGTCAATGCGCCCGGTTTTGCCCCCCCAGGTGATTTTGCCTTTTGAAAACAAACCGCCCAAGCCCTTTGACTTTTCCCGCTTGGGTTGGCTGAGGGTATGCGTGATGACAAGCTGGCCTTCGTAGCGCTTTGCCAAGTGGTCCAGTTCGTTTTTAAAAATAACCTCTTCCTCGTTGCGGCTGCCGTAGAGGAGGGAAACGAAGCTCATCGGCTCTTTTTCCAAAATCGTTTTCAAAGTGGACATCAGCGGCGTGATGCCGCTGCCTGCACCGATGAGGTAGTAGTTTTTCTTTTGTTCCGAATCCAATTTTGTAAAAAACCGGCCCTCCGGCGGCATCACTTCGATGGTGCTGCCCTGGCGGATATTTTCATGGATGTAATTGGAAACCTTGCCGCCCTTCACTTTTTTCACCGTCACGGACAAATCTTTTTCTATCGGGCTGGAGCACATGGAATAGGAGCGGCGCTCTTCCTTTCCATTGATGAGGAAGCGGAGCGTGAGGTGCTGGCCCTGGGTAAACTGGAACTCGTCCTTCAGGCCCTCCGGCACTTCAATTGTCAGGGTTACAGTGTCGGGGGTTTCGGCGGTATATCGTTTGACGGTAAGGCTGTGAAATGATTTGCTCATCCTGTTGTTCAAGGAAAAAGGACAAAGAGCAGAATTGAAAGTGGAAGTTCACCGTTTGGCCCAGCCCTGTGTTCTTTTTCTTTTTGTTTGAAACGGTTTGCTACAATGCTGTTTTTTCAAAAAAGTTCGCAAAGGTAAGTAGCCTGAAAGCAATTATGGGAGAAGGGGCAAGATGATAAACCTCAACACGAATTTTGCAATTGATGGGCCGCAAAGCAGCGCCAACTTGATTTTCATTCATTTAAAACAGCATCAATAGCTTTTAAAATAAGCGCACAGGACTGTTCTATTTCCGCTTCGGAAATCGTGAGCGGGGGGGCTATCCTCATGCTGCGGTCGTTGAACAGAAACCAGTCGGTGACGACGCCGTTCTCCAGGCATTCGAGGATGATTTTGCGGAGCGTTGGAAAATCCTCGAACTCCACGGCCATCAACAAACCTGCGCTCCTTATCGTTTTGATGGCTGGATGCACCAGCAGGTTACGGAACAATTTTTCCTTTTTTTTCACTTGGCTGATGATGTTTTCTTCCAGTAAAACCTGCAAAGTGGCCAGGCCCGCTGCACAACTGACAGGGTGCCCGCCAAAGGTGGAGATGTGGCCCAATGGGGGGTCGGAGGCCAAAACCTGCATCATACCCCTGGCAGCCACAAAGGCACCGATGGGCATACCACCGCCCATGCCTTTTGCCAACAACAAAATATCAGGCACGATGCCGTATTGCTCAAAGGCCCAAAGGGTGCCGGTGCGGCCATAGCCGACCTGTATTTCATCCAAAACCAACAAAGTGCCAGTGTCCGTGCAGCGTTGACGGAGTTTTTTTAGATAATCATTTTGGGGCAAACGTACACCCGACTCGGCCTGTATGGTTTCAACAAAAACGCAGGCTGTTTTAGGGGAAATGACCTCCAAATCTGTCTCGTTATTGAAATCAATATGGCGGATGCCGGGCAACAGCGGATAGTAGGCTTGGGTAAAAAAAGTGGGCGACATGAGGCTGGCTGCACCCTGTGTACTACCGTGGTAGGCTTCCCGGCAGGCGATGATTTCCGATTTGCCAGTGTAGCGCTTGGCCAGTTTCATGGCGCCTTCGGTAGCTTCCGTGCCGGAGTTGGTGAAAAAGACAGAATCGAGCGGGGCAGGAAGATGATCGGCCAGGAGCTTGGCCAAACTGACCTGCGGCGAAAGGACATATTCACCATAGACCAGCGTGTGGAGGTATTTGTCCAATTGTGCCTTGGCAGCAGCCACTACCTTGGGGTGGCGGTGGCCAAGGCTGCTCACGCTGATGCCAGCTATGAGGTCGAGGTACGGCTTGCCGTTTGTATCGTAGAGGTAAGAGCCCTCGGCCTTTTCGATTTCGAGCAAGAGGGGGATATCGCTCGTTTGTGCGAGGTGTCGCAGGAAAAGTTGTCGCTGGTTGGGCATCTGGTTTGGGTTTGTTCAAATAGGTGTTGACTCGTCAAAGATAACCAAAAATGAAAAAGGGGAATTTAACTAAAATTGGATCCTCCTTACTTTGACCTATTATCAAACTGTTAAACGAAAAAATGGGCTGTGAAGAAAATCCATTAGGCCACTCCATTCGTTGGTATAAAATCTTGGCGAATAGGTCGGGCAAATCCGCGGCTGCAAGCAGCGTTCAGAAAACTTCGGTAGTTTTGTAGTGGAATTTTTGGCAGGGCAATTTTTTAGAATGATAAAAAGTTTTTCTGCCTCAAACATCTTTGAACTGCTGATTCGCTTTACCGATAACGATTTTTCTACACTCATTTTTTCCCGATCAAAAAGGACAAAACTATCTTGTGAGGCAAGTGTTTGCTTCCTTAACCCTTCCAATTGGCCAACTGAAGAACTAATGATTTATGGACTTCCACTTTATTAAAAAACACCTGTTATTCTTCCTTTTTTGCTGTCTTTCCACGGCCTTGTTTTCCCAAAAAATGACGATCGTGAAAGGCACCGTGATAGATGCCGATACCAAGGAACCCTTGCTTTTGGTGAACATTTCCTTTGTGGGCACCTCCATCGGTACCACCTCCGATTTGGACGGCTCTTATGTACTGGAATCGAAATGGGCTTCGGATTCCATCCAGATTTCTTACCTGGGCTACGAAACCCAAACTTTCCCGGTCGTAGTGGGCACCCGGCAGGAACTGAACGTAGCGCTTTCTTCCTCTTCTATTAGAATCGCCACGGTAGAAGTGAAAGGTAAAAAAGGCCGATACCGCCGCAAAGACAACCCCGCCGTGGAACTGATGCGCAATGTTATTGACCATAAAAATGATAACCGCCTGGAAGCCGCCGACTACTACGAATACGACAAGTACGAGAAAATCCAGTTTGACTTCAACAATTTTGACCCGGAAAAACTGAGCAAAAAGAAAGTGCTCAAGAAGTTTAAGTTCATGCTGGACTACGTGGACACCTCCGACCTGAACGGCAAACCCTACCTGCCATTTTTTATCCAGGAATCTGCCTCAAAAGTCTATTACCAAAAAGACCCTGAAAACAAAAAAGAATACCGCAACGGCGTGAAGGTGACCGGCATGGAGGAATACATTGACAATGAAGACCTCACGACCATGACGGAGGTTTTGTACCAAAAAATCAACATCTACGACGACAATATCCGCCTGCTCGACCTTCCATTTATGAGCCCGCTCAGCCCACTGGCCATTAGTTATTACCGCTTTTATATTACCGACTCGACTAAAGTGGTGAACGGCTACCCGGTGACGACGGTCTCCTTTATGCCCGTTAACAACCAGAACATTGCCTTTAAAGGCGATTTGTACATTACCAGGGATTCGTCGTATGCCGTCGTCAAGGCAGATCTGAGCCTTACCCGCCAGGCCAACGTCAATTTCGTCCAAGACCTGAAACTGGTGCAGGAGTTTTCAAACCTGAGCGGGGTATGGGCTTTGTCCAACGACAAAATCATCATTGACTTTGCCGTGCTGAAACGCGGCGTGGGCGTCTATGGCACCAGGGACGTGACCTACATGGACTATGTGCTGAACCAAAAACGGGACGATGAAATATACGCTGGCACTGAAAAAATAGTGGATGCCGAAGACGCCTATACAAAGGATGATACTTTTTGGCTGACTGCCCGGCCCGACACGCTGACAGCACAGGAACAGGGCATCTATGAAATGATAGATACGCTGCAAAAGGTCCCTACTTTCCGGACGCTGATAGATATTGGTGCCTTGCTTTTCACAGGCTATAAAGACTTTGGGCCGATAGATATAGGGCCAATCGGCAACTTCTACAGCTTCAACCCAGTGGAAGGCTTTAGGCTGAAAGTGGGCGGCGAGACCAATTTGAAATTTCACCCAAAACTCAATTTCGGTGGATATACCGCATACGGTTTTAAGGATGAAGATTTTAAATATGGCGCTTTTGCTATGTATTCTTTCCGCGAAGATTACAAGACCAACCCGAAGCATTATTTCCGTTTCTCCTACCAGCACGATGTGCAATTGGTGGGGCTGAACCTGCCTTTCACCAGTTCCGACAACTTCCTCTTATCTTTTCAGCGGGGCAGCAGGGACAAGTATTTGTTCAATGACAAATATTTCAGCGAATACTTCTACGAGGGAAGGAACAACCTTTCATTCCGGCTCAACTACATCAATACCAAACAGCGCCCCATCGGTGGCCTTTACCTGGCCTACGACGTGCCTGGTACAGAGGATGTAACCGACACACTCACCGGCCTGACGACCAGCGAATTTGCCACCACGCTGCGCTTCGCACCTAATGAGCAATACGTGCAGGGCCGCAATTACCGGGTGCCCATTTACAACCGCTATCCAGTTTTTACCCTAAAGCTTTCGGCGGGCATCAAAGACATGTTGGGCGGCGATTACAATTACCAAAAAGCCTCCCTTGGCATTTTGAAGCGCTTTTACCTCTCGCTGTTTGGCACAATGAAAGTGGAAACGGAATTTGGAAAAATCTGGGGCCAGGGTGTACCGTATTTTCTGCTATACCTGCCCGTGGCCAACCAAAGCTATGCATACCGATCGGGAGCATTCAACATGATGAACTATCAGGAGTTTGTTGCGGACGAATATGCGCTTATTATGATGGAACATTATTTTAATGGATTCATTTTCAATAAGATACCTTTGTTCAGAAAGTTGAAACTGCGGGAAGTCCTGACCTTCAAGTCTATTTATGGCCGCCTGACAGACGGGAACGATCCAAATTTGAACAAAGGCTTGATAAAATTCATAGAAGAACCCGACGAAAATGGCAAGATTGTTCCGATCACTTATACTTTGGAAGACAAGCCTTACATAGAAGCCAGTGTAGGGGTCAGCAATATTTTCAAGATTTTTAGGCTAGACTTGGTCAGGCGCTTTACGCACCTGGATCACCCCGAAGTGCCGCACATTTTTGGCGTGAAAGGCATGGGCATCAGGTTTAAAGCATCATTTGAGTTTTAATATTCATTCGCACACAACGGGCAGAGGCATTATTTCCTCTTTGGTAAATACTCCGTGATAAGAAAGGAAGCAAAATACAATTGCCTCCTTTCCCGGTTTTTTTCATTCCCTATCAAATGCAGGCAAGCGATTAATTTTACGTCCAATTTGGCGAAAACAACACCCTAACACACTGCTATGAGCGAAAACTTGCTCAAAAAATACGGACAACCACTCGTTTACAAAGCCCTGAACCCTTTCATCGGCCTACTGGTTCGATGGCGGGTACAGCCCAACACGATTACCACTTTGGGCCTCATCATCAATACCCTGGCGACGGTCATTTTTATTTGGGGAGCTGAATATGGCCAACGCAACGATCATTCGTTCATAGGCTGGGCAGGGGTAGTCATTTTGTTTGCCGGCTTGTTTGACATGATTGACGGTAGGCTGGCCAGGGTAGGAAAAATGGCCTCGACCTTTGGTGCCCTATACGACTCGGTGCTGGACAGGTACAGCGAAATGATCATGTTTCTCGGCATTTGCTGGTATTTGGTGGCACATAGTTATTTCCTCAGTTCTTTGTTTGCTTTTGTTGCCATGATAGGCTCTATTATGGTGAGCTACATCCGGGCGAGGGCAGAAAGCCTGGGTGCCCATGCGGACGTTGGCTTGATGCAAAGGCCGGAACGCATCATTTTAATCGGGGTGTCGGCTATTGCATGTGGGGTTTTTTCTGCCACCGTAGGCAGCGATATCAGGATTACAAAAGATTGGCTTCCGATACCTTTGTTTGAAACCATCTCCATTTTTACCCTGCCCATTGTCGTGCTGGCCATTTTGACCAACGTGACGGCACTGACCCGCCTGATGTACAGCAAAAAAGAACTGGAAGAAGGCGACGCTTGATTTTACCTATCTTTTTTCAAAAAAACAAAACGAACCAACAGCAAACTGCTAATAATTTCACATGACCCGTTACTTGTTTTTAATTTTTTTCCCAATGCTGTTGGCATTTTCGGCCCAGGCGCAGTCCAGCTACTCGACCGATATGAAAAATGGCCGCCCCGCCGATTTCCCGACCCCACCCAAAACGGACAAGTCGCTCTTTTTCATCCAGCGCAGCAAAAACAAAAATACCATCGTCTATGACGCCATCCTCGAAAAGGACGGCAGGTATGTTTCTTCCAAGCCCATAGATGCCTATTGGCTGCGCTACAACAGCACCTCCGAGCGCGCCGAGCTTACCTGGTTGCAACGAACCTTTGCATTTGGTTACAATGCAAAAAAAGACGGCTCGAAGGACGGCTACTGGATAACCCTCACCGCCTATAACGACCGTAAAATCCATTTGGAAAAAACAGCCAAAGGCAAGCCCATTGCCACGCTAAACATCAACGGCAAATACTGCCGCCTGGAATACATCTGGGTATATGCCCTTGAAACAAGCACTTGGCCGGACGTGAAGCACGTTGACCTCCACGGCGTGGACATGGTCACTGGCAAGACAGAGGTGGAGCGGATTTACAATAAGTGAGACTTGTCTTAAAACAAAACGGCCCCTTCCCCTATTTCCCCTTTTCTCAACTGGTTGACGGTGAGGTGCGCCAGCCGGGTAGGTTCGGGCAAGCGATAGCCCCTGGCGCAGTGCAGCGCTACTTGCAGGCTGTCGTCCATACTGCAAAGGTGGCCGGGGGAGACGAGCATGGGCTTCACTTTGTACTTGGTCCGCAAGGCGAAACCGATCACTTTTTCCTGTTTTTTGATGGGCGAAAAATCCCCTTTTTCCAGGCCCGGTTCTTCAAATTTTCCTGTCAGCAATTTTTTGGCGCAGCCTATGCTTGGCACACCGGCCACCAATCCAAAGTGAGCGGCAATGCCCATACTCCTCGGATGGGCGATACCATGCCCGTCCACCACCACCACATCGGGCCGGAGGGGCAGCATTTGCCAAGCCTTCATCAAAGAAGGGATTTCACGAAAGGACAAAAGCCCGGGGATATAGGGGAAATCCATCTTGTCCTTTACAGCGGAGCGGGCCACCATTTTCATGCTGCCATATTCCAATACTATTATGACGGCATAAATGTCATCCTCGAATTTGTTGAAGGAAACATCGGCACCGGCCACGTATTGGATGGGCCTGGGCAAATCGCTCAACACGATGGCGCTCCGCAATTCTTTTTGAAGGCTGACGGCCTCTCCGGGAGAAACATCCCAATCATGGGCAGGAATTTGGGCTGGCATAAATTGTTATTTTGATTTTTATAAAAACAAGGGCATACAGAATGTTCAGATGCCAACCGAAAACACTACATTCGACATGTTTTTTCCACCTATTTTCATCACTAAAATCAATATTTATGAAAAATCAACTCATCGCTACTGCTGTGGCAGGCATTATTTTGTTTTTATGGCAGTTCCTTTCCTGGTCTATGCTCTCTGTGCATGGCAATGAAATGCAGTACACCGCCAATCAGGACGCCATCTTGCAAACTCTGGAGCAGAACCTGCAAGGTGACGGCACCTACTTCATACCCCAATCCGCCCCCGGTGCCTCTCAGGAGCAACAACAGGAATATTACGACAGCCGTGCGGGCAAGCCCTGGGCTACCGTCAGCTACCATACCTCGCTCGATACCAATATGGGCATGAACATGACGAGGGGCTTCGTAGTAGATCTCGTGGCCGCTTTTCTACTGATTTGGCTGCTGATGAAAATACCCGGCCTCGACTTTACGACCACTCTGATGTCGTCGTTGGCCGTTGGCCTGATTGGCTATTTGACCATACCGTATTTGAACAGTATCTGGTTTGAAACTGGCTCCATTGGTTACCTGATAGACGTATTTGGACAGTGGGGAATAGTCGGCCTTTGGTTAGGCTGGTTTTTGAATAGAAAATAAGCTTGTTCAGGCCACGGTACGAGTAGCGTCTTTTTGCTCAATGCCGTGGCCTGAAAACTATACATTGGTGAAAATTTATTCGGCTTAGGTGACAATTGCTTCATTTTCCTATTTGACCGTTTTTTTATTTTGCCCAAAATACCTTTATGAAAAAACTGGTCAAGCTTTTCCCATTTTTTCTCCTACCGTTTTTTGCCAGCAGCCAAACTGCGCCTTTCGGCATTCTCATTGAAACGGAACCCTTCCCTGGTTTTCCAGCGCTCCAATCCTACGTCATGGGCCACCACGACGGTAAATGGGTGCTCATCGGTGGCCGCACGGATGGCCTGCACCAGCGCCAGCCCTTTGCCTCTTTCGACCCAGATTTCAACAATACCACCATCTATGTAGCGGATATAGCCAGCAAACAAGTTTGGTCAAAAGCACTCAACTCCCTGCCGGCCAACCTGGCAGAGCAACTGCAATCGAGCAACATGGAGTTTATGCAGCGGGGCGAAGTGCTGTACATCGCTGGTGGCTACGGCTTCAGCCCAACTGCCGACGAGTGGATCACCTACCCATACCTGGCGGCGGTCAATCTGCCGGGCCTGGTGGAGGCGGTCGTCAACAATGGCGATATAGCGCCATATTTCAGGCAAATTGAAGACAATAGATTGCGGGTCACGGGCGGCTACTTTGGCCTTTTGGACAATACATTTTACCTCGTAGGCGGGCAAAACTTCGAGGGGCGCTACAACCCGCACGGCCCAACGCACGGCCCCGGTTTTTTGCAGGAATATACCAATGCCATCAAAAAATTCAGCATAGAGGATGATGGGGCAACATTGGCCATTTCCAATTTCGAAGAAGTTATTGACACCGCCAACCTGCACCGCCGGGACTACAATTTTATACCACAAATTTTCCCTGACGGTGCAAAAGGCTTCACCGCATTTAGTGGAGTTTTTCAATATGAGCAAGATCTGCCCTGGCTCAATACAGTGGACATCCTGCCCGCCAACTATAGCGTCAACAACGATTTCAACCAGTATCTCAACCAATACCACACGGCCCACGCTGCCCTTTTTAGCGAAAGCCAAAATGCCATGTACACTATGTTTTTTGGCGGTATCAGCCGCTATCAACTAAATGCAGGAGACGTGCTGGTGGACGATACCGAGGTGCCTTTTGTAAAAACCCTGAGCCTGGTGGCACGTGCTGCCGACGGCTCCATGCAGGAGTTCAAATTGGGTGAAATGCCCGGCTACCTTGGCTCCAGCGCCGAATTTGTGCCGGCCAGCGGCTTGCCCGAATCTGGCCACGGCGTACTGCTCTACGATGGGTTAGAGGAGGTACAGTTCCTAGGCTATATCGTCGGTGGCATAGAAAGCACCTTGCCCAATGTGTTGTTTATGAACGGCGACAGCCTTAGCTACGCCTCCGGCAAAGTGTTCAAGGTTTTTTTGCAAAAACAGGCCAGCCCCGCCGTCGAAATCACGGGACACCAATATTTTGGCTTAAAACTTTACCCAAATCCGGCCAAGAGCCAACTCACCGTCAACTTCTCTGTGCCAATCAACGACAGCCTGCAACTCATCATCAGCGATGCTTCGGGAAAGGTGCTGCGGCAAGAGCAGCGCACGGTGGAAAATGGGGAATACGAACTATATTATAACGTGGCGGAATGGCCAGCCGGAGCTTATTTTGTAGAGTTGCGCAACAGCAAATTTGGTACGAAGGAGCAGTTTGTGAAACAGTAATTTACCATTCCAGCCCGCCCAGCACGCCCTCCAATTGCCAATCTTCTATTTCACCGGCCCTTTTGAACACGATGTTTTTGTCTTTGTCCAAAATAAACAAACGGGGGAAAGAGCGCAGGTTGAAAAGGGAGGCCATATTGGAGCGGCGCTCGGGGTCGCTCACCAGGTACCAGTCTTCCGGCAATTGGAAGTTAGTGGCAAAGTCCCAGCACTGCGGCGTTTCCTCGCCAAACTTGCCGCAGACTGACACCACTTTTAGCCCTTTCGATTTGTACTGCGCATAAAATTCCTTGATGCGGGGCAACTCCCGCTTGCAGTGCGAGCAGTCGGGCATCCAAAACACCAGCAAGGTGTATGGGGCCTGCACATCGTACAAATTGAGTGGATTTTTTTCTTTGTCAAACAGCGTCACATTGGATGCCTTTTTTCCTTCAAAAAGCGGCTCCATGCGGTCGGCATCGGCGATTATTTTGCGCTGGTCGTCGGTACTGGGCCAGGTAGCTTTGCCTGTTTGCACATATTTGCGCACCACCTGCACGAATACTTCGTCAAGCCTGAATTGGCTCATTTTTGAGAGGGAGGTGGTGATGTACTTGTTGTAGTATTGCCAGGCTTCGGGCTTGTTTTCAAGTTTTTTAAAAACCGCTTCAATCAGTGCAAAAGTGGTATCGGGATGTGGCGGCGGCAAGTGCAGCAAGTAAAAATCCGTGGCTTCCAACCATTGTAGGTAGCGGGTAAAACCTTCCGTGCCGATGTCCATTTTGTCGAAATAATGCTGTTTTTGCCAAAGCCAACGACGCTCGGCCTCCGCCTGGAAATCCGGGGATTCGGCATCGCCCTCCGGCGGCAGTGGCAGCATGGTCTGGCTGATGAGTTCAGCCGTCAGAGTGCCAGGATTTTGGTCAATAAAACTTTGCTGAATGCCGTGCAGTGCTTTTTCCGCCTCTATCCTTTTGTGAAAATTCTCCTCGTTGGGTTGGTAGCGCCAGCGATCAATGGCATCGTCCAGATTGTCGTCCAACGATTTGAAAACTTTGTTGTAGCGGTACAACAGCTCGTTTTCCGGCGACCCTTTCACTGTGGCCTGATAGGGTTCCCGCATGTTGGTTTCAATGATAAAATTGCGTTGGCCCTCGGCCAGCCAGCACTGGAAAGATTCATACACGGTAGGGGTTTTTCGGTAGATAATAGCATACATACCGGGGGCCAGATTTCCCTCGCTTTTTAGTTCAAACGAGCCGTCCGGCTGCCGCAGCCCAGAAAATTCGGGCACCTCCCGCTTGCCAAAAGTATGGCCAAACCAAAGCGTATCCTGCGCATACCCGTCCAATTTTACTTTAATCTGGCAGCCTTGCTGGGCCTGGATTTGCTGTGCGGAAAAAAAGGCTATTAAAATTGTAATTACTGTTTTTATCATCTGACTTCGCTTTAATACACCACAAAGGAAAAAACTTTAGCAAAAGATACCAAAACAGGCCAAGTTTCCCAAATCCATCTGCCTATCGCCTGAATGCAGTAAGTTTGGCCCGCCGAGCGCATTATCTTGTTTTTATGAAAAAGAGCACGTTTTACTTGTCCGTTTATCTCCTTGCATGCATAATCATGACAGCTTCTTTGCTGAACTGCAACGGTGGAAAAAGCGAAGAACGGGAATTGGCCGAGCGCTATTGCAGCAGTTGCCACCTCTTTCCCGAACCCGGCTTGTTGCCAAAAGAAATCTGGAAAAACGGCGTCTTGCCCGCCATGAAACCCTTTCTTGGCCTGGCCCCACCCACTGGCAACATGGATTTGGACATGCTGGTAAAAGTAGTGGAGAAAGGCATTTTTCCAGCCCGTCCAGTTTTAGAAGCGGGGGATTGGGAGCGCATCCAGCAGTATTACCTGAAAAATGCGCCGGATTCGCTGGCCCAGCCCCAAGTACCAAATTTCACTCCGCTTCAAATAAAATTTGAACCCAAAACGGTCCGTTTGGCCAACCTGCCCGCTGTCACCCTGCTCAAATTCGATACAATAGCCCGGCAGCTATATGCGGGCCTTCAAAACAACCTTTTGTTGCAATTGGATGAAAACTTCGTCATGGACAGCTCCATGCAAATGGCCAGTACGCCCTCTGATGTGGTTTTTGAAAAAAACAGGCTGCTCGTCTCGCAAATGGGTATCATGGGGCCCAGCGACGTATATTCAGGCAAAATATCCGCCTTTTCGCTCCCGCAACAGACCAGCGGGGCTGGGGAGGTGCTGCTCGACAGCATCAACCGACCCGTGGAGATGAAACTGGCCGACCTGACGGGTGATGGCAAAAACGAAATTATTGTCTCTGAATTCGGGCATAACCTGGGCAGCTTGTTTTGGTGCGGAGTGAACAACGACGGGCAGTTTGGCGAGAAACACATTTTAAGGGAAACATCCGGCTGCCGCAGCGCCATAGCCACAGATGTAGATGGAAACGGTAAAACGGATATTGTCGCTTTGTTTACCCAGGGCCACGAGAGCGTGGTTTTATTTGCCAATATGGGAAATGGTGTATTTAAAGAAAAAGTGTTGTTGCAATTCCCGCCCGTATATGGCTCCAGCTATATTGAATTGGCAGATATAAATAGGGACGGTTTTCAAGATATAGTCTATTCCAATGGCGACAAATGCGATTATTCTTTTGCTTTCAAACCCTATCATGGCTTGCGCATATTTTTGAACAATGGCCAATGGCAATTTTCTGAAAAATGGTTTTTCCATATCAACGGAGCCAGCAAAACCATCAGCCGTGACTTTGACGGCGATGGTGATATAGATATTGCGGCGATTTCTTTCTTCCCCAATTTAGACAAAAACCCACAGGAGGGTTTTGTATATTTTGAAAACAATAGCACAAAAAACAAATTGGAATTCATCCCATATAGTGGCCCGGAAACTAAACTTGGCCGTTGGATGGTAATGGAATCCGGCGATTTTGACAAGGATGGCGACGAGGATCTGGTGCTGGGTTCCTGCATTACAGCACCCCGCATGGGCATTTCGCTTGAAATGATGAAAAAGTGGGAAACCGACCGTGTATCCTTGCTCGTTTTGTGGAATAAATAAAGGCAAATCGGCTCATGAAGTATTTGAGTAAAAATAAATCTTGGGTTATTCATATCACCACTTTGGATTTACCCCTCCTCGCTGCCTTCGGCAGCTCGTCG
>JBGSKQ010000007.1:0-48363 GCA_041741095.1 Saprospiraceae bacterium
TATCTGGAAGATAGAATTATGCTAATTTGCAGGATTGAAAATTATCGGGGCGTAGCGGGTTGCAGAAAAGATGACAGGTAGGTGGAATGGACAACTTTTTATGAAAAAATGAAAATTTGACTTTTTTCACAACCTGCGTTAGGCGTTAGCTTATGAGCAACATTTTAAGAAACGACAAGGATTTTAAAGAAGCAATAGGTGGATTCATCATTGCATTTTCTGAGTTAGAGTTTGGACTGGTTTTTCTGTGCTGTATGACTGAATTTGATTTGAGGCTGAAAGATAATTACGTAGTAAAATATCTTGGCTTTTCATTTGAAAAGAAGATGCAACATTTGACAGATTTTATTGAAGAGCACTTATCAGAACTCAAACCGACATGGGACAAGTTAAAAATGGAAATTGGTCAACTAAACAGAGAGAGAAGATTTCTTGCTCACGGATTTATGACCTACTATTTACCTCGTGAGACCATTACAACACATGTGAAAGAAAAAGGGCAAATAGTAACAAAAAACCAGACTCTTGATGAAATTAAAGGTTTTACAAATAGACTTCATCATTTGAATACTGGTGAGAACGGAATTAATGGTGAATTTCACACCCTATTTACTAAAACAAGGATAGACAAATGGAACAACTTAGTTAATGATGATGCAAAAATTGTATATACAGTAAATAGCAAGATCATTTCGGACTGGAAGGGGAAAGCCAACTCCTAACATGGGTTTTACTGCTATGCTGGCTAACGAATATATACTCATCGTCCCGTTCGCTTATCATCTGCAGTCCGGGCTGAACGAATAAGACTCAGCAGGAGAATATATCATCAACAACATAACTTTACTCATCAACAGTCCCGGCTGACAAATCACGGAATACAAGCACAGCAGCAAGCCGTCAACGTTATTCTCAATTATAGCCGACGATCCACAAAAATCCTTGTAGTCTGACCATCCAAATTCTAACTTGCAAATCATCTTGACAAGATAAATACATTTATTCTAAAAACGATAAATTTTTATTGATTATCAATAAAAATTTATTACCTTTGCAGAATAAATAAATTCTTGCAATCCTTATGAAAAGAGCATCAACAGTATTCCTTCAGGCTGTCGTCGTGCTGATAGCCATGGTAGCACTTGTCATTTTGATTCGGTTTCCCTTAACTGAGGGACGAGCCACCAACTTAGACTTGTTTAGCATATACGCTGACCCGTTCATCTTGTATGCATACGCCACCTCCATCGCTTTTTTTATTGCGCTGCACAAGGCGTTTAAATTACTTGGATATATCGGTCAAAATAAGGTATTCTCATCCAACTCTGTGAAGGCTTTAAAGAGTATAAAGTATTGTGCTGTCGTATTAAGTATTTCAATTGTGGCGGCAGGACTTTTTATAATGCTGTTCCATAGCAAAGAGGATGATCCTGCTGGTTTTATTGCTATCTGTATCGTAATGACTTTTGCTTCTATCGTAGTTGCAACTGCTGCGGCGATATTTGAAAAATTATTGCAAAATGCCATAGATATGAAATCTGAAAACGACTTAACAATTTAAGCTATGCCAATTATAGTGAACTTAGACGTGATGATGGCAAAGCGAAAAATTTCTCTGAATGAACTTTCTGACAGAGTTGACTTGACATTATCCAACCTTTCTATCTTAAAAACAGGGAAGGCCAAAGCAATTCGTTTTAGCACTTTGGAAGCAATTTGTAAAGCATTAGACTGCCAGCCGGGGGATATTTTGGAATATGCAAATGACGAAAAAGGAGCAACGAGCCGGTAACATACTTTTTGCTTAATGGCAGGTAAATTTCTTTGCTTGAACATAAGTGCTATCGTTGAACTGTGGTTTTTAGCATAAACTGCCGTTCTAAAGCGCCGCCACTACGCAAAACTGAGAGCCGTTAAATCGAATATTACTACTCCTACAAAAATCCCCCGGTTTAAAATACTTGCCCTCCTGCGGTAAAAGTACGGCGCAATTGCCGCAAATTTGCGGCAATTGCGCCGTACTTTTACCGCAAAATAGTTTTCTTTGTAATGGCAAACTATATCTACGAGCATAAAAACTGGACAGATTTTTCCTGGCAGGACCAAGCCATCAATGCCGTATTTGGAGAGGTGCGGCTTATGCAAGGAAAAATAATAGGGCAAATGAACGCTTTAGGCTTTTCTGCCAAAGCAGAAGCAACGCTGACTGCCTTAACCCTGGATGT
The DNA here is from genome assembly GCA_041741095.1 of Saprospiraceae bacterium. GTDB lineage: Bacteria > Bacteroidota > Bacteroidia > Chitinophagales > Saprospiraceae > UBA6168. Next base: position 2,226 of record JBGSKQ010000007.1, read on the forward strand.
AGTAAAATCATCGGAAATAGAGGGCGAACTGCTCAACTACGACCAAGTGCGTTCGTCTATTGCCAGGCGCTTGGGCATCAACACCGCTGGCCTTGTACCGAGCAGTCGGCACATAGAAGGTGTGGTTGAAATGATGCTCGATGCCACCCAACGCCATACCTTACCTTTGACTGAAAAACGTTTGTTTGGTTGGCATGCAGCACTTTTCCCCACAGGATATAGCGGGCCTTACAAAATAGAAGTAGGGCAGTACCGCACAGGCGAAATGCAAGTGGTTTCAGGAGCAATGGGCAAGGAAAAAGTGCATTTTGAGGCCGTAAAGCCCGCATTGGTTAAAATGGAAATGGACAGATTTCTGGATTGGTTCAACAATGAAAACGGACTTGACCCTGTCTTAAAAGCCGCCATAGCACACTTCTGGTTTATTATTATCCACCCATTTGATGACGGAAACGGCAGGATTGGAAGGGCCATAACCGATATGTTGCTTGCCCGTTCCGAAGGCAGTGGAGAACGTTTTTACAGTATGTCTAGCCAAATTTTAGCCGAGCGCAAACGCTATTACGAAGTTTTGCATAAAGTGCAATATAGTTCAGGCGACATTACAGAATGGCTTGACTGGTTTTTGCATTGCCTTAAAAATGCGATGCTCGTCACCGAAAACACTACACAAAAAATATTGCGCAATGCTGAGTTTTGGAAATTGCACGAACACACACCCATCAACGAACGCCAACGCTTAATGCTCAATAAACTATTGGACGGTTTTGAAGGGAAACTCCAAACTTCCAAATGGGCTAAAATTGCCAAAACCTCTACCGACACTGCCTTACGGGATATTAAAGATTTGGTAGAAAAAGGCATCTTGCAGCAAACAGGTGAAGGTGGGCGTAGCGCCAATTACGAATTGGTAAACGTAAAATAGAACCCCTGGGTATAAATAGCTAACACGTCCTTTTAATCCCCTGCACTTCCTAAATTGACCCGCATAGGCCCAATTTTTCACCAACAGGCATTTTTCCACAGTTTTTTCTACCTTTGTCTCGCCTTCCAATCGTAGCCTCACGTCTGAACACATAGCTGATAGCAAATCTGCCCCCGTTTTATTAACACCAAACAAACGGCACTATGACCAAAGCTTGCTACACCCTTTCCCTATTCCTTTTTTTCTGCTTAAAGGGATTAACCCAGGTAACATTTACTGCCAACGATGCGGTGGCGGCCTATCCTTATGGCTTTCACCCCTCCGTCAACCTGGGTACTTACACTTCATTTACTGATGAAACCTTGGCCGAACTCGCCGCTGGAAATATGGCCATCGGTGTGGAAGGTGCGGGCGTGAAAGCGCTCCGGCCCGGCTTGTTCGAGTCATTTTTGGAGCAATTCGGCTACGACGCCCGACTGGCGGCTTTCCAAAAATTTGCGGAACTGGGCTTGGGCGAGCATACTGTCATTGTGGGTTTTCCTTCGGCGGCACACCGTGACCCTACGCAATATTGCCCCGGCATCCCTTCGGAGATGTTTGCCAATATGTACACACCCATCTGGGACGGCGGGGCCAATGGTACGCCTTACAATGATGAGAACTACGCCGCCGCCTATTTTTATAAATTAGTCACGATCTACAAGGACTATGTGCGTTTTTGGGAAATATGGAACGAACCCGGCTTCGACTATACGGGCGGCCTTGGCTACGCCGAACCTGGCTCTCCCGGCAACTGGTGGGACAACAATCCCGATCCCTGCGACTACAAACTCAGGGCGCCTATCTTCCACTATGTCAGGCTCTTGCGCATCGCCTGGGAGGTGATAAAAACCGTGGATCCCGACGCATACATCGTCGTTTCCGGCACAGGCTACCCTTCTTTTCTCGATGCCATTTTGCGCAATACCGACAACCCCGTGGACGGCAGCGTGAACGCCGAATTCCCTCTGAAGGGCGGCGCTTATTTCGACGTGATGGGCTACCATTCCTATCCACACTTCGACGGCAGCCTGCGGGAATGGAGCGACACCTTGAACGACTGGATCAATTACCGCCATTCGGATGCGGCCGTGGAGGGCATTTTGAAAACAAAAAACACTTACCAAGGCGTGCTGGCCAACTATGGCTACGACGGCAGCACTTTTCCTCAAAAACAATGGATCATCACAGAAATAAACCTGCCCCGCAAGCCCTTCGGCGATTTCATCGGCTCGGTGGAGGCACAGCGGAATTTTATGATAAAAGCAATGGCCGCCTGCATGGCCAACGAGATATGGCAAATGCAGGTGTATAAATTGGCCGAAGACACCAATTTTGACAATGCCACGATGGAATTTGACCTCATGGGCCTGTACAAACGACTGAATTACAACAATTTATATTTTCAAGAATTGAACGAAGAAGGCATTGCCCACAAAACAGCTTCGGATGTGTTGTTTGGAAAAACATTTGACCCAAACAGGACGGCGCAGATGGCTTTGGGCAACAATATGGGCGGTGGGGCATACAAAGACGGGAATGGGAATTTTACTTATGTCATTTGGGCAAAAACCCAAAACGACCAATCGGAGGTGGCGAATGCTACCTATTCCTTCCCGGCCGCCATGAACGTGCAAAACCTGCTGAAATGTGACTGGGACGCCAGCCAAACCCACGACGCCGCTTCTATTTCCGCCAACAATATCACCCTGACAGGAACGCCCATTTTCCTGACGGAAAGGATATTTAGCATCAACGATTACGACGCTTGTGTTCCATTTAATTTGCAATTAAACTCCTTCGCCGCAGGTGCGAGCCAATGGCTCTGGACCATCCAAACCCCAACGGGCGTGGAGGTCACTTTTACCAGTCAGAACCCTAATACCACCCTGACCATCCCCGGCAATTATTCCATCCAACTGGAAGCCAAAAATGCCGCCGGGCAAAGCATTGCGCAGCAAATCCAAACCCTGCGGGTGGGGCAGCCCGTACAGCCTGAATTTGACTTTGAAATAGCGGGCCCCATTGTGCATTTTGAAAACCTGACGGCCAACGGCAACAACGCTTTTGGTTGGCAGTTCGGCGACGGCGAAAGCAGTGCCGAGGCCGTGCCAACGCACGTCTATTTGCAAAGTGGCACCTACACCGTCACGCTGACTGCTACGAACAGTTGCGGAAGCTTGTCGAAAACACACACCTTGAGCGTCGTTTCTCCGACCAGTTCGCCGCTCGATTACACGGCCAACGATACCATCCCTGTTTTTATGGGAAAATTCCGCCCCGGCACCTCCTGGGACTTTGTGCCGGGCTGGACGGACGAGCAGATAGCTGACATCGCCGCCGGAAATCCGCTCACGGGGGCGGGCGGCTCTGCGCCCATCGGGGCTGGCGACGAGGGCGGCATTGGCGTGAAGGCCCTGCGCACCTACATCGGCGAGAGTTTCTTTTTGCAAAATGGCTATGAGGTGAAAAAGGGCCTCTTTCAGCATTATGAAAATGTGGGCTTGCAGGAAAATACTTTCCTGCTGGCCTTCCCCAGCGTACAAAGCCGTGACCCTTATTTCTATTGCCCCGACAACCAATCCACCCTGTTCAAAGACCTCTACCTCGACATCTGGGACGGCGGGGCGAACGGTACGCCCGTGAACGACGATAACCCCTTTGCGCTCTTCGTTTGGAACACGGTGAACACCTACAAAGACCACGTCAAATTTTGGGAAGTCTATAACTCGCCCGATTTCGACCTGACGGGCGACAAAGGCTGGCTGCCGCCCGGCGAACTCGGCAACTGGTGGGAAAACAACCCCGACCCCTGCGACTACGAACTCCGTGCGCCCATTTTTTACTACATCCGCAGCCTGCGCATCGCCTACGAAATCGTCCACTCGCTCGACCCAGATGCCTACGTTACCTTGTCGGGGCTGGCTTTTCCGTCTTTCCTCGACGCTATTTGCCGCAACACGGACAACCCACTGAACGGCTCGGTGGCAACGCCCTACCCTTTGAAAGGCGGCGCTTATTTTGATGCCGTTGGCTTCAAGAGCTACCCACACTTCGACGGCAGCACGATATATTTTGATGTAAATGCTGGCACATTCGCCTACGAACGCCATTCGGATGCGGCAGTGGCGGGCATTGCACGGGTGCAGCAAAGTTTCCGTGACGTATTGGAAAATCACGGCTATGATGGGGCGCAATTCCCTGATAAAGAGTGGATTATCAGCGAGGCGAATATTCCACGCAAGCAGTTTTACGAATACATGGGTTCCAATGAAGCGCAGCGAAATTGGGTGATAAAAGCATGGGTGGAAAGTATGAAGAATGGCATCCGCCAACTTGATTTTTTCCGCCTGACCGAGAGCCAGGATTTTGCAGCGGCCAACGACCCCTTTGAGGTGATGGGCTTTTATCAAAAAATGCAGGGATTGCAACCCTATTCGCAAACTGTGAACGACGAAGGCATCGCCTTGAAAACTTGTTCCGATCTGCTGTTTGGCACCGATTTCAACCAATCAAAAACACAGGCCATGAACCTGCCGGACAACATTGGTGGGGCGGCTTTTTCGGATGCAGAAGGCCATTTTATTTATGTGCTTTGGGCAAAAACGGATGTTGACCAAAGTGAAACTGCCAGTGCAACTTATTCATTTCCAAGCAATTTTGGCCTTTCACAACTGCAAAAGCACACTTGGGATTTTTCACAAAACCAATTGTCCACGGCCATTTCACCCAGCGGCATCCCGCTGACGGGCGCCCCCATTTTCCTGACCGAAGAAACGCAGGTGCTGATGCCGCCGACCGCATTTTTCCAGGCCACAGCGCAGCATATTTGTGCCAATGAACAAGTACAGTTTAGCAGCCAGGCGCTCGGCAACCCCAGCAATTGGGAATGGACATTTGAAGGGGGCTTGCCGGCAGCGCATTTTGGCGAAGTGCCGCCTGCTGTTTTGTACCAAAACCCAGGCGTATTTGCGGTGAGTTTATTGGTAAAAAACACCGCAGGCGAGCATGTGGCTACTTATTCCGACTTTATTACAGTGCAGGCTTTGCCCGTAGCGGAGTTTGATTTGGACATCAATGGTTCCAGTGTACAATTCATCAATCTCAGCGCTCCAGGCCCCGGCACCTTGGGCACCAGCTTTGAGTGGTGCTATGGCGACGGCTATTGCAACAATGCCGAAAACCCGAATTATATCTATTTTGTAAACGGCGACTACACCATCACGCTGACCACCAGCAACGAGTGTGGCGAGAGTTTTTTTGAGCAAAACATCAGCATTTCCGCTGCCCCGACGGCTGCTTTTACCTTTCAGCACAACGCCGACTGCCTGACGCCTGACATCCAGTTCCTCGACCTCAGTTATTCCGATCCGGAAAGCTGGCACTGGGAGTTCCCCGGCGGCATTCCTTCCAGCAGCGACCTGCGTTATCCAGTGGTCAGTTACCCCTCCGGCGGCTATTACGAAGTGACCCTGGTGGCGGGCAGCCCGCTGGGTTTTGATACTTTGACAAAGCAAGTTTATATCGAAGGGGCTACGGCCACCAACATAGCGCTAAACCGCTGTGCAGGAAGCACTTACGGCGGCGTCCAGGTCTTTTCGGACACGACCATTACTACCATTTATCCTACCTGGACATTAAGCTGCGACAGCTCGGTGGTGGCCGACATCACGATTGTTGATTTGGTGGAAACCAGCTTTGAATTGAGCCTTTGCGAAGGCAGTTTTTTCAATGGCATACAGGTGTTTTCCGATACGGTCATCGTGGATACTTTTTCCTTGCCACAAGGCTGCGACAGTGTTTCCATCGTGTCGCTAACCGTCTATCCAAGTGAGGAGGTTTTTTTGGTAGAAACCATCGAATTGGGCGAGCACATCACCATTGGAAATGAGGTATTTACGCAAACTGGAATGTACGATGTGACTTTGGAAACCTGGCAAGGCTGCGACAGCCTGGTGCATTTGGATTTGACGGTGATGACCGACGTTCTGGATAAAAATAAAAACCTGGCTGCAGCAAATGTATTTCCCAACCCCTTCGCAGATCAGCTTTCCGTAGCAATAGAATTGACTGAAAATGAAGAACTTAGCATGGCCCTTTTTGATGCAACCGGGCGCAAGGCAAAGAGGCTTTTGGAAAATACCCGGCTTGGTGCAGGCTCTCACCGCCTGGGCTGGCAGGTGGGGGATTTGCCGAGCGGGGTGTATTTTTTGAAGATGAAAATAGGGCAACAGTGGAAGGTGTTTAAGCTGGTGAAGTGTTGACCGCTGTTAACGGCCTCCTGACCATGATTTTCTATACAATTTCGACATGCCGCTTGGTACTGACCAGACTATTGCTTAAATTTATCTCTTCTTAAAAAATCTACCCTCCCTTTTTGAATTCCAATCCCCTCATTTTATCTGACATTCTTCCCATTCCCCTTCACTGGCATCACTCCACTTGCTGACTCCCAACAATATTCCGGCATCTTTTTTGAATGACTGGAAATGTTGATTTGTTGGGGTAACTCATTCTTTTTCAATGAGAAATGAATGGTAAAATGAATGCCATGCTGACCAGAAGCCTATACAATTGCCTCATTTTCTTTGCATTATGTTGCCTGTTTTGTTTGCCTTTTTCGGCAGCACAGGGTGGCTTGTGCAGTGGCCACTTAGGCCCCAACGTCTTTCCCGATGGCGACCTGGGTTCGGGCGCTGCCACCATCCTACCCTACGATCCCGGCATAGCACCCGGCTATTGGTACACCCTCGATCCGCCTCCCGTGGACGGCGCCTACTGCGTGGCCAACAGCACTGTTGGATGGGACTGGTTTGCAGAGCTGTTTTGGCTGGAAATAGGAGACAATAGCCCCGACCCGAACGGCTATATGATGGTGGTCAATGCCAATTATGGCCCTGGTATTTTTTATGAACATACGGTGGATGTTTGTGAAAATACGCCGTATATATTTTCAGCCGATATTATCAATTTATTTCTGCCGGAATTCCCCGATGCAATACTGCCCAATGTTGATTTTTTAATAAACGGCAACGTGGTTTATTCAACGGGCGATATTCCAATGACAATGCAATGGAACACGTATGAATTTGCATTTGATTCGCCGGGAGCTTCGCAATTTTCTTTTGCACTGCGCAACAATGCGCCCGGCGGCTTCGGCAATGACTTGGCGCTCGACAATATCTCCCTTCGCTTTTGCGGCCCACAAATTACCCTGCCCGCTATTGTCTCGCCCTGCAACGGCCAATTGGAACTCAATCCCAATTTCAGCAGCAATTGGCCTGGTGCTTTTATGCAGTGGCAAAGCAGCCTGGACAATGGACTTACTTGGGAAAATATTTTGGGTGAAACAAGCTGCTGTCTTTCTACAGCGAATTATGCGGAAGGCCAGCAATTTCGCTTATTGGTAGCTGGTTCCCTCAGTAATTTGCCGAACCCATATTGCCGATCCGAGTCGAATATTGTAACTGTCGAATTGCCCATCGTCCAGACTATTTTGGCAGAAACTATCTGCGCAGATGAAAGCGTAATATTTGGCGGACAATCTATTTCATCTCAGGGCAGCCATCAAATCACGCTTCCAGCATATAATGGCTGCGATAGCCTCGTCACACTCAATCTGCAAGTTTTGCAGCCAATTCAAACCAATATCCAAGTTTCCATTTGTTCAGGGAATAGCTACACATTTAACAATCAAACACTTACGGCATCCGGCAACTATTCTGGACATTATACCAGCACTTCGGGCTGTGATAGTACAGTTTTATTGGAACTCATTGTCGAGCCGATTATTTCGCAGGAAATTTCGAGAACAATATGTGAAGGCGATAGCATAGAATTTGGTGGAGAAATGAGGACTACGCAAGGTGAATATTCTCATACAGTTACTTTGCCGAGCGGTTGCGACAGTACAACTATTTTGAATTTAATTATATTGCCCCAAAAGCAGACTGTATTTTCGATGCAATTATGCCAAGGCGAGGCTTATTTATTTGGCAACGAATGGCTGGAAGTACCTGGAATTTTTACCGAAACCTTTGCGTCCAGCGATGGTTGCGATAGCACAGTGACTTTGGAACTGGATATTTTGCCTGAATACACAACCAATTTTACAGAGACAATATGCGCAGGGAACGCCTATCTATTTGGCAATCAATGGCTTACCGAGCCAGATGTCTATCATCAAACTTTCACGGCCAACAATGGCTGCGACAGTTTCGTGGAACTTTCGCTCCAAGTTTTACCTAAAGTCAATACCCAACTTGTTGCGCAGATTTGCCAGGGCGAAACCTATATTTTCGGAAATAACAGCTTATCCCAAAGCGGTTTTTATCAAAATAATTTATCTGCCGCCAATGGTTGCGACAGTACTGTACAATTGACATTGGAAGTATTGCCAGAATTTCAGCATGAAATACAAGCCCAAATATGTCAGGGAGAGAATTATGTGTTTGGTAGCATGGAAATAAATTTAGCAGGCGATTACACGCAGATTTTTTCTGCCCAAAATGGCTGTGACAGCACAGTTAGTTTGCATTTGGAAGTTTTGCCCGCTTTGCACCAGGATGTTTGGGTAGAGCTTTGCAATGGGGAAGCATTTAATGGAGTATATTATCAAGAAAGCATTGTATTAATAGACACATTTAGCAGTGCATGGACAGGGTGCGACAGCATGGTATTTACCCATATTGAAATAAATGCATCGCCAATTGACACATTTCAGCTATTTCGTTGTTGGGGTGAATCATTTGATGGAAAAACCTTGGAAAAAGATACCGTTTTTACCTATCAGGCACAGACACTTTTGGGTTGCGATAGCACGGCCATATACTTTGTACGGGTGGCTGAAAAGTTGTCCCCAACTATCATGGCACCATCTATCATTTGTGCAGGAGAAACCATTTCATTATATCCAGGAAATTACGCTAATTATAGTTGGTCAAACGGGGATACAAGTTCGGCCATAACGGTAGCAAATACTGGCGTTTTTACTGTAACCGTTTCTGATCCGGAAGGTTGTACCGCCTCTGTTTCCCACCAATTATTGGTCTCCGAAATATCTGTTTCCGCTGAAACACGGGAGCCAGATTGCTATGGGGATTCCAATGGGGAAATTCAATTAAATGCAAGTGTCGGCATCTCGCCTATTTTGTATTCTTTCGATAAAAGGCCATTTCAAACACAAAAAACTTATTCCGGCCTGCCTGCCGGTATGTACGGGTACAAAGCAAAAGACAGCCTGGGCTGCACGGTAGAAAGCACAGTTTTCCTGCCTTCGCCGCCTGAATTTTTGTTGGATATAAATTGCGAAACGGAATTGGATCTTGGCGGGAACACCATCATCAAAACCCAATCTACGCTTCCAATTGCTGATTTCCGATGGTCGCCTTCCGAGGGTCTGAATTGCACAGACTGCCCCTCGCCCCACGCAAGACCTTTATCTTCAACGCTTTACACCTTATCGGCCATGAGTGAAAATGGCTGTGAGGCCCAGGCTCAGGTGTTTATTCTGGTGGACAAAAACCGGGATCTATATGTACCCAACGCATTTTCGCCAAACGGCGATGGCATCAACGACTTTTTTACCCTATATCCTGGTCGTAGTGTATTGAAAATCAATTATTTCAAAATATTTGACCGCTGGGGGGAAGAAGTATTTACGGTTTGGAACGCTGCCCCATATCATCCCTTGACACATTGGAATGGACATTACAAAGGGCAGCCCATGCAGCCTGGCGTATTTGCTTGGTTTGCCGAAATAGAATATGTAGATGGTATAATTGAAATGATTAAAGGGGATGTGATAATATTGAGATAATAGGTTTTGGCACATATTACCCTCCATCCCCCGTTTCCACAATTTTCACTTCTACCCGTTGGTTTTTGGCCCTCCCATCGGCGGTCGCATTGTTGGCAATGGGATTGCGTTTGCCATAGCCTTTATAAGTTAAGCGATTGGCGGGGATGCCTTTTCCCACAAGGTATTGCGCCACGGCCTTGGCCCTTTCGGTGCTGATGAGGTCGCAATATTCGTGCGAAGGAATGTTGTTCGTGTGGCCGCCCACCTCAATCGTGACGCCGGGATTGTCCACCAGGAATTCATACAACTCTTCCACGGTGGGGATGGACTCTGGATCCATGTTGGTACTGTCTGCCTGGAAATAAATCTTTTCGAGTTTGATAAGCTGGCCGCTCCGAAGGCTGCCGGAAGCCAATTCCGGGTTGATGCGGGTTTTAGTTTCCACCTTCACTACTTCTTGGCACCCATTGGCATCGCTGACGGTGATGCTGTGCAGGCCCGCCCCCAAAGCCAATGCTTCGGCAACAGTTTCGCCATTGTCCCAATTAAAATTGTATTCGCCCGTACCGCCCGTTGCTTTCAGTGAAGCCCGGCCATTCTTGGTATCTTGTGTAGTGGCAGGACGGTTTTTTATCAAAGTAACACTGAGTTTTTCTGGTTCTTTCAATTCCAAATTTGCAGTGGCGGTCTTGCCAGTTGCATCGGTGATGGTCAGTCCATATTGGCCGGAAGAAAGGTTGGAAAGGGTCATGCCGCTTTGGCCGCTGCTCCATTTATAGGTAAAAGGCCCTTTTCCGCCTGCCACTTCCGCTTGTATGGCCGCCTTGTTTTCGCCAGCACATTTTACAGGTGTTAAAGTGGCAATGGAGGCTGAAAGCTCCAATATATTTTCCGAAATGGTCACCGTTGCTATTGCCTCGCAGCCAGCCTCATCGGTCACAGTGACTTTGTGCTCGCCAGGGCCAAGTTTAACAGCCGTTTTATTGTTTTCGCCATTGGCCCAGCGATAGGAAAAATTGCCTGTGCCACCATTGGCCGTCACGGTGGCCTTGCCATCCACATTGCCCGTGCTGGCAGGAGCGTCCACCTTGGCATTGGCGATGATGGCTTTGGGTTCTTTTACAAAAAACTGCGTCACGGCGGTGCTTCCGGCCGCATCGGAGACGGTGACGGAATAATTGCCCAAGCCCAGGTTGGCCACGGTTTCTGCATTTAGTCCAGCAGTCCAGGCAAAATTAAAGGGGGCTTTTCCGCCCGACACTTCCGCCTTCAGAACTGCTTCCTTCGCCCCGGCGCATTTGATTTCATTGCTTTGTGAAATATTGACGGCCAAAGGCAGGATGTTCTCCGTGATGTCCACCGTGGCGAGGGCTGTGCAGCCGCCTTCGTCCGTCACTTTGATGCTATGGGCGCCGGGGCCGAGTTTTTTGGCGGTTTCGCCCGTTTCGCCGTTGTCCCATTCAATCACATATTTTCCCGTGCCGCCACCAGCTTTTACGCTGGCCTTGCCGTCGGCATTCCCTGTGCTGGCAGGTGCATCGGCCTTGGCCGTCAGTGTGAGCGGCTTGGGTTCTTTTATGCTAAAAATGGAAGTGGCAGTGGCTCCCGTCGCATCGCTGATGGTCAGTGCATAATCGCCTGCGGGCAAATTGCTGGCAGCCTCGCCCTGCGCTCCCCCACTCCACTGGTATTTGAAAGGCGCTTTACCGCCCGATATTTCCGCTTTCAACACGGCGTCGGCAGCTCCTGCACATTTGATTTCCTTGCTTTGTGCAATGTTGACGGCCAGCGGCAGGATGTTTTCCGAAATCGCCACCTTGCCCGTTGCGATGCAGCCCGCCTCGTCGGTTACTGTCACCAAATGCTCGCCGGGGCCAAGTTTTTTGGCTTCTTCACTCGTTTCGCCCGTATCCCAACGGAAGGAATATTTGCCTGTACCGCCCGAAGCCTTTGCGCTGGCCTTGCCGTCGGCATTGCCCGTGCTGGCCGGCGAATCAGCTTTCACGCTGACTGTCAGCAGTTTGGGTTCTTTTACTGAAAAAGAAGAAGTCGCCGTGGCACCTGTTGCATCGGTCACGGTAACGGTGTAATCGCCCGCTATCAACCCAGCGGCGCTTTCAGCCTGGGCATTGCTGCTCCATTTGTATTTAAAAGGGCTTTTGCCGCCTGATGCCGAAGCTTGCAGGGATGCATCTTTTGCACCGGCGCATTTTAGTTCGGTTTTTTGTGAAATATTGACCGCCAGCGGCAAGATGTTTTCCAAAATAACCACCGAAGCCGTATTGCTACAGCCTGCGGCATCCGTCACCGTGACGCTGTGGTTGCCGGGGGCCAATTTAGTAGCTACGTCGCTTGTTTCTCCATTGTCCCATTTGAAGTTAAAATTGCCAGAACCGCCCGTTGCCTTTGCACTGGCCTTGCCATCCGCATTGCCCGTGCTGGCCGGGGTTTCCACTTTGGTTGAAATTACGATGCTCTTTGGCGCTTCCACCACATATTCCGCCGTTGCCGACTGCCCGACAGCATCGGTCACCGTCAGGGCATAAGGGCCGGGAGCCAAGCCGTTCAGGCTGGTGCCCTGCATCACGCCCGTGATGTTCCACTGGTATTGGTAGGGCGTTTTGCCGCCGGAGACATTGGCTTCCAGCACGGCGTCTTTTCCACCCTCGCATTTGACAGATTGTTTTAAAACAATGGTTAAACCCAACTCGCCAATTTTACGTGGCACGTTGACGGAAGCCGTGGCCGTGCAGCCAGCTTCGTCCGTCACCGTTACACTGTGGCTGCCCTCTGCGAGTTTCACGGCCGTATTGGTCGTTTCGCCGTTGTCCCATTTAAAATCGTAGCCAGCCTTGCCGCCCTTCACGTCCACGGTAGCCGAGCCGTTGGCAGCACCGTCTTCGCCGACCTGTTTTTGTACTTTCATGGTCAGGGTCATGTTTGGGTCGGCAATGGCCACGTTGGAAGTTTTTGATTTGCCGGCCGCATCGGTCACGGTCAGGGCATACTCGCCGGGGCCAAGGTTGCCGGGCGTTGCGCCGCTCAAACCTGTTGCCCCGTTGGGGCCTGACCATTGGTATTTGTAAGGTTCCTCGCCACCGCTGACGGTCACTTTCAGGGCAGCATTTTTTACTGTGGAATTGCAGCCAAGTTCCTTGTCCACTTGCAAGGTGAGGTAGAGCGTGGATGCCTTTTGGATGAGGTAAAGCCCTTTGTCGTTGGTGCCAATCCACACGGAATTATCCTTGTCAACAGCAATGCAGGACACATCCTGGCTGGTAAAATACTCGATGGGGCCAAACAACTGCGCCTCCCCGGTAGCGGGGTCGAAGCGGGCGACGATTTCGGAAGCGGCCCAAAGCAGACCATTGTTGTCGAAGGCGATGTCCACCAAAGTCCCCTCCATATAATTGTCGGAAAAAGCCTCGCCCGACCATTTGCCCCTGGCGTCCACTTTCCACAGGAGGCCGTCGCCCATCACCCATACATCCGTACCGTTTTGGGCGAAAGCACGGATGTTGAAATCCTTTTCGGCAATGTTCCAGTTGTCGCCGGGGCCATAAACTGCACCTTCGCCTGTGCCTATCCAAAGCTGTCCTTTTTGGTCAAAAAACAAGGTATTGATTTGATTGGAAGCCAGTTTTGAATTGCCGTTGTGGTGGCGTTTCACCAAACTTAAAGCGGGTTCTGTTTTAAACTGAAACAGGCCGGAGCTTCTCGTGCCCACCCACATTTCCTTTCTTTTTTCATCAAAAATGGCAGCGGTGATCCGGTCTTGTTTGCTTTGGATGCCCTTGCCTTCTTCGCCCATTTTCAGGAGCAGATCGGCCAGTGGAAACCGGAGGTCGGCGTTGCCGTCCCTGGTTTGCAGCAGCGACCATTCATCGGCTTTCAGGGCGATGGGGCTGGCCTGTTCGGAGGAATGTACCTGGAAAAGGCCCTTGCGGTTGCCCACCCATTTGTTGTTGTCGGCATCAATAAAAACATTGTACACCGGACTGTAGCGATCCACCGCTGCGGTTCGGAGCACTTCCATAGGTTCCTGGGCATTTATTTTTACAAAAAGGAAAAGCAAGCAAAATGGGAATAAATTCTTCATAAGAGATTTAATAACAGTCAAAAATAACTTCCTACACTCCAGCTTAAACGTTGAGGAGGGGCGGAAAACCTGTTGATATCCATGGAATAGTTGTGTAGGAATTCTGACCTCTGCGAGGTCTTTTGTTTCAATTCATCAATCCTGTGGATAACGGACAGAGTTCGAAAACTCCCCCGACGTTAAATCGCCTTTATAGACGAAAAGCCAGGACAATAATTTTATAAAGCGCCGCAAAGTTTAGTGATTTGGCTATTTTTACAAACAAGTAAAACGGTAGCCCGCCAAATGAAAACAAAATTTTGCCCAAAAAGAAAAATCAAAATAAGTCCACTAACCTACAAAAAACGGGCAATCGAACATTACGCAGTTTCATAGGTTTGCATAATCTTTGCGCCCATCTAAAAATATCCGCCTAACGCCTTTCAGTAAAAGCCTGCCAAAAAAAGATTGACCCTTGCCAAATGGCGATGTTTGAAAATCACCCGGCTACAGCGCTGAATTTTGCTGTTGCCCAACAACTTTTTACTGAAATATGAAAAAAATTTACCTCTTCACATTGTTGATCCTTGGCTGTGCCTTGCCCTGTTTTTCCCAGCAAGATTGTTGCGATGCCCAGCCGTTGTTGGGGCCGCTTGATGTTACCATTGCCAGCAACAACGGCGGCGGCGCTGCTGAAAATGTCAGCCAGTGTTCCTGCATCAACACCAATGAGCAGGACAGCTATTGGTTTTCCTTCCAATGCACGGCTTCCGGCACATTTGAGATGATGATCACGCCCGACAACCTGGGGGCAGATTTTGATTTTGCCGTGTTTTCGGGGGCCTGCCCCTGCAACGGCTCCACCCTTGCATCCTGCGACTATACCGGCCCAATTAACCCGCCGGGGCCTTTTGTCCCAACGGGCATTTCCTCCACCCCCAATGTCACTTTTGGGGTACCAGGGAACACGGAATTTCAACCGACCATCAATATTACCGCTGGCACCACTTATTACATCCTGGCCAACAACATCACCGACAACGGTACTGGTTTTACCATAGAATTTGCCGGTTCGGCGCAGTTTGGCCCGCCGCCAATAGGACCGGGCGTTACACCCCCCGCACCATTGATTGGCAGCCCGACCGCTTGCCCTGGCGCTTCCTTGGATTACAGCGTGCCGAACCAAGCCAACGTGACCTATAATTGGTCGCTCAGCCCAGCCACAGGCACTATCTCAGGCAATGGCAACAACACTGTCAATGTCACTTTTGATGCTACGGGGGTTTACACCCTCTGCGTGGAGGCTGAGGCCAGTTGCGAAACCTCCTCCCCAACCTGCATTCCGATAACGGTGAATGACATCATTACCGTCCCAGTGAGCGATATAATTTGTTTGGGTGAAAATTACGTAGGCCCCAATGGGCAGACCTACTTCGGGCCGGGCGTTTATCCCATGACCTTCAATTCCTACCAAGGCTGCGACAGTATCGTTGATTTGATCCTTTTGCCCGCCGCACCTGCTTACACGGTTTTAGTAGAAGAAATTTGCGAAGGTGATTGCTTCACTTTTTTTAATGAAACATATTGCCAATCAGGGCTTTATGAAGAAGTCCTGCAAACTTGGCAGGGCTGCGACAGTACCGTTGCCTTGAATTTGATAGCCGTGCCAAACGATGCAGTCATCACCGGCGGGGGTTCCATTTCCTGCAACGGAGCGCCTGTCATCTTGGACGGATCCAGTTCGGCGGGAGGCAATAATCTCACTTACTCCTGGACCAACTCAAGCGGCACGGTCGTTGGCACAGGCCCAACTTATACCGCCACCACACCAGGAGATTACACTTTGACCATCAACAGTTCCGTCAATGGGAACACATGCACCGCCCAGGAAACGGCAACGGTAACAGCAGCCAACGATCCACCACAAAACGTGACGGCCACGGGCGGCGTTTTGTCCTGTGCCGCTTCCAGTGTGATTTTAACGGGCAGTTCCTCTTCGCCCAACGTGACCTACGCCTGGACAGGGCCGGGCGGTTTCACTTCCAACCAACAAAATCCAAGTGTCTCTTCCACAGGCACTTATACTTTAACTGTTACCGGGGCCAATGGCTGCACCGCTACGGCCACCGCCACCGTCACGGGCGATTCCAACCTGCCGAATGCCAGCGCAACAGGCGGCACCTTGACCTGTACCAATAACTCCATCAGCATTAGCGGCAACTCGACCACCGCAGGAGTGACCTACGGCTGGACAGGGCCAGGCGGTTTTACCTCCAATCAACAAAATCCAAATGTTAGCGCACCCGGCACATACACTTTGACGGTCACGGCTGCCAACGGTTGTTCGGCACAAGCCACTGCCCTTGTTGACGAAGACAATATGGAACCCGATGCCAGTGCCACGGGCGGTATGTTGGATTGCCAAAGCACCAGCCTGTCATTGGCCGGGAGCAGCACCACGCCCAATGTTACTTTCGCTTGGGCCGGGCCAAATGGTTTTAGTTCCAATCAGCAAAATCCCAATGTGTCGGAGGCAGGTACCTACACCTTGACCGTGACGGCTGCCAATGGCTGTACCGCCACTGCCACTGCCGAAGTCACCCAAGACGCCAATATGCCGGATGCAACGGCCAGCGGCGGTATGCTCGATTGCGATAGCATCACCATTGTTTTACTGGGAAATTCAACAACAGCAGGCGTGGGCTTCGCCTGGACAGGGCCAAATGGTTTTAATAGCAATGCCCAAAACCCCAGCGTCAGCGAACCCGGCACCTATGTCTTGACCGTTACTGCCGCCAATGGATGCTCTGCTACGGCATCTGCCACAGTGACAGAAGATGTGGCCCAGCCAGACGCCAGCGCTTCCGGCGGCACACTGACCTGCACCACGGGCAGCGTTTCCTTAACGGGAGGCTCAAATACACCCAATGTGACTTTCACTTGGAGCGGGCCGGGCGGTTTTAGTTCCAATCAGCAAAACCCAAGCGTTTCACAGGCAGGTACTTATATCTTGACGGTGACCAGTGCCAATGGCTGTATGGCTACCGCCTCAGCAACTGTCATGCAGGACGCTGGCGTACCTGATGTTTCGGCGGATGGCGGCACGATTGATTGCAATGTGGCCGATGTGCAATTGAGCGGCAATTCCAATACGCCAGGCGTGACCTTCGCTTGGACAGGGCCAAATGGTTTTACTTCCAACCAAAACAACCCAACGGTAAGCGAAGCGGGGAATTACGTTTTGACCGTCACGGCCGCCAACAACTGTACGGCCCAAGCGACCGCCGTGGTTATTTTGGACAATGAGCCGCCGGATGTGACGGCCCTGGGCGGCAATTTGACCTGTACCGAAACCAGTGTGACCCTTGAAAGCAGCACTGGTGCGAATGTTACCACCCTTGAGTGGTCGGGGCCGGGCGGATTTTCCTCCAATGATCCCAATCCAGCCGTAACAGAGCCGGGAGATTATACCTTGGTAGTCACTGGCACAAATGGCTGCACCGCCTCCTCGGTCGCCACCGTGACAGCGGATGCCTCCTTGCCGGATGCCAATGCCTCCGGCGGTACGATTGATTGCAATAATCCTGAGTTCTTATTGAGCGGAAGTTCTTCGGCGACAGGCGTTAGCTATTCATGGAGCGGGCCAGGCGGTTTTGTTTCAAATGAACAAGACACAGTTGTGGGCCAAGCCGGTGATTATGTTTTGACCGTAACGGCGGCAAACGGATGCACGGCCACTGCCACTGCAACGGTATTGGAAGACATCCAAACGCCCAACGTGAACGCAACGGGCGGAATATTAAGCTGCGGCACCACTTCAATTTCATTGACAGGCACCTCCACCACAGCGGGAGTGCTCTGGTCGTGGACGGGGCCGGGCGGTTTTTCTTCCGATGAACAAAACCCTATCGCCACGAACACTGGAAATTATATCTTGACCGTGACAGCCCCCAATGGCTGCACGGCCAACGACAATGCCACTGTGGCGCAAGATGCCAATGCCCCCAATGTAACGGCTACGGGTGGCACCTTGACATGTTTGCAAAACAGCCTTCAGTTGCAGGGCAATTCCACTACGCAAAACGTAGACTACGCCTGGACAGGGCCGGGCGGGTTTACCTCCAACCAACAAAATCCAACGGTTACGGAACTTGGCGATTATGAGCTGACAGTTACGGCTGTCAATGGTTGTTCTTCGACCGCATTCGCCACCGTTGTCGCCGATATAGCGGAACCTGATGCAACGGCCACGGGCGGCACCTTGACTTGCTTGGCTGGAACACTGAGCATTTCTGGCGGTTCAACGACGCCGGGCGCTGTGTTTGAATGGACCGGGCCGGGCGGTTTCACCTCAAGCGACCAAAGCCCAACCGTTTCAGCGGCTGGCGATTATATTCTAACCGTAACAGGCACGAACGGCTGCACGGCCAGCGCCATAGCAACGGTCAGCGCAGACTCCAATACACCTGATATTGCTGTGCAAGGAGGTGAAATTACCTGCCTCGTGACCGATATAACTTTGGAAGGAAGTTCGACAACAAGCGGTGTTAGCTTCGCCTGGACAGGCCCCGGTGGTTTTACTTCCGACCAAGCCAGTCCAAGTGTTTCAACGGCAGGTACCTACACGTTGACCGTGACGGCGCCCAATGGCTGCACGGCCTTGGAGGATGCCTTTGTAACGGAAGATGTTGAACAGCCGGACGCCACGGCAACAGGCGGTTTGATTACCTGCCAAGACCCTGTGCTTACCTTGGAAGGCAATTCGGCCACACCCGGCGTGAGCTATGCATGGGCAGGGCCGGGCGGTTTTACTTCCAGCCAAGCCAATCCCGACGTGAACGAAGGCGGCATTTACACTTTGACCGTGACGGCAGCCAATGGTTGCACTGCAACTGCCACCGCCGATGTGGAGCTTGATTCGGACGTGCCTACGGCCAGTGCTGTGGGCGGCACTTTGACCTGCACGGTTGATTCTGTTCTATTGCAAGGCAATTCCAACCAAACCGATGTTACTTGGGCTTGGACTGGGCCGGGCGGTTTTACCTCTTCGGATCAAAATCCAAGCATAACAGCACCAGGCAATTATACGCTCACAGTGACAACCCCTTCGGGCTGTTCTGCCTCGGCCAATGCGCCTGTGGACGAGCAGGTGGATTTGCCGGAAGTATCCATTGAGCAAGCTGATTTGCTGACCTGCACTACTACCACCATCACGCTGGACGCCTCGGCTTCGAGCAGCGGCAGCGGTTTTGATTATGAATGGACAACGGCGGACGGGAATATCCTTTTGGGTAGCGATACGCCCACACCAGATGTGGATCAGGCGGGTACTTACAGCTTGACCGTTTTTAACCAAAACAATGGCTGCTCCAATAGTGCCGCCGTGGAGGTTTTGCCGAGTGCCGATGCGCCCAATGCTTCATCCGTGCAATCATCCGATCCAATTTGTTTTGGCAGCAATGATGGCTTCCTTTTGGTGGAAACGGTCGAAGGAGGCACACCTCCCTATCAATATTCCATTGACAATGAGCCTTTTGGCAACAATAGCCTGTTTTCAGGGCTGGGCGCAGGGACTTACACCTTGACTATTGTGGACAATGCCGGCTGCGAATGGACGGACGAGTTCACCATTGCCGAACCTTCGGAAGTAACGGTTTCTTTGGCCACTGTCGGCCTGGATTCACAATTGTTGGTTTTGGGCAATAGCGTAACACTAAAAGCCACTGTGTTCCCAGATACAATTGAAAACATCACCTGGACACCTTCGGAGATAGCTGTTGACTGCGAAACCTGCACTGAATTGACAGTCACGCCATTGGAAACAGCGACCTACAGCATCATGGTCAGCGACGAAAACGGATGTTCGGCCAGCGATGAAATCACGGTGGTGGTGGACAAGCGCCGCCCGGTATTTGTGCCAAATGCCTTCAGCCCGAACAACGATGGCTTTAATGATTTCCTGACTATTTTTGGTGGGGAAAGCGTAATGCTGGTCAAGCAATTCGCATTGTTCAGCCGTTGGGGGGAAACTGTTTATTCGTTTTTTAACTTTCCGCCAAACGACCCAAACCTGGGCTGGAACGGCACACACCGCGGCAAACAACTTGACCCTGGGGTTTTCACATGGTTTGCCGAAGTGGAATTTATTGACGGCGAGACGCTAATTTTTGAGGGCGATGTGATGTTGGTACGATAGGTGCAGTATTATCGCAATATGAGGCCGAACAACAACAATTTTAAAGCCCGGAAGCCAAAATAAGCCTGCAATATTTTTGTTAAATTTCACCCACGCTCCATCAATAAAAATTCTTCAAAGCATTTAAAAAGGCAGAATCTTATTTTACCTTTGACCCGCCTTTTTAAATATTCACCCTGGTAACAGACCTGTTAGGTTGGAAAATGTTGGACTTGTTTCACACTAATTAGCCAAACCTGACAGGTCTGTTTTTTTTGGCGAAATCACCTTTAATACCTGTACGATGAAGAGAGTTTTTACCTTCAATTTTTTGCTTTCCCTTCTGACCATCTTCTCCTTAGACCTTTATTCACAATGCAATTTGGACATCTGTACCGGGCCGCCCATGGGCCAAGGCTCTTTGTGCGCCGAGGGTGCCTGCATCCTGTGCGACCCATGCCTTTTGAACGGCTATACAGGTTCAACGATACCGGGTTCCAATACTTGCGATGTGCCTGGACCTTTCTGCGGTTCGATTGAGAACAACCAATGGTGGGCGTTTTTGGCCCCACAAAGCGGCACAGTGACCTTTAATTTCACCGTGTTCAACTGTACGGGAGCAGGAACGGGAAGCGGTATCCAGGCTGAGATTTACAGCACCACTACTTGCAACGACTTCGTGTCGGTGTCCAACTGCTGGAGCCCCGGCGTGGCACAAAATGGCTCGGTAACGGCAAACAACCTGACACCATTCTGTACCTATTACCTGATGGTGGACGGCTGGGCCGGCGACTTTTGCGATTTCACTATCAATACTACGGATTGTGTGATTGCGCCACCTCCGGCCAACTATACCGTAATCGGACCACAAAACGTTTGCCCCGGCTCCACCATCACCTACACCATGAATCCCAACCCAGACATTTCAGGCGGTTGTGGGAACAACAGCAACATCATCTCCTGGAGCGGGATTTCACCTTTTGGGGTCATCGTAGGCCCCGATGATGAGGCAACGGTGACAATAGAATGGCTCACACCAGGTGCCACAGCAATTGTCGCTTCTTATACAAATGTTTGTTTTGGAGATGCAGTTTCCGCCCCGCTGCCTATTACCATTACACCCATTCCGCCGACGGTGCTCACTTTCAGTCCTTGCTTGGGAGAGTGCGTTCCATGTGGCGACATGCAGGCTTGTACGCCTGGATTGACGGAAGTAATCATGGATTCGTGGTTGGGCTGCGACAGTGCCATCCATTGTATTTTAAGCCCAATTCCGCCCATTCCCCCAGTGTTGCTGAACGTGACGCTCTGCTACCCTGCTACTTTTGATATTTGTGGAAATACCTTCAATACTTGCGGCGCCCATTCCAATTCATGCCTAAACTGGCAAGGCTGCGACAGTACGACGGTGGTGGACTTGGCCATTTTGCGCCCCATCGCAAATATTGCCCCACCTGGCGTATTAAGCTGTGATCCTGGGGCTACTGTGGCACTGAACGGCTCGGCTTCTACAGTAGGTTCCACTTGCTCGGCTAGTGTAACTACGACTTATAGCTGGACTGGCCCCGCCGGTGGCATCAGTGGGCCGACGAATGGAAACATGGCCACTGCTAACCTTCCCGGCCAATATTGCTTGACAGTGACACATGCCAGGGGAGGGGTTTCCTGTACCGACAATAAATGCGTGACCGTCATCAAAGACAACAACGTGCCGCAAACCCCCCAAATCACTGGCGACAACAACCCTTGTCCTGGTGAAACGGTACAATACACGGTGACGCCCGTAGGCAACCCTGCACCGACTGGCTACACTTGGACGATCTCAAACGGTACCCCTTTTACCCCCATCAACAACGGAATGGGTATCGAGGTGACCTGGCCAAGTTCCGGTTCGGTACAAGTTTGCGTAACCGCCAACAACTCCTGCGGTTCGAGCAATCCTGCTTGTTTGACTGTCAATGTTGCGGCAGCACCAACCGCTACCATCAGCGGCAGCGGAAATGTTTGTGCCAACAGCAACGACGATGTTAACCTGACCATTACTTTGACAGGTTTATCGCCCTGGACGCTTGTTTATGCCATTGGTGGCGTGGCGCAATCACCAGCCTTGAATATTTCCAATAGCCCCTATACATTGGTTGCGACGGAAGTCGGAAATTATACATTGGTGAGTTTGTCAGGCGGCGCAGGCTGTCCGGGCATTGTCAGCGGCACGGCCACGGTTTCGGAATTCCCAACGCCCACAGCCACTTTAAGCGGCAATGAAAGCATTTGCCAGGGCAGCGGACAAACGGCGGGTTTGACTATCACCTTGACAGGACAGGCACCCTGGAATCTGACCTATGCCGTGAACGGTACGAACCAAGCGCCCATCAACATTCCTTCCAGCCCACACACCCTGATGTTGGGACAATCCCAGGCTGGGAATATCACTTTGATCAATTTAACGGATGGAAACGGCTGCTTCGGAACGGTGTCAGGCGGAGGCACCGTGACGTTGAACACTGCACCAACCGTGAGCAACATCCAATCGCCCTGCGATGGTACCAATACCACTTTTACCGTGAGTTTTACCATCAACGGCGGCGACCCGGGCACGTACAGCGTAACGCCCCTGAACGGCACTTTGACGGGCAATATGTTTACCAGCAACCCCATCCCCGCTGGCAATGGATATTCTTTTGTGGTGACCGATGGGAACAATTGCAATCCCGTGACGGTGGACGATCCATCTGTGCCATGTAACTGCGCAACCGCCGCCGGGGACATGGGCCCAGCAATTGATGAATGTGGCGACGGCCCTGTGACCGCTGGTTACGACAATATGCACGTCTTCGATGCCGACGATACACTTGTTTTTATTCTCCACAATGGCAGTGGCATCAATCTCGTGCCGCCCATTATTGGCACTTTTGACAGCCCAACGGTTAGTTTCAACCCAGCCACGATGACCTATGGCACGACCTATTATTTGTCGGCTGTGGTGGGAAATAATGACGGCGCTGGCGGCGTGGATTTGAACGACGACTGCCTGGACGTGGCGCAGGGGACGCCGATTGTTTTTTATGAAATACCAACGGCAATCTTGAGTGGCGACCCAGTTATTTGCGAAGGCGATGCCGCCAACATGACCGTCAATTTCACAGGCTCCAGCCCCTGGAGCATCACGTATGATGACGGCTCCGGCCCGCAAACCATCAACGGCATTAGCAGCAATCCATACACATTGACCATTGCAAATGCCCAGACGAGCTCGGTTTGCCTGACGGCCATGAACGATGTGAACTGCCCCGGCACGGCCAGTGGTTGCAGCGACATCACGGCGAATGTGGGCGTAACGGCTTCTGCCACCGTGACTTGCGACCCCAGCGGTACATTTTATACGGTACAAATCACCATCGGTGGGGGCGACGGCTCCACTTATTTTGTCACGCCTTCTACTGGCACATTGAGCGGCAATATTTTTACCAGCAGCAACATCCCGGATGGACAGGGCTTCCTTTTCACCGTGGACGATGCAAACGGCTGCGACCCACAAACGGTGCAGCAAACCGAGGTAATATGCGACTGCACCACTGCTGTAGGCGTGATGACGGGCAGCGCCATTGACGAGTGCGGTGACGGTCCTGTAATGGCTACTTATGACGATGCCCTGGAAGTACTTGACCCAGATGATGTGCAAGGTTACATCCTGCATACCAACAGCGGCACGAACCCAGGAACGGTGCTGGCCACCAGCAGCACAACTGCCAGTTTCAGTTTCAACCCAGCCAACATGAACTATGGCGTCACCTACTATATTTCTGCGGTGGTGGGCAACAACGACGGCTCCGGCATTGTGGATTTGCTGGATGGCTGTTTGGCCGTGGCGCAGGGTACACCAGTTACTTTTTATGAAATACCAACGGCGACGCTGAGCGGCGACGCCAGCCTTTGCATGGGCGAGGACACTGATTTGGAGATAGTGTTCACGGGCGACCAGCCCTGGCAGGTGACGTTGGATGGGCAGGTTTTGTCGAACATCATGTCGCCCAATTATGACCTGAATGTGGCTCCCAGCAGCACTACTACTTACACTTTATCAGCGTTTAGCGATGCTAATTGCCCCGGTACGGTATCAGGTTCGGCAACAGTCGCTGTAAACCTGCCGCCGCAAATCCAAAACGTAAGCACACAGTGCGATTTGTCCACCAATACCTTCACCGTTAGTTTTCAAATAAGTGGCGGCAATCCGGCCACTTACACGGTGCTGCCAGCCAATTCCGGCACATTGACAGGAAATACTTTTACCAGCAACCCGATTGCCAGTTTGGCTACTTACACTTTCACGGTGGACGATGCCAACGGCTGCGGCCCAGACCAGATCACTGGAACGGAAGACTGCAACTGTACCACCGATGCTGGCACTATGTCAACAGGGCTGATCGCTGCTTGTTTTGGGGAAACCATCACGGTACCCAGCTCTATGGACACGATACTTGATGTTGGGGAAGATGTGCTGATCTACTACCTGCACGACGAAAGCGGAAATGTTTTGGGGAATGTTATTGATACCAATACAGAACCAACATTCACATTTGACCCAAATACCATGCAAACGGGCGTGACCTACTACATCAGTGCCGTGGCAGGCGACAACGACGGCAGCGGCGGGGTTGACCTGGACGATGTATGCCTCGATATTGCCCCTGGCACACCCGTGCTTTGGAATGAATCGCCGGAATTGAACATGGTGGCCAGCGACGCCATCTGCGAGGGTGATTTGGCCGAAGTGACGGTGAATTTCACTGGCGTTGGGCCACAATATTCCGTGTCGTATATGGTGGGCGCTATTCCTTTGAACCAAAATTTCAATATCAGTCCAGTCACTTTCACATTGCCATTGTCCAACACGACAACCATCACCGTCGTTTCCGTGACCGACCTCGGCACAGGCTGCATGACGACCATCAACGAATCACAAACGGTGACGGTCAGCGAAAATGTGGAAGCAGGCACGGCCACGCAGGATTTTGAGTTTTGCGACGATATTTCTCAAATGATCAACCTCGGCGACAACCTGAGCGGCGAAGACGCTGGCGGAGAATGGACGGATGCCAACGGCAACACCATTTCTGGCGGTTCGCTCAATGTGCAAGCACTCAATCCTGGCACATTTACCTACACCTACACTGTGACCACCACCCCACCCTGCCTCAACGACCAGGCCACGGTGGACGTGATCATCAACCCACTGCCGGTGGCCGATGCGGGAATTGATTATGAACTGGATTGCGACGATACGGAAGCGGCTCTGGGGGGCGACAATACCTCGGCTGGCGTGGACTATGCCTGGAGCGGTGGCGGCCTTTCTGATTCGACCATTTTGCATCCAACAACTACCAGTGCAGGTACTTATACTTTGACGGTTACCTATCCCCTGACGGGTTGCTCCGATTCGGATGTGGCGGTGGTTGATCAAATTGTCTCCGAGCCAAAAGCCCACGTGCGTGTGGCAGGAGTAAGCTGCTTTGGCGAAGCGGATGGCTACATCGTGGTGGACAGCATCACAGGCGGCGTACCGCCTTATCTATGTTCCTTCAATGGTGGGCCATTTACTACCCAGAAACAATTCACGAGCCTCAGCCCTGGCTCCTTTACCCTTGAAATACTGGATGGAGCAGGCTGTGGCGGTACGCAGACCTTTTGGGTGATAGAACCAGAGCAGGTCAATGTTGATTTCACTTTGGAAAATACAGTAGAAGGCACTGACAACCTGATCATTCTGGGAGATTCAGCCAGACTTTCCATTGTAACCACGCCACCGTTCGATTCACTGGACAATGTAGTTTGGTCGCCCGGAAGCTTGCTGGACTGCGACACTTGCGAGGTCAATTGGATTAGCCCGATACAGCAAACGACGTTCAGCGTGATGGTTGATGAAAACGGCTGTACCGACGGGGACGAGATCACGGTTTTTGTTAAAAAAGACCGCCCGGTGTACATCCCGAACGCCTTCTCGCCCAATGGAGACGGTCAAAACAATGTCTTTATGATTTTTGCCGGGCGTAGTGTGACGAAGGTGAAATCTTTCCTCGTCTTCAACCGCTGGGGCGAATCGGTGTATGAATATTATGATTTTGAGCCGAACAATCCCTTGTATGGCTGGAACGGCAACCACCGTGGAAAGCCAATGGATCCGGCAGTGTTCGTTTATTTTGCCGAAATAGAATTCATAGATGGCAGGGTAGAAATGTATGAGGGCGATGTGACGCTGGTGCGTTGATAAAAATGGATTTCTGAATAAATAATAGCGAGGGCAGCCTGTCCGGATTTTGGGCAGGCTGCTTTTTTTTTATTAAAATATAATAGCGCAGCCGCTTCTATACTTCGCACTAATAGGTTTTCCCGAATATCGGGAAAACCTATTAGCGTACAGTATAACTGGCTTATTTTTTGACTTAAAATCAAAACCTCCCACCATTAGTGAATGATGAACGATAAATGATGAACGATGAACTTGCAAAGCATTGATTAACAGCTTTTTTGTAAATCAATGTGGCTATATATTTTTTCATTTTTATTATCCCGGTTTCCAGCCTTTTTTTTTAACATTGAATGATATCCCGCCCCCCTTCTTATCATTCAAGCCTTTTCCAAATGCTTGCCCTTTCACTGCTGCCATTGGTGGCCTTCTTTAATTATTTGCGAATTAAAAATAGAAATCAAATGTCAACGCTACGCTTACTCTGTGTTTACGCTATTGCACTGTGCCCATTTATGGCAACCGCTTCCAATGGAATTGATGCTTTAAATGGGGCAACCAAATGGCCCGAAACGAGCAACCATCCTTGGGTGATGCCTTCCCTGTTGGCCGATACCATTGACAATGACAACGATGGATTCTTCGCCGATGTTGATCCGTTCGACCTCCAGTACGATCCAAATGACAACCATCCATGCATTCCGTTTGCCTGTTCGCCCACCTGCGATTTTGACCTTGATGGTTTAGTGAACCAAAACGACCCGGACGATGACAACGACGGTTGCCCCGATTTTTACGATTCAGGTGCCTGCGACCCGCACAGCGAAGATTTGCTGATACAATCTACCAGTTTGTGCCCCGGCGCAAGTGGCTGTGAGAGTGCTTGCGAAAACAGTTCGGTCACTTATTCCATTGACAATCCGGAAGGGCATGAAGTGGTTTGGTATGTGGAAGGAGCCGCCGCTTACGGCATTCAGGGTGATGAAGTAGCCGTGGATTGGGGGGCGGCCGGAAATGGAAAAGTAAAAGCGAGTTTCCTGCCCGACAACGGGATTCCGGTCTTGGAATGTGGCCAGGCTATCCCAGCCACCGGGCCGGGCAAAAGCGATGGCATTGCATTTATCCAGACCCATATTTTACCGACTGTTTTTGATGTTTCCTTCGACGACGGCACGTCTTGGCAGCATTTGGACAATTTCAAGCTGGAAAACCTGGCCCCCGGCGATTATGATATATGGGTGAGAAACCCGGATAAGCCCCTTGGCAAATGCAGTTTCACCATTACCACTTCACCTGGTTTTGATATCATCGCATTGCCGATTTCCGATAATTGCAACCAAGATGGCTTGAAAAACTACCGATTCCGAGGTTTTCGTTCTGATTTTTACAACAATAATACATTTGAATATATCACCCATCCCTGGCAGTTGAAAATTATTGACCTAATTAATTCGGATACGGTCAGCATGAATGGCAATTCAGGCTTCAATACTGGTTTTTATCAATTGTTGGCGCCTGGGCAATACAGGATAATTGGTCGCTATATTCCAAACAATATAACTATTTCACAGGATTTGGTGGTTTCCTGCGATGCAAGCTGTTCACAATCGGGTGAAATATGCGTCAAAATACAGCCAGATCCCATTGCAAAATTTTCTACTTCGCCCTTGGCTCCCAACGGGCAAATTGATTTGTGCAAAAGCGAATCTATCCAGTTTGTCAATGAAAGTGCCTACTCAAGCACGGTAATTTGGGATTTTGGCGACGGAACAAGTTCCGCTTTGGAAAAACCCTTGCACACTTTTAATCAAGCAGGAAATTACGAAGTAAAACTCATCGCCCGCAATAGCTGTTTTTGCTCCGATACGACCGCTATTTTGATCCATGTAGAAGATGCTGAAATACCGGAAATATTGTGCGGAGGCCCAATATGCGCAGGAGATTCTACTACTTATACGGCCAATGTTGTATGTTCGGAATATCATTGGAATATCAGTTCAAATGGAATTTTGAAAAATGGTGGCGGAATATCGGACAATTATGTGACGGTATTATGGAAAAACGGCACAAAAGGCACGGTAGAATTAACGGTGAGCGGCTGCACTACCAGTGTTTGCGACAAACACGTCAACAAAGAAATCAGCATCATAGCCCCTCAGTCCACTATATATGGACCAAGTTCGGTTTGTTCGGGAGAATTGGTGGAATATTATATTGACCCTCAGGAAGGCTCGGAAATTATTTGGAAAATGCCCAGTTTAGCTACCTTGGTAAAGGGGCAGGGAAGCAATAAAATCACGGTTCAGTGGAAAAATTACAGCAATATATTTTATACGGATGAATTGATAAAAGTATCTTATGATAACTGTTTCCTCGGTTGTTCTGGGGAAGGAAGTCTTTCCGTATTATTAAAAGCCAATTACCTGATAAATGGTCCGACAGAAGTATGCCAGGGCAGCAGTCCCAATTTTAAATGCTACGCACAAATTGAATCGCAGTCATTAAGTGCCAATTGGAGCATACTGGATACCACCGGGGCTGTCATTTGGACAAAAAACAGCGCTTCGACTATTGCGCCAGTTTGGAATTTTCCGCCCGGCACCTATTATTTGAAAGCGGTTTCCACACTTCCTTTTGGATGTTTGGACGGCATGAATATGACCATACTGGTACTCCCTCAGCCCGAAGCGCCAGCAATTGAAGGCCCGGCCAGCATTTGCCCCAATAATACTTTCACCTATACGGCCTCGTCCAATTTGTCCGATGCCACTTTCTCCTGGCAAATCAACGATGGTGGGATTATTTCACAAAAAACCGGCAAAAATATCAACGTGCAATGGGGCAGTTCGCCGCCCTACCAACTTGTCCTCCGGCAAACGGATTTCAGCGGCCCTGGCTGCCTCTCCCTGGCCGATACGCTGGATGTGCAGACCTTGCAGCCATTTACCATCAGCGGCCAGGCAACAGCCTGCAAAGAAGCCAGCGCCACATATAGCACGGCCTTTTTTCAAAATATAAAATATGAATGGCAAATAGAGCCGACAGATGCGGGCAGTATCCTATCGGGGCAAGGCTCGTCCAATGTGGAGGTTTTTTGGCAAAAACCCGGCGGCGCTACATTGACAGTGAGGATTTGCGACGAAGAAAGCAACTTTGTTGTGCAGGTGGTAGCACCCAACCCAACCGAGGTGATTCACCCGGATACATTGTGCGAAAATGCAACTTCACTGGTTCAGACAACGCACCCTTTTGAAAGCTTCCAATGGATAAACAGCGCTGGCCAAAGTATCAGCACCGATGCCATGCCAGCATTATATCCGGGAAGTTACCGGGTTGAAACCACCGATATGCTGGGCTGCAAGGGCAATACCATTTTCACCATACAAGCCTTGCCTGCGCCTGTGGCCAAAATTGTGACAGAAACTTACGAAGGTGGAATATGCGGGTTCGAGGTGCCGCTTCATGCTGTGCAGACCACTTCGACTAATTTCCAATGGTATAAAAACGGGGAAGAATTTGGGACTAATTCGCCACTAATATATTCTGGCCAAGAGGGTGAATATTATGTGGCTGTGACCAATGAATTTGGATGCATTTC
Source organism: Saprospiraceae bacterium (assembly GCA_041741095.1). Classification (GTDB taxonomy): domain Bacteria; phylum Bacteroidota; class Bacteroidia; order Chitinophagales; family Saprospiraceae; genus UBA6168. The sequence continues at coordinate 32,085 of JBGSKQ010000007.1, forward strand.
CAATTCCAATACCGCCAAATTAATTGAATGCACCCAGGTTGGTGGCCATTGCGTGGACGGGAAATGCCTGGCTCCAGGCGCAACAGAAGTATTTACCACACATAGTGTTGATTCCATCGGGATGGGCGCAGGATGCAGCCCCATTGGAACCATCAGCTATACCTGGTCAAACCTAACTTGCGATCAGGTACAATTTACAAATACTTCCACCAATTTTTTCCCAAATACAGTGCTTTGGTATTATAGAGAAGAAATTATTTCCCATGAAGTACACCCTCTTTACTCTTTCCCAACAGCAGGTTTTTACAGGGTATATATGGAGGGATTGGTCATGAACGGCCCCATATCTACTGACACCTGCGGAGGAAAAAGTTCTGCCTTAATCACCGTGCCATTGAGAGCCGATTTTGCGGCCAGGGAAACTTGCCTGGGCCTTCCTACGATATTTAACGACTTGTCCACCTTTTTGCCCGATGCTGGTATTGCTTCCTGGGAATGGGACTTCGGCGATCCAAGCAGCGGCAACCAAAATATATCTGCCCTGCAGCATCCAACGCATATATATAACGAAGCGGGTGAATACACCGTGACCCTTGCTGTCACAGCCTCCACTGGATGTATTTCGACATTTTCGAAAAATATCATCGTGCATGGTTATCCGACGGTCAGCTTTGGCCCGCCGACCGCCAATTGTGCCGCCGTTGCCCTTGGATTTAGCGCCGATGCTTCACCCGATGCCGTGCTTTTTAATTGGGAATTTGGCGACCCCGCCAATGGCGAGGGCAATTTTTCCATCAAGAAAAACCCCACGCATACCTATCCGGAAGCGGGCAATTATACAGTCACGGTCACGGCTGCCAGTGTTTACGGTTGCTCGGCCACTTACACGGACGAAGTAGGGGTAGAAGCCAATAATTTATCGGGCACCATTTCGCCCGAAAACCCACCCATTTCCTGCGAAGGCATTGGGGTTGATTTATCGGCGCCCGCTGGCGGCGTGGAATGGCTTTGGTCAAATGGAGCAGCAGGTTCCAGCATCAATGCCACGGAAACAGGCGAATACAGTGTCAGCTTGACCAATGCGCAAGGCTGTACCTATTCAGCGCCGCCCGTCTCGGTGGACATTATAGAAGGCCCCGTAGCCACTATCCGGGCAGTGGAACTCAACGAATTTGGGCAACCAGTAGCCTACCATAGCGATGGATATTCTGCCTGCGAGGGCAACGACGTTTTTTTGGAAATGAACGGCAATATCAAATACAGCTACGAATGGAGCAACGGCATTACAGGCGACCAATTGTCACTTGCCAGCGCCAATGGTTCCTTGTTGCCAGCGGGCATCCATGAATTTAGCGTCACCGTCACCGACCTGAACACAGGCTGCACCAGCGTGGAAGGGCCTTTTGCAGTGACCGTGCATGGCGCTCCTACCAGTGTTTCCATTAACGCTGAACCGCCCGGCCCTATCTGCGATGGCATGTCGGCTGTTTTTACCATTGACGATCCGCAGCCGGATGTGACTTATTTATGGAATACTGGGCAAATGGGCAATTATATTGACGCCATTGCCGCTGGAACATACCTTGTGCAAGCCACCAACCAATTTGGCTGCGTGGCCAATAGCAATTCTATTGAAATATACCAGGCCCCGCAATTGGCCAACATTTCCACAGGCTGTTTTACTATATGTGGACAAAAAGAATTTTGCTTGCCGGAAATGCCCGAAGTAGCTGCATTCCAATGGTTTTACCAGGGAGATGCCGTGCCAGCGCCGGAGGGGACGGTGAAGGATTTTTTCGTGGCAGAAAATGGCGATTATTATGTGGAAATGACGAGCATATATGGCTGCATTTCTACTTCGGACAATATTTCCATTCAAATTGAAGAACCCATCGGCGATATTGTGGGAAATGTATGGTTGGACCTCAATTTCAACAATACAATTGATTATAATGACAGCCTATTGACAGGTATTGACGTACTATTGGTACAAAATGGAAATATCATAGGCCAGGCCAGCAGTCAGGATAGCAGCGGCTTTGTGTTTCCCCTTTTACCAGCCAATGAATATGAAGTGATAATTGACAGTTCTGCCTTGTCCCTGGAATATGATGCCGTCATCGCAGCAGTTGAAGCCCCCATCGTGGATTGCTGGGACACGGTAGCTGTGAAATTATTGCTTAAAACGGCTTGCCAAAACCCCGTATTCAACGAAATAAACCTGAGCGCCTGCGAAGGCAACAGCGCAATTTTCAACGGAACTTCCATCCTTGCCGGACAGTCGAAGGATTTTATATTTCCCTTGGGCCAAGGCTGCGATTCAACCGTGACAGTGTTTGTGGAAACATTGCCCACGAGCAGCGAGCATTTTGCCTTCCAAAGCTGCGGCAGTTTGTCCGTTGAATTTATGGGTGAAATGCTGCTACCGGGCGAAACAGCCAGCATTGTATTGCAAAACCAATATGGCTGCGACAGCATCCTCACGGCAGAGGTAACGGCCCTTCCCATCAGCACGGGTTTTATGGAAATAAGCAGTTGTCCCGGCATTCCCGTTGAATATATGGGCGAAATGCTGATGCCCGGCCAGCAGGAGGATTTTATATTGCAAAACCAATTTGGCTGCGATAGTTTGCTTACGGTAATTGTGGTGGAATTGCCCAGCGATACTGCTTCCCTGGTCTTGGAATCTTGTCCAAACCAAGCGGTTGAATTCATGGGCGAAATGCTGATGCCCGGCCAGCAAAAGGACTTTATTTTGCAAAATCAATTCGGATGCGATAGTCTGCTTACAGTAATTGTCAATGAATTAGCGGCCGATTTTACCCAAATAGAAATGTCGAGTTGTCCCGGTGTGCCGATTGAGTTTTTGGGCCAAATAATAATGCCTGGAGAAATGGATACGCTTATTTTAAAAAACCAATTTGGCTGCGATAGTTTGGTTGAAATATACGTCGTGGAATTGGAACAACATTCTACCCAAATAGCTATGCAGGCTTGTCCAGGCGACAGTATATTTTTTAACAATGAAATATTACAAGCAGGGGAACAGCAGGAATTTATATTGCAAAACCAATTTGGCTGCGATTCGGTGGTGACGGTAACGGTAACAGCCCTTTTGGCCGACACTATTTATCAGGAAATCAAAGTCTGCCAGGGCGAAACGGTCGAAATCAATGGCGAAACACTCCATGCGGGCAACCAATATATTTGGAGCGGCACAAACCTGCAAGGCTGCGATTCAAGCCTTGTGATACAGGTCAGCGAGTGGCCAGCCGCAAGTTTTGAACTGCTATCGCAAGGAATTTGCCCCGGTGAAAATGGGGGCCGGATTTTGCTGCATTCGCTCACCGGCACGCCTCCCCTGCTCACTTCTTTGGATGGAGAAAACTTCGACGATAAAACGGAATTCAATCAATTGCCGCTCGGTAGTTATACGATCTGGATAAAAGATGGCAACAATTGCCAATATTCTACGCCAATTGATATAGACCAAATGCCGCCATTGGAAGTCGCCGAGCAAGATTATTACCTATCCTGTACCGATCCTTATTTCAATATCGGTCCCCGTGTGATTTCCAGCGCCGGGGACGTGACTTGGCTTTGGCAGGATGGCAGCACCAACCGTTCGTTTGAAGTAACCGAGCCGGGCATTTACAGTTTCCAAATCAGCGATGATTGCAGCACAAAAGACTATGATGTCAACGTATATTGGGGCGATAATTTGCCTGCGGATTTATTGTATATTCCCAATGTCTTTTCGCCTAACGGCGATGGCGTGAACGATACTTTCAAAGCCTATCCCGCTGCGAGCGTTGAAATTTTGTTTTTTGAAATGCACCTTTTTAACCGCTGGGGCGGCATGGTGTACGAGGGCATTGATATTCAAAATGGCTGGAACGGACGCTTGGGTGGAAAACTAATGGATCCAGGTGTTTTCGTATGGAAAATAAGTGCCATCGTTCGTATTTGCGGGCAAACGACAAGGATTGCAATGACGGGCGATGTGGCGCTGATGCGGTAGGGAATAATTACCAGTTAGAGCTTGTTTGCGATTTGGTCACTTGGCCCAAAACGGCTCTTTTTCGCCATTTTTTCAGCTTTTTTCAGTTGCGTAGCCAAACTATGCGCCTTCAAAAACCTAAAAAACTGACAAAAAATAGCTCGTTTTTGCCTCAAGCACCAAATCGCAAACAAGCTCTTATGGTAGGTTTCCAAGCGTTTAAGGCGTCGGCTTACCGTATTTCAGGTGAACGACCTGTGCCCGGCCTTTTTCAAAAACAGTGGCCACAAAAAAGTTGTCGTATTGCGTTTCGGGCAAATCTGAAAAGTCATTTGTGCCTGTCAAAATATTCAACAAATCAGGTGTCGTATTGGAGTGGCCTACGACGAGGACAATCTGGCCATGATGGTTTTCCAAAACAGTATCGGCAAAACCGTTTAAAGCTGAGGGATTGTAGGTGTTGACGCTCAAACTTTTGTCCGTTGCAACTGGCAGGGCCGTCTGTTGGGTACGGTTGAAATCGGTGGAATACACGCCGTCTATTCCAATATTTTTTAACACCCGCACCAGTTCCTCCGCCCGTTCCAGCCCATCTGCACTGAGATTGGGATTGCTGCCGCTCCCGGTCGTTTCTGCATGGCGCACCAGAATGAATGTCATGGCGGTATCATGGATAAATTCAGTCAGCGAAACGGTGTCCGTAAGGTTCACAAAAACCGTATCCGTCGCTGTGATGGTAATTGTATCCTTTTCAACGACCGTTTTGGTGATGACTTCGGGGTCTTTTTCACAGCCTGGAAATACGGAAAGGCAGGCCAATAACAGCACGAATAGCAGGGATATTCTTTGAAATATAACAAGGTAGCTAACATTGGACATAAGAAACATCGGCGGGGGTTTTATCAGCCCGCCGACGTAAACTTAATTGCCTTTCCTTATTTGTACAGTTCCAAGCTGCTTTTTATTTAAAATAGATTGCAAGAAATAGCTGCCGGGCGGCAAATTCCCCAGTTGGCCCAATTGGAGAGGCTGACCGTTTGGAGGTAAATGAGCCCGTTCAGTGGTTGCCCATATTTTGCCGGAAACATCCGTCAGCACAAATTGAACCTCGCCGTTTTGTTGCGGTGGTGTTTTAAAGGAAACATTAATTTCCTGGGAAAATGGATTCGGATATACACTTAATTCCACCTCTATATTTCCAATTTCATGTGCCGCATTTACCTGACTTTCACATTCAATATATGTCCGCAACAATTCGGAAATAACTGGGGCGAGGGTCCAGGAACTATTTTTGGAATCATTGTTCAGCACGGCGATACTGATGTCTTTTTCCGGGAAATAAAACACGCTGGCCGAATAGCCTGCGTCGCCGCCGTGCCCAAAGCCTTTGATGCCGAGGAAATTGCGCTCCATCACGCCCAGGCCATACTTGGTGCCGCCGGGGAAGACCGTATTGACCGTGGTCATCATTTCATCCATCATAGCCTGCGACAGTAAACTCCCGCCCATATATGCCCGCATCCACACCGCCATTTCGGCTGCGGTACAATAGTAAGAACCCGCCGGGCCAGCCGATGAATTGAAGGAATTCCAGCCGATGAACAAATCATGGGCATCGTCCGTCACGCCGTCGCCATCCAGGTCGAGCCAGAGGTGTGCCACGTTGGGCGCTAATTGCTCAAAGGGAATAATGGCTGTTTTGTCCATGCCGAGCGGTGTAAAAAAGCGCTCCCGAAATTCGTGGTAATATGTATTGCCAGTGGCCTTTTCGATGATAAGCCCCAACAGCAGGTAATTCGTATTGGAATACGACCAGCCTGCCCCAGGTTGAAAGAGTGGCGGGTGGATAAATTCATGGATAATATCCGACATATTGTAAATAGAATCAAAATTGGCCCACATAGCAGGCTGATAATCAGGGTCGGTAATTACATCGTAAATGCCGCTTTGGTGGCGCAACAATTGGCGGATAGTAATATTTGCGTTGATATATTGAAACGTATCGAGCCAGAGGTGCAAAGGATCATTGAGCGTCAAAAGCCCCTCGTCGGCCAATTGGAGGATACAGCCCGCCGTAATGGTTTTCGTCACGCTGCCAATGCCATAGACATGATCCACACTGGCACTGTCGAGCGGCGAGGTAGAACTGATGCCCTTCGCCCCGGCCCAGGTTGCACCATCGGGCAACTGCACGGCAGCGCTCAAGGATTTCACATTGAGCACGGCCCTCATGCTATCAAGCGTATGCTGTAGCGCTGCCGCCAGTTTCAGGTCAACGGTTTGGGCCGTGTTTTTTCCCAAAAAAGAAATGAGGAAAAGGAATAAGATAATGGGTCGGGTTGATTTCATGTGTATGATTAGTTTGATTGGTTTGAAGAGTTTGAATTGTTTAAGGAGTTTGAGGGGGTTGAATTGTTTGAGGGGTTTGAATTGCACATCAAACCGATCAAAACTCCTCAAACCCATCAAACTAAAAAGCAAAAGACCCGCCCCTTCCGAGGCTTTCGGAAGGGGCGCCAGCTTGTAAAATTGTTGACACCACATTCTATTCCCATAGATGATGAATCAAAAAACGGTTTTCCAAGCTGGTGGTCATGGCATATTGGGCCAATTCATACTGATTTTAGACGGCTGGCGGACAAGTTGGCAGCCAACAATTTTCAAGGTGTGTTGTCTTTGGTGGTGGTTTACAAATGAGGGCATACCATTGTACCGCCGCTCATTTGTATGTCCGGCAAATGTATCGGCAGGCAACCGTCGGCAGGGGGTCAAAAATTGCGCAAAAAAGCACATGGCAGAATACATCAAAGGAACGGTCAGGCAAATGACATCTGAGGGCAGCCACTTGGAATGGCAGCCTGTCCGCCCATTCAGCGGCAACGAAATCCGCTACTCTTCCCTGCTGGAAATGGACGTGACCCTGGACACCTCCAGATTTCACATCAGCCTGCCCGTGCAAGGGATGGAGCACTACCTCGTGGATGGCAAACACCATGCAGCGCAGGAAGGAGAGTATTTCATTTTCAACCCCCAGCAGCAGGTGAGGGCCGAGGGCATTTCAAAAACGAGGGTGGACGGCATCTGCATTTTCCTCACAGCGGCCACGCTCGCTGAGGCCGCCAATGCCGCTGAACAACCCTTCGGTGCAGCATTGGAACCCATTTCATCCCAGCATTCTTTTGAGTTTTTGGTAAAAACCTACGGGCTGCGGGAGAATTCTTTTGGCCAATATTTGCAGGGTATCCGGCACCTGTTGCTGTCCAAAAACCGGGACCAGGTGATAGATTGGGACGCATTTTATCTGGAATTGGCCACCGAATTCCTGCGGTCAAACCGCCAGATTAGGCAGCAACTGCAAAACATCCCCGCCGCCCGCCACCTGACGAAACAGGAAATATACCGCCGCCTGAGCATGGCCCATTGTTATATTTTGGAGCAATTCGCCGAACCGATTTCCCTGGAAGAACTGGAAAAAGTAGCCCTATTCTCCAAATACCACCTCCTGCGCCTCTACAGCCAGATTTACGGCATGACGCCCCACCAGCACATCCTGCAATTGCGCATAGAACGGGCCAAGGAACTGCTGCGGCAGGATTATTCCCCCACCGAAGTCGCCCTGATGCTTTCTTTTTCGGATAGGCGTGCCTTTGCGAAGTTGTTTAGGAAGGTGGTGGGGGTATCGCCGATGGGGTTTGGGGGATAAATATTTCCGATTTCCAAGCCCCCCTACCCCCCAATCACCCCCAAAACATACTCCTTCACCGTATCCACATTATTCAAATAATCATCAATACCCTGGCTGACAAAATGATCCGGCAGAATCCCGATTTCATCGGGGAGGGAGGTGGCAGAAGATTCGCAGGTGCTGTTGGCGACATAAAATTCCATGCCTGTGTTGGACAGTTTGCAGATTTTTTGTCCTGCCGTGCAGAATTGATTGGAACCAAGTTCCTCGCCCACGATGGTTCCCAGCTTCCTGTCTTTGACAATGGACATAAAATGCCCGGTGGTGGAATTTCCATGTCCATCTATCAGGAAATACAGTTTTCCCTTATAGCGGTTCTCAAAAGGGATTTGGATGCCTTCCTCCTCGTCGTATGGCACGTTTGAATAATAGACAAATGGCTCGTCAATCAAATATTTCAACAGGTGGATACTGGAATGGGCGGAACCTCCACCATTAAAGCGGACATCTATGACCAGGTTTTTGATGCCTTTTTTATTGATTTCCCTAAAACTGTTGTCCATAAAGTCCTTAAACTCCGATAGATTGGCCCACCAATAATAATTGAAGGAGGCAACGGTCAATATGGCGGTTTTTGCGTCTATTATTTCAAGGCACAATTGCGCAGGACAAGGCTGTTTAAAGGGTTCTTCAAAATTGCTTTTCTTCGTTTGGGAAGGATGCAAGCGTATTGGCTTTTCTTTTCCCTTTACGATAAGCTCATAATTTCCAGGGAAATTCAACGAATATGCCATCAATGTTTTTGCCCAGGTATTGAAAACATGCCCTTTATAAGTTTTTATATTTGCCTGGGCGGGGATATGTCGGTAAATATCTTTGATTAATTCGGCAACCCCTACGCCATTGATGCTCAATATTTCATCCTTTACCACAACTTTATCCTCATTGCCGATATTCTCTATGACAAATAATTGCCCATTGATATGGCGGACACCCAATGGAAACCGGAGCGCAAGGGGAAGCATTTCCCTTTCACGAAAAAAACCTCCCGCAGACGTATGGGAGCAACCAATGCTGGCAATAATTTCATCGCAATGCCAGGCAAATTCGGCGTAAGTCGTGCGATCCGTAACCAGGGCTTTCTTTTCATTAATTAATTGCCAGAAATCTTCCTTGGAAATAAATTTAAGCGCATTGGGATGAATGCTGGTCAATTGCTGGCCCAATTGATTCAAATCATCCTGATATGCCTGTGCCGAAAAAACCTGGTCGAATAGCTCCGAAGAATTTACGGGTGCATTGTCTTTGGCTTTTTCGGGGTGCAGAATGCGGTCAATCTGCGCCAAAGCATTGAGGTTTTCCGGGTCTATCTCCACCGCTTTTTGATAATTGGCCAGCGATTTTTCCTTGTCCCCCAGTTTTAGGTAAGCCTCCCCCACACTGTCATAAGGGTTGGACGAATGCGGAAATTCCGAAACAATCAACTTAAAAACCTCCAGCGCCTCCTCCGTTTTATCGTTCCACAACAAGGAATAACCATACATCGTCAGGTCATCTTCATACCCGAAAGTATAAGCATCCGGGCTTTCCTTTTTGAGGCGGTGATACAGTGCAATCCGCTCTTCAATGGGCAGGTGCTCGTGCGCTTTCAATTGTTGCCCAACGGACGACTTCCCCGTTTTCACCATCCGCTGCTTTGAATGGTTTTTCAGCATCGGCGTGCTGTTTTTTTTCCCGCAAGCGATGAGGCAGCAACAGCTTAAAAGCCAATAAATTGTAATTCTTCCAATCATCATATCCTTGTTTTGCCCAAAGCTACATATGGGTTTGGGGTCTTAGCCTTCACGATTGTAAAAAAGTGTAAAGGGGATGTAAAGGAAGGTAAATGACGGGTTATTCAACAGGAATTTTGTCCTTTACCCTTGTCCCGAACCACAGCAAAACAATAACGGCAAAAATGGCGATGGTGTCGGGTATCACCGTTTCAAAGCACCGTTGTTGTTCGATAGCGAGTTAAACGTCGGCAGGGTTTTGAACCCTGCCGACGTTGGAATAGGATGGAAATTGTTGATGGTGAGGGATTCGTCCAGTTCTATGGTTGCAACGGTTTAAGGTGGGGATTGTTGAGGAGTCGTTTTAACATTACAGTGAAAGCAATGATTTGCACAGTATGACCCGGTTTGGGCAAGCGTCGTGCGGGAGACAATACATGGTTCATCACCTCAAAAACCAACCGGATTATTGGCTGTACAGCAGCGCACCGAATTATATGGGAGGGAAGGGACTTTTAGAGGTTTCGACAGTGGAGCCCCATCAGCCCGGCACTGCCTTTGAATTGGTAAATGGGTTGCAGCTTTTTGCACTTTCGCAGAAGTGCCGGTTGCAACTGGCAGGAGCGGTGTTGGTGTTGGTTTTTATTAGGAAGGTTCTTGGCCAGTTGGGACGTAGAGGGTATAGTATTTTGAATAAAAAATGTCTATTAAAATAGCCATCGAACAAATGAGATATTATTGATGTTATGTCGCTTATAATTAATTTCTTGAAAGAAGACATACTGCCTTCCTTCCGAGGTTAATGAGTCAAAACAATAAAGAATGACAGCGTACAAGTTTCGTCCTTCCGAAAACATGAGGTTCATTTTTGATATTTTAATCAATAATCGTCTTTTTTGCTCAGATTGGAGCAAAGCTAATGATCCGTTAGAGGGAGGCTTTTTAGTTGAACCTAATGACAAAAAAGATGAGATATACAAAGCCCTGTCAAAATACAGGGTTTGTTGTTTAAGTGAATTTTGTAGTAATCACTTAATGTGGGCACATTATGCCAATGAGTTTAGAGGAGTGACCATTGAAGTGAATTTGCCAGATGACCATCCTGATATTCGGCTTGTAAGTCGGAGACATGAATTTTTGACAAGGGAAATACTTGGCAAAGATTTCGAGCCTGATGAATTCGCAAGGAAAATATTATTCTCAAAATATAAAGATTGGATGTATGAAAATGAAATTAGAATTTTAACTACGTCTGAGTACTTTTACGATTTTACTATAAATCGAGTTATTACAGGGCAAAGAATTGATAAAATTGACTTTGAAGTGTTGAAAATTATTTGCAACGAAAGAAAAATTACACTGGATAAACAATTAATTTTAGATGACCGTCTGACTACACAATCTGAGTTTGAAGAAGAAATGGAATACACAGAAATAATTGAAGCAAGTGAAAATTATAATTGGAAAGATTGGGAGAAATGAATTAATCTGATTTGTGCTTACCCTCCTATTCCGCTGGCACCAGGTCTCACCATTGGAAAAAACACTCGCTCCTGCCGGTTTGCAAACCGACATTTCTGCGAGCTGTTATCAGGGCTTTATTCATTTTACACTAATAAGCTGCGCCGGTACAACTTGCGAACCGTGCGAAAGCCATACGCTCTAATCAAGCAGAAGCAGCCGACTGTTTACTGCCAGCAGCCTTCATATTGCCCTTCTGTTTATCGGTGGCCAGTTTGGCCAGTTTCTTTTGCTGGAAGTAGGCGCTGAGGGCCTTTTCCTCTTCGGCGGTCAGTGCACCTTCGCCACCGATAACGTCCACATCGAGTTCTTCTTTTTTATGCTTCATGGCCTTAGTCATTGAAAGTATTTGTTGATGAGTTTGAGGGCGGCTTGGCTGTCACAACGTTTTCGATGGAGTTTGTGAGTTTGTCAACCTCAAAATCCAGTCCGTGTTCCTTCTGCATTCTCATTAAACAAAGATACGAAATTGGGAGCGATTTTTATGTTTCCAGTTGCAGCAAGTATGTTGCAGCAACCCTAAAGTACAGTCGTTCTTGCAGGTTTACTGCTGTCACTCCCTGCCCTTCCCATCCAAACCCGGCACTACTTGTTGCTTTCTGCTGATGGGTGAGTCTGTTGGCATACGGGCCAAGGCTGCTGCAATCAGTGGCGTTCTTTGTACAAAGGGGAAATGGTGAGCATAAGCGACAAAATTATCCCTCAAAGGGATTCAGCACTTCCAACCTATCCAACCCTGCAAAATCGGATACGTTCCTGGTGACGACTTTGCAATCAAACAACAGTGCGGTGGCTGCAATGATGGCATCCGGCAGTTTCATTCGCCGTGACTGCCTCATTTCTATTACTTTCATCACCACGGAATCAACTATTGGCAAGCGGACAAGGACGTTCAGCAGTGCTTCGGTTTCTTGCTTTTCGGTAAGGTCTGAGAAGGCATATCCCAGTGTTTCCATCAGGGAAATATCCGAGACGAAAAGGAGGTCGTTGGGTAGGATAAAATCATCGGGGGCCAGCTTTTTTTGCGCAAGGTAGATGAGGATATTGGAATCAAGCAGCAGGTTACGACCATTCATCACGCTGTTGTTTTTGCCAAGCGGCGGGGTCGGCTATTTGCTGGAAAAGCGGCTTGGTCTGATGTTGGAGCACCTGTTTCATCAATGCGAGTTGATTGGCAACAGGGGCTGATGCTTGTTCAAGTTTCGAAGTATCAGGTGCATTTGTGACAGGTTTAATAATACGCACGTAATCCAATGTGCTGAGAAAATTAAGCAGCATTTGGTAACGGCTTTCCTCGATATTTAAAATAAGCTGTTGCATACTGATGGTTTGGTGCAAAAATAGGGAAAAAAGTTTATTGCAGCACCAGAAAATGTCGTTCCTTCTGTCACTCCCCTACCCTTCCCAACTAAGCCCGACAATGCTTGTTGCTTCATGAAATGAGTGGTATTTTGTGAGGTACTCCCCTGATTTGAAAACAGTACACAACTCCCCTCCCAATGATTTTCCTCCCCCTCCCCTCTCCCAAAAAATCCTTAAGTTGGCCGCCCAAGGCCCAAGGCCCATTATTTTGTAACATACTTCTAAAATAGACTACATGAAACTCATCATCCAAGCAGCATTCCTGCTGCTTTTTCTTCCGCTTGCCCCAATTTTCAGCCAAAGCAATAGCCCACGGGAGCACCTCAACTTCGACCGGGGCTGGAAATTCCACCTTGGCCACGCCCACAATCCCGACAAGGATTTTGACTATGGGCTGCAAACCATTTACTCCAAGTCGGGCAACGGGGCTGGCACGGCGGTTGACCCGCAGTTCAACGACAGCCTTTGGCGGGAATTGGATGTGCCGCACGATTGGGCGGTAGAGCTGCCTTTTGTCAACGACCCGGCCCACAATATCGTGGCGCATGGCTACAAACCACTGGGCGGAAATTACCCGGAGACGAGCATCGGCTGGTACCGCAAGCATTTTACCGTGGCGGAACTGGAGGAAGGGAAACGTTTTGAACTTCAATTCGATGGCGTATTCCGGGATGCGGAGTTTTGGCTCAACGGTTTTTACCTCGGCAACAACCGCAGCGGCTACATGGGCGTGGCTTACGATGTGACCGATTACATCCGCTTTGGCCAGGAGAACGTGCTGGTGGTGCGGGTGGACGCCACGCAGTACGAGGGCTGGTTTTACGAGGGTGCCGGCATTTACCGGCATGTCTGGCTGAATAAATTTGGGCCGACGCATATTGCGCACGATGGCATTTTTGCCCACGCCACTATCAAGGACGGCAAGGCGGCTATCACGGTGGAAACGACCCTGCGGAACGACGGCGACGGGGCTTCCAACAGCAGCGTAGAGGTGCAATTGTTGGATCGGGAGGGCAACATCGTGGCACGGGCGGCGGCACAGCCTTTGTCATTGGCTATATTGGAGGAAAAAACGGCGGTGCAATTCATGACGCTGAATGCGCCGAGGTTGTGGGATTTGGAAGATCCTTATTTATACCGCATATATGTGCAAATAAAAATGGGTGGAAAAGGCCAGCAAATGCTGGTTGATCAGCAGATATTGCGTTTTGGTATCCGAAATATTGAGGTGAAACCCAATGGCGTTTTTCTCAATGGAAAACACGTCAAATTGCAGGGTGTCAATTGCCACCAGGACCATGCAGGCGTCGGCAGCGCCTTGCCGGATTATTTGCAGCATTACCGCATCCGTTTGTTGAAAAATATGGGTGTGAATGCTTACCGGGCAAGTCACAATCCGCCTGCGCCCGAATTGTTGGACGCCTGCGACAGCCTCGGCATGTTGGTGATGGACGAAAACCGCCTGCTCAACAGCAGCCCCGAATATGTGCGGGATTTTGAGCGGCTCCTGAGGCGGGATCGCAGCCGCACTTGCGTGTTTATGTGGAGCATCGGCAACGAGGAATTTGGCATACAATCCATGCCGTATGGCAAGCGCATCGCCGCTTCTTTGTTGAAAATTCAACAGCAATTCGACCCCACCCGCACCAGCACTTATGCATCCGATGTGGCCAATGTTTTTAAGGGGGTAAACGAGGTAATTCCCGTCCGGGGCTTTAATTACAGGCAGTTTGCCGTGGCGGATTACCACCGTGACCATCCCCAGCAGCCCATCATAGGCACCGAAATGGGCAGCACGGTCACCACACGGGGCATTTATGAAAAAGACAGCATCCGGGCTTATGTGCCGGATCAGGATATAACGGCGCCGTGGTGGGCCAGCACGGCAGAGGAATGGTGGACACTGGCGGCGGAAAATGATTTTTGGCTCGGCGGTTTTGTATGGACGGGCTTCGATTACCGTGGCGAACCGACGCCTTATCAATGGCCCAATATCAATTCGCATTTTGGCATATTGGATATGTGCGGTTTTCCAAAAAATATCTATTATTATTACCAATCCTGGTGGACGGACAAAGATATATTGCATATTTCATCGCATTGGAATTGGCAGGGCAAAAGGGACGAAAACATAGATGTTTGGGTGAATTCCAATGCCAATAATGTGGAATTATATCTAAATGGAAAAAGCCTTGGAAAAAAAGATATGCCCCGTCACCGCCATTTGCAATGGAGCGTGCCATATCAGCCAGGAAAATTGGAAGCTATTGCCTATAAAAATGGAAAAAAACTCAGCGCCAAAGTGGAAACGACGGGCGTCCCGACGGAGGTCGTTTTGACGCCTTATAAAACCACGATGGTCGCCGACGGTCAGGACGTGACAGTGATGAACGTCTCGGTCTTGGACCAGGAAGGCCGGGAGGTACCGAATGCCGACAACCTCATCCAATTCCACATCGAAGGCGAGGGGAAAATCATCGGCGTGGGCAATGGCGATCCGTCCAGCCACGAACCGAACAAATGCGCCGACGGCACTTGGCAGCGCCGTTTGTTCAATGGGAAATGCCAGGTCATCGTGCAGGCAGGCAGGACGCCCGGCACGATAAAATTCGAAGCGAGGGCCGCCAATCTGTGGCCGGGTTCCACGGATATTATCACGGTCGGGCCGGGCAGCGTGGCGTCTGTTCATTTGGATGAAAAATACAAGCTCACCGGGGAAGCCGCCAAGCCGAGGCCCGTTGACAAAATGATTGGGGCAGATATTTCCTTTTTGCCGGAATTGGAGGAACGGGGCATTAAATTCAAGGACAAGGGCGTGGAAAAAGATGCCATTGAAATATTGCGGGATCATGGTTTCAATTATGTGCGTTTGCGTATATTTCATAATCCTTCACTTGAAAAGGGATATTCGCCCGAAAAAGGTTTTTGCGATTTGAAACATACCCTAACGATGGCCAAGCGGGTAAAAGCGGCGGGCATGAAATTGTTGCTCGATTTCCATTACAGCGATTATTGGGCGGATCCCGGCAAACAATACAAACCAAAAGCCTGGGAGGGATTGGCTTTTGAGGAATTGAAAAAAGAATTGTACAATTATACTTTTGAAGTAATTAAAGCATTAAAAGACCAAAATACCACGCCAGATATGGTGCAAATCGGCAACGAAATCAACCACGGCATCGTCTGGCCGGAAGGCAGCGTGGGCCATTTGGACAGTTTGGCGCAATTGATCAATGCAGGCACGGCGGCAGTAAAGGCCAATGATCCAACTATCCAAATGATGCTGCACGTGGCCCTCGGCGGACAAAATGACGAGTCCGTTTTTTTTATTGACAACATGGTAAAACGGGGCGTGCATTTCGATGTAATTGGCGAATCATATTACCCAAAATGGCACGGCACCTTGGATGATTTGCGGGATAATTTGAACGATTTAGTTAGAAGATATAATAAGGATGTAATTGTGGTGGAATATTCCGCTAAAAAAGACGAAGTACACGATATTGCATTTAATTTGCCCAACAATAAAGGCAAAGGAACCTGTATCTGGGAGCCTTTAAATACCTGGGAATCCTTGTTTGACCGGGAAGGAAATTCCAATGAGTATTTGGAATTGTACGATGTATTTAAAAAGGAATATTTAAGGAAATAATGCAATCGCTTTTTCATCGCCGAATACTGCTTGCAATATCTTTTTCAGCATTAAGTTGACATCTTTTTCCCACTCGGAATTTCTATTTTTCTAAGTACCTGCAAAAGGGAAAAAGGTGTCATCTTAATGCGGCATGTGTGGCAACCCACATGGCTTCCCTCATGTTGTTGCAGGTTCCCTTTGGGAATGACAAGGGTTTCTTCTTTACATTTGGCGCAGCTATTTTTCCACGAGTCCCGACGCCTTTCCCCCCTCTCCTCAAAGGAGAGGGGCCGGGGGTGAGGTGT
>JBGSKQ010000008.1:0-61928 GCA_041741095.1 Saprospiraceae bacterium
GCCGGATTTTGAAGCCTGCAAGCCCCTGAAAATATTGCCGCCGCCAATGACCACCGCTACCTCCACGCCCAGTTCTACCAGGCCCTTTATTTGGTTGGCATAGTGCATGATCATGGTGGCTTCGATGCCAAATTGCTGGCTGCCCATCAGGGATTCGCCGCTGAGTTTTAAAAGGACTCTTTTGTACTTCAAAGACATATATCAGGTAGTTTTTGAAATGGTGAAGGTAAGGAATGGGCATAAAAAAAGGCGAATTAACTGCTTAATTCGCCTCTCATAGTGCTTGGGTTTTAACCCAATTCGACATGTTTGAAGTCCGTCACGGTCAAATCGCCGTTGAGACTTTTTAAATAATCCCTGACGGTCATTTTGCTATCTTTTACAAAAGATTGGTTCAGTAAGGTGCTCTCTTGGTAAAACTTGTTGAGCTTGCCCACTGCAATTTTTTCCAGCATGGCCTCCGGCTTGCCTTCCTGGCGGGCCTGTTCCTTGCCGATTTCAATTTCTTTTTCGATGATGGCCGATGAAACACCGTCTTTGTCCACTGCCACAGGGCGCATAGCTGCTACCTGCATAGCAACGTCCCTGCCTGCATCGTAGTACTGGCTGTCGTCGCTGCTCAGGCCCACCAGCACACCAGCACGGTTGCCCATGTGGATGTAAGGTGCGATCTGAGGCGCTTCCAAACGCTCATAATCTGACAGTTCAATTTTTTCACCGATTACCGCTACTTGATCCGTCACTTTGTTGCCAATGGTCACGCCATTATAGTCCATTGCGAGCAGTTCTTCTTTGGTAGCGGGAAATTTATCTAAAGCTATCTGGGCGAAGTCCCTCGTCAATTTGACAAAGTCTTCGTTTTTGGCAACGAAATCAGTTTCGCAGCTCAATTTCACGATAACTCCTTTTTTCTTGTCACCGGAAACAAGGGCGATGACAGCACCTTCTTTCGCTTCCCGGTCAGCACGTTTGACAGAAAGTTTTTGGCCTTTTTTGCGGAGCACTTCCACAGCTTTTTCGAAATCGCCCTCTGCTTCCGTCAAGGCACTTTTGCAATCCATCATGCCCGCACCGGTCATGTCACGAAGTTTCTTTACATCTGTAGCTGATAACGTGATCATTATATTTTAGAATTAAAAAGTTAGAGTTTATAGAAAATACCTTCACCGATACGGTGGCAGATACAGGCTGTTTCAATTTTCTTCAACAGCTGCTTCCTTTTCATCTGGCTTCGTCAGTTTGCGCTCTTCCAAGCCTTCACGGATGGCTTCCGTTAGGTAGTTGGTGATGACGGCGATAGACTTTGAAGCATCGTCATTAGACGGGATAGGAAAATCCACCTTGTTCGGGTCGGAGTTCGTGTCAACCATAGCGAAGGTGCGGATGCCGAGGCGGTCAGCTTCTGCAATGGCGATATGTTCGTGCAAAATATCAACCACGAAAATAGCGGCGGGCAAGCGCATCAGGTTTTCGATACCGCCCAACACCTTTTGCAGGTTGATTTTTTCACGCTCCATCATCAGGCGCTCCTTTTTGGTCATGTTGGAGGCAGTACCGTCGGCGAGCATCCTTTCGATGTTCTGCATTTTTTTGACCGAACGTTTGATGGTAGAAAAATTGGTCATCATGCCGCCCAGCCAACGTTCTGTCACGAAAGGCATTCCAACGGACTCGGCAGCTTGCGCCACGATGTCACGGGCCTGTTTCTTAGTGGCCACGAACATGATTTTCCGGCCAGATTTTGCAATGGTGCGCATGGCATTGGCAGCACGCTCCAATGATTCCGAGGTGCGGTTCAGGTCAATGATGTGGATGCCTTTGCGCTCCATGAAGATATAAGGAGCCATTTTAGGGTTCCACTTTTTGCGCATGTGGCCAAAATGTACGCCGGCATCGAGTAATTCTTGATATGTAGGTTTTGCCATTTTTTTAATTGCTGTTGGCTGTTGGCCCTTGGCTGTTGGCTGTAAAAAGCCAATCGCCAAAAGCCAATTGCCGAATTAACGTTTGGAGAACTGGAAGCTCTTTCTTGCTTTAGGTTTACCGTATTTCTTGCGCTCCACTTGGCGGGCGTCACGGGTCAACAACTTCTTGTCTTTCAACGGTTTGCGAAAATCGGCATTGAGTTTTACCAATGCACGGGCGATGCCCATGCGCACGGCCTCTGCCTGGCCTTTGTAGCCACCGCCGTCCACGTTGACTTTCACATCGTACAGGTTGCTTTCCAAGCTTACCGTCATGAATGGCTCAACGACGTTCCCTTGGATATGCATTTGCGGGAAATACTCTTTGTAGTCCTTGCCGTTCACTTTGATGTTGCCTTCACCTTTGGTGAGGTAAACCCTGGCGACGGAGGCTTTTCTTCTCCCTATGGCATTTATCATTTCCATATTAGATGAATTTCCTTAGTTAAAAATTAAATGGTTGGGGCTTTTGTGCCTGATGAGGGTGTTCGTCACCACCGTACACAAACAGCTTTTTGATCATGGCACGGCCCAATTTGTTTTTGGGCAGCATACCACGCACACCGTTTTCAATGATAGCCTCTGGCTTCCTGTCCATCAGCTTGCGGGCTACCTCCCTGCGCTGGCCACCTGGGTAGCCTGTGTAGTGGATGTATTCCTTCTGATCCAGTTTTTTGCCTGTGAAGCGGATTTTTTCAGCGTTGACCACGATGATGCAGTCGCCACAATCCACGTGCGGTGTAAAAGAAGGCTTGTGTTTGCCCCTCAGCACATGGGCGATGCGGGAAAACAGGCGGCCTGCCGTCTGGTTCGTGGCATCCACGACGTACCAATCGTGCTGCACCTCTTCTTTCTTCGCCGACGGCGTATTATAACTCCGAGTATTCACGATTTTTTCTTTTTGATGTGAAAAATGAATGTAAAAAAACAGCCCTTTTTCAAAGGCGGGTGCAAAGGTAAATTTCTTTACCTTAAAAACAATCCCAGCCTTGCATTTTTTTGGAAAACATTTTTTGTAACTCGCTGAAAGACAGCGCTAAAATCGCACGGCTTTTTTCAACATGCTCAATATCAGCACAATAGCGAGTCAGGGGGTATAGAATCTATATGGCAGTGTTTAAAAGTAGCCAATTGGCGAGAAGTGGGCTAAAATCATCCGCTTGAACGTTTTGCCATTAAACCCGCTTGATGTCTGCCCCAAGGGCGTTTAGCCGCTCGTCTATCTGCTCATAGCCCCGGTCTATCTGGTGGATGTTGTGGATGGTGCTTTTTCCTTTTGCGGAAAGGGCAGCGATGAGCAAGGCAACCCCAGCACGGATATCAGGCGATGTCATTTCTATACCCCTGAGTTGAAAGCGGCGGTTGAGGCCGATCACGGTTGCCCGGTGTGGATCGCAGAGGATGATTTGCGCCCCCATGTCAATGAGTTTGTCCACAAAAAACAGGCGGCTCTCGAACATTTTCTGATGGATCAATACGCTGCCGTTCGCTTGGGTGGCCATTACGAGGATGATGCTCATCAGGTCGGGGGTAAAACCAGGCCAGGGAGCATCATAAATCGTCATGATAGAGCCGTCAATGAAAGTTTGGATTTGGTATTCCGACTGGGCAGGGATTCGGATGTTGTCGCCTTGAATCTCCATTTTCACGCCCATCCGGTCAAAAACTTGGAGGGTGTTGCCCAACTCGCTTACCCCCGCACCTTTGATGGTAATGTCGGATTGGGTCATAGCAGCCAGGCCGATGAAACTGCCCACTTCTATCATATCGGGCAAGCAGGAATGTTCGGCGCCTTTCAAGGAAGTTACGCCCTCAATTGTCAGCAGGTTGGAGCCGATGCCGCCGATGCGGGCACCCATGCGGTTGAGGAGTTTGCAAAGTTGTTGGACATAAGGCTCGCAAGCAGCGTTGTAGATGGTGGTCGTTCCTTCGGCCAGCACGGCTGCCAGGACGATATTGGCCGTGCCGGTCACCGAAATTTCATCCATCAATATATATGTACCCTGCAATTGGGTGGCTTCGATGAAATACATGCGCTTTTCGGCGTCGTACTGAAAATCTGCGCCCAGCTTTTGAAGGCCCAAAAAGTGGGTGTCCAGCCTGCGCCGCCCAATTTTGTCGCCGCCGGGCTGTGGCAAAATAGCCTTTCGGAAACGTCCCAGGAGCGCCCCCATCAGCATCACCGAACCACGTATGCGCCGGGCCTTGCCGATGAATTCTTTGTTTTCAAAAAAACTCAAGTCCACTGCATCCGACTGGAAGGTGTAAGTGCCGGGGGAAAGGCGTTCTATCTTTACCCCCAACCCTTGTAGTAGTTCCAATTGGCTGCGCACATCGGCGATGTCGGGTATATTGGAAATGGTGACTTTTTCGGTGGTGAGCAGCGGGGCGCAGATGACTTGCAGCGCTTCGTTTTTTGCACCTTTCGGCGTGATGCTGCCGTGCAGTTGTTTGCCCCCGATAACTTCAAAAGAGGAAGTTTGCATAGGTTTTTAAATAAAAGAAAAGATGTAAAGGATTGAAACCATCCAAGGCTCATTACCACCCTGTTTAATCCACGATTGTCACTTTCAGCATATTCGTCCGGAGCCGTTTTTGGAGTGGCATAGAAGCAATATTCACCACGCAGTCGCCCGCCACTACTTTGCCTTCTTTTTTCAGTATTTCAACCACATCTGAAATAGTATCGTCCGTGGAAACATACCTGTCGTAATAAAAACCTTCCACGCCCCAAACGAGGTTTAAAGTAGCTAGCATGTGTACCCGATCAGAGAAAATGTAAATTTTTCTTTTTGGCCGGCAACTGGAAACTTTGAATGCGGTATAGCCTGATACCGTCATGCCGATGATGGCTTTGGCCTTTAACTCCTTGGCCACGTCCACGGCATTGAAACAAATGACGTCGCTGATAAAAGTGGTGGATTGTTCGGCGGTTTTGGGAGATTCCACCTGGTAAGCCTCGTTGTTTTCCACGTTTTCAATGATTCGGCACATTGTTTCCACCACTTTCACAGGGAAGTTGCCCATTGCTGTTTCGCCGCTCAGCATGACGGCATCTGCGCCGTCCATCACGGCATTGGCCACGTCAGTTACTTCCGGCCGGGTGGGGGTGGGGTTGCTCATCATTGATTCCATCATCTGAGTGGCCACGATGACGGGCCTCGCCCTTTGGATACATTTTTTAATAATAGTTTTTTGTATCAATGGCAGTTTTTCGATGGGCATTTCAATGCCCAAATCGCCACGGGCAATCATGATACCATTGGCATGTTTGATGATTTTGTCAATTTTCTCGATGGCCTCCGGCTTTTCTATTTTGGCGATGATTTTGGCGGGGTGATTTTTTGCGGCAATACGGTCGGAAAGGTCTTTGAGATCCTTTGGCGACCGCACAAAAGAAAGGGCAATCCAATTGACAGGCTGTGTCAAAATGAAATCCAGATCGATCAAGTCCTTCTCCGTCAGTGCCGGGAGCGAAACTTTTGTATTGGGAAGATTGACCCCTTTGTTGGAGCGTAGCGGCCCGCCGTGCAGCACTTTTAGTTTGACCGTATCCGTTTTATTGGTTTCAACTACTTGCAAGGTGATTTTCCCGTCGTCCACCAAAATAATCTCATCCATTTCCACATCTTGGGCTAACTGCTTGTAGCTCATGTAAATGCGTTCTTTGGTGCCTTCGCATTTTTCGTTTACAAAAGTGATAATATCGCCTTTGTCCAGTTGGAGCGGCTCGTCCTTGATTTTACCTACCCGAAGCTTTGGGCCCTGGAGGTCGGCAAGGATGCCCAAATGGGCGTTGTGCTTCTCGTTGATGTTCAAAATATGGCGGATGACCTGCCGGTGATCTTCATGTGTGCCGTGGGAAAAATTCAGCCTATAAATATCCACACCGGCCAGGGCCAGTTCGAGCAGCATTTCATAAGAACTGCTGGCCGGGCCAACCGTTGCTACTATCTTAGTGTTGTTGTTGTCTTTTGCGTTCATAACAGGGTCGTGAAAAGAAAAAGTGCGCAGGATAATAAACCATTGCCCTCCATCATCTTTCGTATCTCATTGGTTTTAAGGAAAGTGTAAATTTTACAACTAATCCTGACGGCCAAATGTACGCCACTCACAAAAGAAAGCAAATCGAATGGTTAACAATTTTTGACAAGGCATGGGAACGACCCGATGGTCAAAAAAAAGTTTTTGCAAACGATGGAGTTTGCCTTTCTTTGCAAAAATTTTTTCAGAACCTAAAAAGTGTTTGTTATGTCGAACATTGCAGAACGCGTTACTAAAATTATTGTTGAGAAATTAGGCGTCGAAGAATCAGAGGTTACGCCAGAGGCAAGCTTTACCAATGATTTGGGGGCAGATTCACTTGACACCGTTGAACTCATCATGGAATTGGAGAAGGAATTTGACCTTTCCATTCCTGACGAGCAAGCAGAAAAAATCCAAACGGTCGGCCAGGCCATTGAATACCTGGAAGGCCAGCTGTAAGAACGTTGCCGTACACATACGGCTCCACTTTTTTTGAGAAGCCAAAAACCGCTCTACCAATGCTGGTTTTTGGCTTCCTTGCCCACTTTCAAAAATTCATGCGGACAGGTCCAATCTTTTTCCATCATCCATCAATCTACTGCCTGGCCCTACCGGTACACTGCTAATCACTATTAAATGAGAAGGGTTGTCATCACCGGCATAGGCGCTTTGACGCCTATCGGGAACAATATCGGAGAATACCTCGAAGGCTTGCGGAACGGCGTGTCGGGCGCTGGCCCTATCACCCAGTTTGACGCCTCCAACTTCAAAACGCAGTTCGCCTGCGAGGTCAAAAATTTCAACGCCGAAGATTTTATAGAAAAAAAGGAAGTCCGCAGGTTGGACAACTTTGCTATATATGCCTTGGTCGTTGCAGACGAGGCCATTAAATCTTCCGGCCTTGACATCGAAGCTGTTGACAAGGACCGGGTCGGCGTCATTTTCAGTTCCGGCATTGGCGGCCTGGCCACCTTGGAGCGGGAAGTGGAAGAGTTCATCACTGGCAACGGCATTCCACGCTACAACCCCTTCCTCATCCCCAAAATGATCTGTGACATCGCACCCGGCCACATTTCCATCAAATATGGCTTCCGGGGCATCAACTATTCCACTGTTTCAGCTTGTGCTTCTTCTACCCACGCCATCATGTCCGCATTTGACTGTATCAGGGTGGGCAGAAACGATATTATTGTCACGGGCGGTTCTGAAGCTGTCATCACCAAAGTGGCCGTGGGCGGTTTCGGTGCCATGAAAGCGCTTTCTACCCGCAATGACGACCCCAAGACAGCTTCCCGCCCATTCGACCTCGATCGGGAAGGGTTTGTACTAGGAGAAGGGGCAGGAGCATTGGTTTTGGAAGAATATGAACATGCCGTGAAAAGGGGCGCACCTATTTTGGGCGAAATCGTTGGTGCCGCCGCCACAGCGGATGCCTATCACATCACAGCACCACACCCAGAGGGGCTTGGCGCTGCCAATGTGATGAAAATGGCGCTTCAGGATGCAGGCATGAAAACATCCGATATTGACTATATCAACGTACACGGCACTTCCACCCCGCTCGGCGACATTTCCGAGGTGAGGGCCATTCAGCAAGTGTTTGGCGAAGCGGCCTATAATTTGAATATTAGTTCTACCAAATCCATGACGGGCCATTTGCTCGGTGCAGCGGGCGCTATTGAAGCCATCGCTGGTATTTTGGCAATAAATCATAGATTTGTCCCCCCAACGATCAACCATTTCACCGACGATCCAGATTTGGACAGCCGCCTCAACCTGACTTTCAACCAAGCCCAAAAGCGGGAATTGAAAGCCGTATTAAGCAATACCTTTGGTTTCGGCGGGCACAATGCCTCGGTGATCATCAAGAAATTTGAGCCTTGATTTTGAGATAACTCATTGCTTATTAGCTCATTGGCAGTTTTTATTTTGGGCAAAACCCATCAACCGACGACACAGCCCAATTTTACGAAAGCCAATCGCAGCAAAAAGAAAGTTTTGACAGGGAAACAAAAGTGGTTCCCGGCGACAGGATGCAAGAAGACCAGCAATTGTGCGAGTTACGGGTTTTCCAAAAGTGACCCATAACCCGCATCGAGAGGCAGGGCCCTCTTTTACACTTCCCAAGTTCGATAGCCGCACTACGTAGTTTTATTTTCCCATTGTCAAATGTAAAAGGCTGTGCAAAGCCCTGCTTTTCATGGCCACAAAACAGAAGGGATGACCATTTCCGCCACTGTACAAAGGCGGAAGATTGTTCATTTTGTAAGTTTCAACCTTCGCTGTGAACAGCCAGGGGGAATTATTTGAAATGGTTTTGAATTTAGAAAATT
Organism: Saprospiraceae bacterium; assembly: GCA_041741095.1. Lineage (GTDB taxonomy): Bacteria > Bacteroidota > Bacteroidia > Chitinophagales > Saprospiraceae > UBA6168. The sequence goes on from JBGSKQ010000008.1 coordinate 8,324, forward strand.
GAAAGGCATTTGAGACTGCCGGAAAATTTCCAATTTTCTAATTTTTCCAATTTCAAACTATTGCTGCCTGACCGTGATCAGTAAAAATCGTTATCCTTTGTTGCGGCTATTTTTACGTTTTCACAACAAATTTGTCAATGAGGAAAAGGAATTTGCCAAAAAACTAAGGCCGCTTATCGGCTTTACACCTTCCAATTTGGGCATTTTCAAATTGGCCTTTTCCCACAAATCCAACCCTTCCGACAAGGCTTACGCCATCCAAAACAACGAACGGCTGGAGTTCTTGGGCGATGCCATCCTGGGCACCATCGTGGCGGAGTATCTTTTTAAAAAATACCCGAACGCCAACGAGGGCTTCCTCACGAAAATGCGGTCCAAGATCGTTAAGCGCAATACCCTCAACAAAATTGGGGACAAAATGGGCCTTGACATGCTCTTGCAGGAGTATAGCCAAACCCGCCTAAGCCGCTCCATGCTCGGCAATGCCGTGGAGGCATTGGTGGGGGCAGTTTATCTCGAAAAAGGCTATCTAAAAACCAAGCGTTTCGTGGTGCGGAAAATTCTCCGCAACTATGTGGACGTCCACGAACTGGAAAGCTACGACGACAACTACAAGAGCCAACTCCTGGAATGGTGCCAGAAAAATGGCCAGACTGTTTCCTATAAGCTCGTTGCCCGCTACAAGTTTGAAAAGCGGGACCGCTTCAAAGTGGCAGTCATGGTGGACGGAAAAAAACTGGCCACCGCCGACGATTTCAACAAGAAAAGTGCCGAGCAAATGGCCTCGGAGAAAGCCCTACTCAACCTCGGAATCAAGGTCGGAAATGGCGACGAGGACTACAACGAAAATGGGGAAACGGAAGAAGAAGAGGACGAGGATTGATGTTGAAATCTCTGCCTTTTATGTACGAATGATGGCAATGACGCCCAATCATCCTTTCAACCGATTTTTTCTGCTGCTTTCAGGAAATAAAAGGTTATCGGCCCAATTATTATCAATAAAAAAATAGGCAGGAAATAAGGCCCCAAACCAGTTGCCATTCCCAAGGCGGTCTTTATCATACCCCATTGTATCCATATAAAACCTGCAACTACTGCTACTTTTAACACCCTCGCCATCCTTATGATATTGGTATAAACCCGCTCCTGGTTTTCCGCTGTTATTTTACCTGGATAGTTGATATATTTTGTATTTCTTGAAGCCAAGGTCATTCCTGCGTAAACCATAATGCCCAGAATTGGCAAAAGCCAAATGAATATTTTTCCGGCAAAGCCATCTGGCTGGCCGGTGGCATTGAAATGGATGGGTATGCTTTCGGGCAGTTTGCCAAAATAAATGATTGTCACGGCCCATAAAATGACCAAACCTACCAAAGCAATGATTTCCAACTGCTTATCGAAATAGTTGGGCTCAACTTTGAAATGAGGAAGTGTTGATTTTTCCATCAGAAGACATGGTTTAAAAATGATCCGGATAGCTTCTTGTCCCAAAAATTCTTAATGTTTTGAGAGCCTTTTGTCATTTTACAAAGTTATTTATCAATGTTTTAGACAATGACAAAAAGACCAATGACTCTATGCACTAAATTCCTGCTGCTTTATCCTCCAGCCACAGCCTGCATCAAAAAAGCACAAATCAGCGCCCCGTAAGTGCCAAGCGCATAGCCCAGCACGGCCAGCAAAACACCAACTGGTGCCAGCGACGGACTGAATGCAGAAGCCACCACAGGTGCTGAGGCTGCCCCGCCAATGTTCGCCTGGCTTCCCACCGCCACAAAGAAAAAAGGTGCTTTGATAATTTTTGCAACTATTAGTAAAATGGTCACATGTACGATCATCCAGACAATGCCGACCGCAAACAGGCCGATATTGTCAAATACTTCCCGCAGGTTCATGTGCATACCGATAGTTGTGACCAGGATAAAAATGAACAAGCTGCCCCAGTTCGATGCGCCCACGCCCTCCAATTGCCGCCATTTTGTAAAAGAAAGCAAAAGGCCAATGGTGGTGGCAATGACGATAATCCAGAAAAAGCCAGAAATCAACGAATCCAGGCGGGCTGCCTTCAGCGCTTCCTCGTATTGACCAAGCCAGGGCACAACGGAATCGGCCACCAGATGTGCAAGCGCCACCCCGCCAAACGCAATGCCGACGATGATGAACATATCCCTGGTAGTCGGCACCTGCTCTATACTGGCCCGGTAAGCGGTCATGCGATTTTTCAACTCTTCAATGGCCGAGCTGTCGGCCTTTAGTTTTTTGTCCAAAAGGTCGGAAATGCTGGCCCCGTAAAGCAGGAAAGCCATCCAGATATTGGCCACCACCACGTCCACCACGACCATAGTGCCGAAGAGCGAATCGCTCACGTTGAAAATTTCCTTCATGGCCGCTTGGTTGCCGCCGCCGCCGATCCAACTGCCCGCAATGGTGGAAAGCCCTCGCCAAATATCGGTCACCGAGGCAGGAATTAGCCCATCTGGCAGTACATACATGACAAACAACAGTGCTATCGGCCCACCAATAACGACACCCAAGGTGCCCGCCAAAAACATGATGCCCGCCTTCGGCCCCAGGCGCACGATGCCCTTGAAATCAATGCCCAGGCAAAGCAGGAGCAAGCTGGCCGGCAGCAGGTAACGTGAGGCCACGAAATACAAATGGCTTTCATGCACAAATTGATTGTACTGTTCTTTGGCCACATTGTTTTCTATAAGCCATTCCTTCATCTCGTTGAAAGTCAGGTTGTTGGGCGGGTTAAAGCCCAGCCCTTGCAGGTGTGTGATGAGGTCATTGTCAAACCATTCTGGCGCAATCAGCCCCAATGGCCAGTGCAGCAGGGCGGGCACAAAGTAGCACAGTACCAATGTTGGCACAAACGTGTAAAATTTTTGCCAGGAGGGAAGCTTGGCAGTGTAAAAAATAGTGGCCAAAACAAGGGTCAGCAGGCCAAACACAACAGCATCGTTCGTAAAAACAGGTTCCATGTCAATAGGTAGTTTTAGTCCGCAGTTTCGAGCGCAGCGAGAACCCCCGAACTTGCTTCGGGGCCGCATCCGCAGAATCTTTCAAAGGCGCTAAAGATAGTGCTTTAGGTGAAATGGGCTAAATTCACTCCGGTAGAAGGCTGTCCAGCGGTTAACTTCCTACTTTTGCTTTTTTAAATTTTCAACATGGATCAGCATAAAAAATTCATGCACGAAGCCATCCGCCTTGCCTTCGAGGGCATGAGAAACAAGGAGGGTGGGCCTTTCGGCGCCATCGTCGTGAAGGAAGGAAAGATCATTGGCCGGGGCAACAACAAAGTCGCCGACCGCAACGACCCCACGGCCCATGCAGAAATAGTGGCCATCCGGGAAGCCTGTCAGCACCTCGGCCATTTCCAATTGGACGGCTGCACCATTTACACTTCCTGCGAGCCTTGCCCCATGTGCCTGGGCGCCATCTATTGGGCCAGGCCGGAGCGCTTTTTTTATGCTTGCACCAAGACTGATGCCGCCGCCATCGGCTTCGACGATGATTTCATCTACGAAGAATTGGATACCCCGTTGGAAGACAGGAAAATACCCGCCCTCCAGTTATTGAGGGAAGAAGGGTTGAAAGCTTTTGAAGAATGGGATAACATGGAAGATAAAGTGGTGTATTGAATTTACTGAAATTAGGGCGCATCACCTCCCTTCCGCCAAGTTTTTCCTTCGGCATTTGCCTCCATCCGCTCCGTCAGATGCTGCACGATGTTGAACTCGCTGAGGAAAACCTTGGCCACGGCACGCAGCACGGTGTAGGCAGGTATTGCCAGCACCATCCCCGTTACGCCATTTATTTTGGCACCCATCAAAATGACGATAAATATCTCCAGTGGGTGCGCCATCACGCTGCTGGAAAATATGAGCGGTTGCTGCACATAATTGTCGAATGTCTGCGCCGCCCCAAACACGATGGCCACCTTGATAATTTTTGGCAAAATGACGTCGTAAAAGCTGTATTCAAGATTGGAAGAAATCGTGAGGATGATGCCGAAAATAGCGCCGATGATGGGCCCTACGTAAGGCACTATGTTCAGCAAACCTGCAAAAAAGCCTATCAACAGGGCGTTTTTGATTCCAAAAATGGAAAGAAAAATAGTGACAAAGAGCGTAAAACCTACCATTTGCAGCAACAAGCCCCGGAAGTATCGGCTCAGCATGTTGGCAATGTCAGAGATGGCATGGCGCACCTGTTCTTCATATTGTTTGGGCATCAGCGCCGCAATAAAATTGACAAACAGACCCTGTTCTTTCAAAAAAAAGAAAGTGATGAAGACCACCGATGCCACGCCCACCATAATGTTGCCCGCCGCCGAGACAATGCTGCCGAAATAGTTGCCGATAAACGCAGGCTCAAACCAATCGGAAAAAGTCGTTTTTAGCTGCTGCTCCAGGGTCAGGGTAGTGTCAATGATGCCAAAAGCCGCCAGTTTTTGCTCAAATTCCTGGAACGGCTCGTCGAGCGCCCTTGCAATAGCGGCATAATCCACCCCTGCCAGGTTGTTGATTTGTTCCAAAATAGGCGGCACGAACAGCCACATCAACAGCCCGACAAACAAAAAATAAGTGAGCAAGGTGAATGCAGCAGCCATGTTGGGGCCTACCTTGAGCCGCCATATTTTCAGCCTTTGAAAAAAACGCATCAGTGGTTGCCCGATCATGGACAGCACCCAGGCAATGCAGACGTAGGCCACAATATCAGTGAAGAAGTAGAGCAGCGAGCCTATCATCAACAGGCTGGCCAGTAGGGCGATAGTTCGATTAGTGATTTTCATTTGGCCGGATTTGAGGAAGGAAGAATGAAAAGAGATCGGCGGCAGGTGGGTGCTAATTTCCCTAATTTATAGTGGCATTCTTTCATGGCTTTTCATTTTTGGGTAAAAATAGGGAACTTGCCGTTTGTAGTTGACTATCAACAAAATGAACTTCCAGCGACTCTTCGATATACTTCCGTACCAGCAGGCCAAGTACCCACAAAAGGCGGCTTTGGCGGGCCGTGAGCAGGGCACCTGGAAAACTTATTCCACAGCAGAGTGCCTGCAATTGCTGGATCAACTCAGCCTGGGGCTGTTGAATTTTGGCCTGAAAAAAGGCGACAAAGCGGCCATCCTCGCCCATTGCGGCAGCCCACGTTGGAACCTGATTGACATGGCGCTGCAACAAGTAGGCGCAGTCGTTGTGCCAATACATGCTACCACACTCGAAAAGGACATTGCCAACATTTTTGACGAAGCCGAGGTAAAACTGTGTTTTGCCTCCAACCAAGAGATGCTGGACAAAGTAAGACGGCTGGACAGGAGCCACGTAGCTATTTTTACTTTTGAAAAAATACCCGGCGAAAGGCATTGGGAGGAGCTATTGGCACAAACCACGGAAGCAAGCCTGCAAGCACTCGAAAACCTCAAAAACAGCATCGTCCGCACCGACCTTGCCACTATCATTTACACCTCCGGCACCACTGGCCAACCCAAGGGCGTCATGCTCAGCCACCGCAATATCGTTTCCAATATCAAGGCCATCATGACCCTGGTGCCTGTCAATTACCACAAAAAGGCGCTCAGTTTTTTGCCGCTCAGCCACATCCTCGAACGGATGGTCACTTACTTGTACATGGCCGCTGGCACATCAGTTTGGTACGGCGAGGGCGTTGACGACATTTATAAAGACATGCAGGAGGTGCGGCCCCACTTTTTCACCGCCGTGCCACGCATCCTCGAACGGCTGTACGACAAGATGCTGGAAGCCCGCAACAGCAAAGGAACTTTGGGCAAAAAACTGCTCGACATGGCCATTGCATGGGGCAAGGATTACGACCCATTGGAAAAACTTTCGCCCGTTTATTGGTTGCGGCACCTGCTGCTCGATTGGCTGGTGTACCGCCAATGGCGGCGGGCCCTGGGCGGACAGGTAGAAGGCGTGGTCGTGGGCGCAGCGGCCTTGCAGCCCCAATTGGCCAAGCTATTTTGTGCAGCGGGCATCCCCGTGCGGGAAGGGTACGGCCTCACGGAGTCTTCGCCTGTAGTGGCCTTCAACCACTTTGAACCCGGCCTGTACCGTTTCGGCACAGTGGGCATACCCATCCCAGGCGTGGAAGTGAAAATAGAGGCGGAAAACGGCTCGGAAGGGGAGATTTTGGTAAAAGGCCCGAACGTGATGGCCGGCTATTACAAGCAGCCCGAAGAGACCATCGCCGTGATGGCCGACGGCGGCTGGCTCCGCACGGGCGATGTGGGTAAGTTTGTCCAGCGCCGCTTCCTGCAAATCACCGACAGGAAGCGTGATATTTTTAAAACAAGCAGCGGCAAATTCGTGGCCCCGCAACGAGTAGAAAATGCGCTGAAAGCCTCGCCCTACATCCAGCAGGCTTTGGCTCTTGGCTACAACCAGCCTTATGTGGCAGCGCTCATCGTACCCGAATTTGCTGCCCTGGAGCGCTGGTGCAGGGAACACGGCATCCATTGGACGGGGCCGCAGTTCATGGCCCTCAATCCGAAGGTGATCAAGTTTTTTGAAACGGTACTGGAAGAAATCAACCAGTCGCTGGAGCCGCACGAACAGGTGCGGAAGTTCACCCTGCTGCACGAAGAATGGACGGTGGCGGGTGGCGAACTGACTTTTACGCTCAAACTGGCCAGGAATGTTTTAAAGGAAAAATTCAGGAAAGAGGTGGAGGGGATGTATCAATTGAAACCTAATTCTTAGCGCATTTTTACCACTCCCATTTCCCCATTTTCCATACCTTCCCAGCCTTAACCAAACTACTCATTGACTATGCACAAACTTCGTTTTTACCTGATGGCTGCGGCCATCCTCATGTCTGTCAGCGCATTTTCACAAAAGAAAAAGGACAAGGAAGACCTCAAAAAGGAAACGCCCAAGCATTTCCTCGACACCCTTAACCTGGGCCTGACCTGGCGCAGCGTCGGCCCGGCGGTCACATCGGGGCGTATCAGCGACTTTGCCGTTCACCCGCACAACAAGGCCATTTACTACGTGGCCACTGCCTCCGGTGGCGTCTGGAAAACGGTGAACGCAGGCACGACCTACGAACCCATTTTCGATGGCCAAGGCTCCTACTCCATCGGCTGCGTGACGCTTGACCCGAACAATCCCAGCACCGTTTGGGTGGGCACTGGCGAAAACAATAACCAGCGCTCCGTGGGCTACGGCGACGGTGTGTATAAATCAAACGACGGCGGGAAAAGCTGGGAACTCATGGGCCTGAAAAACTCAGAGCACATCGGCAAAATCATCGTGGATCCCCGCAATTCCGACGTGGTCTATGTGGCGGCTATCGGCCCACTATGGAGCGAGGGCGGCGACCGTGGCGTGTATAAAAGCACCGATGGCGGCAAGACCTGGGAACAGGTGGTGAAAAACGAAAAGGGCGAGTCCCTGCTCGATACCCACACGGGCGTCACCGACCTGGTAATGGATCCCCGCAATCCCGACGTGCTGTATGCAGCGGCTTTTCAAAGGCGGCGGCATGTGTTTACCTACGTGGGCGGCGGCCCCGGCAGCACCATTTACAAAAGCAGCGACGGCGGCAAGACTTGGAACAAAGCGGCCAGTGGCCTGCCGGGCGGCGATATTGGGCGCATCGGTTTAGCCATTTCGCCCGCCGATCCAGAGATGGTTTATGCTATCGTGGAGGCGGCCAAGGGCGGCGGTTTTTTCAAAAGCACTGACCAAGGAGCCAGTTGGGAAAAGCAGAGCGGCCACGTAACCAGCGGCAATTATTACTGTGAATTATTCCCGCACCCCACCGAACCGAACACGGTGGTTTCAATGAACGTGTTCAACCAAATCAGCAGGGACGGCGGCAAGACTTGGAGCCAATTGGGCGAAGAATTTAAGCATGTGGACAACCACGTCCATTGGTTCGATCCCGACAATGCCGACCATCAATTATCTGGCTGCGACGGCGGCATCTATGAAACTTTTGACGGTGCCAAAACCTGGAATTTCAAGGCGAACCTGCCCGTCACCCAGTTTTACAAAGTGGAGGTGGACAATGCCCTGCCGTTTTACAATATTTACGGCGGTACACAGGACAACTTCTCGTTGGGTGGCCCCAGCCGCAGCCGCAATGCGCACGGCATCACCAATAGCGACTGGTTCGTCACGCAGTTGGGCGATGGTTTTGAAACGCAGATTGATCCCGACAACCCCAATATCGTCTATGCCCAATACCAGCACGGTGGCCTCACCCGCTTCGACAAGGCCACCGGCGAAATGACGGGCATCCAGCCACAGCCCCGTGAAAGCGAGGAAAACTACCGTTGGAATTGGGACAGCCCGCTGGCCACTTCGAGGCACAAGGCTGGCCGCATTTATTTTGCCGCCAACAAGCTCTTCCGCAGCGACGACTGGGGCGATACCTGGACGGTGCTCGGTGGCGACCTGACAAGGCAGATTGACCGAAATACCCTGCCTGTGATGGGCCGCATCCAAAGCATTGATGCCGTGGCGAAAAACCAGAGTACCAGTGAATACGGCAATATCGTAGCTTTTTCCGAAAGCCCTTTGAACGAAAACCTCCTCTACGTCGGCACGGATGACGGCTTGGTGCAAATCACCGAAGACGGCGGCAAGACTTGGACGAAAATTGCCAATTTCCCCGGTGTGCCGGAGATGACTTATGTGAACATGCTGCTTGCCAGCCAGCATGATCAAAACGTGGTTTATGCCTGTTTCAACAACCACAAGCGGGGCGACTTTAAGCCTTATGTTTTCAAAAGCAGTGACAAGGGCCGCAGTTGGGCAAATATTTCCAAGAATCTCCCCGAACGTGGCTCCGCCTATTCCATCGCCGAAGATCATGTGGAAAGCAACCTGCTATTTGTGGGTACAGAATTCAGTTGCTACTTTACCCGTGATGGCGGTGGTTTTTGGAAAAAACTTGGTAACGGCCTGCCCACCGTTGCCGTGCGGGATATTGCCATTCAAAAACGGGAAAACGACCTGGTGCTCGGCACATTTGGCCGTGGTTTTTATGTGCTGGACGACTACTCGTCCCTGCGCTACGTCAACGAACGGGAACTGAACGCCGAGGCGAAAATCCTTCTCATCAAAGACGGGCTGGTGTTTATTGAGGCCGTGCCGATTGGCTACTCGACGGGCAAGGGTTTTCAGGGCGCTTCCTATTTCACTGCCCCCAATCCGCCGATGGGCGCTTCGTTTACTTATTTTGTAAAAGATGAATACAAAACCCTGAAAGACCGCCGCCAAGACTGGGAAAAGAAGCAGATCAAAGACGACAAGGATATCCGCTACCCGACCTACGAAGAACTGGAGGCCGAGCGCAAAGAAGAAGAACCTTACTTGCTTTTTACCATCCGCAATAGCAGCGGTGAGGTGGTTGATCAAATAAAAACGGGCATCAAAAAAGGCGTGAATCGCATCGTATGGGATGGCCGCTACCCGTCCAAGTCGCCAGTGAGGTTGAATGAACCGGAACGCTTGCCCTGGCAATCGCCCGATGGCGGCGGTTTTGCCCTTCCCGGCGAGTACACCGTGGGTTTGGCCAGAAGCATCAATGGCACCGTGACCAATCTCGTTGACCCTCAGCGTTTTACTTTAAAAACACTGGGCGGATCCACCCTACCCGCCTCGGACAAAACAGCCTTGGACGCCTACGTGCAAAAAACTGCCGAACTGGAAAGGGCCTACCAGGGCGCCACTGCCCTGCTCAATGATTTGGACAATACCGCCAAGCTCATGCGCAAGGCTACTTATTCCATCGCACAGCCCGCATCGGACTTGCTGACTGACGTGAAAGCCTTGGAAGAAAAAATTTATGCAATGAAAAAGACATTTTACGGCGACGGCGTGGCGGGCAGCATTGACAGGCCAACGCAGCCGTCGCTCGGTGGCCGCATCGGGGCAATGGGCTATGAAATCTGGTCGTCGAGTTCAGCGCCCACCTCCACACAAAAGGAGCAGCAACGCATTGCAGGCGATTGGTTTGAAAAGGAACTGGCCCAACTGCGCCAAGTGTACGAAGTGGATTTGAAAAACATAGAACGGAAACTGGAAGCGGCAAAGGCACCTTATACGCCGGGCAGGATGCCGGTGTGGAGGAAGGATTGATTTGAGGAAGATGGATGTGTTTGGGTGTTTATGTGTTTGGGTGTTTTTAAAAGCGCTAAAAACACATAATCACCCAAACACATAAACACAATCATCAGCCCAACACCGTCCGCAGTTCGCTGAATGCCTTGCGGATGCGGCTCTTCACAGTGCCGAGCGGCATGTCAAATTTTTCGGCCACCTCCTGCTGGGTATAGCCTTCAAAATAAATGAGATTGATAAGGGTGGAATATTTTGGATGGAGTTTTTCAACGATTTCCTTCACGCCGATGTGATCCACTTCCATTTCGTCGGAGCGGTGGTGGGCGGCCTCGGAATCCATGTCTTCCGTTTGTTGGTTTTTGCGGTAATCTTTTGAGCGGATGACATCAATGGAGGCATTGCGGGCGATGTTTACTACCCAGGTGAGAAAGCGGCCTTTTGAGGAGTTGTAGCTTTCGATGTTTTGCCAAACTTTCAGGAAGACATCCTGCATGACGTTTTCAGCCACATCTTCCAATTTCACAATGCGGTAGATCACGCCAAATATCAGCCGGGAGTGGGCCTGATAAAGGCAACTCACGCCACGCTTGTCCCTGTCTATCAGCAAGGCGATAATTTCTTCGTCCGATATTTTGCCGGGTAGGCTGCTCAAGTGAAAAACGTGGTTTTTCGATAATTTACAGAAACGGGTCTTTAAAAATACAAGTCAGTTGCTGTAGGAAATATTATCGTTGTTTATAAAAATTATAATAATGCTTCGATTTAACCAAGATGTAGAAATAATGTTCATCAAACATTTCCAAGCAAATACATCTGGTCAAGTGTTGGCACGGGGCTGCCGCCTTCATCTTCCAGCGTCACGGCAAAAGCCTGTGCTTGGGCGATGAAAGGAACGGTTTTAAGTTTGTTTTCTTCAGTCTCCAAGGTGAACACACCCATGTCGGTCGGTTTCCCGTTCACAATGGCCCAGAGTTGGTATTGCTTCCCCGCCGGGGGCGGGGGGAGGTATTTCACTTCGATATAGGCCAGTTTGTCTTCCTGGTTCAAATGCACAATGGCCAATGCGTTCGGCGCTATTTCAAGGCCCTTCATTACTACTGGTTCATTGCCGGCATTCCCTACGGCGGCTATGTATTGGGTCATTTTGGTGTTGTTGTCCCTTATCTTTTCGCAGTCGCTGCGCAGTTGTTCCAATTGGGCGTTGACGTTAGCCAGGGCTACCCTGTTTTTTCTGTTTTGTAAAAACAAGTAAACCAGTGTTGCCAGCGCAAGCAATAGGGCAATGCTGACCATGCTTGCGGATCGTTTATATTTGTCAGGTGCCGGGGAAGGTGAAAGGGCTTTTGGGCTTTCTGGTATGTTGTTGAGTATTTTTTGCTCCAGATCGTGCGGAGGAGGATGTGAAAATGCTGCGTTGTATTTTAATAAAGCATCCTGTAAGGTGTGAAGTTCGGCCAGCAATTCGGGGTATTGGCGGGTATGTTTTTCTACCTCCTTCGATTCTTCCTCCGAAGTAAGCCCCAGTGCATATTGCTCCAGGATGCCCGACGCTATGTATTCACCGATGTTCAATATTTAGGTTTAAATGCAACTACGAAAAAAAACGGGGATTTAGATTTTTTAAAACCATTTCACTTAAAACTCTTCGCTGATTGCCCCAACTTTCCATTTTCCGTCACATGATGTTTTTTTGGATAGTTGCAAAAAGCAGCATTCGGGCATAAATTAAAGGTACGGTGGCAAGCTAGCCAAATCTGCCAGCTTATTTTTTGTAAAATTCGCCAATCATTCTTTTTCAAAATCCTTTAGCAACAACTTCAAAGCGCCCGTTGAAACGGTGATTTCCATGAAACTCAGCACCAGCGACACAATCATCAGCACCAGGCTGCCGCCGAAGACCCAGTTGGCCGCCATCATTTTTTCCCAAAACAACAAAAACATGCACACGAAGCACAGCAGAAAGCTGCCGATGGCAAATGCCTGCATCCAGCGGATGAGGTAGAGGCGGCGGCGCAGGTTGATGATTTGCCCACGCAGCACCACTTCGTTTTGCTTTTCGTAGCGCTCGTGCAGGTTGCGGATCAGGCTGGCAATGGCCAAAAACTTGTTGGTATAAGACAGCATGAGCAGCGAAATGGCCGGGAACAGCAGGGCTGGGGTGGCAAAGGAAGTTATCAGCATGAGAATGGTGGCTTTACGGGTTTGGCAAAAATAGCGTTTAAAAATACCCGTTTTTAATAAAAAGGCACAAGTTGCCATGAATGGCCAACTTGTGCCTGTCAATATTTTCATTTAAAAACTTCCCTTACACCTTACTACTTCGGCGTCTCCACATCTTTGAACATGTTCGATTTCGGCATCATGTCGTGGTGCTTCCCGCCAAAGCGGTAAGTGACAGATGCGTTGATCAAATAGTCCGCAAAAGCCGCATCGCCGTGCCGCTGCGGAACGGCCAGTTTGTCGCTCACGCTTTTTACCCGGTTGCGTACCAATGCAACAGGAACATTAAGGCTGAGGGCCGCTTTTTTGTAGATGTAGGCAATGCCCGGCTCAATGGAAATGATATAGCCAGGGCGGCGGAAACCTTCGCTTTTGCCAATCAAATCTTCTGAAGGAATGCCTTCGATGCGGCCTCCAGCGCTCAAGCTCAGGGTGGGGATGGGCGCATAAGTAAAACCCAATCGGGCAGCATACTGATCGGCGACGGAAAAATAATTGAAAGGATCATTTGGATCGGAAGTAAGGTTACGCAGGGTGTTGTTGATATTGCGGGGATTGGACACATAAAAACCATTGAAATAGAGGGAAGCTTTGTTGAATAGCTGGTGGAAGGCTTGCAATTCGACATTGACTCCCCAGCCGCCATCGCCCAATTGGATAGACTGATCCACGGGGCGGCGGGTAGTGTAGTCGTTGCCAAGGCTATCCAGTTTGTGAAAATCATCTTCTATATCTGATTTGCCCGTTGGAGCCTTCAAGCCCAAACCGATGGCCACATTGCCTTTTGCATAATGCGAGGGATTTATCAACCAATAAGTGGCCGACAAGCGCAAGTCGCCTATGCCCCCAGAATTGGTGTGGAAACGGCGGGTAGCTGGGTCAACCCCCTCCGGCACGTTATTGCCGTAGTGTTCGTACAGGGAAGAGCGGTCGTTGAAGGCAATTGGCAAAACGGCCGTCAAAGAAATGCGCTCGTTGAGCGAGTAGCTCAAACCCAAATCGAAAGAGTTGAAATAGTTGATGACTTCGGTCCCGTTTTCAATCCGCTCGTGCTCCTCGGTGGTGCCACGGTAATGGCGGAAGGACTTGAAATGGCGGTAGCCTATCAGCGCCTGAAACTCCCCTTTGTTGAGCAGGCCTGTTGGATTGCTGCTCAAACCCGTTGGGCCGGAGGCACAGCTCATGTTCCGTACGGCCACGCAGCCCTGGGCCTGGGCCTGATGGAAGGAGAGGCAAATAAAAAGGATGGCTATAAAGACGAATGTGAATTTCGCTTTCATGTTTCGGATGAATTTAAGGTGCAGGTTGCCTTGGCAGCAATCGCCAGTACAAATTGCTTTTAACCGCTTTTACCAATGCGAAAGCAACCTTGCGGGATTATTCTTGATGTTGAAAATGCCAGGAAATTGGCTTCGAGTGGCCGCTAATGGGCCCTCGTTCAGCCAACTTAAAAATGGCAGTGATTAAGTTTTTACAGAAAAGGAAATGCCTTAGGCGAAATCGGGCGGCGGGCAAAGGATGGTAGGATGGAAGGAAGATAAGTGTTCCTTCAATTGAAAATTTGATATGACAAAGCTCTCTGGACTTGCTACTGAAAATATTTGTGTGGGGAAAGTAAAATCCTGGTAGAGACTTTTGATGAGCGAGGCTTGCTTTTCCTGATCCTGTTGGGGCTGTTGACGTTCGGTCACCTGCTCGTAACTGAGGCCGCTGGAGTCATCTTCGATGGTATAGAAAACCGTTTGGTCGCCCAGGTTTTTTGAAAAAGCAAAAAAGTCGCTGTAAATGTGCCCACGGGGCATGATATCTTCCTCTTGCAGGATTTTCACGTTCGCTTCTACCCCGATTTCTTCTTTCACTTCTTTAGCAATTTCCTTTTCTACCTCGTCCATCTGATGCACTACTTCAATGAAATAGCTGACCTCAAAGCATATATGGCCGCCTATCCACTGGAACGTGGAAACGGAAAGCAGCAGCCATGCGTAGAATTTCTTCATGCGAGAGGTAAATTTCAAGGCAAGGTAAGGCGGTTTTTTTACTTGGCCAAACCGCTCTGTCCTTTGCCATACTGGACAGCCTCGCCAAAATTGCACCAAGTTGATGGAAAAACATTGGTACAAAATACAGGCTCAGGCGCTTATTCCCACTCAAACGTTTCCAACATTTTTGCCACATCCGCTTTTACAAAATCATAGACCGGGGCGAGCGAATCCGGGTTCGCCTGCGTGTAGAAATAGACGGCCCCCCGCAGGAAGTGTTCTTTTTCCAAGGTATCGGTGACGAAGAACTGCACCTCGGAAGCTACGGGGCCATCAATGTCGAAGAGGATGCCTTTCACATTGGTGCCTGGTTTTAGGAAAGGTTTTTCGTCAATATAGGTGGCTTTTTTGTTGTGCCATTCCGTCATTTTGAAGGCGTCGGTTTTTAGCATGTCGAACGGCATCTGCCTGGTGATGGGCGTGTAGCTACAGTGGATGCGGCACTCAAAATCGGGCATGTAGATATTGAACCAGCAGGGGTGTTCCGGTTTTTTGTCAAAAAAAGTGGTGTCCTGCTGAATGACAGCATATTTCGGGTACTGGAAGGTAAACCCGCAGTAGTTTTCGTCAAACTGCTGGTAGGCTTTTTCTGGATAAACGACCTTTGGATAAGCCCTTGGTTTGGGCGTAAAAACGAGGTCCTCGCAAGCCGCAAGGAGCAAAACAAGTGACAGGAAAAAAAATAAATCCTTCATAATCAGTTATATAGATAAAACAGAGCGAGCCGTTTTTGGGTAAAAACGGCTCGCAGTTTCAGATAGTATTAATGTAGGTTTTTATCAAAAAGGCAGGTCGTCGGAAGGAGCATCGCCAGCAGTTTCCATGACGGGTGCCGGGTGATCGTTCCTGGCGCTGGTCACGTTGGTCGGCTCGTCGGTAGAACCGGGGAAGTAGCCTCCGCCGCCGCCACCTTCACGGCGTTCCAACATTTTGAAAGTATTGGCTACTACTTCAGTAAAATACTTTTTCTGGTTGTCCTTGTCGGTGTACTCCCTGGTGGTAAGCTTACCTTCGATATAAACAAGCATACCTTTTTTAAGGTACTTTTCTGCAATTTCAGCCTGGCTACGCCAGACGATAATGTTGTGCCACTCCGTCTGTTCGACTTTGTTGCCAGCACTGTCTTTGTAGCTCTCGTCAGTAGCGAGAGAAAATTTGGCAACGGCGGCGCCGTTTTCCAGCCTTCTGACTTCGGGGTCTTTCCCCAAGCGTCCGATTAACATAACTCGGTTTAACATAAGTAAATGATTTTTAAGGAATTAGGAAATGTGGGTTTTCTCATGCCGTTCCAGAGGTGGAGCGGGTCAAAAGAGATTTAAAGGTAGAAACTTCTGTTGGAAGTACAAAACGATGACTTTGGGGAATGCAAATTTTTGCAAATTTTTGTGGCTTACCTTGACCCAATTTGTTTCTTTTGCCTCAAAAGTGGGGGCTGTTTCAATCTCCCAAAATCTGGCAACGATTTGTTGGTGCGTCAGTTCCTGTTTCAATGGCGGCGATACTTTTAGAACTTGATGCTGCTTGCCCAGCCATGATTGCCAAGTTGCGTTTTCTTCCAACCCATCCTTGCCTTCTATTAGCCTATCTGTTTCAATGAGCGGGAACTCGTACAGGTTTTGCCAAATGTCCTTCTCCGTTCGTTTTTTGATAAAAACATCCTGCCCAGAACGGATGATCAGGTAGTTGAAAAAGCGCTGCCGCCGCTCCAGTTTTTTTGATTTTACAGGCAGTACCTCTACTTTATTTTGGTGAAATGCCAAGCAATGCGGCTGCAAAGGGCAGGTGCTGCATTTTGGTGCAGCGGGCGTACAGTGGCCAGCTCCAAAGTCCATGATAGCTTGATTGAAACGGCCCGGTTGTTTGTGATCCAACACCTCCTGCGCCAGTCGGGCGAACAGTTTTTTGCCCGTCGTCGTGTCCACTGGCTCCTCGACGCCGAAGTAGCGGGACAGCACCCGATATACATTGCCGTCCACCACTGCATGGGGCAGGTCAAAGGCGAAAGCCGCAATCGCCGCTGCCGTGTAATCGCCCACGCCTTTCAAGGCCCTTATCCCATCGTAAGTTGTTGGGAAAGCGCCTTTCAATTCATGTGCGATAAACTTCGCCGCCGTGTGCATATTCCTCGCACGGGAGTAGTAGCCAAGGCCCTCCCACATTTTCATCACCTCGTCTTCGGGCGCTTGGGCCAGGTCGGTGGCCGTTGGATATTTTGCTTTGAATTTTTCAAAATAAGGAAGCCCCTGCCCTACCCTTGTCTGCTGCAAAATGATTTCGGAAAGCCAGATAAGGTAAGGATCTTTTTCGCCCTTCCAGGGCAATGGGCGGTGGTGGGTTTTGTGCCATAGGAGGAGGTTTTGGGTGAAGAAGGTTTTTTTGTCAATCTGCCCTTTTTGTTCATGCTGCAACTGGTATCCGCATAGAAGGAATGGCATTGGGTACTAATTTTTGAAGTTGACTTTCGTGCAAAGTGGCAATGCACAAAGTGTTTCCCAGCGCATCGGAGACTTCTACCACGTACCCTTCGGGGTGCGCATCGCTGGCTGGCACGTACTCGACGATAGTGATCAAATCACTTTTTTTCAATTTTTTTTCCGGGAAATCTTCAGCGAGGGCCGCCGTGGAATACAGTTCAAATTTCATGAAGGGGATGAGTATAGTTTAATCAACGAGGATTTTGCCAATAATCACAAACCGCCCTAAATTCGGCAACAAAAAATTCATCCCGTGTAGTTGGATTTGTGCTCCCATTATATTTGCCAAGACGTCTAGCAAGTTCAAAAAACCCATCTCCTGGTAAATTCCTGTCATCTCGAAAAACAAGTACACTAATTAAAGGTCTTCCATGTTGATGTTCTGTAGTCGATATTTGCCCTAACAAGGCAGCTATTTGATTGCGATGGTCTGGATTGGTCATAATTAGTCCAAGTCTACACTGATCGCTCAAATTTTGATAGGTTATATTATTGCCTTCTCTCGCAAGCTCTATTAGCTGATTATAAACTGCTGTATTCATTTTATCATTTAGAATTTATGAGTGTTTATCAATAATTACAATTACAAAAATACATAGAGTTTTTGACATCAGAACTCAGCAAAAGTTGTCAGCCCTCCGCCAGCGTCTCCGAAATATCCGTCCGCCCCGCTTGCAAGGCTGGCAGCAAAGCCGCCACAAATCCCACCGCCAAGGCCCCGGCCAGCAGCCAGAATTCTGCCTTCAGAAAGCGCCAGGCCGAAAACGAATACCTGAAAGAATCCTCCATGAAATTGGCCAAAAAGGCCAGCCCCAAATGACTGAACACGATGCCGAGCAAATAGCCCAAACCCGCCAACAGCAAGCCTTCCAGGATGATGAGTTGAAACAAAGTGCCAGGCGATCCGCCCATGACCCGCATCACGGCCAGTTCGTATTTGCGCTCTTTTAAAGAAGAATACAGCGAGATGAAAATGCTCAATCCCGACACGATGACGATGACCCAAGCCAGCATTTTCAGCGCATCGGCCCCCACGCCGAGGTTGGTCTGCAGGCGGGCGATTTCGATGGGCGGATTGGCCGCCTGAAGGTCGGTGTACTCGTTGATGTTGCGGCCCATATTCAGCGACTGGATGTTGGTGCGGGAACGGTATTTTATCAAAATGGAGGTGATGTCTTTGTCCGTCCGTTCCATCAAAGACAACCGTTGCTCTTCCCCTAACTTCCTCAATGTCAACGAATCGTAGCTGGTCGGCGGTGTTGTCGTGTGCGTGTGGCCTGCGTGGTCATGTTCATCAACGATTGCCGTAGAATCTTCGCCACCCCCTGCTGTGGACTGAGGTCCCGAAGCAAGTTCGGGATTCTCGCTGCGCTCGCCACCCCCGACTGTGGACTGTGGACTGGAGACTGAAGACTGGTGCTCGTGCGACTCCCAAATGCTCTCCGTAGTTGTTAAAATCAGTTGGTCAATCACCGATCCGGTGGGTTTTAAAATGCCCACCACTTTGAAATCGTGTTCGTGTTCTTCGATGCCCTCTACCAAGCCGTGGGAACTTTTGAAAGTGTCGCCAATATGCAGGTGCAGCGCCTCGGCCACAACGGCCCCGATGGTCACTTCCATGTCATTTGTCCACAAATTGCCTTCGGCAAGTGTGGCTTGATACAGTTCAAGAATATCATAAGTCGTACCTGCGATGCGGTAATTGTGGTAGCTATCGCCCAGTGAAAGCGGCACGGCCAACTTGATGAGCGGGTGTTTAGGGTTCAAAAAAGCACGGGACTTTTCGAGCGGAATGTTGCCTGTTGGGTTGTCCACGTGGTACATGCTGCATAGGATGAGTTGCAATGGGCTGCCTTTCGCCCCAACGACAAGGTCTATGCCGGCCAGGTTTTTATTGAAATTCTCTTCTAACTGGTGGTTCAGGTTCAGCAATAAGGAAATCAGCCCTACTCCCAATGCAAACAGAACAAGGCTCAAAGCCATGTTGAGCGGCTTGTGCAGGAGGTTTTTCCAACTGAGTTTTAGCAAGTTCATAATGGTTAAATGGTTCGATGGCTGGATGGCTGTGGCGTAAAAACCATTCAGCCATTTAGCCATTTAACCATCCAGTCTGATTTGATTTTTAAATTTTTCCTTCAAACGCCCGTCGTGCGTCACCACGAGCAGTGTGGCGTTCACTTCGCTGGCCGTTTCCTCCAACAAGCGGACGACCTCTGCCGTGTTGGTATCGTCCAGCGCAGAAGTCGGCTCGTCGGCTAGGATGACTTCGGGTCTGTTGACCAAAGCCCTTGCAATGGCGGCCCGCTGACGCTCGCCTTGGCTCAGGCTGTTGGTTTTTACATTTATTTTATGGCCGAGGCCCAAGCGTTCCAACAGGTGGGCGATGCGGTTTTTGTCAACAGGTATCCCGGCCAACTGCTGCGCCAGCGCCATATTTTCGCCCACCGTCAGCGCCCTGACGAAATGCGGGTTTTGGAAAATGATCCCGATTTTTTTTCCCCTGAATTTATCTAACTGACTGGCAGACAATGAGTTGATATTGGTTTCACCCAAAACAACCTCGCCCTGCTGGGGCGTGAGCAGGCCGCCGAGCAGGTGCAGCAGGGTGGTCTTGCCGCAGCCTGATTGGCCCAGCAGCAGCCAGTGCTCGCCCGTGCCGCATTGAATGTCGGGAAAGCGGAGCGACCGTTGGCCGTCATAGCTGTATTTAAGTTGGCGGGTTAGCAGCATGTTGTGGATGGCGAAGGTTAAGGTTTATCAGATCCCGCTGCATATTGGATGCCGCCCCAGAGGTGTTGCATGAACAGTGGTTCTGCAAAGCTTTCAGAAGTATGGCCGGAGCCGGTGTAAAATGCCCTGCCGCCATCATATTCGTGGTACCATGCGATGGGGTGGCTGGGGCCATTCGTGCCGCCTTCGTAGGTGCTCTCGTCGAGGTTGCAGAGCACGTGGATGTTGGGGTTCAGGTCTTTGTAGTTGTACCACTCGTCGTTGCGCTCCCAGCGTTCGGGCAGGCCCTTGCAGGCGGGGTGGTTTTTATCTTTTACCTGGATGACCGCTTTGCGAACATTGGGATTGTTCGGGTGGCCGTTGAAATAGCCGCCGACCAGTTTGCCATACCAGGGCCATTCATATTCTGTATCAGCCGCCGCATGGATGCCCACAAAGCCACCACCGGAGTGGATATACTGCTCAAAAACGGCCTGTTGCGCATCGTCCAACACGTCCATCGTCGTGCTGAGGAAGATGACGACTTTATATTTTGAGAGGTATTCTTTGGTAAAAAGGGCGGCATCTTCGGTGGCGTCCACTTCGAAGCCGTGCTGTTGGCCCAATTGGCGGATGGCGGCAATCCCATCGGGAATGCTTTCGTGCCGGAAGCCCGCCGTTTTTGAAAAAACGAGGGTTTTAAAACCGCTGTTAGTTGGATTGCCCAGGCCGTTGTCATTCTTTGGCTGACAGGTGCCGAGCAAAAAAGCAGATAAAAAACTGAGGAATAAGAAGGAGTTCATTGGCAAATGTTTGTTCGGTGAAGGAAGTTGGCGAAGATAGGCAAGGCATTTCAATTTGGTGGAAAGTGGTATCTTTGAACATAAAAATTGAATATGGTTGATGCGAAGAAAATCCCGCTAAATATTCGCCATCACCTCCTTTGGGAGTATGATCTTGGAAAGTTCGATTTTGACAAGTCAGCGTTTGTTGTAATCGAAAGGATTATTGAACGAGGCAACATGCAGGAGTGGAGGGATATGCTAAAATATTACGGTAAAGAGGAAGTATTGCGAGTGGCTATGCAAAGCAAGCAATTGGATAAACGAGACAAAAATTTCACAAAAATTTACGTTGATTCTGAATTCAATGCTACATAAAACGCCCAATATTATCCCCCCTGCCACATTGGTACTTCTAGAAAGATTAAGTTCCGATTCAAAGTTGGAAGATTTCTTCTTAGTGAGAGGAACTTCACTGGCCTTACAGATTGGACACCGCCAGTCCATAGACCTTGATCTTTTTACAACTAAGCCTTATAATACGGAAATCCTACAATCATACCTTGCTGAAACTTATGGTTTTCAGATTGATAAATTGGGTCCAAATACTATGATCGGTGTTATTGATGGTGTCAAAACCGATTTTATTACCCATGCTTATCCACTTGTAAACCCACTCTTAGAACTTGAAGGGCTTCGCATGGCTACTTTGCAGGACATTGCGGCCATGAAACTGAATGCTATTTCTCATAGCGGCCAGAGGTATAAAGATTTTATTGATGTCTATTTTTTATTGGAAATTATGTCGCTTAATATAATGCTGGAAGTTTATGAAGAAAAATATCCAACCTCAAACCTATTAATTCCTATCAAAGCTTTAACTTATTTTGGCGATATTAATTTTGAGGCAGATCCCCCCATTTTAGTAAAGAAAATTTCCTTCCCCGCCATTCAAAAAAGATTGGAACTTGCCGTTAAAAAACCCAATACTATTTTTTAATGCTCCACCTCCTCGGCATCCGCCACCACGGCCCCGGCTCTGCAAAGGCTGTCTTGAAAGCACTATCTGCCAACCCGCCCGACTGCCTGCTCATCGAAGCCCCCGCCGATGCCGAGGGCTTGTTAAAATATGTAACAACAGACGATACTTCTTTACTCACGCCCCCCATTGCAGCCCTTATTTACGATCCTAACAACCTCAACCGGGCAAGTTACCTTCCCTTCGCCGAATTCAGCCCAGAGTGGCAGGCCATCCAGTTTGCCCTGAAAAATAACATTCCAGTGCGCTTCATGGACTTGCCGATGGCGATGCACTTTGCCCTTGAGGAAGCGGACCAACAAAACCCGCAGGCAACCCTTGAATTTTTGCAAAAAGAAAATGAAGCGCTGACGGCAGAAGAACGGCAATTCCGACACGACCCCATGGCCTACCTCGCCCAATTGGCGGGCTACTCAGACAGCGAACTCTGGTGGGAAGTGATGTTTGAAAGTCCCGACAATGAGCTGGATATTTTCCATACCATACGGGAAATGACCACGGCCCTGCGGGAAGGGAAAGTGGAGCAGCCACGCACTTTGCAACGGGAAGCTTTCATGCGCCAGACCATCCGCCAAGCGCTCAAGGAGGGTTTTGAAAATATCGCCGTCGTGTGTGGGGCCTGGCACGTGCCTGCGCTGCTTGGTTTTGAAAAAATGAAGGCCAGCCATGACGCAGCCCTGCTGAAAGGCATCAAAAAAATAAAGACCACCGCCACTTGGATTCCCTGGAGCTACGACCGCCTCACTTTCCAAAGCGGCTACCGTTCGGGCGTGATTTCCCCGGCGTGGTACGAGTTGCTTTTTTCAGAAAAAAAATCAGCAGCCACACACTGGATGATCAAAGTGGCGAGGCTCTTCCGGGAGGAAGATTTGGACGCCTCCTCGGCACACGTCATCGAAGCCATACGATTGGCGGAAACACTGGCCGCACTGCGGGGGCTGGCCGTGCCGGGCATTGACGAACTGAAAGAGGCAGCCATCACCACTATTTGCGAAGGAGACAGGGAAAAACTGGAACTCATTGAAAATAAGCTGATTACAGGCAGCAAGGTAGGCACTGTCCCCGACAAAATCCCCACCGTGCCGCTCCAGCAAGATATTGAGCAGTCCGTCAAATCAACCCGCCTGACGAAGTATTGGGAAAACACCGAGGAGCAATGGCTCGGCGCCACCGTTGCCAACCCACAGGGCGGCATTGACCTGCGGGAAGAAACGGGCAAAATGAAAAGCCACCTGCTCCACCGCCTGAATATCCTGAACATCCCTTGGGGCACTTTGAAAGAACTCAACCGCCACCAGTCAGCGGGCGGCTTCAAGGAGTTTTGGAAAATGAAATGGTCGCCCGATTTTGCCATCCGCATCATCGAAATGGGTGCTTGGGGCAATACCGTGGAAGAGGCCAGCGTGAATTTTTTAAAAAAGAAAACAGCAGAAACGACGGCACTTCCCGCCCTCACCATTTTGGTAAAACAAACCCTGAACGCCCACCTGCCCGATGCTTTCGATGAGCTGTTGGCCAAACTCGAAAACCTCGCCGCCCTCACCACCGACACCTACCACCTGATGGATGCCCTGCCGCCATTGGCACAAATCATAAGGTATGGAAACACGAGGGGCACGGATGTGCGGGCGGTGGAAAATGTGGTGGCCCACCTCGTGCCACGCATCTGCATCGGCCTGCCATTGGCCATTGCCAACCTGGACGAGGACGCCTCCAAGGAGGCTTTTGACAAACTCACCGCCATCAATTTTTCACTTGGTATGCTCAACCATGCCGAGTTTTTGGCACAATGGCACGCCACTTTGCGAAGCGTCTCCGAAAATGCCCACATCAACGGAATCCTCACGGGTGCCTGCACGAGGATTTTATTTGACAAAAAGGTTTTTACAGAGAATGAAACCGCCACCAAAATGCGCTATGCCCTCTCCCGTGCCAATGCCCCCCTGGCCGCTGCGCAATGGCTGGAGGGATTCCTGCAAGGCAGCGGCTTACTGCTCCTGCACAACCATTCCTTGTGGAACTTGCTGGACGAATGGGTGGAAGAACTGGGCGAGGAGCATTTCACCGATGTGCTGCCGCTGCTACGGCGCACTTTTTCCAAATTTCCGCCGCCGGAGCGGGAGCGGATGATGGATATGGCAAAACTGGGGCAAAGGGAAACGGAGGAGAAAGAAACAATGGAATTTGAAATGGAAAGGGCTTCGCTGGTGCTGCCCACGGTGAGGGCACTCCTGGGCATAAATGCTTGATTTTATTGATGTTGTATTTTGCCAAGAAAAAAAATTGCTTTATTAAGGGGGTATTTTTTAGCAGGATCGTTTTAAAGGCGAATCCAATGCAGGGCTGATGTTCCCGGGTTTTTCAGCGCCATTGGAATATTTATTATCCCTTAATCAAAATCTTAGGTTATGAACAATCAATTAAAATCATTGCTTTTACTGCTCACCACTGCTATCCTCCTCGTTTTTTCAAGCTGCCAAAAAGACCCAGAACCCTCACCCACTAATGATGAGGCCACCGCCGAACAAGCCAAACAGGCATTGGCCAGCCAACAGTTGCTGCTTTCTTCTTTCAACGTTGCAAAGTGGGGCGCCGACAATGCCAACGGCCTCGTGGGCGGTGAATTGGAGGAGCGGGCAGACACCTGCGGAATGGTAACAGTCGTGCCGCCGGATCCATTTGTTTTCCCGAAATTGGTCACCGTTGATTTTGGCAGCGGCTGCACCGATGCCGACGGAAAGCTCAAGGCTGGAAAGGTGCTGCTGAACGTGGAGGCCATTTGGCAACCCAATGCCAAAATCACGGTCGCCTACGACAACTATTCTGAAAATGGCGTGAAGGTGGAAGGGCAGTTCATTTTCACCAACCTCAGCACCAATACCGCTGCCATCCTCAGCATTGATGCACAGAATATCAAATTTACCGACCCGAACGGCTATACTTTCTCCTTCAGTGGAAACCAAACTTACACCCAGATTGAGGGAAATCCGACTTGGTGGAACTGGCTCGACGACGTTTACCATGTGACAGGCAGCATTTACAGCACCCTCACCAACGGCGAAACGGTCAACTGGCTCATCCAGACACCTTTGGAAAAAGCCAACGCATGTTATTATGTGAGCAAAGGAACGGGAATACTCGACATCAACGGCCTGCCCGTGACGGTTGATTATGGAGACGGCATGTGCGACAACAAAGGCACTTTTACCATCAATGGCCAAGTTTATCCGTTTACGATGTAAAAGCTTTTTAAAGGAAACTGGAATTGCATGAAAAACCTCCCAAGGCAAAGCGCTTTGGGAGGTTTTTCTTTTTTTTTGCCCTAATCTTTGGTTCAGCCTGTTTTTATTCCCATCCAACAGTTTTGTTTATTGCCTATTGGTGTCAAAGGAGGACATTTGTGCAATGCAAATAGTGCAGGAATTGTTTCTACAATGCAAAAAACAAACTTTTTTGTGCAACTTCCCACCTGCCTGAAGCACCTTTGTCGCTGCTGTTGGTTAAAAATTACCGACCCAACGCAACCTTATAAAGCCCTAACCTTGTATTCTTCGATGACTTTTTCAATACGATTTAACATGAATAAATTGCCCAAACTATTTTTTGGCCTCATTGGTTCAGCGTTGTTTTTTTCAGCGTGCCAACAGGAGGTCACCCCTGCAACCGACCTTCCGGACATAAGCTTCAACCAAAAAGTGATGCCCATCATCGCTTCCAATTGTACTGCTTCGGGCTGCCACGGCAACGAAAACACAGAGGAATTTACCCTGCTCACTTATGACGATGTGATAAAACACGGGGATGTGAGCGCTGGGGACGCCAATGGTTCCAAATTGTACCAAGTCATTACATCGCCCATTGATGGCAAGGTGATGCCGGAACCGCCCAACCCGCCGTTGACCGACGAACAGACTGCCCAAATCTACCTTTGGATTTTACAGGGAGCCAAAAACAATTGAAGTGCTTTTTGAACCCAAAACCACAAACCTTGAAATAGCTATCATTTTATGAAAAAAATCCTCATTCCCATATTCCTGTTTTTTGCTGCGGTGTCCCTTTTTACTGAAGGCTGTTATTACGACAACGAGGCCGAGCTTCATCCTGAAAAATACACCGAGCAGGCTTCCAACTGCGACACGACGATAGCCATGAGCTATGCCACCCACATCAAGCCCATTCTAAACAGTTCCTGCGGCACGAGCAACTCCTGCCACAGTTCGAGCAACACCAGCGGTGTCCAACTGAATACGTATGAAGGCGTGAAGTCACAATTGACGACCGATCCGTGCGAAGCCACCAAATTGTTGAGTTCCATCTCCTGGGATGGCTGCGCCTCCTTTATGCCCAAGAACAGTACCGCCAAGCTGAACGACTGCTACATCACACGTATCCGCCTTTGGATAGAAAGCGGCGCACCGAACAACTGACCCATCACCCTATTTTTCACAGAGAAATCATTGAGATGAAAACCTATCGTTTTTTATTGCTTTTTACTTTTTTGACAATGGCCATTGCCATGTCTGCGCAGGGTGATGACCTCCTGGGCCTTATCGGCGAACCAGAAGCGGCCGAAACTCACGCCATTGCTACGTTCAAAGGTACCCGCCTCATCAATTTCCATACCCTGGAAGTGCCGGGCAAACGCACGCTGGAGTTCCGGATTGCCCACCGTTTTGGCTCCTTCAATTCTGGCTGGTACGACTTCTATGGCCTGGATGGCGGCGCCTCCATAAAAATGAGCTTCGAGTACAGCTACGATGGGCGGCTGGCGGTCGGCATTGGCCGCACCTCTTTGGAAAAAACTTTTGATGGCTTTCTGAAATACCGCCTCTTGAGGCAAGGTGAAGGCACAAAGCCCTGGCTGAGTATCACGCTGTTCAGCAGTATGTTTTATACAAACCTGAAAGACCCGAACAAGGAAATAAACGGTTACGACAAATACGAACATGCCACCAGCCGCTTATCGTATTGCCATCAGGTGATTTTTGGGCGGAAATTCAACGAGCATTTTTCCCTTCAAATAGCCCCCGTGATGGTACACCACAACTTAGTGGAAAATTTTTCTGACAACAACGACGCATTCCTGCTGACGGCTGCTGCCCGATACAAGTTCACCAAACGCATGGCCATAACAGCAGAATATGGCTGGCGATTTTTGGACTATACCCGCACCAAATACTATGACAGCTTCGGCATCGGTTTGGACGTGGAGACGGGCGGGCACGTTTTCCAAGTGCATATCACCAACTCCTTGGGACTGGCGGAAAACCAGTTTTATACACGCACCAATACCAAATGGGGCGATGGCGGCATCCGTTTGGGCTTCAACATCTCACGGGTTTTCACCCTTTGATTTTCAAACAATTAAATAAACATAAAAATGAAAAGTCTGCCTTTTTTCCTAATGGCAATCATTGCCCTTTCGTGGGTATTGCCTGGCTGCGAACACGAACTTGTAGTGCCGGAAGCACCTGATTTTATCCCAGTTGACACCATTCCAAATGATACAACTACCGTTACCGACACGGTACCGGATTTGCCCCAGGACAGCGCTGATTACACAGGCGTTCCCTGCGATCCGGATACGGTTTATTTTCAAAATACCATTTTGCCCCTGTTGATTTCAAGCTGTGCAAAATCGGGCTGCCACGATTTGATTACGCACAAAGAAAACGTGAGAATGACTGATTATACCAATATTAAAAAGGAAGTAAAAGTGGGCAACCCCAATCAAAGCGAACTGTATAAAGTGTTGTTTGAAACAGGCGATGAAAAAATGCCGCCACCTCCCGAAACCGATTTGACTGCCGAACAGAAAAATCTCATTAAAACCTGGATTTTACAGGGGGCACTCAACAACGAATGCAATGAAAACTACGGTGGCTGCGATTCGACCGGCGTCACTTACAGCAATTTTATCTACCCCTTGGTGGGAAATCAGTGCTATGGCTGCCATGCTGGCCCAAACCCTAGCGGCAACCTGGATTTATCAAGCTACGACAAAGTGAAAGCAAGCGTACAATCCGGCAAGTTTTACGGATCCATTGCCCACGAAACTGGGTTTGCGCCCATGCCCGATGGCGGCCAGCAGCTTTCTGCTTGTTATATCAATAAGGTAGAGGCATGGATAAATGCAGGAATGCCCCAATAAACAAACTTTAGGAAAACATTAAGGCTGAACGAAGACCTTTTCAGGCGCTTTCAGCGTCATTAATACTTTAAAAACAGAGCCTCGAAAGCTTTTTCACCAAAATATTTATCATGAAAATCCAAGTAAAAATCACCACTTTTTCCCTTCTGCTCGCCTTGCCATTTTTCGTGCAGGCACAGCGCCTTTTCACCCGCAGCGCCAATGTCTCGTTTGACGCAACGACCAATTCTTCTTTAGAAGTCGTGGACGCCAAAACCAATACCGGCACCTTGGTCGTTGACGTACCGACAGGCAAGGTGGAAGCTGCCGTGCTGATGAAGAGTTTTTTGTTTGAAAAGGCCCTGATGCAGGAGCATTTCAACGAAAACTACGTGGAAAGCACCAAGTACCCAAAAGCGGTATTCAAGGGTAGCCTGGACGATGCCTCTAAGGTGGATTTTAAAAAAGATGGTACTTATAAAGCCAACGTTTCCGGCGATTTGACCATGCATGGCGTGACAAAAAAAGTCACCGCCCCTGTCAGCTTCACCGTGAAAGGCGGCAAAGCCTCTGCCCAATCAGATTTTAAAGTGCTGTTGAAAGATTTCAATATTTCTATCCCATCCATGGTGAGCGACAAAGTGGCCAAGGAAGTAAAAGTTTCCTTTGGCGGAGCCTTGGAAACCTTGGACAAGTAAGTTTTTCTTTTTCCATAAAAAAATGCCGGAACGGTGCTGACCGTTCCGGCATTTTTTTTAGGATGTAACTCATTGAATATAAATCGCTTGCATTTTAGGTCAATGGCAAAATGACCCATCCTGATTTCAAAGCCACCCATGCTCTTTGTACCAGGCCAAGGTTTCTGCCAGCCCTTCTTCCAGGTCATATTGTGGTTGAAAATTCAGGTCTTCCTTCAGCGGTTCGATGTCGCATTTCCAGTTGACACTTTCCAGAATTCGCACCTTTTCCAGGTTGAGGGTGGGGTACTTACCGTCGCCCTTGCCGATTTGCTCCATGAACCAGGCGATGCTACGAACCAATCCAATCGGCACGTGGAAACGCAGGGTTTTTTTGTTTAAAATTCGCTTGGTGGCCTTTCCCAAATCCCATTGTGCATAATAGCCGCCATCTGACACGAAATAGCTTTTTTGCGAAATGCTCGACAGGGTGGCATCCAGCACCACCCTCGTTAAATCCTTTACATAAACAAAGGCCAGATGCTGCCGCCGGGTACCAATGTAGCCCTCAATATTGCGGTTAACGAGTTTAAAAAAGGTAAGGATTTCCTTTTCCCTGGGGCCATAGACGCCCGTTGGGCGCAGGATGATGTAAGGGAAATCGTGCAATTGGGCCAAGTAGCGCTCGGCTTCCAGCTTTGCCATGCCGTAAGTATTGATGGGCTTGGGTTCGTCTTCTTCTTTTAGAAAATCCGTCAAATCCTCCGCACTGGCCGGGCCATAAGCGGCGGCACTGCTGATGAAGGTGAATTTTTCCGGCATCTCTCCTGAAGCAAGAATGGCATCGGCGAAATTTTTTACATAGTCCCGGTTCACCGTCCAATAATCGGCAAGTTTGGGTGCAGTGACCACGCCGGCATTGTGGATGATGTAATCGAACTGCTTGCGCCTCAGCAAGTTGGACAACTGGTCTTTGTTGTTAAAATCCAGTTCGACGAAGTTGAGCCGTTCATCCATTAAAAATTCCCGGCTGCTCGTCTTTCGGATGCCCGCATACACTTCTAGATTGCGCTCCAGGGCCTCCTCAACCAGGTGGCTTCCCACAAATCCAGATGCGCCGGTGATGAGTATTTTTTTCATGATAATAATGGTTGATTGTTGAATAGTTGAATGGCTCAAGAACCATCTAACCATACATCCATCTAACCATTTAATGGTTTTTCATAAATTCTGTAGCGCTTGTAGGGCACCATATTGACGCCTTCCACGCCTTTTTTCATCATATCGTTGTTGTCCAAAATCCAGGATGCCTCGGCCTCGTTGTAGCCTTTTTCGATGCCCCTTGAAATGATGCGGGCATAAAAAACGCCTTCAATGCCCATCTTGCGGTATTCTTCCCGAACGCCCAGAAGGATGATGCGCAGGCGCTTGATTTTCTTTTTTTGGAACAACAACTTGAAAATGCCCGTGGGCAAAAGTCGGCCCCGCTTGATGGTGCGGGTGATGATGTTGATGTCCGGCACAGCCAGGGCGAAGGCTACCAGCCTGCCATCATGCTCTGCCAATAGGGCGAACTCAGGGTCAATTACCATTTTCATCTCGTCGGCCATCCGCTCGAACTCGGCGTCGGTGGGCGGAACAAAACCCCAGTTGTGATCCCAGGCAGCTTTATAAACCTCGCTGACGATTTTGATTTCTTGTTTAAAACGCTTCAAGTTGGCAGGGCGAAAGGTGATTCCTTTTTTGGCCAATCGTTCCTCTATCATCTGAGCCAGGCGCACGGATTTCATGTTCACCATTTCCTGGTTGGTGTAATAGGCCAGCATGTCCATTTTCTTCACAAAACCGTAGCGCTCCAAAAAGTCCATGTAATAGGGCTTGTTGTAGGTCATCATGATGACGGGCGGTTTGTCAAAACCCTCTACCAGTAAGGCTGCCGTGTCGTTGGTGCTGAAATTGGTGGGGCCGAGCACTGCGTCCAGTCCTTCCTTTTTTGCCCAAGCGCAGGCCGTGTCGAGCAGTTGTTTAGCCACTTCATAATCTTCTATCACATCAAATAAGCCGAAGTAGCCCACGTTGGCATGGGCAAAGCGGTTGTACTCATTGTTGCGGATGGCGGCGATGCGGCCTACGATTTGGCCATTTCTGATAGCGAGATAAAGCTGCGCTTTTGAATGTTGGAAAAAAGGGTTTTTCTTTTCGTCAAGGAGTTCTTTTTGGCCGAGGTAGATTTCCGGGACGTAGTTCGGGTCGCCTTCGTAGAGGCCGTGGGGGAAGTCTATGAAGCGCTTTTTTTGTTTGTTGTCGTTGGCTTCTATGATTTCGATGTTCATGCGTTTTTCAAGTCTTGTTCAAAATCTTCTATAGAACTGGAAAAGATAGAAAAACCATATTTTCCCATGATTTCTACGAAGGCCCGCTTTGATAAGCCAGCTACTTCGGCTGCCTGGCCAAGTGAAAGCCTGCCACGTTCATACAGTTCGCCTGCAAGGATGACCTTTGCATCAAATTCAGATATATGTGAAGATGCAGGGAGTTCGATGGAAAATGTGGTTTTTCCCATGGCTGACATATTTTTCCATAAATATAGAAGAATTGGAGGTCACAATTTGTGACCTCCAATTTTCATTTTCACACTTCTTGCCCCTCCAATATCTCCAACCGCCTCGCCACCTTCGCCAGTTTCCCAATTGCCTCATCTATTTGCTCGAAAGTATGGGTAGCCATGAGCGAAAAGCGTATCAAGGTATCCTCTGGCGCAACGGCAGGCGTGATGACGGGGTTGACAAAAACGCCCTCGTCCTGCAACTGCCGGGTGAGGAGGAAGGTCTTGTTCACGTCCCGCACGTAGATGGGGATGATGGGCGTTTCAGAGTGGCCCGTTTCGAAGCCCAAATCGTCGAGCATCCGCTTGGCATAATGGGTGTTGTCCCACAGCTTTTGGATGCGCTCCGGCTCATTTTGGATAAGTTCGAGGGCGGCGATGACGGCGGCAGCATTGGCGGGTGCGATGCTGGCGCTGAATATCAGCGAACGGGCATGGTGCTTCAGGAAATTGGCCGCTTCGTGGCTGGTAGCGATGAAGCCGCCGATAGTGGCCAGCGATTTGGAAAAAGTGCCCATGATGAGATCCACGTCGTCGGTGAGGCCGAAGTGGTTGCAGGTGCC
Organism: Saprospiraceae bacterium; assembly: GCA_041741095.1. Taxonomy (GTDB): domain Bacteria; phylum Bacteroidota; class Bacteroidia; order Chitinophagales; family Saprospiraceae; genus UBA6168. Next base: position 39,659 of record JBGSKQ010000008.1, read on the forward strand.
ACGGCCCAATTCGCCCATGACGCCGAGGCCGTGCGCATCGTCCACCATCACATTGGCGTTGTAGCGCTTTGCCAGGGCAACGATGTCGGGCAGTTTGGCCACGTCCCCTTCCATGCTGAACACACCGTCCATGACGATTAGCTTGATGGCATCGGGTTCCCGCTCCTTGTCAATGCGTTGCAGCACCGTTTCGAGCGAGGCCATGTCGTTGTGGCGGTACTTGCGGGTGGTGGCGAATGAAAGCCTCGTGCCGTCCACGATAGACGCATGGTTGCTGTCGTCGCTCACGATAAAATCCTTGCGGCCCAGGATGGCCGACATAACGCCAAGGTTCACCTGCATTCCCGTGCTGAAGACGATGGCCTCTTCCTTGCCCACGAATTTTGCGAGCTTTTCTTCGAGTTCGATGTGCAGGTCGAGAGTGCCGTTGAGGAAGCGGGAACCTGCACAGCCGGAGCCGTATTTGTCCACTGCCTGCTTGGCGGCTTCCTTGAGCTTTGGGTGGTTGGTCAGGCCCAGGTAGCTGTTGGAGCCGAACATGAGTACGTCCTTCCCGTTCATCTTCACGACCGTGTCCTGGTCGCTTTCGATGGCCCGGAAGTAGGGGTACACGCCAGCGGCCTTGGCCTCTTGCGGGGCGGTGTACCGCTTCATTTTCTGTTGGAGCAGGTTCATACGTTTTCTGTATTTCGTTTAGCGGTTTGCGAATGAATGTAAAATGCTGTATTTCAATTGGTTGATGGCCAATTTGCAAAATGTTCGGCTATCAATTTTTCTGTTTCAGTTTTTTTAAAATCGATTCTTCTTAGCCAAATTGCCAATTGATTGTCAAAATTTTTCTCTCGAAATGCCACATAAGGTACTATTACTTTAAAAGTTTTCAGCTTTTCGAGCAAATCGTTTAACTGGTTGATGTCAGTTTCACGATTAACAAAAAGCAGTGTGTTGATGCGCTGCCTTTTATTGGGGACAATTGTCAATTTTAATGTTTCAACCCAAAGATCCAAGTCCTGAATGTTTGCAAATGATCCATCCAAGTTTATCATGATCGGCATTGGAAAACAACCTTTTTTATTTATCGGCCAGCCTATTAAAATCCGACTTTGGAATTCTCTGCTTTCATTTTCAAATCGGATGAGTTTGGCCGTGTCGTTTGCGATTGGCAAATCAATTTCAAGATTGGAACTACAGAAGAAATCTTTTTGCCTATCACAGCAGCCTTTGCTGCATCTGAAACCTTTATAATAGACCTTAGAGTCGACTTTAGATAATGACATTGAATCACCTAAAATTTCAAAAGAATAAGATCCTACCAAGCATTCTTGGACTAAATCAAGGGCGTTGTCTTCAGGATTAACTAAACAGAATATACCACTTCCTGCCCAGTTATCTTTATCAAAAATAGCTATTCCACTATTTTCAATATCAAGGGTGCTATATTCAGGGTCGCCGAATTCTACTTTTGATTTCTTTAAGTACCAATGCCCGTTCATTTTTTCAATAGGCTTGTGGCACGAGAAAAAGTAGGAAAGCAAAGGCAATATCAATAGTGTAGTCTTCATGAATTCTTCTATCTTATCACCTCCGCCCACCTGTCCAGCCATCCATCCACCCGTGTGCGCAGCACCACTTTTTCATAAATGATAATGGTAGCCACCGCACAAGCCGCCCCCAGCAGCACATCAATAATGTAGTGGTGCCGGGAATAGACTGCCGAGAACCAAATGCCGCCTAAAATTACCAAAAACACCCAACTGGCCGCCCGCAATTTCTTTTTCACCCCAAAATACAGGGTGAGCAGTGGGTAGGCCGCATGGAGCGAGGGAATGGCGGCAAAGACGTTGGCATTCTTGGCGTACATGCCGTGGAAAAGCTGTATGCCGAGGATGCGGTCGAAATTGGCCAAGCCCGCTTCGTTGCCGGGTATGGTGAAATTTTCCTGAAATCCATGCAGTTCCACGTACCAGGGCGGTGCGGCCGGGTAGGCGTAATAGAGCATGAAGCCAAAAATATTGGTCAACAAAAAGGCCAGGGAAAAATCGAGCAGCATCCGTTTGTCCTTAAAAAACAGCCAGATGGAAAACATCAGCGGCACGGGCACCCAGCACAGGTAAAACAGGCCGGAGAGCACGTCAAGGACAGGATGGGTATTTGTTTCAAAGAACTCGTTGGGCGTCACCCGTTCGCCGTTGTATTGGAAGCCGAACAAAGCCTTTTCCAGATCATAAGGCTGCTGAACGTGTACGGGGTTGAAGGCGTGGTTGGGGTAAATGCGCATGGAGTCGTAGATGACCCAATAAGCGACGTAAAAAAACAAGGCCAGGAACACTTTTCTTGTTGTGCCGTTGGCAAAATAAAGGCTCAAACAAATGGCCACAAACAGCAGGTGGTCGTTGCGGAACCCAACAACGAACGCTACCCACAGCAGATATGCTGCCGCCAGCCCCAGCACCCAAAGGGTTTCCCGCATTTGGAACCGTTCAAAACCTGGTGCTGCCAATTCAACTGGCGACGCTTTTCTTCTCATCCGTTTTGTAATCTGTGCCGATGATCCAATCCCAAAGCGGAGTGCTGACGCCGAAGCCTTTTTCCGGCTCTTTGAAATGGTGTTTCAAATGGTGCGCTTTCAGTTGCATAAACCACTTACTGTTCCAATTGGCATGGTGTACAGCATAGTGCAGCATGTCGTAGCAAAGGTATCCGGTCACAAAGCCAGCAAAGAACGGCTCCATGAGCGAAGCGCCCATCAAAAATTTGAACAGGAAATAAAAAAGAAAAGCCAAAGGGAGGCTGATAGGGGGTGGCATGACCAGCCGCTTCGTGTCGTTCGGGTAGTCGTGGTGTACGCCGTGCACCAAAAAATGGATGCGCTGCCCCATCGCAGTAGTCGGCTCATAATGGAACACGAAGCGGTGAAGGAAATACTCCGCCACCGTCCAGCTAAAGACCCCGGCCACAAACAAGCCGAGAACGGCTACCACGCCTATTTCTGGATTGGTAAAGGCTTGATAAAGGAAAAAGCCGACGACCGGCACATAAAGGAAGAGCGGCACACTGAAATGGACTTTGGAAAAAAGCTCCATCCAATCGTATTTGAACATACGGGCGCTCTCATCTTTGTTGGAAACGAATAATTTTTTCATGGCTTGTTGCTGAATTCAGGCGGCAAAGTTAGCAAGCCCGCCCTCATTTAATGGGAAAGCTTGCATCAAAGATTGGTCAAAAAGCTTTTCTTTGATTAGGCAAATCTATTTACAAGATGCTTGCAGCATTCAAACACCCTTGCAAAAGATACCTGACAACAGCCTTTTTGGGGTTCTTGTTGTGTGCCACTGCCGCAATTTCTCAAAAAGAATCGGTGCCATTTGTCATTGTTTTGGGCATCGCACAGGACGCAGGCTATCCCCAAGCCGCCTGTGATAGGGACTGTTGCCGCCCGGCTTGGGAGCAACCTGCCCTGCGCCGCATGGTCTCTTGCATTGCCGTGGTTGACCCCGAAAGCGGCGATGCCTGGATGGTAGATGCCACGCCCGATTTCCCAGAACAGCTTTACCGCTTGGAGCATATTTTGCCTGATAAGCCCGTCCGTTTGAAAGGCATTTTCCTTACTCATGCACACATTGGCCACTACACAGGGCTGATGCATCTGGGGCGGGAAGTGATGGGGGCAAAAGCGCTCCCAGTCTATGCCATGCCACGCATGAGGTCATTTTTGGAAAACAATGGCCCTTGGAGCCAACTGCTTGCACTGGAAAATGTCGAAATTCGCAATTTGAGCGCCGATTCAACTATTTTGCTCAATGAACGGTTGAGCATTACGCCGGTGCAAGTGCCGCACAGGGACGAGTTCTCTGAAACGGTCGGTTTTAAAATAGATGGCCCCGAAAAATCGTTGCTCTATCTCCCCGATATTGACAAATGGGAACGATGGGACAAGGACATCCGGGCCGTGTTGAAAACAGTGGACGCCGCCCTGCTCGACGGCACATTTTACCAAAATGGCGAAATACCCGGCAGGGACATGGGCGAAATACCCCACCCCTTCATCGCAGAAAGCATGGCCCGGTTCGCCGGTTTGCCGAAGGATGAAAAGGCCAAAGTGCATTTTATCCACTTCAACCATACGAACCCGGTGTTGTTGGAGAATAGCGGGGCGAGACAGAGCGTTGAAAGGGCGGGTTTTGGGGTTTGTGGGGAAGGAGATAAATTTGGATTGTGATTTTTTTTTCAAAATGAAAAAAACATGATAACTGTTTCAACCACAGCGCACATTACACCTGATAAGCCTTATGTGGTTTTGAAAGGTGTACCCGAAGGTGTGTACGAGGTCATCGTTGTGCTACAGCCACAACTAAATGGTCATTCGAAAAAGGCACGGAAAGCTGGATTCGGAAAAAGTAAAATCGAAATGACCGAAGATTTTAACGAGCCATTGGAAGATTTCAAAGAATACATGGAATGAACCTTCTCATAGACACACAATCACTTATTTGGTTTTATGAAAACAACCCCTCATTGAGCATGGATGCTCGTCGGGCTATTGAGGATGGTGAGAGTATTTGTTTTGCAAGCATGGCTTCATTTTGGGAGATGTCCATCAAAATGAATTTGGGTAAACTTGAGATTAAAGACTGTTCTTTAGGAGAGTTTATAAATGAAGTCGAAGAACACGGATTTATAACTATTGACATTGCCAAAACTCACATTTTACGAAATGGCTCCCTTCCTTTTAATCACAGAGATCCTTTTGACAGGCTCATAATTGCCCAAGCTTTTGTTGAGGATTTCACAATTGTTTCAAATGATCAAGTATTTGATACTTACGGAGTAAAGCGCATTTGGTGAAAATCTTCGACATAATACTGATTTCCCTCGAAGCCAAATTTTAATTTTGATAAAAAACAATCAATCATGAAATTCATAAAATCCCGCACTTTCAAATGGTTGGCCGTCGTAACGGTTTGCTTTACGGTCTTAGCCACCACTGTCGTTAAAGAACCGAGCAACTACTTCGAGATCGCCAAAAACATCGAGATTTTTGCTAACCTCTACAAGGAGGTGAATACCTACTACGTGGACGACATTGACCCTGCCAAGCTCATGCGCACGGGCGTGGACGCCATGCTCGAATCGCTCGACCCCTACACCAATTACATTACCGAGAGCCAGATTGAAGGCTACCGTTATATTACCGAGGGCCGCTACAATGGCATCGGGGCGGACATCCGCATCATCAATGATTACCCAACCGTCGTGTCGCCCTATGAAGGTGCCCCCGCACAGAAAGCGGGCCTTAAAGCAGGCGACCAAATCATCGAAATTGACGGCAAGGATGCCAAGGGCAAAACCACCGACGAGGTCAGCGCCATTATGAAAGGCTACCCCGGCACGGAAGTGCAACTGACTGTACAACGCCCCGGCGAAAGCAAAAAAATGAAAATCACCCTCGTGCGCGACGAGGTGAGTGTGCCCAACGTGCCTTATTCCGGCATGATCTCAGAAGATGTGGGTTACGTGGCATTGACCACCTTCACTCGTGACGCTGGCCGCAACGTAGCCAAAGCCGTGGAAGACCTGAAAGTGGAGCAGCCCAACCTCAAGGGCGTCATCCTTGATCTGCGGGGTAACGGCGGCGGCCTCTTGGCCGAGGCGGTGAACGTGTCTAATATTTTTATTCCGAAAAATGAACTGGTTGTTTCTACCAAAGGCAAGGTGAAAGACTGGGACAGAAGTTTCAAAACCCTGAATCCGTCCGTGGACGAAGCTGTACCGCTGACCGTGTTGATTGACAAGGGTTCTGCGTCCGCCTCAGAAATCGTCTCAGGCGTCATCCAAGATTTGGATAGGGGCGTCCTCATTGGCCAGCGCAGTTATGGCAAGGGCCTTGTGCAAAACACCCGTGACATAGGCTACAACTCCAAGGTAAAAATGACCACCGCCAAATACTACATCCCCAGTGGCCGCTGCATCCAGGCTATTGAGTACAAACAAGGTGAGCCTGCTGAAATCCCCGATAGCAAACGCACTCCTTTCAAGACTCGCAGTGGCCGTACCGTGCTGGACGGCGGCGGCGTGAAACCCGACATCGTGCTTGACCATGATGCAGATAGCGATATTTTGCAGACCTTGGATGAAAAAAACATCGTCTTCAACTACGTGACCCAGTGGGTGTTGAAAAACCCAGCCGTCACCAGCCCGGAGGATTTTCATTTTACCCAATGGGAAGATTTTGTGCAGTTTTTGGAAAAACAGGGCTTCAACTACGATACAGAAGCAGAGCAGTTGCTCAAGGAATTGAAGGAAAAGTCAAAAGAGGACGGCTACATCGCCGAAGCGGATATCCATGCTTTGGAAGCCAAAATCATCCAGTCTAAAAAAGCGGACCTCAACAAGCACAAAGACCTCATCAACGACATGATCGAAAAGGAAATCGTGAGCCGCTATTTTTATGAAATTGGCCGTATCAAGATTGGCTTGCGCAACGACATGGAAATCAAGGAGGCAGTGAAGTTGTTTGATGATAAGGCGAAGTATTCCGCTTTGTTGAAAGGGCAATAAAAATCTGTGAATATGCAGGATTTGATCATTAAAGGCGAAGTTCTCGAAAAAGCCAATATCAGCCCCAAAGAATTGCTGATTGACATGGCAGTTTATCTTTATGAAAAAGGTAAACTGTCTATGGGGGCAGGCCAAAAACTGGCTGGACTTGACCAAATTTCATTTCAACAAGAAATGTCGAAAAGAGGTGTGTATATGAATTATGGTGTAGAAGAATTTGAAGAGGATTTGAAAACTCTGGGACATATGCAAAATTGAACCTTTCCCATTTTTAAAAACTAAAACAGCTACCATGCAGGCATTGGAATTTTCAACTGAAGTGAAAAACGGCAATACCATCCAGCTGCCGGAAAAATTTGCTGCTTTGTTAAAAGGTGGTAAAAAAGTAAAGATCATTATCCTTTATGAGGAAAATGAAAAGGATTGGGAACTGCTTACTGCCCTTCAATTTATAAACGGGTACGCTGAGGAAGACAGCATTTATGACAAACTCTGAAAACAATGCATCAGTTTGGTGATATCGTCTTGGTTGCATTTCCCTTTAGCGATAATTCTGGCTACAAAAAACGTCCAGCCTTAGTACTTTCGGATTTCAATGACGGGGATGTTTTAGTTGCAAGGATTAGCACTCAAACTACCGAATCCACTTTTGACATTGAACTTCGTACCTGGAAAGAATCTGGTCTTTTGGCTCTTTCCTTTGCAAGACTTCATAAAATTGCTACGTTGAATACCTCTTTGATTGATAGAAGATTGGGGAAGTTGAGCAGTTCAGATATTGAAAATGTAAGTTTGAAACTGCAAGCACTTTTCAACAGCATAATCAAAAATACCTAACCATGCATTACCACCACCTCGGCAACATACCCCCAAAGCGCCACACCCAATTCCGCAAGCCCAACGGCGAGCTTTACCACGAGGAACTGTTCTCCACCGAAGGCTTCAGCGATCTTTATTCATTGCTGTACCACTACAATGCACCGACCCAAATCGTGCAGGTGGGCGACCCGTACAGCGTGGCGCCTAAGGTGGTGTTCGACAAACAACTCAAGCACCGTAGCCTGAAAGGTTTTCGGGTGGAGCCGGAAGACGACTACCTCCAAAGCCGCAAGCCCGTACTCGTCAACGACGACTGCAAAATCGTGCTGGCAGCGCCCCGCCAAAGCATGACGGATTATTTTTTCAAAAATGCCGATGCCGACGAAGTGATTTTCATCCATGAAGGCAGCGGTACGCTGCGCACGATGTACGGCAATATTGATTTCAGCTACGGCGACTACCTGGTCGTGCCTCGTGGTACCACCTACCAACTGGAATTTGAGGGTGAAAACAACCGTCTTTTTATTGTGGAAAGCCACAGCCCTATCGTGACGCCGAAGCGCTACCGCAACAACTTTGGCCAACTACTGGAGCACTCTCCCTTCTGCGAGCGAGACATCCGCAAACCCGTGGATTTGGAGACCCACGACGAGCAGGGCGAATTCTTGTTTTACATCAAAAAACAAGACAACATCTATCCTTACTACTACCTCGGCCACCCCTTCGACCTCGTTGGATGGGACGGCTACGTTTATCCCTACGCTTTTTCCATCCACAACTTCGAGCCGATAACGGGCCGCCTGCACATGCCCCCGCCCATCCATCAGACCTTCGAGGCGAGGAACTTCGTGATTTGCAGCTTCTGCCCCCGTATGTACGACTATCACCCACTGTCCATCCCCGCACCTTACAACCACAGCAATATTGACAGCGACGAGGTTTTATACTATGTGGACGGCGACTTCATGAGCCGCAAAAGCGTAGAGAAAGGCCAAATTACCCTGCACCCTGGCGGCATACCGCACGGCCCGCACCCAGGCACAGTGGAAAAAAGCATTGGCAAAAAAGAGACCCACGAACTGGCCGTGATGGTGGACACCTTCCGCCCACTAAAACTCACGGAATATGCCGTGGATATTGAGGATAAAAACTACTACCAAAGTTGGCTGCCAGAGGGCGTTCATCATGGGAATGGAGCGGCGGTGAAGTAGAAAGTAAAAGTGATTGGCTGATTTCCTGAGCGTAATTTGTTTTGGTGAAAGGTTATGGCAAAAACCTGCGCCAGGAGTTTCGGTAGCGAGTGTTTTGTAGTAAACCTTATATGTAGTGGGAATGAGTTGTGAAGGTGCTTTTCAAATAAATTGTGGATCTCATAATACCATCTTCCGAAACAAGCGCTCCAACACCTCCTTCGGATCGTTGCCAAGCCCAGGGTGGACTTTCGAAGCCTGTATCACTGTGCTGCGCTGGGCGGTGAGCCAACGAAAGCGGCCAGCGGCGTCCAATTGCGCAATAGGCCCGGCCGTCGGGTCGGCGGCAGCTATGCGGGCCAGGGCATCCAGGTGCGATTGCACTTCCTCCAGGTCGCAATCAGGACAAAAAGCCTTCATTCGCTCCGGGTTTAGGTCGTACAGCACATGCAGGAATCCCTGTTTTTTGCACAGCAAAATCACGCCCACATTGAGGAACTCCTCCCGCTCCACACGGGGCATCAGCCGGATGACTGCATATTCATATAATTCCCGCTCTTGCATCTTGGGCTGTTTTTAAAAAGGTGGAAGATGCGGCGAAGCGCCTCATCAGGAACTCCCGATAGACCCGGCGCATGTCGTCGGGCGTACCGTGCCCCCTGAGCCAATCGTCGGGGATACTTGCCAAAATGGCAGCGAACAGTTCGGGCGTCAGTACAGCGCTCATCTGGCCGTCTGCCTCGTCCAATTGGCTGGCCTGCGGCAGCAGTACGTGCGTTTTGATATTGGTAAAAGGCGACAGCGTCTGTTGCTCCCAATTGTCCCAACTATGGTGAAAATACAAGCAAGCTCCGAAGTCAATCAGCCAAAGCTCCCGGTTCCAGACAAGCATGTTCGTGTTCTTGGCCGTGCGATCCACGTTGGTTAAAAGGGCATCCAGCCACACGATTTTGGAAGCCGTCAAGGGGTCAACCTGGTTCACCGCCGGGTCGTAGCTGATGGCCCCGGATAGGTAATGGACGCCGAGATTCGTGCCTGTGCTAAACTTCAGGAGGTCTTGAATTTCTTCGTCCGGTTCTGTCCGCCCGAAGGCTTCGTCGAGGTAGGCCAGCACCAGTTCCGGCACTTTCAGGCCTACGGCACGGGCCAGTTCCGCCCCGATGAGATCAGCAATGAGCGCCTTTGTCCCCTGTCCCGCCCCCCTGAACTTCGCCACGTACAAAAAGTCATCGTCCGCCTCCACGATGGCCGGCAGCGAACCGCCCTCCCGCAGGGGCGTCACGTAGCGGATGATTTGTACTTTCCGGATGTCTGGTGGTTGGTAACTCATGCAAGTTGTTTGCGGAGCGAAGGTAGGGGATTTGGGGAAATGGGAGACTCACTACAACTGCAAAAGGGCGATCAGGGGATCCGCTGCAAACATTCCATTGCCTGACAATCTGCAAATATTTCCTACGGAAATTAGTGTTGAATTATCCAGTGCCATTAGGTTCCAACTGTCCATATCATAGTTGTAGTAATTGACAACTCCATAGGTACCGTTGTTTGGCTCTGCGGTTGATAAGCGGCTACCATCCGAAGATAAACTTACTGATTTACCCAAGCCGCCTTCTACAACCGCTCCATTGATGGAACTGCCTAATTGCAATTGCGCCCATCCTGTAAAAAATAGGCAAAAGGTCATAAGATTCAGTGTCAATAGTTTTTTCATGCTAAAAAAGGTTTAAAATGAGGTGGGAGCACCGAGCATTCCCAATGCTCCCACTCGGTTAAAGTTTTTTAATAAATAGGTAGGTTACTGAAGGCGGATACCTGCAAAACCATCCAGCCTCATTTTCGGGAAGCTGCTATTTCCCTCCTATTACCTGGTAGCTTTAGATTCGCAAGTTGTACTTGGGTTGAAGGACAATACCGGGCGGCAATACTGGCGCTCGCCGGAGAAGCGGTTTGCTATTATCCCATCAGAGAAATTTTGGGCTGCCCAATAGCCGTTTGACACCTGGTTGCTGGTCCAGTACCAGCCATTCTGCAGACCCAGTTTGTTGGAGCCTTGGTAGTCTTTGTACATCAGTTCCACCGTTTGCTGGTTCGGGAGGCCCCATCCTTTGCCCAGGGCCTTTGCAGCTTCGATCGTTTTGGTGATGTTTTCCTCGTTCAGGTCTTTGGTGGCAGCAATGACCCCATTTTTGCCCGATGCGTCCACGGAGATCACTGTGCCGCCACAAGGGTGCATATCGCCCTCCGAATAAATCCCGTTTGGAATCTTTTCGACTTTGATATTGGAGGTTATATCGTTGAAATTCAGCTTCACCAAATCCGGCGTGTCGGCGGTGAGTACCAGTTCCTTGCCGGTACCAGGGGCATTTTCATAAAGGATGACCCGCCAGCCTTTTTGCACTTTCAAGGAGCTGACCGCGTCGTTGCCGATTTTGAGCGGCCCGGTGTTCATGCCTTCCACCAAATCCATGCTTTTGCCGCCATAATTGGTATGCTCAAACACAATCGCAGGCGAAGTGGCAGCGGCAGGTTTGGCGTACACTTGTACCTCGGCCAGTGACAGCACTTTGTTTTTACCTGAAATAAAGATGCGCACATAGCGCCCATTTTTGTTGCTGTTCAAAATCATGCTGGGGTGGCCGCTGGTCGTGAAAGCATGAGGCCCGGCATCGTATTGGTTTTGGCTCGTGCTGTTGGCGCTGATGGGGCTTTCCGACACCATCACATAAAAATTCTGCAAACGGTTCCAGCAACATTCGTCTGTTCGGTTCCAGATTTCAATTTTGGAAATATCGTACACACCGCCGAGGTCCACTTCCCACCAGGGATCGTCCTGGTCGTTGGTATGGGTGATGGTGTTGTTGGCACCTGCCCAAGCGCCTGTTGTCTTGCCGTCCACGGCATTGGAAGCTGCACCGTTTTGGTCATATTTTGTGGACGATTGCTTTGCTGTTTTTCCCATTGCCACATTGGTCTGGGCGGTCAGGGCAAAAGGGCACAGGGCCATAAAAAGCATGAACATGCACGGTTGGATTCTTGTCTTCATCGTTTGTACTTTTTAAAAAATTTTGATGATTGCCTACTCTGTTAGCGGGATTTTCGGCGGCCTCCCTTTTATTATTCAATTGATTTTCAATTATTTAGCATAATAATTCCCTACATCTGCCAGGCAGATGCGGATGGTTCTCTGGTTTGGTTGACAAAGGCAGACCGGCTATTCACTTTAAAAATAAATAAGCATACCGGCCTGCACTTTGGCCCTTTCAGCCTTTGAAACTGGGATGTTGTAGTGGTGGAAAAGCGCTCAACCTGTGGGGTTGAAAGCCTGATGGATGGTTGGACTTTTGCTCATTCTATCAATTTTTTAAAGTGAATCAATTGGGCCTCCTTTGGCAAAGCATGGCCATGACAAGCAGGGTGCATTGCTTGTCAGCCTATCGCAATAGAGGCTAAAAAAAACCTGGACTGTGTTGCTTACTTATTTGATGCTGTGTTGAAATAAGCGAAATGAAACAAGGCTGGTATAAAGCAAAATTGTTTTCACTTGGTTTTTCCTTATTTCAACGCTGCAAAGGTGGGCGGGCCTTTTGTACCAAATCCGTCAATCTGTTCACAAAATCCGTCAAAAATGGCTATTTGATGTAGCAAAATCCGTCATGACGGATTTTGCTACCTTTTGAAAATCAATCTTTTAGCATTTCGGAGGGCAATTTTCCAAATCTGCTCTTAAAACTTCTCGAAAAACTTCGCACATCTGGATAGCCCACTTCGGAGGCCACCCTTGTTACCGAATCCACCTGCCTTTCTTCGAGCAGTTTTCGGGCCTCGTTCAGCCGTATTTCAAGGATGAATTTTTGGGGGTTAAGCCCCGTTAGCCGTTTCAGTTGCCGCAGCAGGGTGGATTCGCTCATGGCAAATTCATGGGCCAGCCACGAAACGCTGAGCGTATTGTTCGACATATTATTTCTTACAAAAGCCTCAAATTCCCGCAACCATATTTCACCCTCCTGCGACCTAATGGGGGTAGCCTCTTTTTCAGGCTCCATTTCAGCCACAGCCGCTTTGCGCACAGCATGGTTGGCCAAGAGGTTTTCGATGCGCACCTTCAATTCTTCTTCGTCGAAAGGTTTGGTCAAATAATCGTCCACCCCGATGCGGAGTGCCTTGAGGCGGTCGTCTTGGCCAGCCCGTGCCGTCAGCATGATGAAGGGTATCTGCCGGGTACTTTCTTCCGATTTTAGTTTTGCAAGCAGTTGGTAGCCGTCCATCAGGGGCATCATCAGGTCGCTGATTATTAAATCCACCCCCGATAGCAATCGGGGTGATCCGTCAGTTTTCAAATCATCAGTTTGCCCTTCCTCCAGGACTGTGGACTGTGGACTGTCAGACTGAATTGCCTCCAAGGCCGCTATTCCATTGCCAGCCGTCATAACATGATAGTCTTTTTGCAAAATAAGTCGCAGGTAGTTTTGCAGTTCGGGATTGTCTTCCACTACCAAAACGCTTGGCTTTTGAGCACCAAGCCTATGGGCAGGTATGGGCGCAGGAGCCTCCAGCAACTCGTTCGATTCCTCCTCAGACTCACCATAGAGGTTTTCATATTCCCCAACCTGTTCAGTGGCGATGGCCTCCTCAACAGGGAAAGACAGTTGAAAGGTAGTTTTTATACCTGGTGCGCTCTTTACCGAGATGCTACCGCCAAAAAGTCGTGCATACTCCTGGCAGATCGCCAAACCAATGCCTGTGCCGCCGGTTGCCGGGGCATCTGGCCTATCAGTCTGAAAATAGCGGTCGAACACATGGGCCAGATCATCGGGGTGGATGCCCTTGCCCGTGTCGGCAACAGTTAGTTGCAACTGCCCATTTTCCATTTTCAAAATGCCAGTAACGCTGTCGCCCGGCTGCGTAAACTTGAAGGCATTGGAGAGGAGGTTAAAGACGATTTGGCGGCATTTTTCCCGGTCAATCAAGGCTTTAAAATGAGTGTCCACCTGATTTTCAAAATGATAATGGACGCCATTGCGCTGGGCCAGTGATTCAAACTGGCTGAAGTAATTGTTGAAAAACGGGACAAGGCGGGTGGGGGCCAAAGACAGTTTCATCTTCCCTGCTTCCATTTTGCCAAGGTCAAGTATCTCGTTCACTAGGGTTTCGAGGTTTTTTCCGCCCTGGTCGGCGATTTCGAGGAATTGGCTTTGCTCGGCGCTCAGTTGCGGATTTTTCAACATCGTCCTGATGGGGCCGAGCACGAGCGTGAGCGGGGTGCGCAGTTCATGGCTCACATTGGCAAAGAACCTTGATTTGGCGGCATCGAGGCTTTTGAGTTTTTCGGCCTGCTGTGCAATCAATTCCTTCTGCCGATGGGCCTCCTTTTTTTTCTTCCGTTGAAACCAAAAACCAACACCCAGCGAACCCGCCAACAGAGTGGCCAATATGATTGCTACAGTCCTGCTCCGCAATTGGGCCTCTTTCAACTCCAGCGCCAATTCTTGGCGATCTGTTTCGGCGGAAAGTTGTTCCTTTTCCTGTTGCAGGTAGTAAGCCCGCATATCAAAGCCTTGTCCCCGGTTTTTCCATTGTTGCTCGTAGTAAAATTTCTTTTTTAAAAAATCCAATGCCTCGGCAGCATGCCCCTCCTCTTCCGCAAAGCGGGATTTCAACTCGTAGTTCTTGACGAGCCGCTCGAACAGGTTGGGGTCGGAAGCTTCTTTTTCGGCTTGGTTAAGGTACTGCTTGGCTAAGGTAGGGTTTCCCTGCTGCCATTCCAGTTCAGCCAATTGTTGCATTGTGAAAACTTCGACCCAGAGGTCAGGCACTTGTTTCAAATATTGAAGGGTCAACTGGTATTGCCGAATGGCTTCGGCAGGGTCTTGGCGCAAGCGTGAGAGTATTGCCCTCCCCAGGGTCGCCCTTTTACCGATAATATATTTTTGTCTTCCAGTTTGTTGAGCAACAATGGCCTCCAGCGCTACAAGGTACTTTTCCAGGTCTTCGGTTAGGCTCGAATCCCCACTAGTCTCTATCATTGTGATCAACAATCTTATTTCACTTTGTTGGTCTTTGCGGGATTGCGCTTCTTTTAACAGCGTTTCCAAATCTTTTAGAACCTCTTCCACCTTCCGGTATGATAAACTGCTTTGTAACTGAGCCATTCTCACATAGGAAGCTCTGCCGATATTGCCAGTTTGCTCGAAAAGTCTGCCTGCTTTGTCCAGGCTAATGAATGACAAATGTGTCTCGCCATTGGCATTGAAATACCTGTACTGGTCAAGAAGGGCTTGTGCTTCGTTTTCCTTGGATTTCTCTCTTTTGGAGATGTTTATTATTTCATCGGTGAGGTAAAGAGCAATTGGGAGTTTAAAAGCAACTTCCATTTTAATTTGGAGCGAACGGTAGGTTTGATACAGGCATTCGTAGTCGTTTCCACATTTTTTTCGCACCAACTGGAGCATAAAATAGCGGGCCGTGTCGCCGCCTGGCTGGTTCAACCTTGCCATTGCCTGCGCAAAAATGGAATCAGTGGCCGTGTCGTTAGGCTTATCATTTTGTGCCGCCAAGCTCCCACTGGCCATCAGGAACAGAAAGAAAATGATATATGGTAATAGACAGTTTTTCAAATCCGGTTGCACTTGCATCAATACAAAATAAGGGATTTTGTAGCTTGATGAGGCAAATTTATGCACATCAATGTAGTTAAAAATGATTGCAAACATCAAATGACAAGAAAAAAAGAGCGGTCTGCATATTTCATTTTCCTAAAAAATGCCAAGTGATGGCCACCCAATTTTAAGGGTTCCTACATTGACTTCAAATCTGACGATTACAGTTTGCAACTAAACTACGCTAATAAAAACAGTAAAATAAACAATGGGAGAGGCCATTTGCTAAGAATGGCCCCGACGTATCCGAAGGTATCTTCAGGCTTCGCCGCAACAGGTGGCGGCTGGTAACTTATGCATGGTGTTTAAGATGGATTAAGGGTTAGGAGAAAAGAGCCGTCTTTAGGGGACAGCCACTACCGTTCTATCTTTGGAGTTGCGATGTTTTACCCCACCCCCAATATTTTCCGATTCAACTCCTCATCCGCTCCCCCGCCTGCAAAGTCATCGAAAGCCTTCTCTGTCACTTCAATAATGTGGCTCTGGATAAAGGGCGCACCCTCCCTGGCTCCTTGTTCGGGTGATTTGATACAGCACTCCCATTCCAGCACTGCCCAGCCATTGTAATCATATTGGGAAAGTTTGCTGAAAATGGAGCCAAAATCCACCTGTCCGTCGCCAAGGGAGCGGAAGCGGCCCGGCCTGTTGACCCAGCCCTGGTAGCCGCCATAGACGCCGCTGCGCCCAGTCGGGTTGAACTCGGCATCTTTTACGTGGAACATTTTGATGAACTCATGATAAATATCAATGTAGGCGAGGTAGTCGAGTTGTTGCAGCACGAAGTGGCTGGGGTCGTAGAGGATGTTCACCCGCTTGTGATTGCCGCAGGCCTCCCGGAACATTTCAAAGGTAATGCCGTCGTGCAAGTCCTCACCAGGGTGGATTTCATAGCAGAGGTCAACGCCCGCTTCGTCGAAGGCATTCAAAATGGGCAACCAGCGATTCGCCAATTCCCGGAAACCCGTTTCCACCAAACCCTGCGGGCGCTGCGGCCAAGGATAAACGGTGTGCCAGAGCAACGCTCCACTGAAGGTCACATGTACATCAATGCCGAGGTTGCGGCTGGCCTTGGCGGCCCACATCAATTGCTGCACGGCCCATGCGGTGCGGGCTTTCGGATTGTTTCGGTGCTGCTCCGGGGCAAACACATCGAAGCCGATGTCGTAGGCTGGATGCACGGCCACCAACTGACCTTGCAGGTGGGTGGAAAGTTCCGTGATTTGTACACCACAGGCTTCCACTTTTCCTTTCAATTCATCACAATAAGCCTTGCTTTCCGCAGCTTTTTGCAGGTCAATCAGGCGGGAATCCCAGGTGGGGATTTGTACGCCGACGTAGCCGAGGCTTGCGGCCCAGCGGCAGACGTTTTCCAGTGAATCGAAGGGTGCTTTGTCGCCCATGAACTGGGCCAGGAAGATGGCGGGACCTTTGATGGTTTTCATATCGTTTGTTCTTTTTGAAATGAGTGTTTGAAAGTTTGATGGTTTTCCAAAAGGGCTGACCGTGAAATTATTTTCAAAATCCAAATTTTCCCTACTTTCCGCAGATTTTTCACATTTAGGCAAAATTCATTTCATCAAAACAAAACCAGCATGACAGAACCAGCCAAACGCCTGCAAGCCCTTGACGTATTCCGGGGCCTCACCATCGCCCTGATGATCCTCGTCAATTGCCCCGGCAACTGGGAGACCACCTACCGGGCACTCCTCCACGCTGATTGGCACGGCAACACGCCTACCGACGAAGTTTTCCCTTTCTTTCTTTTCATCGTGGGTATTGCCATCACCTTCTCGCTTACCAAGCGCAAGGAGGCGGGCGAAAATGTCTATAAAAAAATCCTCATCCGCACCCTTTGGATTGTGGGCATCGGCGTGTTTTTGAATGGCGCACCCACCTTCGACCTGGCCACTTGGCGCATTCCCGGCGTACTCACCCGCATCGGCATCGTGTATGGCATTTGTTCCGTCATTTTTATGAACACCAATGCCCGGCAGCAATTCTGGATTGGCATCGGCTGCCTACTTAGCTATTGGGCGCTGGTGACGCTCATACCCGTGCCGGGGCAAGGATTTGCCAGCCTCGAACCTGGCCAGGATTTGGGCGCCTGGCTTGACCGTTCGATATTTGGCAACCACCTTTGGAGCCAATCGAAAACTTGGGATCCTGAAGGGCTGCTGAGTACCATCACCTCTGTTGCTACCTGCATCGCTGGCATTTTGACTGGCACCTGGGTGCGCCGCAAAATGGCGGATGGCGAAAAATGGACAGCCATGTTTGCCATCGGTTTCCTGCTGTTCCTCGTTGGCATGTTGTGGGGAGAGGTTTTCCCCATCAACAAAAAACTCTGGACAAGCAGCTACGTCCTGTTTCACAGCGGCCTCGCTTTGCTGACGCTTTCTACCGTTTGGTGGCTGGTGGATGTGAAGGGCTACAACCGCTGGATTACTCCTTTTGTCTGGTTTGGCATGAACCCATTGGCCATTTACATTACCCACGAGGTCATCGCCATCGTGCTTTTTTCAATTCCCGTTGGAGAAACCAGTGCCTACACTTGGGTCTATGAAAACGTCTTCCACTCCTGGCTCGGCCCTTACAATGCATCGCTGGCCTTTGCCATTTCAATGGTGTTGATCAATTTATTGATAGCCTGGGTGTTGTATAAAAGAAGGATATTTATAAAGGTGTAGAAACCTCTGTTTAAAAGGGGCAGGTGTTGAATTGGGGAATTATTGGAACGTACATTGCCTTTTGAGGTATTGCGGGCACAAGGATGCCAAGCTAATGTGTACACCAATTCTTCCGATCTTATCATCTTCGTTATCTACACATGTTCCTTTCAAGGAACTGCACATTATAAGTTTGATAAAACATTGTTCATCTCACAATTAAGTCTTATGAAAAGACAATTGATTTTATCCGTTGCATTGATACTGATATTGACGACCATCATATCAGCCCAGGAGTGGACAGATCTGGAAGTGCCGGAGACTCTTCCCACCACTACCATCCATTTTGACGAAAAAGAGTTTTATTTTGGCAAAATAGGGCAGGGTGAAAAAATCCAGTATGCTTTCAAGTTTATCAATTTGGGGAATGAACCCCTCATCCTCTCCAACGCTAAAGGAAGTTGTGGGTGTGTCGTGCCAAGTTGGCCCAAAGAACCCATTCTGCCAGGTAATTCAGGTGCCATTGTCGTCGAATTTGACTCAAAGAACAAAATCGGCATGCAAACAAAACAGGTTACCATCACAGCGAACACTAATCCACCGCAGAGCCTATTGTATATTAAAGGAGAAATTTACAAGCCGTCGGACGGTGTAGATATCAGCATTTACAAGGATATTGAAGAAAATCCTCAAAACGAAGTTGTTCAAAACGGTGCATCCGGCATCAACTTACCAAATCCCAATCCTACAGATAATTCAGTTGAGCAAATATTACATGAGGAAGAGCCGGTCCATCCAGCCTCGACAATCTCATTTGACGAAAGAGAGTTTAATTTTGGCAAAATAAGGGAAGGTGAAAAAGTCCAGCATATTTTCAGGTTCACCAATACAGGTGATGGACCTCTTATCCTATCCAACGCAAAAGGGAATTGTGGATGCACCGTGCCAAGTTGGCCCGCAGAACCCATTCTGCCGGGTGGTTCGGGGGCCATTGTTGTCGAATTTGACTCCAAAGCCAAAATGGGCCTGCAAACAAAATTGGTTACTATCACGGCCAACACTGATCCACCGCAAAGCATATTGTATATTAAAGGGGAAATTTACACGCCCTCAAGTGACGAGAATAGCGGTTTCGACAAGATGTTAGGAGAAAGCCATATAATTAAAGACGTTGAGAAAACTTCTTCCAACAACATTTCAGTATATCCCAATCCTACAGACGGCATTTTATGGCTGAACATACAGGATGCCATCGGACAAGCTGCCAACATTGAGGTTTTCAATGGAGGTGGCCAGTTGATTCACAAAAAAGAAGTGACCGAAACTGGGGTAGATCCAATACAGTTGGATGTTGCAGATTATGTTAGCGGGGCTTATTGGCTCTCAGTAAAGGTCGGGGATTCAAGGCGTGTCAGTTTACCTTTTGTTGTGGGAAAATAGCGGACCGATAGATAAAACTCCATTGTATCAAACTTACGAAAATCCAAAGGTTGGAGCAAATTTGGCTCAGCTTAATTTGTATAGATAGATGTTTGCGTGTTTAGATCTTTTTGTTGGACTTAGTGACCAGGTGGCTTGGAGTTACCCGGTTATTACCCTCCCTCCACCAGACATGTGGAAGTAGTCAAAATGCCTTTCCAAATATTCATCAAGTTTTAGCCTTTTTTTGCAGGTAATTTCCTAATGTTATTTCAATACAGCCCGCCGTCATAGAATACTTCGGTACTGTACAAGTGAACAATGCCACCATATGAGTGAACAATGCCATTGTACAAGCAAACAGTGCCACCGAACAAGCCTCCTGTGGCAAATTACACTTAAACAATGCCTCCGGTAGCTTGTACAGTGGCATTATACGGATATAAATCAGCGGCGTACACTTGTACATTGGCAAATCATACTCCTCCGGTGGCAAAAACACTTGTAGGGCAGCACCCGATTTTTCTTATTGTTTTCTACAATGGCCTTTTATCTTCGCCAAAAAACAATCGTGGCCAACTTTAATAAATTCATGCTGCTTGCCGTGCTGTGTTTTGCCAGCACTCATTTGTTTTCCCAAAAAAACAACACCGCCTTCGAGTACCACATCCACCGTGCGGGCAGCGCTATCAAGATAGACGGCCTGGCCGACGACGAAGCCTGGAAATCCGCAGAAGTTGCCACCGATTTTTACCAAATGTTGCCCATGGACACGGGCAAGGCTTTCGTGAAAACGGAAGTGCTGATGCTCTACGACGACGTGAACCTTTACCTCCTGGCTATCAATTATGAAGTAGTGGACGGCCCCCACATGGTGGAATCCCTGCGCCGTGATTTTAATTTTGGTAAAAACGACAATTTCATCTTTGCCCTCGATCCCTTCGACGATCAGACCAACGGCTTCACCTTTGGTGCCAATGCACGGGGCGCTCAGTGGGACGGCCTGTTGTACGAAGGGGGGAAAGCTGATTTGAGTTGGGAAAACAAATGGGAATCGGTCGTGCAGGCCGACGACGATAAATGGGTGTTTGAAATGGCCGTGCCGTTCAAGACCTTGCGCTATAAAAAGGGCATTGACCGCTGGGGCATCAACTTCAGCCGCCTCGATCTGAAATCTACGGAAAAATCGGCCTGGGCGCCCGTGCCACGCCAGTTTCCCTCCGTTTCGCTGGCCTACACGGGCGTACTGGTGTGGGACGAGCCGCCGCCGCCGCCCGGTGCCAACGTTTCCATTATTCCTTATGCCCTCGGCGGTGTCAGCAAAGATTTTGTAAAAAAAACCGATGCTGACTTTAAAGGTGAAGTAGGCGTGGATGCCAAAATAGCCCTCACTTCTTCCCTCAGCCTCGACCTGACCGTACACCCCGATTTTTCACAAGTGGAGGTGGATGTGCAGCAGACCAATCTCGACCGTTTTGAGTTGTTTTTCCCGGAGCGGCGGCAGTTCTTTTTGGAAAATGCGGACGTGTTTGGCAACTTCGGCTACGCCAACCTGCGGCCTTTTTTCTCCCGGCGCATCGGTTTGGATGCACCGATCTATGCCGGGGCAAGGCTCAGTGGGAAGCTCAACAAAAACTGGCGGATCGGGGCGATGGACATGCAGACCGGCGAAAGCGACGGCGGTGTGCCGGCCCAGAATTTCAGCGTTTTTTCCCTTCAACGAAAAATTTTCGCCCGCTCCAATGTCTCCGCCATTTTTGTCAATAAAGAAACCTTCGACTATGATCAGGTAGAAGACAAAGAAGCCGTCAAGCGCTACAACCGCAACCTTGGCCTCGAATACAACCTTGCCAGTGCCAACAACATTTGGACCGGCAAGCTGTTGGCGATGAAATCCTTTAGCCCAGGCCTGGAAGGAAAGGATGTCGTGCTGGCGGGCAACCTCGCCTACACAGCCAAGCGCTGGATTTTTAATGTGCAGTTTGAAAATGTGGGCGACAATTTTAAGGCAGAAACGGGCTATGTGCCACGCACGGGCTTCAACCACCTGCTGCCCACTGCCGGGCTGCTGTTTTTTCCTAAATCAAAAAGGATACTGAGCCACGGGCCATCCACCAAACTGGAGTTTTATTTTGACGAAAAAATGCGGCATATCGAAAACGAACTGGTGTTGTTTTACCGGGTCAGCTTTCTCAACCGCAGCGAGTTCCTGTTTTGGACGGCCCACAACTACCTCGAACTGTTCAGACCCTTCGACCCAACTAATTTTGCTGGCGACACCCTCGCCACGGGAACGAAACACGACTGGAACTCCTTCGGGCTGGAATTTTACTCCAAACCACAAAGCGTCTTTACATGGTCGGCCACCAGCCGCTACGGCGGCTACTTCGCCGACGGTTTCCGCCTCCGATTGGGCGGAGAGGTGGGCTACCGCTTCCAGCCATTCGTGGCCATCGGCGTAACCGCCAATTACAACCATATTGCTTTTGAAACGGACAAACGCTTGCCGGATGGCCTAAAAAACAAGGAATACGACTTCTGGCTCATCGGGCCCCGCCTGGACGTGACCCTCACGAACAAACTCTTTTTCACCAGTTTTTTCCAATACAACAACCAAGTGGAAAACGTGAACCTCAACCTCCGCCTGCAATGGCGCTACAGCCCTGCATCCGATCTTTACATTGTTTATACAGACAATTATTACTCAGATTTTTCCGAAGGCAAAAACCGGGCATTGGTAGTGAAATTTACTTATTGGTGGAACCTTTGACGGAGGCTGGCCAAGTTGAAGCATTGCAGCTATTTTTGCAAGGAATTCCTAAGAAACTGTTTTAAAACCCCTGACGAGACAGAAAATGTCAGATTTTGGACTCAGACACAGGGAATTTTTGAAGGAATAGCAGCGCTATTGCTGAAAAAATTGCCGAAGTATGAGTCCAAAAGATGGCGTTTTATGGCCGTT
>JBGSKQ010000009.1:0-22982 GCA_041741095.1 Saprospiraceae bacterium
AACGGCCATAAAACGCCATCTTTTGGACTCATACTTCGGCAATTTTTTCAGCAATAGCGCTGCTATTCCTTCAAAAATTCCCTGTGTCTGAGTCCAAAATCTGACATTTTCTGTCTCGTCAGGGGTTTTAAAACAGTTTCTAAGAAAGGCTTAATCTGCGACCTTTCCACCCTTCAAGCGCAAGATATGTTGCGTTTTGGCGGCCAGTTCGTGGTCGTGCGTGACGAGCACGAGCGTAGTGCCTGCCTCCCGGTTCAGGTCGAAAAGTAGTTTTTCCACCACATCGTGCGTATCGGGATCGAGGTTGCCGGTCGGCTCGTCGGCAAAGAGAATTTTTGGATTATTGGAAAATGCCCTTGCCAATGCCACCCGCTGCTGCTCGCCGCCGGATAGTTGAGCCGGATAATGGTCGTGGCGGTCGGCAAGGCCCACCCGCCCGAGCAGTTCCATGGCTTTTTTGGCGGCACCTTTTTGGCCTTGCAATTCCATTGGTACCATCACGTTTTCGAGTGCCGTGAGGGTAGGGATGAGCTGGAAATTTTGAAAAACGAAGCCCACATATTTGCTGCGCACCTCAGCCCGTTCGTCCTCGTCCAGGTCGTCCAGCCGCACCCCATTCAAAGTGACAGAGCCGGAACTGGCCCTGTCCAGCCCTGCGCAAAGGCCCAACAGGGTTGTTTTTCCGCTGCCCGAAGGCCCTACAATAGCGAAGGTTTGCCCTTCTTCGATGATGAAACTCACGTCGTCGAGCACGGTGAGCGATTTATTTCCAGAGCGGTAAGTTTTTGTGAGTTGTTGGACTTCAAGCATACAGTTTTAACTTTTTGGCTTATTGTGACTTTGAGTGAAAAAAGGGGGCTTGGGGGCAGAACGCCCCCAAAGATACTCTCCCCCGACGAGCCGCCGAAGGCGGCGAGGAGGGGAAAGTTGTAGCAGGTTTTTCACCAATATATTACCTTCTTTTTACTTAAAAACCACATGAATCAACTTTTTAAGGTGATGAAACACCCTTGCCCGGCAAACAGTTTATCAGATTTTTAAAAAACAAAAGTGCCGTATTTCGGTAAAAATACGGCACTTTTAATGCATTGATATTGATGCAGAATTAATCGGTCACTTTTTTATAAACAGTGAAGCCGAGTATGAGGAAAATAACGGCCAGTGCCAAGAACAAGAACAATAAGAACTTGGCAATGGAAGCTGCGCCGGCAGCGATACCTGTCAAACCAAATATCCCTGCTATTATGGCGATTACGAAGAATATTAAAGCCCATTTAAGCATGACAATAATGTTTTTGGTTTTGAAATTTTGTTGTCAACAATATAGCGTATGGGCAATGGTATATGTTCAAATTATTAGCTTCAAACCACTTTCTTGGGCGGCAGATCAAATGCCTCCGGCTCGTGCAAAAAGCCGTGGTGTTTATGGCTGCCGTCGCAAAAAGGCTTGTTCGTAGAAAGGCCGCAGCGGCAGAGCGAAAGGAGGCTGCGCCCGCCGAGTCCATATACTTTTCCATCCTGATCAACAATTTCAACCTCGCCCTCCAAGCGGAGCGGGCCGTTTTTCACCACCGTAATTTTGATTTTTTCCATGTTTCTTATTTTGGGCAAAACTAAACTTTTCCTTGCCAGTCACAAGAAATGGGAATTATTTGATGAACTGGGCAGTTACATTTGCCTATCCCAAATATTCCTTTCCAAAATTAAAACCCACTTATGCTGACCTTTAACTTTTCTCCTTTCCCCACCCAGCAAACGGAGCGGCTCCTGTTGCGCAAACCCGATCCCCTCACCGATCTACAAGCCCTTTTCCTGCACCGCACAAAAGACGAGGTGCGCCGCTACATTGACCGCCCCAAACAATCGTTGGAGGAGGTAGAAAAAATGCTGCAAGATGTGATGGACAACATCGAAAAAAACGATAGCATCATGTGGATCATCATTGAAAAAAACAGCGGTGCTTTCGTCGGCACGATAGGTTTTTGGCGCAACCAGCCCGAAAACCACCGGGCAGAAATCGGCTATTCATTGGAGCCTGATTTTTGGAACAAAGGCATTGGTACGGAAGCAATAAAGGCAGTAATGAAATATGGTTTTGAAGAAATGAAATTACACAGCATTATGGCCAATATCAACCCGCTCAATGCAGCATCCAGGCGGGTTTTGGAGAAATGCGGCTTTGTGCAGGAAGCGCATTTCAGGGAAAATTATTACTTCGACGGGCGTTTTTTGGACAGCGATATATATTGTATATTGTCTTCTGATTTTAATGTTTAGTTGATATAACGAATCAGGCGGATTTACACAAAATATATCCGTATAAATCCGACCGATCCGTGATAAAGTGGAACTCAAACCACCACGAACTTTTCGCTGCGCACATCCACCACGTCTTTGCCGTTGGGCAAATAGGCTTTTGTCCCTTTAAATTCAAACTCGTCGCCCGCTGAAAGGCTTTGCAGCTTGGCGATCATGTCCTTGTTGAGGCTGCCACTTTGTGTCTCGTAGGTGATTTTTTTACCTTTTTGTGTCACCACCATCGTAAACTGGAAAATCCGGGAACCCTGTGCGCAACCGCTCACCGCCAGATTGCAAGGCCCTTGCAGCTCTTTTTTGCTGATATTGCCGCCATATTTGCCAGCCAAGGTCAGGTAGGCCCCGCCAACGGGCAGGCTGTTGATGTTGATGGCATTTGTATTGGAGCCAGGTAGCGAGGCATCATTGGCACTGAACGAACAGGTGAACAGTACGGCCACTGCCGAAAACAGGATTTGCTTGATTGTGTTTTTCATGACTTTTAAAATTTTGGTGAATAATATTTTTGACAAACATATCCCTGTTTTCAAGGCAAAATTTTGAAAGTAGAGCTACGGCCATTCTCCGGATAGCAACGACAAAAAACGAATGGGAAACAGGATAACCGGTCGTTGATATACCTTCATGGGCAGTTGATATACTTTAGCTGGCAATGCTGTTTACGGCAGTCTTATTTTGCAGAAAAATATAGGATGAAAGCAATGTTTCAGCACATCAATAGAAAACAACTGGCCATCCACCTCCTGTTCTGGCTGGCCTACATGGTGTCGGAATATTTTGCCAACCTCATGCACATGCAGCCCGGCAAAAACTGGCGTTTTTTTCAGGCTACCTTTCTTTCCTTGCCAGCATTGGTGTTGCCCACCTATTTTATCGCTTATTATGTGGTGCCAAAATTCTTGAAAAACGGCAAATGGCCCCTATTTCTATGGTGGACAATTCTATGTGCCGTTTTTATTTTTTATGCCCGTTTGAAATGGACAGAACTGGTGGTCTTTCTGGAAGAAGATCGCTATTTTAAAATGCCTGCTGCCAAGGTGTTGAAAAACGTTATCCGGGATTATTCCATCGTAGCGCTGGCAGTGTGCGTTTATATTATCGGCGATTATCGGCAAAAGCAGAAACAGAACGAAGAACTTATTAAAGCCAAGGCAGAAGCGGAAATAAAACTGCTGAAAGGCCAGTTGCACCCGCATTTCCTGTTCAATTCCCTCAACAATATTTATAGCTTGGCATTAACAAAATCAGACCTGACAGCCGATAGTATTTTGAAATTGACAGGACTATTGGATTACCTCGTATATCGTGCCAATATGGACAAGGTGGCCATATCAAAAGAAGTGGAATTAATTGAAAATTATATCGGCCTGGAGCAATTGCGCTATGGCGAAAAACTGAAAATATCCTCGGATATAGTAGTATTGAGCAATGAAATAAAAATAGCGCCGCTCCTTTTGCTGCCTTTCGCCGAAAACTGCTTCAAACACGGTGGCGTTGGCCCGGACGGTTTTTTTCGTATTGAAATATACCTCCGTGCCGACCAGCAAAAACTCACTTTTCACATCAGCAACACCAAAAAAAATGGGAAAGCCAACCAGGAATTGAATGGCGGCGTCGGCCTTGACAACATCCGAAAAAGGCTTACCTTGCTCTACCCCAATCGGCACCAATTGAGCATCAGCAACTTGCCTGATTTGTACACCGTGAAATTGGAAATCACTTTCAAAAATGAAAAAATATAAATGCTATATCATTGACGACGAGCCACTTGCGCTGACTGTCATCGAACAGCACCTGTCGAAGTTTGTCCAATTTGAAGTATGCGGCAAAAACACGGACCCCGTGGATGCCCTCCAACAAATCAAGCAACTAAAGCCCGACCTCATTTTCCTCGATATTGAAATGCCGGAAATTACCGGCCTGGATTTCATCCAATCCCTTCAAAACAAGCCGGACATCATCATCACCACCGCTTATCGGGAGTATGCCGTGGAGGGCTTTGAACTCAACGTGCTGGACTATTTGGTAAAACCCATTCCCTTTAAGCGTTTCGTGATCGCCATTGAGCGGTTTTTGGAAAGCCAACAAACTCAAGTACTCGCCCCAATGCCAGCAGAAAGCCCCAGTATATTGGTGAAATCTGACCGAAAAACCATCAAAATATTGGTGGACGATATATTGTACATTGAGGGCGTGAAAGATTATGTAAAAATCGTTTTGCCCACCCAAAAAATAATGACCAAAATATCCATCGGCAATTTCTTCAAAACCCTTCCAACCGCTGGTTTTGTTCAGGTGCATAAATCATTTGTTGTGGCCAAAAATAAAATCTCCGCTTATACGGCACATGACGTGGAAATCGGTGGTCAGGAAATTCCTCTCGGCAGGATTTACAAGGAAGATTTTTTGAAAAAAATGGAAGGGTGATTTATACCAGCAAACCTGCCCCGGCAAAAGTGATATATTCCAAAAAAAACAACACCCAAAAAAACTGGTAAAATTTGAAAACGGAGGCCCGGTTGCCCAGTTCCACCTTTGATTTTGCCCACCAAAGCAAGGCCAGCAAAAAAATATGCGCCACTGCGAACAGCCCTATATTTACATGTAAAGGCAATAAAAATGGCAATGTGATAAGCAACAAATAAACAGCCGTCACCAAACCATTTCCTACATTAAAAACTGTTTTTGCCCCAAGCCTTAAAGTGAGCGTATTGATATGAAAACGCCTGTCGCCTTCCATGTCGGGAATATCTTTGAACCATGCAATAATGATGCTGTAAATAAATATAGTGGCAGTTAGCAACCAAATTATTATCGGAATATCATGTTGGCCATTTATCATAGCATGGAAATGCAGGAACAGCAGCAAATTCACTATCAGCCCCCGCACGGCGATGATGCAGAATGCTGCCCAGAAATGGAAGCGTTTGAGCCGAATAGGCGGCAACGAATAGGCTGTGCCGAGCGCCAAACTCAGCAATACCGTCCACAATAAATACTGTCCCAAATAAATAGCAATAATTAGGGAAATTAATACCGAGATAATAATAATCGAATATCCTGTCCGCATGGAAAAAGCACCGGAGGCCAGCGGCAGGTAAGGTTTGTTGATGCGGTCTATCTCCACATCAGTTATTTGATTGAGTCCGACGATATATATATTGGCACCGAGGCAACTGACCAAAGTGAGCAATAATTCCCGAAAATAATATTTATCCAATACCGAAAACGAAAGCGCCAACAGCCACAGGCAGGTGATGCTCAGTGTGGTGCCGACCACCGTGTGAAGGCGGCAGAAGTGGATGAAATTGCGGAAGGTACTCATGGTTTTTTCCCTTGTAAAACACCGAATTTGATAGTGCCCACGTGGTAGCCACGGGTCATGTAACGCATGGCCCAGGCCCCTTTCACGGTGCCCAGACCAGAGCGCAAAAGGCCCGCCACGCTCCGCCAACTGATGGCCGAACGGATGACCGCATTCCAAAACGGCGCAACGGCCCGGCTCCAATCTTCTGATGCAACTGCTTGAAAACCAGTGGCTTTTGCCATCTCTTCCAACTGTTTTATCGAGACCATTGGCGGCAGGTGGTAGAGTCCGTAGAGTTTTTCGAGGAGTTTTTTTTCTTGGGCATTTAGTTCGGGCGGCTCGTGGCGGTGGCACCAAGTGGCCATCAGGAATTGGCCGCCGGGTGTCAACAATTCATAGAACATTTCCAACAGCCGCTGCTTGTCTTTGATATGCTCGGCACTTTCCAGCGACCAAATCAAGTCAAAAGGGCCATCGGCGGGGGTAAGGGACATGAGGTCACGGGCCACGATGCTGACCTGACCATTTAGATTTGCTTTTTTGGAAAAACGCATTCCTTGCTCCGCCTGTACCGGGCTGAGCGTGAGGCCCAGCACCTTCGCCCCAAAGCGCTTGGCCAAATAGCGGGCGCTGCCGCCCACGCCGCAGCCCGCATCCAGGATATTTGTGGCACTTTCCACGCCGCCCCAGCGCAACAGTTCTTCAAGCAAATCCACTTGCGCCTGCTGGTGATTTTTTTTCAAACTGCCATCCGCACCATAATGGCCGTGGTGCATGTGTTCGCCCCAGGTGTCCAGCCAGATGCGGGTGGATTGATCGTAAAATTGGCTGATGCGCTCGTTGAGGGACTGCATTCATTTGTGTTTTTGTGTTTATGTGTTTATGCATTTCAAAAACACATAAGCACATAAGCACCTAAACACAATCAATTAAAAATCAACCAGATAACCAGCGCTGCCAGCCCCAGGGTAATCGCAATCGCCACGATTTGGTGCATGTTCAGCCGCTCCTGGTATTGCTTTGGTAGCCTCGGATTTTTCCTAAAAGCATTTCCCAAATACCCCAGCAGTGCGATGGGGATGAAGATAAAACCGGCCAGCGAACCAATCAGTACCCGCCAGAAAACCTGTAGCCCGCTGCTTTTATCTTTTTCATTTTCTTGGGTGAAAACAGGCTGCGAAGAGATGGCCCCGGCCAGTGGTTTTTCCCCGGAGATGGCGATGCCGTATTCGCTCTTGCGCCGGTACCATTGTGGCCGGATGTAGCGCACACGGATGTTTTTAAAACCCGCCGCCTCGTACCAGTCCCGGTATTCCTTGTCCTTGGGGAAGAGCATCCAGGCGTTGGCCATGAAGCGGGCAAAGCCGTTTTCCGGTTCCAGCGGTCCTATGAGCAGCGCTATGCCGCCAGGTTTTATCACCCTGTATGCCTCCTGGACGCCTTTCTGTGGGTTGGGCCAATATTCAATGCTGCCTGCCGATACATAGCGGTCGAATTCGTTGTCGGGAAACGGGATGTTTTCAGCGTCGCCAACCAGGAAGGTGCTGCCTTGCAGGTCGGGCTTTTCCTTCGCCTTGGCCATCTGGTGGGGGCTTTGGTCCACGCAGGTCACATTTTGGCTTTTCACTTGTTTTACAATGCCTTCTGTGGTAAAACCCGTGCCCGAACCTACATCAATCACGCTGTAGTCCGAATCGTCCAGCAAGGCCAGTTCCAGCGATTGGTCCCGCATTTGCGCTGTCCAAAACAGTGGGTTCACATAATCGTCGTAAAAAATGGACAGGAAACGGTAAAACCAATAAGCTTCTTTTTTATGTTGTATCAGGCGCATTATTTAATTGTGAGGGGTGAGGAGTGAGAGGTGAGGCACCTCAAAGAATGTCATTTAGTCATTTGGGGTCATTGGTCATTAAAATTTGGCCATTGCCTGCCGAACTGCCAGCTGCCAACTGTGGACTGTAAACTGACGATTGATGGGTAATGGTCGTAACTGGGCAAATATCCTCGCACATCATGCAGGCAATATCACATGGACGGTTGACGGCAATGGTGTCAAATTCGCTAATAAAACCAGCCCCCTGCGGGCACACGGCCACACAGGCCCCGCACTTGATGCAGGCGTTCCAGCCGATTTGAAATATGACAGGTTCTTTTTTGCGCACGCTTTTTTGAACGATGAACCATGAACTATGAACGATGAACTTTCAGACCGTTCATCATTTATCATTCATAGTTTATAGTTAAATTTTTTTGTATTCCGAGTCCGGGCTAAAGTAGCTAGACATTGTTTTGTACAGCTCCTCGTCCTGTTGGCGGATGTCTTTCAGGTGGAAAATTCTGGTTTTTTCGTCGTAGAGCTTCCACATTTTGTTCCCCAGGGCTTCCAGCCATTGGTCTTGGTAGTTTTTCAGGTTTTTCGCCGATGGCCTTTTTCCATTATTCAAAAAAGAAACGAGGAAATCGGCAGCTATCCGCCCACCGCTCAGGGCCGTGTGGATGCCGCCGCCCGTGATGGGGTTGACGTGCCGGGCAGCATCGCCGACCAGGATGAGGTTATCGGCAAATTGCTTTTTTAAAGGGTGCGCCAGCGGTACGCCGCCGCCCTGTATTTCAAGGATGCGGCAGTCCTGGAAGCGCTCTTTGAAGAAGGATTTTTGGATAAATTGATCCAAAAACCATTGGGCATTCATGCCCGTCATGGTGCGGATGACGCCCAGGCCGATTTCCGCATAGCCATGCCCTTTCGGGAAAACCCAGGCATAGCCACCGGGCGCCCATTGGTGGCCGGTGACGATTTCGAGCAGGCCGTCAGTCTCCACTTTGTCCACGATAAATTGCAGGCAACTGGCCAGTTCGCTCAACTTTATATGTGTCTGCAATCCAGCCCAACGGCCCACCTGCGATTGCAGGCCGTCGGCCCCCACGAGCACTTTTGTTTTTACCGTAATTTCTTGGTTGAAACGGCGCAGCCGCACCTCGCAAGTCCCGTCATCCAAAGGCTGGTAGCCCAAGCCTTCCGTTTTTAGCCAGACCTCCACGCCCGCCCGCTCGGCCTGCGTCATCAGGTGGCGGTCGAAGCGGCGGCGGTCCACCACATAGCCCAAGGGTTTTTTGCCCTCGCCCTGGCCATATTCGTCCGGCTTGATGCGCTGGTAATTGATTTCGGTTTTATGGCCTTCTGTATTATAGATGCTGAAACCGTAAATGGCTTCGTGGATGAACTCTTCGCTGGCCCCAATGCCAACCTCCTCCAGAGCATGGCCGCTCACGGCACCTGAGCATTGGATGGGCGCCCCCAGTTCCTGGCGTTTGTCCACCATCAAAACCTGGAGGCCGTTTTTGGCAGCCAGCCGGGCGGTCGTTGAGCCTGCTGGGCCGGAGCCTATCACCACAATGTCGTATGCTGGGGCGGTAGTTTTGCGCATAGTGTCGTTACAACGTGCGAGTTGCTTGCAGGTTTATGAATTGTTTTCTAAAAATGTTTAACCAAAAAAGCCAAAGGGAAGAGTGGCGAAAGGTAAAGGTAAATTTTGGGCCAGCCGCAACAATTTTTAGCGCCCAGCACTTCGATTGTTCGCTGCATTCGATTGGCTTTCGTTGGCGGCATATCTGTAAAAATCCTCCGCCACCAGCAGCGTCTCCCCCATATAATGCTTCGCCGGGTTGAGCCGTTTCTCATGTATTTCTAATATGCCTTCCTCCTTTTGAATAAAACCATACACCGTACGCATCACCTTGAAAAAACGGGCGGCGTCGTTGACCTTTGGCACGTCACGGCTGCCGAGCATGGCCATCAGATTTTTAAATTTTTCAAAATCATATATCGTGTACTGTGCCGGGTAGCGGAAGGACAGGTAAATGGAGATCATCTGGTAGTCGTCATCGTGGTAGTGGCTGTTTTCAATGGAGCGGGGATGGGTTTCCTTGTACTCCCGCAGCAGCTCGTCGCAGTAGAAAACGAAGCGGTCTATGCGGCCTTCTACGTCTTTGTTTTCGTTGAAAAGGTCTTTGAAAATCTGGCGGGCATACTCCCGGTTCAGTTCGATGAACTTCAGCATCACGTCCTTGGGGGCATAATTTTCCCGCTTCCAAAGGCGGCGGGTGTGGGAGTTTTCGAGGCTGCGGTCGTACATGCTGCGCAAGTCCAATGCTTCGGTGTCCCAGTTTTCCTGAAAAATTTTGAGGGATTCCCATTTCCAGTAGGGGTCGTGCTGAGGGTGCGTGAGCAGGAAATGCTTATAGCGGCGGATGCTGTCTGTCAATTTTTGCAAGTTCATGTTTGAAATAGCGGCAATCGTGGCATTAAGTGACGTGTGAATAATAGGTTATCACTTTGGGCGGCGTCTTTTTCCCGCTTGCTGCGTTGGTGAAACAGTTGCGTAGCGATGCTATGCGCCTGTTCCACCTCCCGGTTTCTATCGGGATGCCATCGGAAAAAATACACTCGCCGAAAGGAACAACTTATTATTTACACGTCACTAAAATGCTTTTTGGGCAAACCAGCGGCTGTTTTGCCCGTTAAAGCGTCTATATCTTCCCGGCGAATGTACATATTTGCGGGAACTGCTGTTTTTGGCAAACACACTAACTCAATTTTTGGCCTGGCCATGTAGTGTTGCAAACCCCCTGCCCAGGTACACCATTTGATTGTGCTTCATGAAAATTGTTCAAATAACCGACCTGCACATAGCAAACGAGGGCACTGAAACCTTCGGCGTGGATGTGAGGCAAAACTTCCTCCATGTACTAAAAGCGGTCAGGGAAATTTCGCCCGACCTGCTGGTCCTGTCTGGCGATCTTTGCTTCGATACAGGCGATTCTGGCATTTACCAGTGGATAAAATCGCACCTCGATTTTCTGAAAATCCCTTATACCGTCATATCGGGCAACCACGACGATCCGGTCGTCCTGGCCCAAACCTTTGGCATAGAACACCTGCTGGTCGGCAGCGAGCTTTATTTCAAAAGGACGCTCGGCAAGCACACCTTGCTTTTTTTGGAAACCTCCAAGGGCAGTGCCTCCGATGCCCAGTTGGATTGGCTGGCCCACGAACTTGGAATTTTGAAAAACGACGCCGTAGTGTTCATGCACCACCCGCCCATCGAGGGTGGCGTACCGCACATGGACATCAATTACCCGCTCCGCAACATGCAGGAGGTGCAAAGGCTCTTCTATGGCTTTCCCCACCATCTGTCCATTTTTTGCGGCCACTACCATGTAGAAAAGGTGATTTGTTCCAAAAACATGACGGTACACATCACGCCTTCCCTTTATTTCCAAATGGACTGGCACCAAGTGGGTTTTAAAGTGGATCATTTTAATATTGCCTATCGTGAAATCGTGCTGCGTGAAAACGGCATCGTGGAAAGCACGGTCATCTACCAGGAGGGGAACAGGTTTTGAGCAGAAATTTGAAATTGATTGAAATTGAGAAATTGGGCAGTGAAATTTTTTAACTGACAGCAGGATTAAGATGACATCTCCTAATGGCCTTTCAAAGTGTGTCAATTAGCAATATTTAAGCGGCCATTAGGTGGTGTCACCTTAATCCTGACCAAAACCTGTATCAGTTAAAATATCCCACCACCCTTTTATAGTTCCTGACGATAACGGATTGTAGTGATGGCCGCCCCAGCGGAGCTTGTCCCAATTTATCGGGACAAGCTCCGCTGGGGCAGGAAATAATGCCATCACTACAATCCGTTACAATCAGCATAGTTCATCATTCCCTTAACGCCAGTCGGACACCAAATCGCAAAGCAATGCTCATCAGTTCAAAACTGCCCAATGTAGGCACCACCATTTTCACCGTCATGTCGGCGCTGGCCAACGAGCACGGGGCCATCAACCTCGCCCAGGGCTTTCCCAATTTCGACTGTTCGGACGAACTAAAAGACTTGGTGGAGAAATACATGCGCCAGGGTTACAACCAATACGCCCCCATGCCCGGCGTACCAGCCTTGCGCCAGGCCCTTGCCGACAAAATCCAAAGCCTGTACGGCATGGCCGTTGATCCAGAAACTGAAATCACTATCACCGCTGGTGCCACTCAAGCACTCTATTGCGCCATTTCTGCCTTCATCCGTCCCGACGACGAGGTAATCCTGATAGAACCTGCCTACGACTGCTACCGCCCTGCCGTGGAGGTAAACGGCGGAATACCAGTCACTTATGAAATGTCCGCCCCCGACTACCGGGTAGAATGGCGGATGTTGGAACGGCTGGTCACGTGGAAGACCCGCATGATCATTGTCAACACGCCGCACAACCCCACGGGCAAGATTTTTAGTGAAAACGACTGGGCAGAATTGCAGCGCCTGGCAGAAGACAGGGACATCCTCGTGCTGTGCGACGAAGCTTACGAGCACATCGTTTTTGATGGTGAAAAACACCGGAGCCTGCTGCTGCGGCCCAAAATCTACGAACGGGGCCTGTCTGTTTTTTCTTTGGGCAAAACCCTGCACACTACCGGCTGGAAACTGGGCTGCATTGTCGCCCCGCCCGATTTGACCAAAGAGTTCAGGAAAGTACACCAGTTCAACGTTTTCGCCGTGAACACGCCCATGCAACATGCCGTGGCGGAATACCTGGCCAAGCCGCAGCACTACCTGGAACTCAATGCCTTTTTTGAAAAAAAGCGGGACTACCTGCTGTCGGCCATGGAAGGTTCCCGCTTCGTGCCGATTGGCAGCGAGGGCACCTACTTCCAGTTGTTCGATTATTCGGCCATCAGCGACGAGCGTGACACCGAGTTTGCAAAGCGCATGACGACCGAATTTGGCGTGGCCGCCATCCCCGTTTCCGTTTTTTATTCCAGTAACAAGGATGAAAAAGTCATCCGGCTTTGTTTTGCCAAGACGGAGGAGACCTTGGCGAGGGCAGGGGAGATACTCCGGAAAATTTGAGCCGCACAAGCGCCCTGTTGGGATGTTTTTTAGGCTAAAATTGTTGACCATGCTACCTGCCGGACAGCTTTACCAAAACAGCCAAAACATATTATCTACTACTAATTCGTTGTCTTAAGTCTCTAATTATCAGTCATTTACAACGAAATTATTTTTTACTAATTTATTTATTAGATAATTTTAGAATACCTAAATGTAGGGATGAAATCCCGGCAGTCCCCATCTTACTTTTGCGTTGTCGAAAAATACCAACCCATGATGGGTTACTGCTTTGTTTGAAAAGGATGGTCCAATCTTATTTTAATCCGCCATCCGAAACGTTACAATCCCGTTGAACATGACTCACTACGTTACCAAGAACCGATTCCCGATTATACAGCTTACCAGTACACGACGGTCTCACCGCACCACTGATCCATGAACACATAGCATTGAGCTACCTTTCTGACTATTAGGTTTTACTCAAAAACTAGAACAAGGACATCTCATTGAGCACTGCCACAGTCGGGCCAACGCGCCTGATCGTTAGGTGCTCCCACAGGAAGGAATTATTGAGCGGCCTCTGCCTTGCATTGGCCGATGGGTAATATTTTATTCACTAATCAAGCCTACTACTATGCTAAAGTTTGACACCCTAATGCAACATCTTTGTTGTATTCCATCAACCCTCGGGTCGGCTTTCAAAGTACCCCTTCCAACCAAGCGGGCTT
The DNA here is from genome assembly GCA_041741095.1 of Saprospiraceae bacterium. Taxonomy (GTDB): domain Bacteria; phylum Bacteroidota; class Bacteroidia; order Chitinophagales; family Saprospiraceae; genus UBA6168. Next base: position 13,239 of record JBGSKQ010000009.1, read on the forward strand.
TGAAGATCACTTGGGTTTTTGCATTATTGCTTAGTTGCGTTCCGTGGAAAAACACGTTAAATGCGCAGTGCAACAATTGCGTTACTGACGTCTGCCCTCCTACGGTTAACTGCATCCCACCATTTACTGCCAATCTGGACAACAACGGTTTTTACCCTCTTGTCCCAACGGCATTAGTTACATCCTTCTCTGATAATTGCACCACGCCGACCTTGTCGGTGGTTCCCAGTTTCCTGGATTGTTTCGATGTGACGGGAGCGCCTGTATTGGTCGTAGTTACGGCCACCGACAATGCAGGCAATATGGCTTCTTGTTCGATTGCTGTTACAGTGATCGATCCGGTTCCTCCTATTATCAGTTGTCCGAACGACATAACCATTGTTTGTTCCATACCTGGTGGTACATCACCCAGCAATACTGGTTATGCGTCTGCAAGTGATAATTGTGGCATTTTCCCAGCCTGTGCACCTCCTCCTTTCCTTGGTTTGCCTTCTGGGCCTTATCCAACCAATTGCTACAGCGATACGCCAATTGGAGGGCCAGCAAGTTGTTCTGGGCTGACGAGAACTTGGTATGCCTACGACGTTAATGGCAATTCTAGTTCTTGTAATCAGACTATTACGGTAGAGGATAATGTTGATCCGATTTTAGATTGGAATGGTGGAAATCCTGGTACAGGAACTCCTCCAGCTAACCAAACGATTGACTGTGATGATGCTTTACCAGCAGCTGTTTCTTTTACTGCTACTGACAATTGTACGCCACAAAACAATATCTCATTAACAACGCCGCTTAGCAGCACAAAAGGCATAGATCCGGCTCAATGTAGCTACTATGAATATATAGTAACGAGAACTTACACTGCAACTGATGCCTGCGGCAATTCTGCAACTTATCCCCAAGTGTTCACGGTTGTGGATGATGATGCCCCGGTTATTACCTGCCCAGTTACTGTCAATGTCCCGGCGAACATAAATTGCCAGGGCGTCGCCACCATCGTTGCAACAGTATATGATAACTGTGCATCTAATACTTATTTGACTACGGCTTTCGACGTGGTAAATAATTCAAGCGGCTTGTCGGTAAACAGTGGCTCTGGACTAAATGCAAGCGGTACTTATCAGGCTGGCATTTATACGGTTACTTTTTCAGCTAGTGATCCTTGTGGCAACACTGATTTTTGTCAAACCACATTGAACATACCGGATAACGTAGCGCCAGTAGCCCTATGTCAATTGAGTACTGTTCAAATATCTTTGCCTCCTACAGGAACTGTTGTAATTAATCCTTCACTTTTGGACAATGGTAGTTTTGACGCTTGTTCTCCAATTACATTGAGCGTCTCCCCTCCAACTGTAACCTGCGCAAATCTGGGCTTCCCCTTGCTCGATCCTTATGTCCTAACGGTAACAGACGGTTATGGAAATACTAATACTTGCACCGCATTTATTAGTGTAGTGGACAATTCTGCTCCTGCCATGTTTTGCCAAGATGTAACTGTTTATTTGGATGCAAGCGGACAAGTAACCGTTCCGGCCACAGACATTGACGATGGTTCTTATGATGCGTGTGGCCTTAGTGCATTCGAGATTTCAAAGGATGGGGGAGCTACTTATGCACCAAGTGCTACTTTCCTCTGCCCAGAAAAGGGTGTGAACAATGTAATTTTGAAAGTGACGGATTCTTCCGGCAATATGGGTACCTGCCCTGCCACCGTGACTGTTATTGATGACATCGATCCGGTGGCTGTTTGCACGACTGCTACGGTAGTGCTGAATCAGGATGGTATGTACAAAGTGAACTTGAATCAGGCTACTGCCACATTAACTAATAGTACAAGTACACCCATTCCGAACTCTGGCTCTGTTTCATCTATACTGAATTTTAGCGATATAGGAGTAATCACCAATGTTAAGTTAACAAATTTGTCCATATCGCATGGTTATGTTGGAAACTTGGTTTTTCAACTTAAAAGCCCATCAGGCACAATAGTTACCGTGGGCGATCAGCCGGGTGTTCCCGGAACCTTGACTGGATGCAGTGAAGAAGACATATTGGCATCTTTTGATGATGCAGCTGCATCTCCAAAAGAAGCTTTTGAATTTATGTGTGGCAACCCTACTGCCATTTCTGGCAATTTTCAACCCGTGACTCCCTTTGCAGTTTTCAATGGTGAAAATCTTTCTGGCAATTGGGAACTAACAATCAACGATGTTGTCAACTTGCTTCCGATTTTTGGCAATGATAATGGTACACTAAACTCTTGGTCACTTGAGATCTCTTACATGAGGTTCAACGATCTGAACATCGGATTTGGCAGCAATGACAACTGCATGTTTACCATGTCCATGTCTCCCAACATGTTTAGCTGTGCTGATATCAATAAAGACGGAAACCCGAATACTGGCCCTGGTGGAAATGAAGGAATTCCCTACACTTTGACCGTAACAGACATGAGTGGGAATACGGCAACTTGCTCAAGCACAATTACTGTGATTGACAATATACCGCCTATGATCACTTGTGCCGACAATGTGCCAGTATTGCTTAATGCCAATGGTACCTATACACTCCAAGGACAAGAAATCCTTAATGGCGGCATCTATATTTCAAGTGGAAACAGTGGCTCCGGAACTGCCGGTACGACCACACATTGCCGCACCATTACTAAGCCGATGTGGCTGGATTTTGATTATGATTTTACCCACACTGGAAATTCATGCGATGAGTTCGGTTATTCTATTGGAGGTAATTATACGATGTTGCAAACATCTTGTGGAAGCGGTTCAGTGTCTTCTTCTGCTGTTACACCAGTTATGTCGGCAGGTACTACCTTCTGTTTTGTTACTAAAACGTCCGACAACCAAAACGGACGTGCAGAAGTATGGGTTAAAGATTTAGAAGGATTTACGCCTGGTACGCCAACAGGTGTGGTCAAAAATATTGACTTGAACAATCCAGCCTTTTGGACTGGGCCTACCAATTCAGCCAATACGGACGGAAAATGTTTCTTTTACGATGCCTGCGGTTTAAGTAGCTTAACGGTTACTCCTAATGCTTTTACTTGTTCTGATATTCCATTAAGCCCTATTTCGGTGACAGTTACGGCGACTGATCCAAGTGGCAATAGTTCCCAATGTGTAGGTTCTGTGATCGTTTACGATGATGAACCCCCTACGGTAGTATGCGAAGATGAACTGACCGTCAATTTAAACGGACTTGGCCAGGCTGCCGTACCGGCTATCAATTTTGTGGAATTTGTTCAGGATGCCTGTTGTACGACTTTTGTTTATTCCGTAGCGATTATTGATCCTCTCACGGGCAACTGGGGGACGTTCAACCCAAGCCTCAACGTTGTTTGTAGCGATATAGGCACTTTCATGGCTGTGGTCAAAGTCACTGATTGCTATGGCAACGAAGGGATCTGTATGACGCAAGTAACTGTAAAAGACAAGTTGCCGCCAGTATTTGTAATGTGTCCGGCAGATATCACGGTGGAGTGCGATGATTTCGCACTTGGGCTCCCCGTGCCACCACCCTCCCTTACAGGTATTGCTATGGCACAAGATAACTGCAATGGGCTGATTACATTGCCGCCCTTTGTAGATTCCAATTTTGATCCTATTTTATCGGGTTCACCCCAAGGTCTATATGAGAATCGTGATTGCCAAAAATTCCGCCGCACTTGGACGGCGACCGATTCTTCTGGCAATGCGAGCGTTTGTACACATATTATTACAGTAGTTGACAATGTAGCTCCAGTTTTTGATCCATTTGATTTTTCGACAATGACTGTTGAATGTACGCCTCCTGCGGTAGTTAACCCAACAGCAGACGATCAGTGTGATCCGATGGTGGATGTCACTTTGAATACTAATACTACAAAAGGTAACAACCCTGCACTTTGCAGCTTCTACAATTACGACCTTACACGTACATGGACAGCAAGGGATAATTGCGGAAACTCCACCCAGGCAAGCAAAATCATACAAGTTAGGGATACACAAGCACCCGTGTTTACCTGCCCGACTAAGATCGTTCTTAATAACGATCCTGGTCAGTGTTCGGTCAAGGAACATGCAGGTGGTGCGCTTAACTTTTCTGGCTGCATAACAGACTGTGCTGCTTTCGCAAATTTGAATGTTGGATATTTTGTGTTTTTGGACACTATCAACCCACCACTCAATCCGACTTCTCCCACTTACAACAAATTCTCAGGAGCAGATGCGAAAGGCACTTATCCGGTAGGGGTACACAGTATTGTGTTCCAGGCAATTGATCCATGTGGCAATACATCTTGGTTTTATTTGACGCTCAAGGTTAAGGACACTGAAAGCCCATCTCCGACTTGTTATCCTTTGACGAAAGCGCTGACCAACAATGGTACGCTGCAGCTGGATCCTTCCGACATTGACTTGGGTAACAGTGATGATAATTGCGGCATCGTAGATTTGACCTTAGTGCCATCCTTCTTTGACTGCAATGATATTGGTGTAAACCAAGTAGTTCTTACCGCCACGGATGCGGCAGGTAACATGAATTCATGTACAACTAATGTGACAATTACTTTGGCTACGCAACCCAGTTTGTTGTGCCAAAATAATTTGACAGTAAATTGCGATGTTTCGCTTGATCCTTTCAATCCTACTTCTCCTACCGACCCAGCACAGGTGATTGTCAACGGTCCTTGCAACGGATTGGTAACGCCTACTTACGTGGATCTAACAATTGCAGGTAATCAGCCCAATTGCCGCACCATTCAAAGAACTTGGTCGGCTGCTGGTGCTACTTGCGTTCAAATAATCACGGTGGTCGATCCACAGGCACCTGTAATTACGCTACCTGTGGCCATGCAGATCCCACCGATTTCTTTTGATTGTTCCAACATTCCTAATCCGGCAAGTTACCCGGCTACGGTTACTGACAACTGTGTAACTATAGCTCCGGTAACGCCGATAGTTATTTCCACAACACAAGTAGTGGATCCGGCAGATTGTCTCCACTACGATTATGATGAAGTTTGGCAATGGTCGGCAACGGATAACTGCAATGCTCCTACCGTTGTTACCCGCACGGTATTTATTACTGACAACAACCCGCCAGCATTCTCCTTCCCTGATACTTTGGTATATCCAACTGATCCAGGTCTGTGTGAAGCGCAAGTAGTACTTAATTTGCTTGATTATATTTCCGATTGCGTTCCTGACCAGTATTTGACGGTAGTAAACGATGCCAACTTCCAGTATGGCAACGGCAACGGCACGACCAACATCAATGGCTTGTACCAAGAAGGATATTACACGATTACGGTGACAGCTTGGGATGTTTGTAATAATTCAGATACAGAATCCTTTGTCTTTTATGTGAAAGACACCCAAACGCCAGAAGCTGTCTGTTTCACCAACATCACAATTGCCTTAGATAACACAGGGGTGGCAACGCTCGACGCGTTCACCCAAGTGGACGACGGAAGTAACGACAACTGCGGCCTGATTGTGGACTATTCGTTGTCACAAGATGTCTTTACGGCCGTAGGAGTTTATCCGGTTTTGATGACAGTAACCGATGCAACTGGCAATACCAATGACTGCCCTTCCATCATTACAGTCGTGGACGACCCGACCTTTAAGGCAGGAACTGTTGTTGGCCAGCCTGGTACATCCGTTTTGGTGCCTATTACAGGACAACTTTTGAATGACTTGACTTCATTCCAGTTCAAGTTCACCATTAGTCCGGCACTTGCTACAATCCAAGGAATACAAAATGTGCATCCTGCCCTTTCCGCCAACGGAACGATAGGTATAGGTCTTGGAACAGGCATCGTTGGTTGGTACGAAACGCCACCATTAGCTGGGGTTGACATTCCTGATGGTGAAATTCTGTTCAATTTGGCAGTAATGATCAATCCAGGCGCTACAATACCATCTTCCGCAGATGTATTGATTGATTTACCGACGATGGAAGTTTACCAGTTGATTGGTGGCATTGAAACACTGGTGCCTGCATATGCGACAGATGGTAAAATTTTGGTGAACGATCCAATGAACGTCCATGCAGTATCTGGTTCCTTAATCACCAAAGCGGATGATTGTACGCCCAACGCACCGATTTTATCGGTAATCGTGCAAAATAACTTGCTTTTGGCTGACAATCTTGGCGATGGTACCGATCCAGGTGAATTTAGCTTTATGGTTCCCAATGGTTCGGACATTACCATTACTCCATCTAAGAACATCAACTACCAGAATGGTACATTGACCGCCAACGATGCATTCAGGGCGCATCAATACGCCTTGGGCAACGACCCGCCTTCCATAGGCCTGACACCGTTGACTCCGCTTCAAATCGTTGCAGCCGATGCCAACAGCGACAATGTAGTGACGACTTCGGATGCTACCAAAATCCATCAATTGGCGGCCAATGCGAATTCCATTACGCTGCCAAAGTCTTGGAGGTTTATACCCAAAGCAGTTGCTGATGCACTTCCTGCTTATCCATTTGTCCCTGGTTTTGATGAATTCAAAACGCTGATGAATGTTTCAGCCGATATGGCTGGTATAGATTTCAGGGGAATAAAAGTTGGCAACGTCGTTGGTTGCGAAAACCCGGCATTGTTGAATGGTGGCCCGGTATCGGATGGTGATGACCAATTGGTATTGGTACTGGAAGATAGGCCCCTTATTGCAGGCCAGGAAATAACCCTGGCTTTCAGGGGTGAAAACTTCCTTGATTTTGTCACCCACCAGTTCACCTTGAAGTTTGACCAGCAGGTATTGCAGTATGTAAGCGCTGAGGCAAAAGCATTGGACAATTCATCAGGGCTGATTTTCAGTAGCTCGGATGCTGCAAATGGCCATGTAGGAGTTTCTTGGTACAACCTTGCCAGCACTTCCTTGAACAAGGAAGAAGAGCTTTATACAATGACTTTCACGGTGCTGCAAGATGCGGAGGCATTGAGCCAAGTGTTGTCGTTAAACAATGATTTTATTGTGGTTGAAGCGACCAAGTCAAATGGCGCTATCTGGGATATTGGCCTTGTGTTCGAGGGAGGAGCAACTTCCACCAACGAGGAATCTGCCAAGGGCTTTGCACTTTTCCAAAACAGCCCGAACCCATTCGGCCACAAGACGTCCATTGGTTTCCGCCTGCCACAAAGCACTCATGCTACACTGACTATCAGCGATGCCACTGGCAAAGTGCTGAAAGTCGTCGAATCAGATTTTACTGCTGGCTATCATGTGGTCCATTTGGATCGTTCAGAGCTGCGCTCCGATGGTATCCTCTTGTACCGCCTTGACACGCCGACCCACTCGGCAGTCAGAAAGATGGTATTGGTAGATTAAACGTTACTATCATAATATGCAGATGTCTTCCTTGGAAGTACCACTTATTGAAAGTGGCTTCCAGGATGGCATCAGCGTGTTTTGCACTTTAGCATACCCACTATTTAGGTTGCCCCTGTTACAAGGGGCAACCTTATCCCACCGCACATTAGCTGTGTATGGCAATTTGTTGCTATACTTGCCTCATTATTTTGCCGTATTAATGATCAAAAACCGATAGGCTGTATTGGCATATTTCCCATTGTCATTCCTTGCCTAAAAAAGTTTAAAAGGCTTTATGAAAAAACTTATTACCCTTCCCATAGCCGCCTTGTTATTTTGCTATGCCCAACTTGTAAACGCCCAAGTAACCATCGAAGCCCAATCTGCGGATGCCTGTAAATTTTCAACCTTAAGCATAGACATTTCTGCAACGGATTTTGAAAATATGGTATCTGCTCAATTTGCTGTTTTCTGGGACGAAACAATATTGGACTATGACGGAGTAACGGCTTATGCTCCTTTTTCCTATCCAACCCATTTTGAAGAAAGTTTTGTAGGAAATGGTGAATTGCGCTTCATTTGGTTTGATCCCACCTTTCCTCCAGGGCAGACCGTGCCAGACGGGAATCCAATATTTACCATCAATTTTAATGTGATAGGAGATTATGGAATGATGTCCAATATTTCATTTGGCCCATCACCTCCATTTTTTATCGTTGATTTACAATCAACTTCCGGATCTGTCGCCTTAAATCCCATTGATGGGCAAGTGACCGTTGATAATGAAGATCCAGCCATTTCAGGCTGCCCGCCAGGGCTGGTAAATGTAATTGCACCTTTTGATTCGACCACCACTTATTCTTATGACTGGACTGCACCTGTTGCATCTGACAATTGTGGCTTGGTTAGTTTCGACAGTAGCCATACATCTGGGGCTCAACAGTTCCCCGTAGGGATGACGACAGCAGTTACATACGTTGCCACTGACAGCGCTGGCAATAGCGCTACTTGTATGTTCAATGTAAACGTATTGGCTGGAGCTAATCCCAATGCATTAACATTTTCAGTTGAAAGCGATATTGACTCCATGGTGTTGGATACATCGTTTTTATTATGTGGCGCTCCATTTACTATAGCACTAACTGTCCAGAATTTTGATGATATATTAAGTAACCAATTTGGAGTTGGTTGGGATGAAACCGTGATCCAATTGGATAGCTATACTGATATCATCAATGCAAGTCACCCAACGGCGACCTATATTGATAATTATTCCAGTGAAGGGCAGTTTAGGTACGGGTGGATAGACAGCGGCCTTGATGGAGAAGATATTCCCGATGGCGACACCTTATTTCTTTTGCATTTTTCTGTGCTAAATCCACTTGCCGGCCCAACTGCAATAAATATTGAAGGGTTTCCCTTTGAGCCCGGCCCCCCGATTATCCCTCCATTCCCTTTGGAAGCTGAGAGTGCAACAACTGGGACCATTCCTAACAACACGATTAATTTTAATGGGATGAACCTTGTCTTGGTGCCCAACCAGGCCCCTGTGCTGGCATTTTGCAATGATCGGGAAGTAATTGCCGATGCGGATTGCTCTGTACCGCTTCCTGATTACAGAAACCTTGTTTCAGCTACAGATGACTGTACGGATTCAACATCTTTGATTCTAACTCAAATGCCTGTAGTTGGTACGGCAGTTACTGCCGATGTGATGGTTTCAATTGTGGCTGAGGATGCTGAAGGTTTAAAAGATACTTGCACTTTTCTAGTTGAATTAGTGGACAACACTGACCCCGTCCCCACCCTCGCCAACCTCCCCAACGCCACGGGCCAATGTTCTGCCACGGTGACAGCCCCGACGGCTACGGACAATTGCGCAGGGGCAATTACCGGCACAACCAGTGATCCTTTAACTTACAATACGCAAGGTACTTTTACCATTACCTGGACATACAACGACGGCAATGGCAATACGGCCACACAAACCCAAACGGTCATCGTGGACGATACCACGAACCCCGTGCCCAACGTGGCCAACCTGCCCAATGCGACCGGCGAATGTGCAGCTACAGTGACAGCACCAACAGCAACGGACAACTGCGCTGGTGCCATCACTGCCACGACCGCTAATCCTATCACTTATAATACACAGGGTACTTTTGTCGTCACTTGGACCTACAATGATGGCAATGGCAATACGGTCACGCAAACGCAAACGGTCATCGTGGACGATGTGACGGCCCCGGTGCCGGATATGGCCAGCTTGCCGAATGCAACGGGCGAATGTGCTGCTTCTGTGACAGCACCTACTGCGACCGACAACTGCGAAGGGGCCATCGTTGGCACGACCACTGATCCTACTTCCTATAATACCCAAGGTACTTTTACTATTACTTGGACTTATGACGACGGCAAC
>JBGSKQ010000010.1:0-55428 GCA_041741095.1 Saprospiraceae bacterium
ACCATTGGAGCCCGTAATGGTCACGCCGTAGTTGCCCCCTGTGCTGACCGTGATGCAGTCCGTCGTTGCGCCCGTGCTCCACAAATAACTGGAAAGCCCAGCAGGTGCGCAAAGCTGGGTGGACTGCCCCTCGCAAAAAAAGTCCGCCCCCGTAATGGTGCAGACGGGCAAGGGGTTGACGCCAACTGTTTTGCTGCAAATGCTCGAACAGCCATTGGAGTCCGTAATGGTCACGCCGTAATTGCCCCCTGCGCTGACCGTGATGCAGTCCGTCGTTGCGCCCGTGCTCCACAAATAACTGGAAAGCCCGGCAGGTGCGCAAAGCTGGGTGGACTGCCCCTCGCAAAAAAAGTCCGCCCCCGTGATGGTGCAGACGGGCAGCGGATTGACCGTTACGATAAAGTGATTTGAAATGGCGCTGCCGCAAGCATTGGAAGTAGTGACGAAATAATCGCCACTTGTGGTAACTGTAATGGTTGGGGTTGTCTCCCCGTTGCTCCAGGTGCCCCCGCAATTTCCCGAAAGTATCACACTGCCGCCTTCGCAAAACGTGGTTGCCCCGCCTGCGGTGATGACGGCTGCAGTCGGCTGCATATCGTTATCAACAAAATTGGTATGTAAAGCAATGGCACCCTCACGACTCAATCCCCTGCCAAAAAGCGTGGCACCTTCCAATAGGCTGATAGCCCCGTTGGCGACGATGGTGCCTCTGAATACGGAATTATTGCCGAGGGCAACCGCTCCGTTAATTTGCCAATATACATTGCACAAAGAGGCAGAATTGGTGAGTAAAACATTGGAATTGATGCCGGTCGCCAAAGCGCCGTCAATTTTGATAATAAACAGGGCATCGGGGTCGCATTGTCCGTCTAAAATCAAATCCCCCTCTAAAGTTGAAGCGGCACCGATGCAGTAAACATTGGGTGTAAGCGTCTGATTGTTGCCCAGGTTGACCCCCAAAACGGGCCCACAGGTGACCAAGCTCAAATCCATGAAAGCAATCTCCACGTCCATGGCAGCTTGCGCCGTGGTAGCGTCCGCCACATATATCTGCCCGTTGACGATGCCCGGCGGAAATCCTGTAAACGCGCCCGCATTGGTGCCTATGTCGCCCGTCACGATGGTATTTCCATCGTTTGAAAATGCCCCCGCTGCGGTAAATAAGGCAAATCCAGCAGTTGAGCCGAGGTTGGGCGCCTGCCCGAAATTTATATTGGGTATTAAAAACAGGACAAACGCTGACAAAGCATATAGTAGGGGAGTTTTCATATGATTGGTATTAAAAAAAAGCTGTGAAAGGATTTTCACGCTGCAAAGGTGGGCTTGTAGGCTTCTGGGGGTGTTACACTTATAAATAAAAGAATTACATCATTCACACATTGCCCCGTTTAGGCTTGTCTAATTTCATATTTATCTCTTTGAGCAAAATGAATTGCTTCTCTTGTGTTTCGAACAAGGTTTTTATCTGTTCTTCGAGCAATAGGTCCATTTTCTGGTGCAAGCTGCGGATCTGCATTTCTGCTTTCAAGTTTATCAGGTAGTCGTTCTCGCTGCGCATCCTGTCCTTCTCTTCCTGCCGGTTTTGGCTCATCATAATAATGGGCGCTTGCAGGGCTGCGATGCAGGACAGTATCAGATTCATCAGGATAAATGGGTAGGGGTCAAACTTGTAAACGCCGATGGCAACTGCATTAAAGGCAATCCAAAGCGCCAGAATGACGCCGAACAAGATGATAAACCGCCAGCTACCGCCGAACCTTGCGACCCTATCTGAGATTTTTTGCCCTTGAGTAAGTGTCTCCAAGGGAGGGTTCAATAGGTTATGGACTATGAGTTTCTCTGCCTTGATGGTATCCTCTACTATCTGGTGAAGCTTGATGAGATGTCCGGTTTCATCGTATAACAGTTGGTCTATTTCCTGATTGTCCATACGAGGTAATGGATTTAAGCTATGTATGCTACTTCCTCAAAACAAAAAAATTGGCAGGATGATGACCATCGGCAAACCACATTTGAAATATATAGCTCACGCCTCCAAGTTTTGCGCATGGTTGATAAGGTTGATAACCCCTGCCTGCCGTCAGGCAAGAACCTCATACATCCCTTGTCAATCTAAAACAAACAAGCGCCCCATGCCCAAAACTTGGCAGCTCGCAGTATAAACGTTCCATGACAGCTTTGAGCTGAATATTTATCGAACAGACCACCTTTCTCAATTCCCACTTCTGAGTGGGGCGAAGCCTCATCCTATCAAAAAAGGTAATATCACCCAGCCTTGCCTTCTGTGCCGAATATCCTGCGTATAAAAGTTCTTGCTCACAATTCCCAACAAGAACATATCCAAAGTGAGTATAAAAGTGGTAGAGTTACTGGTGCGCAATGGCTGCGGGAGTAAGCAATATTTGAAATCAATTGCAAACACAGAAACGCCAAAATGGCGCTCGAAAGCCCATCAAATCGTTGTGCCCGCCGACCTGAAAAGGCTTCGATTGCATTAGGTTGGCGTTTCCATGTCCGCATTCAGTTTTTTGGATATTCCGTTCAATTTAGGGGAAGCGGCTCCCTGTTAGCGGCATTTGCCATTTTAGATTGGGCTTCTTCTGCCTTGGCGTTTCCATGCTTCGCCATGTGGATAGCGTCATCCTTGATTTTTTCAAACCTGTTGTTTACGCTTTCAATGAAATCGTTGAATTTTTCGCTCAAACCATCCACATAGTCATTCCCTTTTTTGGAAATCTTATGCCGGGTGTATGAACCCTTGTCCGGAGCGAGCAAGATGCCCAATGTGGTACCGGCGGCTATGCCAGCCAATACGCCCAAAATTACTTTTCCTTTATTCATGATCTTTAATTTTTGATGATCTGGAGATTTTCCAGCATGCAAAGGTGGGCGCATATTTGCCGATAAGCGTTATACAGATTAAGTAAATCGTTGCATCATTCACACATGGGACATTTATTTTGCGGGCAAACAGGCGGCTGCATTGCGTTGTGGGTTTGGTTGGCTATACCGATGAAAAAGGGTGGGCGGATTGGGTCATTGCACAAAATAGTTTGAACAATCTTTGAAACAGATTTCTTTTGAAATTCAATCTTTTAACCTCATAATTCACTTTAATATAGTGCTGCCATGACATACGTAGGAGCGGGAATCCCGCCAAAGGCAGGCAAGCATCCAGCGTTTACCGTTCTGGCTGGAACTAGGGATGGATGCGTTGGGAGGATGCTTGGCGGTGGACTAAAAATGAGCCAAAGTGGGACTGCTTTTCTGGCTAAAAGCGGTTTGGCATCATGCTGCCAGGGGAGGTGGAGGTAGTTCGACTTTACCCCTATTCCATTGATAATCAATTTTATAGCTTAACAAAACCACGCCTGTATCATAAGCTTTGGAAGAAAGCAAATCCAGCTTGACTTCCTTTTTGCTATTGCCAAATAGCGGAAGCCCATTGCCTAAAATCAGCGGGTTGAGCTTGACGACGAGTTCGTCAATCAATTCGTGTTCAAAAAAATCGGCAGCCAGGGCACTGCCGCCGCAGAGCCAGATGGTTTTGCCTTCGGCGGCTTTTAGTTTTTTGGTGAATTCGACGGCGTTATCCCTGACCAGTTCCACCTGTTCGGAAGGACGGAAATCCAGCGATTTTGAAAAAATATAATGCTTCATGTTGGGATAGGCTGGTTGGCCTGGCTGTAGGCCAAAGCTGTAGCCGAACTCATAAGTATTGCTGCCCATCAGAACGGTGTCGTAGTTGGCCCAACTGTCCATGAAATCCTGCACATGGCTGCCCTGTTCGATGGCAAAAAAGGCGTCGCAGGAGCCGTCTTCGTGGGCGATGTAGTTGTCGAGGCTGGTGGCGATGTGATAGGTGAGTTTTCGCATGTAATTTTTAGGCTAAAATAAGGATTGAAAATAAATATTTCAAGCTGTTAGCTGTTGGCTAAGAACCAAAAGCTAAATGCAAACAGCGAATAGGCCATCATCAAAACAGGGCGGAGTGAATATAAAAAGGGCGGCAATGAATCCAATGCCGCCCTTCGCATCTCCGCTCGGAGCGCCTTTATTTTTTCCAGGGTAGATTGTTGATTTTTTTGCCGATTTGATAGCCCAATTCGACACCTGCTTCTGCATCCATTCTGTAATGAACGCCAATGGGAAGCCTGGAATAGCCGTTTTCTACTGCCATATCATAAAAATTCCCGAAGGAACGTGGCGTGCTGAGAAACTCAACCCGGCCCTCGTGGCAACGGTCGGTCATGGAATGGTTGTAGCCAAATATATCGGTCAGGATTTCCGCCGACACTCCGCCAAAAGTGGCATGGCCGGAAGGATAGGCCGGGAACGGTGGCGTGTAATAGTTGCCGGAAGATGGGCACATGATGGTGTTCCAGTCGCTTTGGCCCATGACGTTGCGGATGTAGTCAATTGGGCGCAAAACATTGTACTTGTACTTTTCGTGCCAGCAGCGCACACCTGCGTCGTTGAGGCCCATGCACACCTTGGCGTAGGCATAGACGGCCAGATCCAGTCGGGCGTTCTTTTCTTCCAGCAGTTGGTTGGTAATGGCGATCCACCTGCCCGCTGGTGTAAATGTTTTGGTTGGGCAGTCGTCGCTCCAAAAATCGGCGATCCATTCGTCCTCTGGATAGTCAGGGTTTCCGCCTTTTATTTTGTTGACCTTGATCATCACTTCCTTGGCCTGCACGTAGATTTCAGAATTTGGATCTTCGCTGTAGGGCAGGGGACTTGGCACGCCGTCGTCTTCGGTGGCGGCAAATGTCCTTACTTCGCCCCAATGAGGAAGGAGGGCTGGTGAGAAATCAGGGTAGGTAGGTTGCCAGAAACCCACGCCCGTTGGCGGCACAAAGCTGGGGTCGTTGTTGTGCAGGTAGCCTTCATGCCCTGCTGCATCCGACTGCGACCATTCAAACACAATCGCAGCCACCGTTTCGCCATAAGCTTTGGAACGGTTGTAAACCTCCTGTGGCACTTCCGCCGAAAACTTGTCATTGTACTTTTGTTCCAAAGTAAAAAGCCTTTGCTGCTGGGCGGATGGGGCTATTGGGAAAAAATACGAAAATGATTTGGCGTAGGCTGCATGGAGGCAAGTGGGCCAATGGTATTCCTCGTCCGCTTTGGGTGACGGGACGGAAAGCCCAAAGAAATAACCCGATAAAGAATTGTAATCCGGCATGCCACCGACCACAGCTTCATAGCCTGTCAGGCCAATATAAGCTGCTGTGCGGGCGGAAACCGGAGGGCGATAGCCCGGCGTGTACCGTTCGATTTCGAGGTAAAATTTCATCCAATCGAGCGCCACTTCGTTGGAAAAATCCTCTGTTAGAGTAAAAGTAACAGGTGCGACAAATTCGTCTTTGTCGCAAGAAACTGCCCCGAAGGCAACTAACAGGGCAACCGTTAAAAAGCGTAAGATTCTACTGTTCATGGATTGAGATATTGGTGAAAATTTTAGTCGCAAGGGTTCTTTACCAGTTCCCTAAGGTTATTTTTTATTTGAAAAGATGCTTTTTCATCCCGATTTTCAAGCTGTTCCAAAGCCATGTTGATTTCCAGTTCGACCCCGTGCAGGCTGTCCATGACGGATTTCATGTCGGCTGCAATGGAATTGTCGAAATTGCCGGCAGCAAGAACTTTTGCTTGAATGTTTGAGTCCAGTTTTGAGAATGCCTTGAAAGTGGCAATCAAGGTGGCGTTTTTGACAGCGATCATATTGCTGCGCTCGCTGGCCACCATGTCCGGGGGAAGATGTTCGTCGAGGTAAAGCGACATAGCAGACCAAAGGCTGTCGCTCCTGGCCTTCAACTGCGCCATGTTGCACAAAAGCGACTTTTTTTCAGCCGTTAGAGCCTGCAAATCGTCCACATTTGCCCGACAAGCACTCAGCCAAAAAATCAAAACGAAAGGCATCAAGGCAAGAAGTATTCTCAGACAAATCAATTTCGGCAACATGCAAAACAATTCGTTTTTCAAAAGAGCAAAATAGGCTGAACGCTCATTGTTAATTGTTTAGGAATAATTATTTTCCCAATTTGAGGCAAAATTATAGCCATACTGGCTGGCATTGCTTAATTAGGAGTAAGAAAATCCTTAGAAATTCCTTAGAATTTTGGAAGACTCGGTGGCGCAAGCCCGGAAAAGCTGAAATTTGTTCATATTTTAAAATGGTCTATGAAAGTCCTTTTGATCGAAGATGAAGTAAAAGCGGTGCAGTACCTGAAAAAAGGGCTGATGGAAAACCAAATCGCCGTTGATTTTGCCTACGATGGCTACACAGGGCGTTTGTTGGCCGAAAGGGGCGATTTCGATGTCATCGTCTCGGATGTTATCATGCCCAACATGAATGGTTTTGAATTGGTGAAACACCTACGCAAAATGGGCATCCATACCCCGGTCATCCTGCTAACGGCCCTTGGCACCACCGACGACAAGGTGGAAGGGCTGGAGGCCGGGGCCGACGACTATTTGGTAAAACCCTTTGAATTCAAGGAACTACTGGCCAGGATCAAGGTGCTGAACAGAAGGGGCAAAGACATTCCCTACCCAAAAACGACCCTGACTTTTGCCGATGTAGAAATGAACCTCGACTCGAAAGTCTTTACCCGTTCCGGCAAAAAAATAGACCTCACCCCAAAGGAATTCGCCCTCATGGAATACTTCATCCGCCACCAGGGGCGGGTCATTTCCAAAACCGAAATCGCTGAAAAAGTCTGGGACATCAATTTTGAAACCAGCACCAATGTCATAGAGGTTTATATCAATTACCTGCGCAACAAAATGGACAAACCCTTCGGTAAAAAACTAATCCACACCATGTTCGGATCGGGTTATATCTTGAAAGAGGAATAAACCAAACCGAAACAAGCCGGCATCATGCAGATCAGGAATAGGCTAACCTTGCAGTTTTTGTTCATCGTGGCGGGCATCATGCTCGTGGCGATGTGGTATATCCATTTCCAGTTTAAAGACCACCTTGAGGACGAGTTTTACACCAACCTGCGCTCCAAGGCGCTGATGACTGCCGAGATGGTGATTGGCAGGGTGGAAAAGCCCGAAAAGGTACTGTCGCTGCCACAGGAAGGCTCAAAAGCCAACATCAAAGTCTATTCTGAAAACATCGCCATTTACAACACGAATAACGAAAGAGTCTATAGCTTCAACCCCGTCACCAACGATATTTCGGAGCAAACTTTAAAGGAGATTTGGCAAAAAAAAGAGGGCCGATTTAAGCAGGACAAGTTTTTTTCGTTGGGCCTCGTTTACACACCCCAAGATGGGCAGCCCTACCTCATCGTGGCAGAATCGGTCTTTAATCCTGAACACCTCGACAACTTGGCCCAAATCCTCATTTGGGTGTTTTGTATTTTCATGGCGCTGGTGGCCATCGGTGGTTGGATTTTCGCTGGGCAAGCCCTGGCACCCTTGAGCCGCATCATGAACCAGGTGGACGCCATTCTGCCCAACGACCTGAGCCAGCGCCTGGTGCCGCCCAACCAGAAGGACGAGCTTTCCAGGCTGGTGATTACTTTCAACAAGCTGCTCGACCGTATCCAATTGGCCTTCAACAACCAAAAACTCTTCCTTTCCAACATCTCGCACGAACTGAAAAACCCACTGAACATCATCATTTCCCAACTCGAAGTGATGCTTGCAAAGGATAGATCCAGTATGGAGTACCAGCAAACAATGGCCTCGGTGCTGGAGGACGTGAAAGAACTCAACGAAGTGTCAGATAAGCTGATGCAATTGGCCAAAATAAACTCCGATGGCATGGGGGTGTCTTTTCAAAAACTGCGCATTGACGAAATGATCTGGCAGACAAAGGCTTCTCTGTTGAAATCGCACCCGGAGTACCGCATCAATTTTGAAGTGGTGAACCTGCCGGAAGACGAGGAAAAGCTCTATGTGAGCGGCAACGAACAGTTGTTGAAGACGGCCCTGCTGAACCTCATGGACAACGGCTGCAAGTTCAGCCCCGACAAAAATGTAAAGGTTCGTTTATCCATTGTGGACGGAGGAACCATGTCCATTGAGATACAGGATCAAGGGCCAGGTATCGCAAAAAGCGATTTGCCGATGGTATTCGAGCCATTTTACAGAAGCCCCAAAACGGCCTCGGTCAAAGGCTCCGGCATCGGACTTTCCCTGGTGGACAGCATCTTGAAACTGCACCACATCAAGCTCGGCGTAGCCAGCGACCAAGGGATAGGAACAACGTTTAAGTTGATGTTCCCAGCGATTTTAAACAATTGATTTTTAACTTTTTATAATCCATATTTTGACCAACAGTACAAATAAAATAGTATCAATATTCCTTGCTTTGGGCATGGCGTTGGTGTTGCTATTTGCAAGTGCGGCAGCAAGCAAGCGCCTCTTTAATAAGCAGCCTGATATAGAAGCAACAGCCTTGTCCATCGTCCAAGATTGGTACGGGCAGGCCCTGGAAGCCGAGCGCTATACCGAAGGTTACCGTGGTCCTGTGGCAGCAAGGATGTACGGCTACGTCGGATTGGCTGCTTATGAATCGGCTTTCCCATTTTTAAAGGATGGATATCAAAGCCAAAGCGCCTTGTTCCCGGAACTGGTGTTGCCCAAGGTACATGAGGATAGTGAATATTATTTACCTGCAATTCTAAACAGTTGTTATTCAAAGATTTTTGAAAATTTTTTCGCCACCGCACCCGACAAAACCAAACAAGAGCTTCGGGAGCTTTTTGAAAAATGGGCCGCCGACTGTAAAAATAAAACTGATGCACCAAGCTACGAGCGCTCCGCACGGTTTGGCGAGGCAGTGGCGATGGCAGTTTTTGAATGGTCGGCCACTGACAGCCTGGGCCACCAAGCTTACCTGCACCTTTTCGACCGCAATTACAAATTGGCGGAAGGGGATGGGAAATGGTTGCCTTGCCCAGATTTTCCGCTGCCTGCGCTCCTGCCGTATTGGGGCCAGATAAGGCTCTTTACCATCCGCCCGGAAGAATTTTTGGCAAAACCCCATACGGAATATTCAGACTCGCCCAATTCCGAATTTTACAAACAAGCACTTGAAATTTATACCCTTAACACGCCTTTGTCCAATGAAAACCTGTGGATAGCAGAATTCTGGGGCGACGACCAGCCCGGCTTGACCTTTAGCCCTTGTGGCCGTTGGATTTCCATTACCAAACAAGTGGTGGACATGGAGCAGCCACCACTTGGAAAAGCTTTGGAAACCTACCTGAAAATGGGTTATGTTTTGAACGATGCGATGGTGTCTGTTTGGCAGTCAAAGTACCTCTACAATCTGCTGCGTCCCGAAACCTACATCACCAAGGTGTTCGACCCTGAATGGCATCCAGTTCACCATACTCCGCCCTTCCCGGCCTATCCATCCGGCCATGCGATGATGGGGGCCGCCGCCGCCGAGGTATTGACGGAAATCTACGGGGACAACTTCCGTTTCGTGGACAGGAGCCACGCCCGGCGCACTGAGTTTAAAGGCATGCCCCGCAGCTTCGGTTCTTTTTATGAAATGGCCTTTGAATCTGCCTTTTCGAGGATTCCCCTCGGCGTACATTATAGGATGGATTGCGAAGAAGGCATCCGGCTTGGGCTTTTGGTGGGCAAAAAAGTGGGCAAACTCAAATTGAAAAATGAAAAGGATTTCACCCTGCAATAGCCGAAAACTCAATAAACTCCGTTGGCACGGCGTCCACCAGCCACCAGCCATTTTCTGTTAAGTAAAAAACATGTCCCGCCTCGTGCATTTTTCCAGCAGCAATCGTCAGAACAACCGCTTTGCCATGTCGGCTGCCCACTTTTTGCGCCGTTTCCCTATCAGGCGAAAGATGGACATGGTGGCGTTGGCCTTTGTCCAGGCCCTTGTTTTTAATAGAATTTAGGTTTTTGGTAGCCGTGCCATGAAAAAGTATGCGAGGTGGTTCTACCATCGCCAACCCCAGATCGATCTGGACAGAATGGCCTTGGTTTGCCCTTATTTTTTTGCCGTCCGGTGAAAAGGCGAAACGCTGTTTGTCGCTGCTTTCCACGAGATTTTGCAGCAATGGAAGTTCAATCGCTACGCCGCTGGCCTTCATTTTTTCTATCAGTTCCAATGTTGAAACCCAGCCGTTTTGATCGAGTTGGAGGCCTATTTTTTCAGGATGGTGGCGGAGCACCAGTGAGAGGAATTTAGACAGACGGATAAGTTCTTTCATGATTTATTTTTAAAAAAATTACCGCTAAAATCAAAAGGCAGGGTTTTTAAGTTCCCTCAAGCTGCTACCTTTCGGGGAAAATTTAAACTTCTAAAAAATGAAACAACTTAGCTTTTTTCTCCTTTTGTTCGCCATATTAAACATGGGATGCGACACAAAATCGCCTGGCAGCGGTGAGGCTAACGAAAACACAACGGACGCTGCTGCGAGCATGGATTTCACCATTGTTCCCGGAAAATCCATTGGAAAAATAACCTTGGAAAACAGCACCAAAGCCGCCATCATTGCTGCCTACGGCGCCGAAAACGTGAAAGAGGATTCCGTTTATGTGGGCGAGGGATTTTCCCTGCCCGGCCTGCACGTTTTTCCCGGCACCAAAAACGAAATGCAAATTGCATACGATGCCGAAATGTCTCCCGACAAGCCTGCATTTATTGAGGTCTCCGGCGAGGGCAGCGACTGGAAAACAACCTCTGGGCTGAAGGTCGGCTCCACTTTGCAGGAGGTCATTGCGGCCAATGGCAAAGACTTCAAGTTTTCAGGTTTCGGCTGGGATTATGGTGGTACCGTCACCAATTGGGAGGGCGGCCAGTTGGAGGGCTTGTTGGTGCGCCTTGATATGACCAATAACGACATGCCAGCAGACCAATTCATGGGCGACCGGGAAATCAATACCAATGACCCTGAACTGGCCAAGCTCGGCATCAAAGTATCCTCGATTTCTGTCCGCTTTTGAAACATCCCTTTTCACTTTCCGTCAAACCCTGCATTCAGGCGAGTGCAGTGGGGTTTTTCTATCTTCGCCCGCTTAAAGCTTGATTGGCTGGTGGAATGCTTTTGCCTCTTCGGGCAAATTTTTAAATCCACCAATTGACCAAATAGACATCACGTAAATGAGCAAGAGAAAGCAAGAAAAAAAGCGCCCTGCTACATCGGTTGCTGCTAAGTCAAGGGCCACTGCTGCCTACAACCCGTCCAAATGGCTCGATAGGCCCAGCGTGGCCACGGATAGGGATAGTTTTTACAAAAAAATATTCATGACTTTGGGGGCGGTGGTCCTGCTCGTCACCATCGTGCTGGCACTCGGCAGCGGCATCAACGGCGACGACGAGTACCAAAACGACTATTCCACCAAACTGGTCAGCTACTACTCCACGATGGGCAGCGACACCGCTGCGCTCAATATCCCCAAGGGCAACATGCACTATTACGGCGGCTTTTTCGACATCGTGACGGGCTTCACCAATAAAGCCTTCGGCCTCACGGTGAAGGACGCCGGCTACCACGATGTGCGCCATGTTTTCAATGCCATTTTTGGTTTCCTGGCCATGCTGTTTACAGCGCTTTTTGCCAAGGAAATCGCTGGTTGGCGGGCGGGCATCCTCACGCTCTTGTTCATGTTCCTATCGCCCCGTTTCCTGGGCCATTCGCTGATGAATCCCAAGGACATCCCCTTTGCGGCGGGCTATATCATCGCCATTTATTACATCGCCATTTTGTTTAAAAACCTGCCCAAGTTCAATTGGAAACCTGCGCTGGGCCTGGCACTCGGCATTGGGCTGGCCATCGCCACCAGGGCGGGCGGCCTTATTTTGGTGGGCATTTTTGGCCTTTTTGCGGCCATTGATTTTTTGATGAAAAACGGCATGAATGGCCTGTTCAAGGACACGAAAGCGGTGGGGACTTATGCTGGTAGCGTGGTAGGAATTTCACTGGCTGGCTACATCGTGGCGCTGCTTTTTTGGCCATTTGCCATGCAGGATCCCATCGGCAACCCGCTGGCGGCTTTGGGAGAATTTTCAAAACTGGGGGTCAAAATCAGGGTGCTCTTCGGCGGCGAAAACCTGATGTCCGATGAAACGCCCTGGCACTATGCCATCCAATGGATTTGGCGGACGATACCGCTTTTTACCCTGATCGGCTTTTTGGGCGGCATTGTTTTAATCAAAAAACTGATGGACCGCTATCGGCCATTGCCCGTGCTGTTGGCTGTTTTTGCGGCAGTGTTCCCTGTTTTTTATATCATTTTAAAAGACAGCATCCTGCACGATGGATGGCGCCACTTGATATTTGTTTATCCAACGATGGTGGTGACGGCGGTGCTATTTTGGTTGACAGCGGAAAATAGCTTGGCCAGCAATAAAACTGGAAAATATGCCCTGTATGCCGTGGTGGCCTTGATGGCATTGGAATCTGCCCTGTTCATTGCCAGAAACCCGCATTACCCTTATGTTTATTTCAATACACTGAGCGGGGGCATCAGCCATGCCTTCGGCAATTACGAAACCGACTATTGGGGAACGAGCATGAAACAAGCGCTCGACTGGCTGGAAGAAACAGGAAAAATCAGTCCCGATATGCCGCAGCCCGTCACCATTGCTACCAGTTTTTCCTATGTTTTAAACACTTACGTCAATAAAAAATATGGCGATAAGTTGAGGGTAAAATACGTGCGCTTCAACGCCCGCTATGAAACGGATTGGGACTACGGCATTTTCCCTTCCCGCTACATCAAGGGGCCGCACCTGCGGGCGCAGACCTGGCCCAATTCCCGTTCCATCCATACCGTGGAGGCGAATGGCGTGCCGCTGCTCTCCATTGAGCAGGGCGGCGGGCCGGTTTTTGAAGCTGAAAAATCATTGAAATCTCAGGATTGGCCGACTGCCGTCAGTGGTTTCCAGCAGGAGTTGCAGCAGTATCCCGACAATGAGCAGGCCCTGACCAAACTGGCAATGGCTTACTTGAATACGGGCCAAGCTGCACAAGCCAAAGAGACCGCTGACAAACTGCTGCAAGTTACGCCCGACAATGCCACTGGACTGTTTTACAGAGGTTTGGCCTATCTGAATTTGACCGATGCCGTGAATGCCGAAAAGGATTTTCGGCGGGCCATCGAAGTGGAGGACGACTTTGGAACGGTGTACTATTATT
The DNA here is from genome assembly GCA_041741095.1 of Saprospiraceae bacterium. Lineage (GTDB taxonomy): Bacteria > Bacteroidota > Bacteroidia > Chitinophagales > Saprospiraceae > UBA6168. Next base: position 13,140 of record JBGSKQ010000010.1, read on the forward strand.
TGGCGCTCATCGAAAGCCAGCGCAACGACATCGGCCCTGCCCTGGAGCACCTGCAAAAGGCCATCCAGTCGGCACCGAACTTCAAGCAGGCTTATGAACTGGCCGCCCAGATTTATGAAAAACAAGGCGATACGCAACGTGCTCAGCAGTACAGGGCGGCGGCGGCGAAATTGTAATTTACAGCTAAACCCTGCTTTAAATTCAGGGTTTTTGCAGCCAAATTTGTTTAGTTTTGTCAGCAATAAAATTTAGCGTATGACCTTAGAATTGAGAAAATTCCATTTAATAGAAATGATCATGAAGGTGAGCGACGAGCGGGTGTTGGCGAAGTATGAGGAATTATTGCGGGAAACCCCTATCGAGGAATATGAATCATCACTAAAGCCAATGACCCAGGAAGAATTGAGGCAAAGAGCCCTCGCTGCCGAAGAGGATATCAAAGCTGGGCGGTTCATGGAACTGGAAGATTTGGAAGAGGAAATGAAAAATTGGTAAATCCTTGATTATGAAGGTATTATTTACCTATGAAGCCTTGCAGCGTTTGAAATCAATTTATGCTTATTATTCACAAAAGGGCAATAAAAAATTTGCGATCAAAATCCGGGAGGGCATTATTTCAAAAACTAAAAATCTAAAACAATTTCCGCTCCTTGGTCAAGAAGAGCCCGCATTGGCTGACTTGAATTTGGGACACAGATATTTGGTGGAAGGAAATTTTAAAATAATATATCGTGTAATCGGAAATGAAGTTTGGATTACCGACTTATTTGACACCCGACAAGACCCAAGCAAAATACTTAGTTAGCACCGACCCATTCATTCATGAATTACAAATTACTTTTTCCCACATACCGCAACCGTTATCGTTTTATCCGTGAAAACCTGCGCCTATTTGCGCAGCAACGGAAATTTTCCAAAGCCCTCAACCTCGGCACCGGCGAGGGCGACTACGACCCAATGATTGCGGCCTTTTGCGAAAAATTGACGGCCTGCGACATCAACGAAAACGATGTTGCTTTTGCCAAAAATATGAACGCCCAGGTGCCCAACCTGCACTACCAAATTGAGGATGCCCTCCACCTTTCTTTCCCCGACAACAGCTTCGACCTGATCACTACGGTGGACGTGATGGAACACGTAGGAAAACCCCAGCGCATGACGGAGGAAATAGCCAGGGTACTGCGCCCGAATGGAGTGGCTTTCATCACCTTTCCACAAACGAATTTCCCCTGGACCTACGACCCCATCAACCGCTTATTGGGCCGACGGGCCATTGCCCAAGGGGCTTATGCCTTTGGCCACGAGTACCTCGTTGACCCGGAAAAATTCAAGTCCTGGGCCGAACAGTACGGCATGGAAGTTTTGGTGGACAAAAACCTCAGTGGTTACCTGGTAGCACTGTTGGAAATGTACTGGACAGGCCTCATACAGCGGGCTTTCAAGGAAAATGCGGGCAATATTTCCGGCCAAAAGGAAAAGAAGGTGAAGCTGCGGCCCTCTGTCCAAGAGCCGCCACTTGTTTTTTTGACTGACGGGGTGATAAACCTGGATTACGGCCTTTTTAAAAATGCTAACTATTCGGTAGGGAAAGGGTTTGTGATAAGGAAGCTTTAGGTAACGATGAACTATAAAATTATGAATGATGAACAAAGCCTCCAGTCGCCCGACAGTAACCTGAAATTATGGATGCTGCCTCAACTAATATCCTTTTTCACAAAAGTAAAAAATTTACGTAAGCGCTCAATGGACAGAGGCCCGGTGAATCCCTTTGGAATAAGACCTTTTCATCAGCCCCAGAATCTTCTCGTAAGCGGAGCGGTCGCTCCAAAAATCCACATCGGTCACTTCGATGATCAGCACGGGAAATTCCTTCTCGGTTTTAAAATAGTTGAAATAAGCATCTTGCAATGATTGCAGGTATTCGGCCTTGATGTCCAATTCGTATTGCCTGCCCCTGCCGTGTATGTTTTTTATCAAATCAGGCACCGAGCGGTGCAGATAGACCAGCAGATCCGGCTTTGTAAAAGTGGCGTTCAGCGTTTGGAACAAGCGCTGGAACAGGCGGTATTCCTCGTCGTTGAGGTTGTTTTTGGCAAATAGCAGGGTTTTGATGAAATAGTAATCCGACACGACGAGGTTTGGAAACAATTCCCGCTGCGACAGCGACTCTTGCAACTGCTTGTGCCTTTCCGTCATAAAAAAAAGCTCTACGGGAAAAGCGTAGCGTTCCGGGTTTTTATAAAAATGGGGCAAAAACGGGTTGTCCGTAAACTGCTCCAGAATCAAACGGCAATCGTGCTCTTCCTCCAGCATCTTGCAAAGCGTGGTCTTGCCGGCGCCGATGTTACCTTCTATCGCTATAAAATGATGGGGGAAAGGGTGCATTTTGCAAATGAGTGAATGAGTAAATGAAAAAATGAGTGAATAACTTTACCTACTGTCAGCCGGGTCAAATAGAACTACATCCAATTCATCTTCCGACGATTCGTAGAGTTCTTCGATGGTTTTATTTAAAACGGGGTGGAGCAGTTCCGGGGCGATTTCCAGCATGGGGATCAGCACAAAATTCCGGCGCTGCAACTGGGGGTGGGGGATCACCAAATCCTTGGTTTCCAATATTTTATCATCGAAAAAGAGGATGTCAATGTCAATGGTGCGACTCTCCCACTTGCTGCGGCGAACCCGGCCCAGGCTGGCCTCAATTTTAAAAATAGCCTTCAGCACCTCCTCCGGCGAAAGGGCAGTTTTGACCTCCAGGGCCTGGTTGACGTAATCGGGCTGATCCACCTCTCCCCAGGCCGTCGTTTCGTACAGGCTGGAAGCTTGTACTACTGGGCCGATTTTTTCTTCAATCAGCTTTTTAGCAGTGTTCAAACTGCCTAAGCGGTCGCCCAGATTGGCACCCGTGAGCAAATATGTTGTATGAGTTTCTGACATGGCGGGGGCAAATGTAATAGAAGTGGCTTTAAAAAATAATTTTTTGAAAAATAGACCAATCGGTTTATTTTTGCCCAACCTTTCTATTGTGCCATGACAAAATCTGAAAAAACCAGGCAGTTCATCATCCAAAAAGCAGCCGCTTTGTTTAACCAAAAAGGCTTCAATGGCACCTCTATGTCAGACATCATGGAGGCCACCGGCCTATCGAAGGGCGGCATTTATGGCAATTTCAAAAGGGAGGGTTTGGACAAAAACGGTGTAAAAGAAGAAATCGCCATTGCTGCTTTTGAGCACGCTGTGGAGCAAGTGTACCTCCAAATCGGCGAACGGACCAGCGTCATTGAAAACACCTTGGACAAGCTGAAAGCCGTGATATATTTCTATCGGGAAAGAGTGCTGAACCCGCCAGTGGAAGGTGGCTGCCCCATCCAAAATACCGCAGTGGAATTCGACGATGGCCACAGTATCATCCGGGAAAAGGTGCTGGAAGCTGTGACGGTTTGGAAGCACCGCATCGTGCGAACTTTGGAAAAGGGCATCGAAAAAGGGGAAGTGAAGCCCAGCGTTGACAAAGAGGAATTTGCCACCCTGTTTATCGGCAACCTGGAAGGCGGCATCCTGCTGGCCCGCATCCAGCGAAGCGTCAAGCCATTTGAAATAATGTCCCGGCAACTGCTCGGGATGATTGACAATTTAAGAGCGTAATAGACCGATTGGTTTTCACTTTCAATAGTCATTGGTCACTGGTCATTTGTCATTTTTACAATGGAAATAACGCTACCCCAATGACAAATGACTCCAATGACAAATGACCAAAAATGTTTAAAACCTATGACAGCGACCAAAACCATTGAAGCCCTGCCGGCCTTCCAATTGGAAACCTTGCCGGAGAAGAAAAAAGAGTATCCATTTTACCTGCATCTGATGAAATGGGCCTTTGCCATTTTAGGCAATTTTTTCCCAAAAATAGCTGCCAAATCAGCGCTGTACCTGTTCAGCAAACCCCGCATAAGGGCAGTACACCGCAGCACCGATCCAGTGTTGGAAAGCGCCCGCCTATTCGAGGTATTGTACGGAAAAATCATTTTGAAATGCTACGAATGGGGCAGCGGTGAAAAAAACATCCTGCTGGTGCATGGTTGGGAATCCCGTGGCACGGCCATGCGAACTTTCGTGCCGGGGCTGGTGGCGGCGGGCTACCGGGTAGTGGCGTTGGATGGGCCTGCGCATGGCAACTCATCGGGAAAACACACCAATTTGCCGCATTTTGCCGGGGCCATCAAGGCGGTTATTTACCAAATCGGGGGCGTAGAGAGCATCATCACGCATTCTTTTGGCGGGGCGACCAGCGTCTTTGCTCTATCGCATCTGGACAATAGCATCCACATTGAAAAATTGGTGCTGATTGGCGTTCCGGCCAGTACCCGACAGGTGATTACAGATTTTGTAAACCTGATCGGCCTGCCCAAAATAGCGGCCAAAGCCTTTCAAAAACTGTTGCAATCAAAAGTCAACCTGCCCCTGGAAGAAATGGACGTTGAAAAATCGCTGGCCAGAGTAAATGTAGGGGAGGTATTGATTGTCCACGATAAATTCGACCTTGATGTTCCCTTTCAATCGGCCGAGTCCATTTATGAAAATTGTGAAAATGCCAGCCTGCTGGTGACCCAGGGCTATGGCCACTACAAGTTGATGAAACACCCCGATGTGATAGAAAAAGTCGTGGAATTTGTGGTAGCCTGAAATTGACAGTGGGTAATTGGAAATTCGTAAACTTGCCGCCGGAAGGCTTGGCGGCAGCCAGCCTGCCATTTTCACCAATTACCTTTGACGCATGGAATTCGTTATGCCAAACCTCGCAAGCGCCGACACCTGGATGAGCTTGCTGACATTGACCTTCCTCGAAATCGTACTCGGCATTGACAACATCATTTTCATCTCAATTGCCGCCAACAAATTGCCCCAAGAAAATCAAAAAAAGGCGGCCAATATCGGACTGTTATTGGCTATGTTGCTGCGGGTGATCCTGCTGTTTGGCATTTCCGCACTCATCGCCATGAGCGAGCCCTGGCTGGAGTTTCACACCAGTTTTGCCCACGCAGGTTTCTCCGGCCAAAGCCTCATCCTGATAGCGGGAGGGCTGTTCCTGTTGTATAAAAGCACTTCCGAAATCCACCATAAACTGGAGGGCGACGAGCACCTGGAGCTTGGCGGCAAGAAAAAAGGCGGCGCTTCCCTCAACAGCGTCATCCTACAGATTACTGTCATCAATATCGTCTTTTCCTTTGACTCCATTCTCACGGCAGTGGGCATGACCAACGGCGTACACGGTGCTTTGCTCATCATGATCATAGCAGTTGTTTTGTCCGTGATCATTATGATGCTGTTCGCTGTGCCAGTAGGCCGTTTTGTCAACGAGCACCCGACCATCCAAATGCTCGGCCTGGCCTTTTTGATCATGATTGGTTTTATGCTAATAGCAGAAGGGGCGCACCTGGGACATCTCGTCATCGCCGGAGCAGAGGTTGGCACTGTGCCGAAGGGTTACCTTTACTTTGCCATCGCTTTTTCGCTTTTTGTCGAATTCCTCAACATGCGCCTGCGCAAGACCAGGAAGACCGTACAATTGCATGGAGCCGGCGAAGAAGCCCAGCAAGAAGGAATGTACAAATAAGATTAGCAAGTAACACGCTCCTGTCAGTAATACAATGATCTGGCAACCACAGCATTGTATCCGTTTATAGTTCATCATTTATAGTTTCAGTTCATGCCTTTTTCAAAAAATACAGACATCGCCTTATTGCTGCTCCGAGTTGTTTTCGGCGGACTGATGATCATCGATCACGGTTGGGGCAAAATGCAAAAAATAATAGGGGGAAAGCTGGAAGAATTTGGCGATCCGCTTGGTTTGGGCGCTCCCATCTCGTTGGGATTGGCAACATTTGCAGAAGTAGTCTGTGCCGCTTTGGTCATCATTGGGCTGTTCACCAGATGGGCGGTTATTCCCTTGATAATCACCATGTTAGTGGCCGTTTTTATTGCCAATATGGGCGAGCCGCTGCCGAAAATGGAACTTGGCCTGTTGTACCTGGCTGCATTTGTTGCGCTTGGGCTTGCCGGGCCAGGCTGGTATTCGGTAGATGCACAATGGCGCAAGCCTTGAAAATAGGGTAGAGGATAGCCGGAATTGGCTTTTAAATTTTTACAAACAGCAGATATGAATAAGCATTTTAGTACCCGTTTATATTTTTTGGTAAAAGGATTAAAACAAAGCCGGAGGGCAAAATGTGGAGAGTTCTTGCCATCGATCCTTTTTCTATTTTCTTTTCTCCTCATTTTATCTTGTTCCAACGACAAAAAAACGCCTTACCGCTCGGTGGAAGGCAAAACGATGGGCACCTATTTCAAAGTGACCTATCAGGACAGCCTCGACCGGGATTTTTTCAGCTCCATTGATTCGCTGCTCAAAGCCGTGAACAACGAAATTTCCACCTACGAGCCAAACTCCACGATTTCACGTTTCAACAAGGCCGATAGTGTATTTGCGCTGGAGCTTGACCTGAAAGCCTACTCCCAATGCATGGGCAACCCGGCAGTATGCGGCCAACTAAACAACCGCCATTTTTATACAAATTTGATGGCAGCCGACATGGCCTACCAGCGAACGCAACACGCCTTCGACCCGACCATTATGCCCCTGGTCAACTACTGGGGTTTTGGCTATACACCGCACAAAGCCGTTGAAAAAGTGGACAGCCTGATGGTGGATTCCCTGATGCAATATGTGGGTTTTGAAAAACTGGAAATTACGGACCGGGACGGCTTTGCCATTTTGAAAAAAAGCAAACCCGGTGTGCAGCTTGATTTTGGCGGCACGGGCCAAGGCTACGGAGTGGACATCGTGGCGGAATTTATTGAACTAAAAGGCATCAAAAATTACCTCGTGGACATTGGCGGGGAAAGCAGGGGCCGTGGCAAAAACCCCAAAGGGGAATGGTGGACCATCGGTATCAATACCCCAAAACCAGAGGCCGACGTGACCGATTTTACCCGCATCATCCAGTTGAAGGACCTATCGGTTTCCACCTCCGGCAATTACCGCAACTTCCACGAAATGGATGGCCAGAAGTACAGCCATTTTATCAGCCCCAGCACGGGTTTTCCTGAAAAAAGCACCTTATTGAGTGTTTCCGTTTTTGGGAAAGACTGCCTAACGCCCGACGCCCTCGCAACCGGGTTTATGGTGTTGGGTTTGGAAAAATCCTTTACCTTGGCTTCCCAATTGGACTATATCGAGGCGCTTTTTATCTACAGTGACGAAAAGGGCGAACTGCTTTACAAATACACTCCAGGCGTTGAAAAAATGTTCCTGGAACAATAATGCTTGAATAATAGAAGGATGGAATGAGCGAATATCGCTGTCCCTCATTCTCTCATTCACTCAACTTCTCATTCACTATGATGGAATTTAACTTAAAAAAGGACCTCTGCTTTTTTGATATCGAATCAACAGGATTGAATGTAATCCGTGATCGCATCATGCAAATTGCGATCATCAAATATTTCAAGGATGGGCGGGAGCCTGCGCAGTTGGAGATGCTCGTTAACCCAGGTATCCCCATTTCGGAAGAGGCTATGGCAGTACACGGCATCATGCCAAAAGATGTGACCAATAAGCCTGTTTTTGCGCAAGTGGCCCAACAGATATATGATTTTATCGGCGACAGCGATTTGGCGGGTTACAACATCAGCCGATTCGATGTGCCGCTGCTCATGGAGGAGTTTGCCAGGGCGGGCCTCGACTTCGAGGTGGATAACCGCCGCTTTGTGGACGTGCAGCGCATTTTTTATAAAATGGAGCCCCGCAACCTAAAAGCCGCCCTGAAATTTTATTGCGACAAAGACTTTGAAGATGCCCATGATGCCATGGCCGACGTGAAGGCAACGATTGATGTCTTAAATGGCCAACTCAAAAAATATAATGGGATTGACCACGTGGACGATGACGGCAATGTGACGCCCACGCCTATCCAAATGGACGTAAAAGCGCTGCATGACTTCACCCAAGACACAGGTACGATTGATGTGACCAACCGCTTGAAATACAATGAAAGAGGCGAAGTTTGTTTTAATTTTGGCAAATATACTGGCGTGACGGTGATGAAAGTGCTGGAGCAAGAATTTCAATACGGCCATTGGATTTTGAGCAAGGATTTTTCCGTACAGGTGAAAAAAATCGTGCGGAAATTGATGAAGGAGTTTGAGAAAAGTAGGCAATAAGTAGTCCACAGTCCACAGTCATCAGTCCACAGTCATCAGTCATCAGTCATCAGTCATCAGTCGGCAGTCATCAGTCGGCAAATTATGCGGGTGCCTGAAACACCAAAACACAGAAGCACACAAACACAAAGAAAATGATAAAACTATCCGATATTTCCACGAAGCCGCCAGCAGATGCGGATGAAAAAAAACTAAAAGATTTGACCGATAAATATGCCGAACGCATTGGCGATCTAAATGAGATCATGCGGGCGGAGCGCAAACATTCCCTGTTGATTATTTTGCAGGGAATGGATGGCAGCGGCAAGGACGGGGCGGTCAAAAACGTTTTCAAAGACTGCACCCCTTTCAATCTGAGCGTTTATGCTTTCAAAAAGCCAACGGAAATCGAATTTGGGCACGACTTCCTTTGGCGGGTACACCAGCAGGTACCGTCAAAGGGCGACATTAGAATTTTCAACCGTTCGCATTACGAAGACATCCTCGTGCAGCGGGTTCACCAGTGGATAGACGAAGAGCGGGTTGAAAAACGCATGGCTGCCATCAATGCCTTCGAGGAGTTAATCACCTTTGACAACAACACGACCATCCTTAAATTTTACCTCCATATTTCTGAAAAAGAACAAAAAAAGCAATTGCAGGAGCGCATTGACGAGGCCGATAAAAAATGGAAGCACAACGAGGGCGACTGGAAAGAACGTGAACATTGGGACGAATACATGCGCTGTTATGAATATGCCATCAACCAAAGCAAAATCCCTTGGGGCATTGTGCCGGTGGACGAGCGCTGGTACCGTGACTATATCATTTCAAAAAAAGTCTGCGAAACGATGGAGGCGATGAATTTGCAATATCCTGCATGAAAAAATGGAAAAAGTACGCATAGACAAATGGCTTTGGAGCGTCCGTATTTATAAATCAAGGACATTGGCGGCCGATGCCATCAAATCCGGCAAGGTGCGCATCGGCGATTCGATGGCCAAGGCTTCCGACAATATTTCCGTGGGCCAGATAGTACATGTCAAAAAAGACGGTTTCAACCTTGATTTTTTGGTCAAAAAACTCATCGAAAAGCGGGTCGGGGCGCCCATTGCCCTGGAATGCTACGACAATATTACCCCACAGGAAGAACTCAGCAAATACAATGAATGGTTTGTAGGAAAATCAGGTATTGAGCATAGGGAGCGGGGCACCGGGCGGCCTACGAAACGGGAGCGGCGGGATATTGAATCCTTCAAGGGCAGCCGTTTTGAGTAAGGGGGGGGCGTTATTTTACTTCATTTTTTGAGTCAGATTTGATTTCAATCACCTTCTCCTCCGACGTTATCACCACGTCCAAAATCATGATCTTCTGCCAGATTTTGCTGGACAGTTCGTGCGAAAGCATTTCCACTTCATTGACGGTTTTCAGCACTTCACTGTCCTGTAAATGTTGCACATGCAGGGCGGCGAGTTTTGAATTGATGGCGAGCAATTCTGTGCAGTAATCAAGGTAGCGGGTCAGTTCTTCCGGGCTCATTTTGCGCTTGTTGGAGAAGTGGCTGTCATGGCCGTTTTGCAGCAAATACGCTGGGTCTTTTGTCAATTGGTGCATATCCACCACGTGGGCAATGGAGCGGAGGCGGTGCAGGGAATTAAGGGCGGCCTTTCTTTTGATTCGGTTTTCCAAAGTAGCAAAAAAGAAAATGGCCAATGTTAGAAATATGACTTCGTTGATGGCGCTTTCCGCACCTTGCAGTATTTCGACCAGACCGGACTCACCTGCGGGGATGTAGCGGATGGTAAGGGTGCAAAGCCAGGCCGACAAACCGATGAGCAGGACAATGGCAAAAAAAGTGAGCAAACGGATAGACCAAAGTGGCTTCGATAGTTTTTGGACCAATTCTACGATGGCAATGGCGACCTCGTTCAGTTCGCCGGCCACTTTTCCCAGACCTGAGCCAGGGAAGCGTTCACCAATGCGATAGCGGAGCTTGTCCAATGTGGAAAGGATGTGCTTCGGGTCGAGCTCGCTGTATTTGCCGACGGGGAAGTTGTTTTTGAAAAACATATAGACTTATTTAAAGCTCAATCATCGTCACCCCATCCCCGCCCTCGTCGCTGGCAGGATGGTAAACGCTTTTTAGTGCCCGGTACTCCCGCAATTTTTCCTTCACTGTGCTACGCAGCACGCCGGAGCCTTTGCCATGCACGATGCGCAATTGGTTGGCGCTGGTGAGCAGGGCACGGTCCATGAAGTCTTCCACCACTTTCAGGGCATCTTGCGGCGTCATGCCCCGGATGTCGAGTTTGTTGTCAAAGCCTGCATTTTGGGAAATGGTGTCGCTTTTTATGCTGACGGAAGACTGCACGTCAAGCGGTTCACGGGCATGTTCGAGGTCACGCAGTTTTACCGTCATGCGCATCTGGCCGATGATGACGATAGCGCTGTTCTTGCCGACGGACTCGACGGTTCCCGTTGCGCCGCCGCTGCGCATTTTCACAAAATCACCCGGTTGGATATTGCCCTTTTTGGATTCCCGGTATTGCACGGCAGGCGTCTCGTTGATTTCCTTATGTAAAATCTGAACGGCCTCTTCTGCCTTTTTTCGCTCCTCCCGTTGCTGAACAACCAGTTGCTTCGCCTTTTCCAGGTTTTGTTCTTCCCTTATTTCACGCACCAGGCGTTCGAGTTGCTTGTTCTCACGGGCTACTTCTTGCAGGGCTTGTTCTTTTACTTCCAGCTTCAGCTTTTTGCGGCGGTATTCAAAGTCACGTTGCAGTTCTTCGTAGTTTTTGATGAGCCTTTCGAGTTGTTTTTCCCGCTCGGTCATGGAGGAGAGCTTGTCTTCCACTTCCTTTTTTTCCCGCTGCAGGTCAATGAGCAGCTCGTCCACGGCGGTTTCGTTTTTGCCCGTGCGCATCCGGGCGTATTGCAACAATTTTCCGCCCAGGCCGCTTTTTTGGGCTATTTCAAAGGCATACGAACTGCCCGGCCTGCCTACTTTGAACATGTAAGTCGGCCTCAAATTCTCCTGGTCGAACAGCATGGAGCCGTTCACGATGCCCTGGTTTTTGAAGGCAAACATTTTCAGGTTGGAATAGTGCGTGGTGATCACGCCAAAAACCTTGCGTTCGTTGATTTCTTTTAATATAGATTCGGCAATGGCGCCGCCCATTTTCGGGTCGGTACCGGAGCCAAATTCGTCTATCAGCACCAGCGTTTTGCCATCTGCAAAATCAAGCAGTGTCCGCATATTGACTAAGCGGCTGGAATAAGTGGAAAGGTCGTCTTCGATAGACTGTTGGTCGCCGATGTCGGCAAAGATGTTTTCAAAAATGCCCATCTCCGAAATCTCGTCCATTGGCACGAGCAGGCCCGATTGCATCATCAGTTGCAACAGCCCGACGGATTTCATCAAAATAGACTTGCCCCCTGCGTTTGGCCCGGACAGCACCACGATGCGGTTGTCACCAAAAAGCCTTAGGTCAAACGGCACCGTTTCCCGTCCGAGGTGGATGTTTTTCAAATACAAAAGCGGGTGGCGGCCCATCTCCGTGCCAAGGTGCGGCCCTTTTTTTATTCTGGGCAAATGGGCGTTCATCATGTAGGCCAACCTCGCCTTCGACATGATCACATCGAAGCGGATGATGAGCTGAAGATATTGCCGCATGGCGGGCGTGTAAGGGCGCAGCGTGGCGCTCAGTTCCTTGAGGATGCGCCAGATTTCACGCCGTTCGTCCTGTTGCAGGTCAAAGATGTCGTTGTTGATTTCGATGACAGGTTCCGGCTCAATGAAGGCCGTGCGCCCAGTAGCGCTTTCGTCGTGGATGATGCCCCTGATCTTGCGCTTGTGCTCCACCGGCACACTGAAGACCCGGCGGTTGTTTCGCACACTTTCCACATTGTCGGTCAGCCAGCCGCTGTTCCTGTAAGTGCTGATGAGGTTGCGGAAAACCTTGTCGAGTTCCCGCTCTTTGTTGCCAATCTGGCGGCGTATGCGCTGTAATTCAGGCGAGGCGTCAGGCCTGATGCCGCCATCTTCGTCGAACACTTTACCAATAGCCTCGGCCAATGCTTTATCAAATACTACTGGCCGCACGATGTCGTAGAGTTTTGGGTAAATTTTTTGGCGTTCGGGGCTGAAATATTTGAACACATCGCCCATGATGACCAGCACGGTATTGATGCGGCGAAAGCCCTCCTCCGGCAATACATAGTCCACGATGTCGAGCATTTTCAGGTCGTCGGCGAGATCTTCGTAAGTGGCGAGCGGGAAGTGGTCGTTGTTGGAAATGCTGAGTTTGTACTCATACACCTCCTGCAGCAGCAGTTCAATTTGGCGCTTGTCGGTAAGAAAGGGCAACTGCCTGACGGCCTCCTTGCCCAATTCGCCCAGGCATTCTTTTTCAAGCAGGGCGATGATTTTATCAAATTCAAGCCTCTCGAAGAGGTCTTTAGGCTCCAGTCGCATGGTTCGTCAATTTCCTTGTTCACAAAAGTCGGCTAAGTTACGGGGAATGGGAACAAATGGTTTGCAATCAAGTTCCGTCTACTATGTTTTTTTAATTGATTTGGTTTAATTTTGAAGCACATAAAATTCATTCCAAATGAGTACGCTAGAATTAAAAAATGATTTGTTGCGGCTGTTAGTGGAAACGGACGACGAAAACTTATTGGAGAAAGTTCGGAACTATTTTAAGCATTTAAAAAAAGAACCACTTTCAAAAAAATCATTGGAAAACATGGAAGCCGCAATGGTTGATTTAGGATTGGAGCAAATTGAAAATGACCAGGTATTGACCCATGAAGAAGCTAAAAAGAGAATTGAGGAACGATTCCGAAAAAAATAGCTATGAATCAAATTGTTTGGTCAGACTTGGCTTATTTATCTTTCACAGACATCGCTGATTATCTGAGTGAAAACTATTCACTTGATGTGGCACTTCGTTTTAATGAGGAAGTTGATAAGTTACTGGAAAACCTGAAATTATTCAGCCACTTTTGCAAACCCTACGAAAAACGCCCAATACTTAGAAAATGCACCATCAATAGATTTACATCTTTGATTTACAGAGTGGATGGGCAAAAGATTCAATTGATAACTTTCTTTGATAATCGGGGGATTCACCCTTTCTAAGCATTTTCCACTTCCAATTCTTCCTCCAACACCTCCTTCTTCGGCCTAATCATCAACCTGAGCGACTGATCGTAGGTGAAATAACTCCAGGCCCAATTTATCAAAATGAATAACCTGTTTTTCACGCCCAGTATTTCCATCAAGTGAACGATAAGCCACAACATCCAGGCAAAAAAACCTGTGAACTTGATGCCGGGCAAGTCGGCAACGGCCAAGTTGCGGCCAACCGTGGCAAGTGAGCCTTTGTAAAAATAGTGGTAAGGTTTCAACGCCTTTCCCTTTTGCATACGGAGCAGGTTTTTGCCCAAATTATTGGCCTGCTGTATGGCAACAGTGGCCACCTGCGGGTGGCCGTTCGGATAATCCTTGTTCGTCATCAATGCCAAATCTCCAATCACGAAAATGTTGTCGTGGCCTTTTAGTTGGTTAAATTCATTGACCATGAGTCGGCTGCCTTTTCCAAAAACTTCCGGCGAAAGCCCTTCCACTTCGTTGCCCCTGACCCCGGCTGCCCAAACGAGCGTTTCAGTGGCCAAGGTGTCGCCATTGGCCAAGATGACATGGTGGCCGTCATAGTCTTTTACAAATGTGTTCAGCATCACGTTTACGCCGAGGCGCTCCAGGTATTCTTTGCCTTTTTTGGAGGAACGATCCGAATATCCGAGCAACACCCTGTCCGAGGCTTCCAGCAGATGGATGTTCATCAGGCTGAAATCCAGTTCGGGGTAATCTTTTGGCAGAATGTACCTTTTCATTTCGGCCAGCGCCCCGGCCAATTCCACACCTGTTGGCCCGCCGCCCACGATCACGATATTGAGTAAATGGCCTACTTTTTCGGGATCTGTTTCGTTCAGCGCCAACTCGAAGTTGCCCAAAACCTGGTTGCGTAGATTGATGGCCTCGCTCAGTGATTTCATGGAAATAGCGTGGCTGCGCAATTCCCTGTTGCCAAAAAAATTGGTTCTCGCCCCAACAGCCAGCACAAGTATGTCATAGTGGAGTTGCCCGATATCTGTTATAACCAGTTGATTGTCAAGGTCCACCCGCTCAAATTCCGCTACCCGGAAATGCACGTCGGGCTGATCTTGAAATATTTTTCGAAGGGGGAAAGAAATGGCGCTCGGCTCCAAGCCCGAAGTGGCCACCTGGTAAAAAAGCGGCTGGAATTGGTGGTAATTGTTTTTGTCAATCATCACCACTTGATAGCTGCCCTTGTGGATAGTTTTGGCGAGTTTCAGTCCTGCAAACCCGCCACCGACGATGACGATGCGTTTTTTGTCGGTATCGGGAATTTTGGCAATAGTCTTCATATTCAGATGAATTGTTCGACCATTAAACAACGGACAAATGGGTAGGTTCAGCTTCCAAGCCTCTTTATGAAAGGGAAGTTCCACAGGCCTAAAAAAGGAGAAGCCCGCAAACCCCGGCATTCCGGGGAAACGGGCTCCATCGTCATTGGTCTCAAGAAAAGAAAACTACTATGTTGGCACAAAATCAAGGCAACTAAGGCCGGATGATTTTGCGGTTGCCGTCTTTGTACAAAAACATGCGTGCCTCGTGGGCTTTTGGTTGGATGATGGTTTGCAAAAAATGCAAAGCAGATTCATCCGAATCGAAATTGGCCAGCACCAAATAAGAATAGCCGCCCTCTATCAGCTTGTCGTAGCGGATATTTCCAAATTGCCTGAAAACGGGTTGGTTGCGATCCAAGGGGTAGTTGGAGGCGGCCACCTCAATGGCGTAACCAGAGTAGAGTTGTTGCAATTTTTTGTGAAAACGATAAGGGGTAGGGGTAGATGTCACCTTGTTAGTGGTCGTTTCGGTGGCGACGTAGGCAGTTTCACTTTCAAACAATGGTGTGCTTTGTGCTTGGGCCGATGCAATAATGGCCATAGCCAAACAAATCACCAAAACGGGGAGTCGAAGGGTGTTCATGGAATGATAGATTAAAATAATTGTAATGTAAAAATCGTGCCAAATAGCACTCCCGAAAGCGATGCTCACATTGTTGAAAATGATTGGTAATCAACGATTTACCAATATCATTTTGTAATGTGCAAACCCTTTTGGGCTGCTTTGACTTCGATTTTTTTACTGATAAAACGGTAAATGGGACGCCAAAAAAGAACCGTCAGCTTGTTTTGTCCAAACTGGGGCTGGCATCTTTCGAAAATGAATCCTCGGTATAGGATGGTGGGTAATAGTCGTCCCCTACAGAATCAACAGGAGCTGCGATCTTCGGGCCGACAGTGAGCAAAAGCGAACAGGCAATGGCCGCTAAGCCAAGAATGTAATAGTGTTCCATGTGCGAAAAATATGTTCTGGGTTATAGTTTCAAAGTGTGAATTCCAAACGGTCGGGGCTTTACTGCAACATGGTGAGTCATTTGTTCAATAAGACGTTGCAAACGTATGAAAATTTTTCTTATCTAAAAGAATTTATTTCGTGTTTTTTTCAAAATATTTTTTTTCAAGTTGAAAATAATGGGAACTCTTTATCTTTGCGCCCGCATTTAAAGCAAATGCGTTTTTTTCATACCCGTGTGGCGAAATTGGTAGACGCGCTACTTTGAGGGGGTAGTGTCCTTACGGATGTGCTGGTTCGAGTCCAGTCGCGGGTACTTCATCAGAAGCCAAGTCATTCATCAGCAATGGCTTGGCTTTTTTTATTTTCCTTTCTGGCTAAAAAAACTGCCCCAATTGCTCATATCGCTATGCCGCCGGATAATTGGCCAAAGAATTCGATTGGCGCTCCACCAATTTTATGCGGTAAAAAATAGCCATTTACCCAAATCCATTTCCAAATGAAAAATAATGATACCCACCTGCTGCAAAACCTCCATGCCATTTCGCACAGTTCCAATGATGCCATTGTATCAGCCGATGCCCAAGGTAGAATCGTCACCTGGAACCCTGTCGCTGAGCGCATTTTTTTGTACGGTGAAAAAGAAGTGCTTGGACAACCGCTGCACATCATCATTCCTGAGTGCTTCAGGGAGGCCCACGACGCTGGCCTGAGAAGGGTGGGGTCGGGTGCCCACAGGGTCATCGGCAAAACTGTGGAACTGGCAGGGCTGCGCCGCAACGGCGAAGAATTTCCCGTTGAACTTTCTAATTGATCATTTTCATCAAATCGTCCTTGCGGTTCCTCGATACGGGTAAGGTCATTTTATTGGACAAAAGCAAATAGCCGCCATCTGCCCGCACATATTCTTTGATGTGGTGGAGGTTGACTAGGTGCGAATGGTGGGCACGGAAAAACTGATACGGCGACAGCCATTCCTCCACATCTTTCAAGGTTCTGGAAATGAGTTTTTTGCGCCCTTCCGTCAAGTAAATCATCGTGTAATTGCTGTCTGAGCTGCACAATATAATCTCCTCTGGATCAACGAATTCTATGCTTTCTTTGGTGGCCAGGGCAATTTTGCCATGCCTTGGCCTTTGTTCTTCCTGCAAGTTGCTGAACAATACCTCCATTTGCGCCGGATTTGCCTTGCCAGCCTTGCGTTTGAATTTTTCCAAGGCCTGTTTCAGTTCAAGGTTTTGCACCGGTTTCAACAAATAATCCAGCGCATTGGCCTTGACGGCACGGATACCAAACTCGTCGTAGGCTGTCGTGAAAATCACATCGAAACTTATCTGCTCGCCGCCCAATTCTTCCAGCAGTTCAAAGCCATTGAGCCTTGGCATTTCAATGTCGAGAAAAAGCAAATCCGGCTGGTTTTTTTTCAAATATTCCAACGCCTCGGAGGAATCGGTGAACTGCGCCACCACCTCCACATCGGGGCAAAATTTCTCCAGTTTCCAGGCCAGGGTTGCCACGGAGTGCTTTTCATCGTCCACAAGTACAGTTTTTATCATTTCAAATGGTTTTTGATCCAAATGGCGCCAGGCAGGGTTTGGGTTTCTTTTTTAATAATAACAAACCCAATACCCACCTGCCAGCGCTGCCTTCAAGATAAGCAAAATGTCTCGTTTTTGAACTGTTGGCAGCCAGATTTGTAATCATGCGACCTGGGTTCCCAGCGGCGCTTGATGGCTACTGTCAACAGGCTCAGGCTGATTAGACGCTGGCGGTCGTCATTGATCTCAACGCTCCAAACGTGGATTTTTCGGCCCAGGCGTACCGGCACGGCACGGGCCAGTACATGGCCGTCAACTGCCGTGCGCAAATGGTGGACGTTGTTTTCCATGCAGAGCGACTGGTGGGTCAAAAAATTGTCAATGCAGAGCATGGAAGCATAGGTGGCTACCGTTTCGGCAAGCGTAGCAGAAGCGCCTCCATGCAAAATGCCCAAAGGCTGAATGGTGCGGACGTCCACAGGCATACGGGCAACGAGGTAATCGTCGCCTGCTTCCGTAAACTCTATTCCAAGCCAATGCACCAAATTGCCATAGCCAAGGCGGTTCAGATTTTCAAGGTCAACAGGTTCTTTCCAAATCATGGTCGGGTGATTTCAATTAAAAAGATTTTGTTTTCATTTGGCCATTGTTCAAAAACCAATGACATTTTTGGTAAATTATCATGACAAAATTGCTTCAACTTTCTCTGGCTATCCCTACTAATGAGCGGATGAACAAGGATTTTGAGCCATTGACAAAAATATCGTTTAAACAGGGATTAAAAGTTCCACTCGAGTGCCTGTTGCTTTCCCTTCCTCATTTTTTAGGTCAAATACCTGTACGGAAGCATTGGCATGGGTGATTTTATTGAGCATGGACAAGCGGTCGCTGGTGATTTTCATGCCGAATGACTTGCGGTGGTTGGCCGATTTCGATTTGAGCAGGCGGGCGTCCTCCCTGCCGATTCCGTTGTCTTCGATCACGCAGCACAGATGGCTGTTCTCCCGCCGGATGGTCAGGTCGAGCTTTCCCTTTTCTTCCTTTTTTTGCAGGAGGCCATGCCAAATGGCATTCTCCACATAAGGCTGCATCAACATGGGCGGTATTTCTATTTTTTCTGTGTCAATGCCTTTTTCAATCCGCACTTCATAGTCAAATAGGTTGTCAAAGCGCAGGCTTTCCATTTCGATATACAGGCGCAGGGCCTCCAAGTCGTCCTTCATGGGCACGACGGCGCTTTTTGAATTTTGTAAAATCAAACGGATGAGGCGGCTAAAGCGGTTGAGGTAATCGGACGCCTTTTCTGGCTCGTTGTTGATGATGTAATATTCAATGGAATTGAGGCTGTTGAAAATAAAATGAGGGTTCATCTGTGCCCGCAGTGCGCTCATTTCCACGTCGGCGAGCCTGCGTTCGTAATTCGATTTCAGGCGTTCTTCCTTGCGCACCTGCCCGATTTTATAACGGTACACCAAGGCGCCGATGCCCAAAAGCGAAAGCCCCGCCAAGAGCCAAAACCACCATGTTTTCCACCAAACGGTCGAGATATGGAGGTACATGCCGTAGGGCATTTCACTGGTCAGGCCCTCGCTGTTGATGGCTTTTATCCTGAACAAATAATCGCCGCCCGGTACGTTGGTGTAGGAGGCGAATTTTCGGGTTGTACCATCTGTCCACTCTTCGTCAAAACCCTCCAATTTGTAGTAAAAACGGGTGTCTTTTGGCAGTGTATAATTGATGGCGGAAAACTCGAAGGAAAAAAAATTCTGTCTATAACTGAGGAATACGCTGTCTGGCTGGCCAAACACCGATTTCAGCTTCCATTCTTTGTCAAAAACTTTAAATGAAGTCAAATAAGGCCGGGGCAGTTCGGGGTTGGTTATCAGCCGATCTGGGTAAAACAAGGCAATAGCCTTTTCTTTTCCCACTGCCAATGCGCCAGATGCGAGCATGGTGCAAGCGCTGGTGTACTTTCCCAATCCATATTCAAGGTCAATATGCCCGATAAAGCGTTGATCTTTGGTGTCAAACCACTGAATGGCCTCTTCGGTAAATACCAGCAGTTTATCGCCGATGAGTTTCACCATTTGCACCTTGTCACCAATCAGGCCGTCTTTTTTGGTGAAAAGCCGCAGCAAGCCTTTCTCTGCACTGTCGGCATGTGCATAGCCCAAGCTGTTCGATTGTGTCGCTACCCAAATATCCCCATTATCAGCAGCTTCCAGGTGCGACATGCCCCTGAAAGCCCTCGTGCTGCCCGGTTGGCTGATGGTATAAACAAAACGTTTTTCAGCTTTTTTATACACTAAGAGGCCATTGTTTTCCCGCATCCAAATGTTGCCGTTTTTGTCTTCTTCGATAAAATCGGCCCCCAATTTCCCCTCCCAGACCTCCTTTAGCTCCTTGTCGAAAGTATAGATGGTATTCCGCTCCAAATCGAGCCGCTGCAAGGGCCAGCCATAGCCGGTTACCCAAAACAATCCATCCCGGTCCTTTTGTATTTTCCGCATCCTGGGGTTTTCCTTGGTGGGTTGGAGCGGGTAGCGCTGTAGTTGGGCCGCTCCCAGCCGATAGATAAAGAATTGGCTGTTTTCTACAATGAAAAGGCTGCCGTCGTCACGTAGCGCCATGTCCCAGGCGAGAAAATCTGCATCGTCTATGCCTATGTAATCATCGGGTGGCGGCACATTCGACCATTTGGAAGTTTTTTGGTCCAATATGTACAGCCCACGCCCCGCCTGTGGCAATACGTACAATTTTTTACGCAAGGTATCTTCCAGTATTTTTCTGGTAAAACAAAAAAAATCCGACTCCTCGTCTTCGAAATAATTGGTCTGAAACTGCTGGAGCATCGGGTTGTAAAAAAGCACCCCCAGGTTATGGGAGGCACTCCAAATGCGTTTTTTATTGTCTATCAATTCTACACTGTACCACTTCCTTTTATGGGCGTCGTTTTTCCAAATCCCTGTGACGCACTTTTTATGCGAATCGTAGAGTTGTAGGCCCTTGAGCGAACTAATCCAAAATTCGTGGTCGCTTTTTGGGTAAATGGTATTGACCACGTCCTTTCTCAAAAAATAGCCATCCGGCACGCAAGGCGGCTCGAAATGGGCAATTTGCCCCGTTTTTTTATCCAGAACAAAAACACCATTGTACCAAGTGCCGAAGTAAACTTTCCCATCATTGTGCGGCAAAATGCAGCGGACGGTATTGGAATATTCCTCTGTTTTTTTATCGGGATGGCGGTATTTATAGCGTTGATAATCAGAGGTATAGCGATTGAAGCGATAAACACCCTGGTGCCCGCCCAGCCAAAGTATGCTGTCATTTTCAGGATCGGCCTGCATGTTGAAAACGGAAATACAGGAGGGATCGCCCGGCAGGCCGCTGGCCGATTCGCACAGCACATTTTCAAAATCGTCGGTTTTTGGGCGGAATTTAAACAGCCCCCGTTCCCGGAAACTGGCCCAAACCTGCCCGTCTTTATCCTTGTAAATGCTGTACGGGTTGTGGTCGGGCGGGCTAAATTCATTGTCGGGCTGGTAGGGATAATTTTTAAAATGCCCTTTCGCTATATCGTACACCGAGATGTTTTTCAAGGTCGCCACCCATATTTTACCAGCAGCGCTGTCGGGCAAAATGTCCATGATAAATTCATTGGAAATGGCCGTAGAATCCTGATCGTCCGGCTGAAAAACGATCATGGTCGAGCCGTCGTAACGTGCCAGCCCGTTGGTAGTGCCAAACCACAAAAAACCAAGGTGATCCTGGGCAATAACGGTCACCCGATGGGCGGGCAGGCCGTTGGCTTCGTTGATGTACACGGGATTTTCAAAAATGGATTGACCCATGCACCCCGCCGCCAGGGCCAAGCCGCAGCAACTGGCCAACGATAGGCGCTGTAGTTTTGTGAGTAAAGGCATAAAATGGGAGTTTGTCCGCTTATTTCAACAAGTATCCGCCCAAGGCCAGGAAGGCCAATCCTTTGACCGCACACCAACAAAGGTAAAGGACAAGGGCAGTTTTGCCATGCTTTTTCATCCAATTTGTTTTCATAAGGTATTGATTGTAAATGTTTTGGAAAAACAGGTGAGGCGTCATCCCCTGTTTTCTGTCGTACAGCAGGGGATGACACTCCTCCGAGCTTCATTCAATCTTCCTGCGTCCTTCCCTTCAAAATTGTAAGGTAGTCCGGTGCTATTTTCTTTTTCCCAAAAATGGCAGGCAGCAGCATTGGCACAGCCTGTCTGTATAGCCGGTATTTTTCGCCAAAATGAACCACCAAATCCTTTTCTTCCAGGCGGATGGCCATCAGGATGTACATGGTAAATGCCGAGGCAAAAAAGAGCCTCGTGAGCGACATGACGGGTGCCGACCAAAATGCCAGGATGAACCCAAAATACAAGGGGTGCCGGACGAATTTGTAGAACACCGGTACATTAAACGGCAGGTGGGTATATTCTTTTCCACGGAAATAAAGCCAGGTCTGCCGCAGCCCAAACAGGTCAAAATGGTTGATCAGGAAGGTACTCACCAGCACAATCGCCCATCCCAGGGCAAAACTGGCGTACAAAACTCCTTTCCAAAAGCCATTTTCCACTGTCCAAACTATGCCCCCCAATGGCTGCCAAAAAACGAACATGGCAATAAGCGCCGCACAGGTAAACAGTACAAAAGTGCTGCGCTCGATAGGCTGTGGCACGAATTGGGTCCACCAGCGTTTAAAGCCCTTTCGTGCCATGATGCTGTGCTGGAGGGCAAACAGTAAAATCAGCAGGGCATCCGTAATAATGGCCTGTGCCCAGCCCACTTGCAAAGGGCCGTCCATGCTTTTCGGCACGAACATGCCGCCGATGAAGCCGATGAGGTACAAAAAGGTGGCGAAAAAAATGAGGTAGGCAACCGTGCCGTACAACATAACTGCAAATTGTTTCATTGGTCGTAATTTTAAAAATGAATAAATATGTTGCAATACTACCGTCCATGTGCAGGCTTTCATTGAATAGATGATTGGTTGGTGGCCTTGTTGAGCAGGGAGAGTAGGATTTTGAGTAGCTGTTTGACCATTTCATTTCTTAAATAGGCTAAATTAACCGCCCATATTACCGCCATTATGAAAGACAATTTTTCAAAACAGGCCAGCACCTATGCCAAATTCCGGCCCGGCTACCCGCCACAGCTCATCCATGACCTGGTTTCACTGGCATCCAAACATGAAATAGCATGGGATTGCGGGACTGGCAATGGCCAAATTGCAGCCATGTTGTCGCCGTACTTTCAGCAGGTTTTTGCCACGGATATAAGTGAAAAACAACTGTCCAATGCTGTATTAAAACCAAATATAACTTATGCTGTCGGCGCTGCTGAAATGACCAAATTCCCCAATCATTGTTTCGACCTCATCACCGTCGGCCAGGCCGTGCATTGGTTTGATTTTGAAAAATTCAACCAGGAGGTAAAAAGGGTAGGGGGGCAACACGGCATAATAGCTTTGGTGGGATATGCTTTATTCAAAACATATAGCCCTATTGATGAAGTAATCAGCCATTTTTATGAAAATATAATTGGCCCATATTGGGACAAAGAAAGGCGGCATATTGACAATAAATATGCATCTATTCCTTTTCCTTTCGAGGAAATAAATATGCCTCCATATACGATGGAATATGAATGGGATTTCGCAGCAATGACGGGCTATTTGCGCACGTGGTCAGCCGTACAGCACTATATGGCCGCCAATGGCCATGATCCTGTTCATTTAATTGAAAATAATTTGAAAAAATACTGGGGGGAAAACGAAACTGTGAAAATATATATTGAGATAATTAAAAGAGTAGGAAAAATAGCCTGATATTTTAGGTAAATTAATTTTCGGTATTAGAGTCGATAGACCTTGGAGGTTTTAAAAATCTCTAAGGTCTAATGTGCCAAAATCAGAAAATTATTTCCGGCACTTCGTTTAGAACCAATACCCCAAATTAAAATACAGCGCAGTACCCAAACTCGACCAACCATACATCACTTCGATAGGCCCCAGGGAGGTGTCCAATCCATAGCCAATTCCAGCGCTATATACGTCCACTTTTTCCTCACCAATTGCCTGTTTCAGATAGGCTGCATTGCCGTTGAGTTTGAGGTAGTGGTTTTTCAAAATGCGGTACTGAAACGCCAGGGAGGCAGAGGCCATATCCGTCCCTGCTTTTTGTGCAAATTCCATCCCGATGAAAGGTTTGAAATTATTGATCACGTTCAGGTTGTTGCCGCCCAAATAGTAGCGGTACGGGGCCATATTTTCGCCCAGCGTCACGCCGACATTGGCGGAAAATGAGGCCGACAAGCGCTTGCCCAGCGGGAAAAAAGTTTGGTAGCCCAGGTCGAAGTTGTACCCAAATTCGCCCGAAGATTCCTGCTCTGAAGAAGTGGGCAATTGGTAAATGGCCCTCGCCATCAACGAAGCCAGGTTGCCGTTGGTGCTGAAATAACGCCTGTTCCGGCTGTCGTGTTTATAGAAACCTGTGGCCGTGAGGTACAAGCCTTCATCGTCGAAAATTGGTGCCCCGTTTAGTTGCCCTGACACCTGCGAGGTTTTGAATTTGTAATATTTCACCTCCCCTGAAAGGCCAATGGCGAAGTCGCTGCCATTTAACAGATTGACGTACAGCTCATTGGAAAAATCCGAGAGGTCATATACGAGGTTTTTCAGTTCCAACGAGTCCGGCAAGCTGATTTCATCGGGCAACTCAAAAGCCACGTCGTTCAGGTGCAGGCGTGAGTTGAAACCAAAGCCGGGTTTCGTGCCCCTGTCCACATAATAATAGACCCCGTACCGAAACTGGTCGCCAAGAATGACATCCACCAGTGCTGTCGAGTTTTTGAAGCCAAAATTGAGCAAGGTAGCATTGAGCAAAAGACTGCTTTTATACACATTGTCGTAGTGGACGCCCACCCGAAAAGTGCGGTCGTAACCCCGTTTGAGCCGTGGCTGGATGTGGAGCACGCAGTCTTCGCCGTTTTTTTTCAAAAAATAGTCAACAAAACGGCAATTGCCAGTGCCGTACAGGTTCACGATGCCCTGATAAAATGCTTCGTATTCGATTTCGCCAGGCAGTTTTGAGGAGAAATTGCGCAGCACCTTGGCCTTGTTGAATACCTGGTTTTCCAATACCGCCACGGAGTCAATTTGCCAAGCGCTTTCAAATTCCGGCACTGCGGTGTGTTGCAAAGGCGGGGCAGCCGCTTGCCGTTCGGCTATTTTCACCAGTTCGTCCCATACTTGCCGGGCAGCTTTTTCGCCCCTGGCCACCAGCGTATCCACTTCATTGAAACTGGTAATGCTGAAACCGTAAATATCCGGGCAGATCAGCACATCCGTGAAGAGGTACTGTGAGGCCGAGTTTTCAGTCATTTGGAATGAGCTAATCTGCGTGATGATTTTTTCGATGGAATTCAACTCCATTTTTTCGTACAAATCAGCTTCCACATTGATGCCGATGACCAAGTCCACGCCCTTTTCGCTCATTTCTTTGGCGGGAAAATTATTGACAATTCCACCGTCTGCAATCAACCGATCATTTATTTCTACGGGTGCCAGCAGGCCTGGGAAAGAGCCGCTGGCCCGCATGGCGAGGGGCAGGTTTCCTTTTTCAAAAATAACGCTTTCGCCGGTGGTTACATCTGTCCCGGTGCAGAAAAAGGGGACGGGCAATTGGCTGAAATCGTCCACCATCGCCACCCTTGCAGTCAATTTGCTGAGCATGTTGTAGGCCATTTGCCCATCGGAAAGTGCGGCCGGCAGGTTGATTTTCATGTCTTGAACCGACAGGGAGAGCGCATATTTTTCACCATAATATTTGTTGAAAAAAGGGGCAATGTTGCGGGGGACTTCGTCTTGCAGGAGCGAGGTCATGTCCAGCGTGTGCAGGATGCTGTCCAATTCGTTGGCCGACCAACCCGAAGCGTACAGCCCGCCAATAATAGCCCCCATGCTGGCCCCGCCGATATAGTCCACCCGGATGCCTGCTTCTTCCAACACCTTCAAGGCCCCAACATGGGCATAGCCCTTGGCCCCGCCACCGCTCAGCACGACGCCTACCCGGTAGGGCTTTTGGCTAAAACCAAAAGCCGAAATCAATATAATGCCGAACAGCAAGCTGTAGGGCTTTTGGAAAAGTGGTTTCATGGCCCAGTTTTAATTCTTACGGGAAATATAAGGTCGGCAATGCCTATTCTGTTAGATATGGGCAAAAAAAAAGCCCAGCGGATGCCAGGCTATAAAAACCAAATGAAAACAATTTCTCTTGTGGGTTTTGGGTAAAATAAGTGTACTTGTTTTATGGTTGCAAAGATAAATTCAAGCTAAACATGGTGCTTATGAGAAAAATCAGTTCTTGCGACCTAAAAAAATCACCAAAATTTTGAGTGGCAAATAGGGCGATTTGATTTTTAACAAATCCTCGGCAACTGTTCGCCCGGCAGCATATTGACCACCCGCCTACCGCCGATGTGACTTTTTAAAATAACCTGCCCGGCATGGTTTTCAACGATTTCACCGATGATGGCGGCTTTTTTTCCCTTTGGGTCGCGGCGCAATATTTCCAATGCTTTTTCGGCCATTTCTTTTGAAACAATGGCCAAAAATTTCCCCTCGTTCGCTACATAAAGCGGATCAAGGCCAAGCATTTCGCAGGCACCTTCTACTTGTTCGTCCACCGGGATTTTTGATTGCAACAATTCGATACCAAGCCCCGCCTTTTTGGCCACTTCGTTCAGGGTCGTCGCCACGCCGCCACGGGTCGGATCACGCAGGAAATGGACGTGGCCGCCGAGTTCGTCCAGCAGTTTTTCCACCATAAAGTTCAGGTTCGTACTGTCGCTCAAGATGTCCGTTTCAAACTCCAAACCTTCCCGCACCGACATGATGGCGATGCCGTGCGTCGCCACCTCGCCACTGACAATTACCTGGTCGCCCGGCTGTATCCGCCCAATGCGTATTTCGGCAGCCGGATGCACCAAGCCTATTCCTGTCGTATTGATAAAAATCTGGTCGCCCTTGCCTTTTTCTACCACTTTCGTGTCGCCCGTCACTATCTGTACGCCTGCCTGTTCCGCTGCATGGCGCACCCCCACGATAACCTCCCAAAGTTCGTCCATGCGCAGGCCCTCTTCCAGGATGAAGCCCAGCGATAGATATTTCGGAATGGCGCCGCACATGGCCAAGTCGTTCACTGTGCCGTTCACCGCCAGTTCGCCGATATTTCCACCAGGAAAAAAAATAGGCGAAATGACAAAGCTGTCGGTCGTGTAGGCCACCGGCCCCGTCAAGTTGAGAAAAGCCCCATCGTGCTGTTCGTCGAGGAATTCATTGGACAACAATTTGAAAACGCCCGCATCCAGCAGGCGGTGGGTCAGCAGTCCACCACTACCGTGCCCTAAGGTAATCACCTCGAAATCGAGCTTCGGCATGGGGCAGTTGAGCTGTAGGGAAAGTTTCATAGGTTCCACTGATAATACGCCGCACAAGCCCCCTCCGACGACACCATAGGTGCGCCAAGCGGGTGCTCTGGCGTGCATTTTGTCCCAAAATTTGGGCATTGAAATGGTTTTTTTAAACCTTTCAAAATATCTCCTGCGATGCACTCCTTGCTTTCTTCGACGGGGCTGAGATTGAGTTTGAACTTTCGGCGGGCATCGTAATCGGCGTAGCTTTCGCAAACCTCGTAACCGCTCATGGGGATGTTGCCGATGCCTCGCCAGTTACGGTCAGAGATTTCGAACACCTGGCCGATGGTCTGTTTGGCCAACAGGTTGCCTTCCCGCTGCACCACACGGGCGTATTGGTTTTCGAGTTTTGCCTCGCCCCGCTCCAGTTGTTTCACCGCCATTAAAATGCCCTGCAACAAATCCACTGGCTCGAAGCCCGTCACGACGATGGGGACTTGGTATTTTTCAACCACGGGATAATATTCGTCCATGCCCATGATGGTGCAGACGTGGCCCGCTGCCAGGAAGGCGTCTATTACATTGTCGGGGTCGCCAAGGATGGCCTCCATCGCTGGCGGGACCAGTACATGCGAGGCGAGGATGGAGTAGTTTTTTACCCCCAAGTGTTTGGCCTGCACGACTGAAAGCGCATTGGCCGGGGCCGTCGTTTCAAAACCAACTGCGAAAAAAACTACCTCCCGATCCGGCTGCTCCTGCGCCAGTTTCACCGCTTCGAGCGGCGAATAGAGGATGCGCACATCTGCGCCGTTGGCTTTGGCCTCCAATAAGCTCTTCTTCGAACCAGGCACCCGCAGCATATCTCCAAATGAACAGAGGATAACACCTTCATTTTCAGCCAAATAAATCGCCTCGTCAATGACGCCGAGCGGCGTCACGCAGACTGGGCAGCCAGGGCCGTGTACCATCGTCACCTGCTCCGGCAGCATGTCGAGAATACCGTTTTTTACCAGGCTATGGGTCTGTCCGCCACAGATTTCCATGATCGTCCACGGGCGGGTGACCGTGCGATGGAGTTCGTCGAGGTATTGATGGACGACTTCTGGATTGCGGTATTCGCTTAGGAATTTCATGGCTCAATTTGGTTTGGTAAAAGTTCTTCCACTTCCCCCATTTTTTTCAAATATTCAAAAGTCAATTTCGCTTCCTCCTCGTCCACCACACTGATGGCAACGCCCACATGCACGAGTACATAATCTCCTATTTGGGCATGTGGCACCATCGCCAAATTGACCTCTTTTTGGATGCCTCCAAAGGAGACTTTTCCCACCCTAAATGTTTCGTCCAATTGGCCGGTAATGGCCGTTATTTTTCCTGGAATGGCTAAACACATGGTTCGTTGTTTAACCCATTGCCCCTAAAGGGGAACCGAATCTGCAAAAGCCGAAGCAATTGTCAGGTTCGGTTCCCCTTTAGAGGTAATGGGCAATGAAACTGCCAATTGCCCAAACGAAATGCACTCGTCATTGGGCGACAGTTCTTTATGAAAATAGAGTTCGTATTTTTTTCCTAATTCGCTGATGATCAGGTCAACCAATAGGGAGTTTTGAAAAACTCCGCCGCTAAAGGCCAACTTCTGGACAGCTTGGGTTTCCGCAATTTCTTGTATCCAGCGCACCAATAAGAGGTGGAATTTGAAGGCAATTTCCTGCTTGTCAACGCCAGCAATCAGATCGGCAAGGATATTTTTTAAAAGGTTTTTGAGACTAAAATTCGGAGGCAACTTCAAGTTGACTTCTAACTTGGAACTTCCGGCAGCCAATGCCTCCAACCGCATCGCTGCCTCCCCTTCAAAACTCGACCTTGATTGCAAACCTAATAATGCCGCCACGCCATCAAACAAACGGCCCATGCTCGAAGTTACCATTCCACCCGGCCTAGCCAGCTTTTTTTGATATAAACCCCATTCTTGTTGGGTAAAAAGTGGCCGCAAAAAAGCTTCTGCCTCTGGCATCTCGTAGCACAGTGACAATGCCGACAGCCTCGGCTCCTTCGACATTTTATCCCCCAAAAAATGTGGAAAATAATCCAGGTGCGCCACCCTTTCAAAGCCGCCGTTTTCAAACATAAAAAACTCGCCGCCCCAGATTTTAGTCTTCAGTCGCCAGTCTTCAGTCGGCAGTCCGGTAACGGGGAGGTTCGTTGTTTTGTCGTTAATTTCCACAGTCGCCGACTGCCGGACTGTGGACTGAAGTCTGCGGACTGAAGACTGGAGACTGTGGACTGTGGACTCCAAACCGCCCCACCCGGTGCCATCCCAGATCACGCCCAGCACAGGCTCTTCGCACATAAGTAGTTCATTTTCAGCGAGTACGGCAGCGAAATGGGCGATGTGATGCTGTACGGCTTCAACAGGGACATTGAGTTCATCCGCCAAATCCTGGCCTTTAGCTGTGGAAAAATAGGCCGGGTGCATGTCCACGATCACCCGCTCCGGGCGGGCATGGAAGAGGCGGAGGAAGTGCTGCAAGGTTTTATCAAAATTCTCCTGCGTGTCGTAGCTCTCCAAGTCGCCGAGGTACTGGCTGATGTAGCTGTTTCCGGCATGTTGGAGGGAAAAAGTACTTTTCATGTCGGCACCCATTGCTAACACCGTTTCCGGCAGGTTTTCAAAGCCCGAATGGATGTAGGTCGGGGCATAGCCACGGGAGCGGCGCAAGACTATCCGCTGGCCGTGCAGCGGAGTGAATAGTACAACGCTGTCATCTTGGGGCAGCAGGATTTCACGGTTGTTGATTAGGAAGGCATCCACGAAAGCGCCCAGGTTTTCCAGAGCTTTTTCATCTTCAAAAAAAATAGGCGAGCCGCTCAGGTTGCCGCTGGTCGCCACGATGGGTTTTTGCCATTTCGACAAAATTAGTTCCATCAAAGGCGTGTACGGCTGCATCGCCCCGATTCGGTCGAGGTGGGGGCAGATACCGTTGATGTCTATGCCACTGGATGGGTGTTCCCGTAGGCGGCACAAGACGATGGGGCTTTCGATGCTGCCAAAAGCGGCTGCCTCTGTTTTGTTTATATATGCATCTTTTTGTAAAATTTCGAGATTCGGGTACATCAGGGCAAAGGGCTTCGAAGGGCGTTTTTTGCGTTCCCGAAGCGTGGCGACGGCTGCCGGATTCGTGGCGTCGCAGATGAGCAGGTAGCCGCCGATGCCTTTCACGGCGATGATGTTGCCTTCGGCTAATGCATTGATTGCGAGCGAAATGCAGTTAGAAGGCTTCGACGTATTTTTTTCAAACTGCCCGGTTTTTTTTGCCCAAAAACTCAATTCCACAGCACAATCCGGGCAGGAGTTGGTTTGGGAAAAATGCCGCCTCGTGAGGGGGCTATTGTATTCAGATTGACAGGGTTGGCACATCGTGAACGGGGCCATCGTCGTGCGCTCCCGGTCGTATGGCAATTTGTTCAAAATGGAAAAACGGGGGCCGCAATTAATACAGGTAATAAAGGGATAATTAAAGCGGCGGTCGGCAGTATCGTGCAGTTCCCGTCGGCAATCGTCGCAGAGACCCAAATCGGGGGTCATGAGCAGGTTGGGCTTACCGGTTTTATCGCTTTCAACAATTTGAAAATCAACAAATTGCTCAACATCCACCTCCTGCATGGAGTGGCGGATTACCCTTGCCCTTGCAGGTATTTCATTTATTAATGTCTGGTAAAAATGCCTCGCCAGCGTTTTTTCTCCATTGAAAAAAATATGCACCCCATCCACCCCATTGCTCACCGTCCCATTGATGAAAAGGGATTTTGCCAAACGAAAG
This sequence comes from Saprospiraceae bacterium, assembly GCA_041741095.1. Taxonomy (GTDB): domain Bacteria; phylum Bacteroidota; class Bacteroidia; order Chitinophagales; family Saprospiraceae; genus UBA6168. The sequence continues at coordinate 43,581 of JBGSKQ010000010.1, forward strand.
ACGAATGGCCGAAACCCAACGCCCTGTACCTGGCCTTCAATATGGATGTGAAAGGTGTGCATGTCGTTTTTAGTCTTCAGTCTTTAGTCAGCAGTCCACAGTCCGCAGTTTTCAGTCCGCAGTCATCAGTCCGTAGTTCTCAGTCCACTCCCGATAGCTATCGGGACCAGTCCTCGTGTGTCAGATTTGGTCCGCTGCGAGATTAGCAGGCTGTGGACCGATGACTGCGGACTGTGGACTGGTCCCGATAGCTATCGGGAGCGGACTGTGGACTGTGGACTGCGGACTGTAAACTGCGGACTGTAAACTGCGGACTGAAGACTGCTTCCCCAGCCACTCATACCACTTGTCCATGCCCTCGCCCGTTGTGGCCGAAAGCTCGATGAATTCGGTAATATGGCTGACCCGCCGTGCGTATTCCTTGGCTTTTTCGACATTGAAATTCACATAAGGCAGCAAGTCTATTTTATTGATGATACAAAGCTGGGAAGTGTGAAACATGTCGGGGTATTTGATGGGTTTGTCCTCGCCCTCGGTTACGCTGATGATGACCACCCTGGCGCCCTCGCCCAGGTCGAACATGGCGGGGCAGACGAGGTTGCCCACGTTTTCAATAAAAAGCAGGGAGTTGTCGGCTGGTTTGAGTTGTTTCAATGCGTCGTGTACCATGTCGGCTTCGAGGTGGCAGCCCTTGCCGGTGTTGATTTGCACCACCTCGGCCCCTGTGGCGGCAATGCGGTTGGCGTCGTTGCTGGTTTGCTGGTCTCCCTCGATGACGTAGCAGGGGAATTCATTTTTCAGGTCTGCTAAAGTCCTTTCCAGCAAGGCCGTTTTGCCACTGCCAGGCGAACTGACGAGGTTCAGCGCCAGGATATTTTTGGCCTCAAAAAATCCTCTGTTCCGCTCGGCCAGCAGGTTGTTTTTGCCTAAAATATCCTGCTCTATTTGGAGCACGGTTTTGCCGGGCTGAAATTTCCCGCCAGCATGTTGGTGGGGGGCATGGTGATGATCGTGGTCGTGGCCGTGCCCATGCCCATGATGATGATGACCATGCTCATGGTGCGAATGGCCGTTTTCATGGACATGCTCCGCACCGATTTTGGTAATCCTAAATTTTCCGTCTGGTTGGCCGCAGCCGCAAATTCCGCACATGGGGATGAAATTGAGAAATTGAGAAATTGAGAAATTGGAAAACATAGCCATAGCCTCAATTTCCTAATTTCTTAATTTCTCAATTTCCAGGTTAAGTCACTGTCAAAGCCTTGACCCTCAACTCTTTACCGCTCAATATTTCGTTGAAATACGAACCGCAAATAGGGCAGGGATCGAAAATTTGTTCCATCAAAAAACTGCTCTTGCACTCGGCGCAGCGAGCTTGGCCGGGGATGCGGTTTACCTGCCGCTCGGCTTGTTCCAACACACTGTGCTGGACGCCCACCTCCCAAGCAAAATCAAGTGCTTGCCATTCCACTCCAGCCAATTCGCCAATTTCCAACTCGATGCTTTCCACCTGGCTGGCCCCTGCTTTTTTCACTTCGGCCTCTGCAATGTCAACGATGCTGGCGATGATGGATAGTTCGTGCATTTCTTGAATGATGAACTAGGAATGATGAACCTTCTGACGACGCCGGTACCATAGCCAGCCTGCGAAGAGCGAGAGCGCCAAAATTGGTAGGCCGTGTTCGGTAGTGCCGACGTAGTGCATGAGGGTATGCGGATGGAATATGCCGTGGCCGCCGTGGGCATAGCTTAGGCAGGGTAGTGCTAACACAAGCAGGAATAGCAGCTTTTTCATGTTGGAAGTTTTTATAGACCACCGCCAAACCGACGGGATGACTTTTGCAATTCACTTTGGCGACAGTTAAAGAAAATTTGGAGGGCAAGATAAATTGGGCAACAAAAGGCGGCGGTTGACAAATATCACTGCAATAATTGATTGATGTCAATGGATACCAATAGTATATACTTCTCCTTTGAGCATTCTTTTACAAGAAAATTTTTCCAACTTTTAACAATTTAAACCTGCCTGCCATGACTTCAACGCCAACCCGCCGGCCCACCTATTACGAAGAATTAAGACGAAAAGGTTATTCCCGTAGGGACTTCATGAAGTTCTGCTCCATGATGGGAGCCTACCTCGGCCTGGAGGCGAGCGGCGTTTCCCAAGTGGCGAACGCACTGCAAAAAAACTCCCGGGTGCCGGTCATTTGGCTGCACTTCCAGGAGTGTACCTGTTGCAGCGAGAGCTTCATCCGTTCGTCGCACCCCATCGTAGCCGATATTATTTTGGACAAAATATCGCTCGATTATACCGAGACACTCATGGCGGCAAGTGGCCATCAGGCCGAAGCTGCGAAGGCAAAAACGATGAAGGATTACTATGGCGAGTACATCCTTTGCGTGGAAGGTTCCGTGCCGACGGCTGACGACGGTGTCTATTGTTGCATCGGCGGCAAGTCGTCCATGCAGATTTTGGACGAGGCGGCAGCGGGTGCCAAGGCCATCATCTGTTGGGGCAGTTGCGCCTGCAATGGCTGCGTACAGGCCGCCAAGCCCAACCCGACCCACGCCACGCCTATCCATAAATTAGTAAAAGGGAAACCTATCATAAAAGTGCCGGGCTGCCCGCCGATTGGAGAAGTTATGGCTGGCGTCATCATCCACGTCATCACTTTTGGCCGACTGCCGGAACTGGACAGGATTGGCCGCCCGAAGGCCTTCTACTCCAAAAGGGTCCACGACACCTGCTACCGCCGCCCATTCTACGATGCAGGCCTATTTGTTGAAACATTCGACGACGAAAACGCCCAAAAAGGCTATTGCCTCTACAAAGTGGGCTGCAAAGGCCCGATGACCTACAATGCCTGCGGCGTAATGAAGTGGAACAACGGTACGAGTTATCCCATCCAATCAGGCCACGGCTGTATTGGTTGCAGCGAGGAAAATTATTGGGACAACGGCCCGCTATACCGCCAAATGGCCAGTTTCCCAGGCTTCGGCATTGAATCGGATGCAGATAAGATCGGCATGGTGGCTGCCGGGGCTACCGCTGTTGGCATCGCTGCCCATGCCATTGCTACCAATTTCAAGAAAAATAAACTGATCAATAACCTGATTGAGGAAGGCAAAGAGGCAGAAGGAGAATTGTAAAAAACTTTAAACAAGAATAATCATGGCCGAACGAATAGTCGTTGACCCCGTAACCCGCATCGAGGGTCACTTGCGCATCGAAGCCGAAATCAAAGACGGCAAAATTTCCGAAGCTTATAGTTCCGGCACGATGGTTCGATTGCTGGAAGAAATACTAAAAGGGCGTGACCCCCGTGACGCCTGGGCCTTCGTCGGTCGTGTGTGCGGCGTTTGCACCACGGTCCACTCGCTGGCCTCTTGCCGGGCGGTGGAAGATGCGCTGGGCATCGTCGTTCCGCCCAATGCAGAACTGGTGCGCAACATCATGTTTTGCACCCAATACGTGCATGACCACGTCGTGCATTTTTACCACCTCCATGCGCTTGATTGGGTGGATGTGGTTTCGGCTTTGAAAGCCGATCCAAAGAAAACTTCCGAAATAGCGCAGAGCATTTCCAACTGGCCGAAAAGCTCGCCCGGCTATTTTTCCGATTTGCAAAAACGCCTGACCGCATTCGTGGAAAGTGGCCAATTGGGCATATTTGCCAACGGCTATTGGGGCCACCCGGCCTACAAATTGCCGCCGGAAATCAACTTGATCGGCGTTGCCCACTACCTTGAAGCCCTCGAATGGCAAAAGGAAATCGTGAAAGTCCACGCCATTTTTGGTGGTAAAAACCCTCACCCCAACTATCTCGTGGGCGGCATGGCCTGCGCCATTGGCCTCGACGATGTGAGCGGCATCAACGCCGAGCGGCTGGCTTATGTGGGGCAACTTTTGAAAGATGCTAAAACATTTGTAGAACAAGTATATATACCTGACCTGCTGGCCGTGGCGCCATACTACCTTGATTGGGGTGCCATCGGTGGCGGCTTGGGCAACTATATGAGCTATGGTGACCTGCCTACCAATGGCTATAATGACCCATCGAGCTTTAAATTCCCATCGGGTGTTATTTTGAACAAAGATGTGAGCAAGGTGATGGACGTTGACCTGCGCAACGACGAAGAGGTGAAGGAATTCATCGCCCGTTCGTGGTACGAGTATGAGGGCGGCAACGACGTGGGCCTGCACCCTTGGGCCGGCGAGAGCAAGATAAAATACACAGGGCCGAAACCACCTTACGAACATTTGAACGTGGATGAAAAATACAGCTTCCTAAAAACGCCACGCTGGAAAGGCAACGCCGTTGAGGTTGGGCCTTTGGCAAGGGTGCTGATTGGTTATGCCCGTGGTCGGGAAGACTACAAGGCCGTTGTTGACAGTACGCTGGCCAAGTTGAATGTGCCAATTGGCGCTTTGTTCTCCACCTTGGGCAGGACGGCGGCCCGTGGCCTGGAAAGCATCCTCGTGGCAGATTGGGGGCTTGAGTTTTTCGACAGCCTGCTCGCCAACCTGAAAAACGGCGATACCCGCATGGCCAACATGGAAAAATTCAATCCGGCCAAATGGGAAAAAACAGCCCAAGGCGTTGGCCACACAGAGGCCCCAAGGGGCGCTCTGGCTCACTGGATTGTGATAGAAGATACGAAAATCAAGAATTACCAACTGGTTGTGCCGACCACCTGGAACGCATCTCCACGGGATCCGCAAGGCAATTTGTCGGCCTACGAAGCAGCGTTAAAGGATACGCCGATTGCAGACCCTGACCAACCCGTTGAAATATTGCGGACCATCCACTCTTTCGATCCATGCCTGGCTTGTTCTGTCCATGTGTACGACGAGCTTGGAAAGCACATCAATAGGGTGAAAGTTGTTTAAGCCAAGTGTTTATGTGTTTGTGTGTTTTTGTGTTTGTGTGTTTTTAGGCGAAAGCTGGTAATCATAAACACATAAACACCCAAACACAAAAACACAATAAATCATGGCAAGCTGCTGTGTTTGGGTGTTTAGCATTTATGTGTTTTTTGGCAAAAGCTGGGAATTATAAACACAAAAGCACCCAAACACATAAACACAATAAATCATGGCAAGCATTACACATGTTTCCCCTCATAAATTGCGCCGGGTGTTCGTATGGGAACTGCCCGTGCGGATTTACCATTGGCTGAATGCGATGGCCATTGTAGCGCTTTGTGTTACGGGTTACTTTATCGGTGATCCGCCAGCGTTTTTGTCGGCAGCGGAGGCTTCCGATCGTTATTTTTTCGGATGGATCCGCTTTATCCATTTTGTGGGGGCGTATATTTTCTTTTTCAACTTCCTGTTCAGGATTTACTGGGGTTTTGTGGGAAACAAATATGCCGACTGGAAAAACTTCATCCCTACCACCAAGAAGTTTTTCAATGAAGTTTGGCAGGTATTGAAGATTGACATTTTCCTGCAAAAAGAAAAGGAACATCTGTCCGTAGGCCACAATGCTTTGGCTGGGTTTATTTATTTCCTTACTTTTTTGGCCTTTATGATCCAGTGTATCACGGGCTTCGCACTGTATGCCAATATGAGCGACTGGTGGTTTGCGGATATGTTTACCTGGGCATCCGCTTTGTTTGGCTACGATGATTTTGCGCTGCGCAACTGGCACCATGCCACCATGTGGTTTTTCATTGTTTTTGCTATGGTTCACGTCTATCTCGTTTTCTACCACGACTATGTGGAAGGCCGTGGCGAAATTTCCTCGATGGGCGGCGGTTGGAAGTTTATCGAAGAAGAGGCCTTTGAAAAAGAGCTGAAAGAAGAAAAAGCGAAAAGCAGCAAAAAGTAAATTTGTATTATAGAGCCTAATGATTGATATTTTCTGAATGGCCAGGTCGAAAAACTTGGCCTTTCTGTTTTTTTAGCGATGATTTTTTAAGACCCGGAACTTCAAAAACTTCCTGGCCTTTAAAGACCTAAATCTTCTTTTTATGCAAAATAAACTCCTCATACTCGGCATCGGCAACTACCTCATGGGCGACGAGGGGGTGGGGGTGCATTTTGCACAAATGCTTGAAAACGAGCCGCTTCCATCAGGAGTTGACGCCCTGGACGGTGGCACGGGCGGTTTTCACCTGACGCATTTTTTTGAAGATTATCCCACAGTTATTTTGGTGGATGCCACCTTGGATGACCACCCGCCCGGCACCATTCGATTGATAGAACCCCGTTTTTCAAAAGATTTCCCGAAGGCCATGAGCACCCACGACATTGGCATGAAAGACCTCATCGAGGCCCTAACCTTTATGGGCTCCCTGCCCAAAATCTACCTCTTTGCCGTTTCCATTGAAACCTTGCAGATGCAACAGGTCACCTTATCCAATGAAATTGAAGCGATTTTGCCAGCATTAAAGCAGCAGGTCCTGGATTTGGTGCAAAAGCTTGTTGATTAATCCTGCCAAAACTTTTATCATTTTTTTCGCTGATCCTAATCATTTTTCTTTGGCTGTCGGTGACTGGAATTTTACATACAAAATAAAATTTTATGCAACCGATCAGCCTTTCACGGCCACAGTTGCTGAATGCCATTTGGGCGACGCACGATGTCAAGGGGTATCTCGACACAGAAGACATACAGCAATTGGCCACACTGTTCAACCTATCCGCCGTCGAAATAGAGGGGGTTGTTTCATTCTACCATTTTTTTCATAGAAAACCCAGCGGAAGGCATACCGTCTATCTAAACAATAGCATCATCTCCGAACTGCACGGTTTCAAAGAAGTCAAAGCGGCTTTTGAAAAAGAAACTGGGGTTTTATTCGGCCAAGTGGACGCCAGTGGCACTTTTGGCCTGTTCGAGACTTCCTGCATCGGCCTCAGCGACCAGGAACCCGCTGCGCTGATTGACTTTTGCCCATTCACGGAATTGACGCCAAACAAGGTAAAAACCATCGTGGCCAAACTCAAAAGTGGCGCATTGCCCAAGGCTGTTTGCGACGAACCGAACGACAATATCCGCTACAAACCGGGCGACGATCGCACATTTATCCTCCGTGATTATACGCCGGGCCAAGCCATCCTGCAATTAAAAGATTTGGAACCCAATCAGGTTATCCAACAAATAAAGGAAGCTGGGCTGATGGGCATGGGCGGTGCTTTTTTCCCAACTGGCACTAAATGGGAAAGCTGCCGCCGCAATGCGAGCAACCGCAAATTCGTGGTCTGCAACGCCGATGAGGGCGAGCCCGGCACCTTCAAGGATCGGGTGCTGCTACGCACCATGCCGGGGCTGGTGATTGAAGGCATGGCGCTCGGTGCTTATGCGGTGGGGGCATCGGAGGGCATCATTTACCTGCGGGCTGAGTACCGTTGGCTGAAAGAAAAAATTGAAAATACACTGGAAGAATTTAGGGAAAATGGCTGGCTGGGCGACCACATCGGTGCGAAACAACCCTTTTCATTTGACATACGGATGCAGATGGGCGCTGGTGCTTATGTGTGCGGCGAGGAGACCGCCCTGCTCAATTCATTGGAAGGCAAACGGGGAGAACCCAGGGCACGGCGGTATTTCCCGGTGCAGCGGGGTTATTTGGGAAAACCGACCATCATCAACAATGTAGAAACCTTTGCTTGTGCCGCCCGAATTATCGAGCAAGGGCCTGCGAATATGCGGCAGCTCGGCACGCCCGAATCGCCCGGCACCAAGCTCATCAGCGTGGGCGGGGACTGCGGTAAACCGGGTATTTATGAAATAGAGTGGGGGATGCACGTCGGCGAATTGCTGGCACTTTGCGAAGCAGAAAACCCATATTATGTGCAGGTGGGCGGGCCGAGCGGCGTCGCCATTTCCATGAAAGAGCGCAACCGCCGTTTGTGCAAAGAGGATCTACTGTGCGGCGGTTCTTTTATGGTGTTTGATAAAAACCGTGACCTGCTGCAAATCCTGCGCAATTTTTCCAACTTTTTCAAAATCGAAAGCTGCGGAATCTGTACCCCCTGCCGTGCCGGGAATTTCATCCTGAACCGTAAATTGGAAAAACTGGATCACGGCCTTGGTGCCTTGCGTGACTTGATGGAACTGGTGGAATGGGGCAAAACCATCAAGCAAAACAGCCGCTGTGGCCTTGGCCAAACCGCTCCCAATTCCATCATGGATGCCATCCACAAATTCCCCGATTACTTCGACCGCCGGGTGGACAAATCCGGCAGCAAACTCTATCGGGGTTTTGACATGGAAGCTGCTGTTCGGGAGTATGAGGAAGCGGTGGAGAGTTAAGAGTTAAAAGTCCATAGTCCACAGTCGGCAGTCAGCAGTTGGCAGTTTCAAGGCCCTGAATTTGCAAAAATTTTTATCAAAATGAAAGAGATCATCACCATTACCATAGACGGCAAGGAGGTTCAGGTCGAAGACGGTGAACTTCTGATCAATGCCATCCGCTCGGCGGGCATAGATGTGCCGTCGCTTTGTTACCATGAACACATTGACCCGCCGCTGGGTACATGCCGGGTCTGCACGGTGGAGGTGAACGGCAGGCACCAGGCTTCCTGCACGACGCTTGCACGGGCTGGTATGAACGTTTCGGTGGTCACCCGCCACCTGCACGATACCCGCAAGGCGATGGTGGAGATGTTGTTTGCCGAAGGCAACCATTTTTGCCCTGCCTGCGAAAAAAGCGGTGACTGCGACTTGCAAGGCATCGGCTACCGTTTTGGCGTAAACGTGCTGCGCTATCCGCACCTGTTTGTGGATCGCATTATTGACTATAACCCGAAGCGTCTGGTCATTGAGCACAATCGCTGTATCCGCTGCCGCCGTTGCGTGGACGAGGTGCTGACCAGCGATGGAAAACGGGTTTTCAGCTTCTCCAACCGGGGCAACGAAACCGAGGTGGCCATTGATTATTTACAGGAAACCAAACTGACAGAAGAGCAAGCTGCCCATGCCACATACATCTGCCCGACAGGGGCTATTTTACTGCGAGGGAAAAGCCTTGCCCGCCCTTATGGGGAACGGAAATACGACATTAAAGAGTCAATGGATCAGCGCAAAACGGTGCCTGTTTTTCCACCCACTCAAAAAGCGGACAAAAACGGCGAAAAAAAGGTCATCGCCACTGTTTCGTTGGCTGGCTGCTTCGGTTGTCACATGTCCATGCTCGATTTGGATATGGGCATTCTCGACCTTGTGGAATTTGTTGAGTTCGATAAATCCCCATTGACAGACATTAAGGAGTTTACAAAAAAGGTGGATGTGGGCCTGATAGAAGGTGGTTGCTGCAATTCTGAAAATGTAGAGGTGCTGCGGGAATTCCGCAACAAATGCGACATCCTGGTGTCGGTCGGGGAATGCTCCATTTGGGGCGGCTTGCCTGCCATGCGAAATATGGTGCCGCTGCGGGAGTGCCTGGAAGAAGCCTATTTGCACTCATTTACCAGTGAAAACGAGGCAGCCATCATTCCGCACCACGAGGATATTCCTAAAATATTGGACAAAGTATATGCTTGCAGCGAAGTGGTGGATATTGACTATTTTATACCTGGTTGTCCGCCCAGCGCCAATCATATATGGAAGGTGGTCAAGAATATATTATTCGAGGAAGAATACTCAGTTATTTTCTCTGAATTTAAATATGATTAAATATTGAAAATGGCTGTATTTATTGAGGTTTTGATGTTGGGTGTTTGCTAACTAATAATTAGCGAAAATGGGTTTTCCGGATAATCGGGATAGGCAGTGCAAAAGGGGGCTTGGGGGCGCAGCCCCCAAAATTCCCTCTCCCCGACGAGCCGCCGAAGGCGGCGAGGAGGGGCAGATTTAATTTTGCACTTAACCCAAAATAATCATCCAACATCTCCAAACAATCCTACCATGCAAAAAATAACAATAGAGCCTGTCACCCGTGTAGAAGGCCACGGAAAAGTCACCATCCACCTCGACGAAGATGGCCGGGTGAAGGACAGTTTTTTCCACATCGTCGAATTCCGGGGTTTTGAACGCTTCATCCAGGGGCACCCATACTGGGAAGCGCCCGTTTTGGTGCAAAGGCTGTGCGGCATCTGTCCCGTGAGCCACCACATAGCGGCGGCCAAGGCCATTGACCAATTGGTGGGGCTTGACCCAACCGATTTGTCGCCCACGGCGGACAAAATCAGGCGATTGCTGCACTATGGACAAGTCTTTCAGTCACATGCCCTTCACTTTTTCTACCTGGCCTCGCCCGATTTGCTGTTTGGCCTGGATGCCCCGAAAGAAAAACGAAACGTGGTGGCCGTAGCCATTGAGAATAAAGAATTGGCACGAAAGGGCATTTTGATGCGAAAATTCGGGCAGGAAATCATCCGGCTGATAGCTGGCAAGCGCATACACGGCATCGCTGCCATTCCAGGCGGGGTGCATAAAAACCTGTCAAAAGATGAGCGGGATTATTTTTTAAATGGAAAAGAACTGCCCAGCATTGACACCATGATCGAATGGTCGAAAGAGGTGGTGGATTTTATCAAAAACTACCATGAAAAGAACGGTGCATGGTTGGATTCCTTCGCCTCATACCCCAGCGGACACTTGGGTTTGGTGAACGAAAAAGACGGCGCTTTGGAACTTTACAACGGACGGCTGCGGGCCATAGACGCCCAAGGCAATCGCACCCTCGACGACGTGCGGGATGTGGATTACGTGAAGCATTTTGCAGAGGGCGTGGAAACCTGGTCTTTTTTGAAATTCCCTTACCTGCGGCAGATTGGCCGTGAAAATGGCTGGAACCGGGTAGGCCCGCTCGCCCGGCTCAACGTTTGCGACCGTATCAATACGCCGCTGGCCCAGGCAGAATTTGAGATTTTCAAAAAATACTCAAATGGCAAGCCCAACCACCACACCATGCACTACCACTGGGCCAGGCTCATCGAAACGCTGCACTGCGCCGAGGTGATGCAAAACCTGCTCCACGACGAGGACATACTCAGCGACGACCTGCTGCGGAAAGGGGAACGCCGCCCCGAAGGCATCGGCATCGTGGAAGCGCCCCGTGGCACTTTGATACACCACTACCAAGCGGACGAAAAGGGCAAAATCACCCGCTGCAACCTTATCGTTTCTACCACCCACAACAACGAACCCATGAACCGGGCCGTCCGTTGGGTGGCCCAAAACGTACTCGATGGCCAGCCCAAACTGACGGATACATTGCTCAACCAGGTTGAAATCGCAGTGCGGGCCTACGACCCCTGCCTCAGTTGTGCCACCCATGCCTTTGGCCAAATGCCGTTGCAGGCAGTACTTTATGACGCTGCGGGTAACATCTTGGATGAGCGTTTTAAAAACTAAAATGCGGACATGAAAACCTTGCTTTTCGGCATCGGAAACAGTGGCAGGCAAGACGACGGCCTCGGCTGGGCCTTTGCAGAGGCAATGGAGCGGGAAGGTTTGGCCTCAATGGAAATCCACTACCGCTATCAAATGCAGGTCGAAGATGCCGAACTGGTTGCCGGAGCGGAAAAGGTCCTTTTTGTGGATGCGAGCCGGGGCGTATTGAGAGGCGGTTATTTATGGAAAAAGATAAAACCTTCCGCAAAATTTGAATTTACCACCCACATCCTGCAGCCAGAATCGGTGCTGTTTTTAGCCCAGGATTTATTTGGAAAAACGCCACAAGCCTGGCGTTTGCTCATTGAAGGGGAACAATGGGAACTCGAAAGTGGGCTCAGTGACAGAGCTAAGCTAAACTTGAAAAAGGCCCTTGAGTTTCTTATAGGCGAACTTGTGAAAAGCCGCATTTAAAATTGATGTTCTTAATTTGTCCATTACCTATTTTGAGAGGAGGGGTTATCAAACCCCGGCGTTCAGGAACGCCGGGGTTTGATAACCCC
>JBGSKQ010000011.1:0-12915 GCA_041741095.1 Saprospiraceae bacterium
GGGGTTATCAAACCCCGGAGTCTCAAAACGCCGGGGTTTGATAACCCCTCCTCCCAATTCCTATCGGGACCAGCATCAAGGTGACATCTTTTTCCCTGCCCGAATTTTTTCAATCTCGTACAGCTTTCAAAGGGGAAAAAGGTGTCATTTTGATGCGGTCGCATGGAGATTACACCTTTTTTCGCTATAAACACCCTGCTGATTTGCCAAATCACTGTAGCGAAAAAAGATGTCGTGCGATGATTTTTAGAAAAACCATTGAAATAAAAAATCTATAACTTTTTAAAAATCAATTACAAACGAATTGTGTTTAGACGCATTTGAGGCCAAAAAAGGGTGTGTCTAAACACAGTTCGTCACCTCCTTGCTGAACAGTTACGATTATCAATTATTTATAGCCCATCTCCGTTCCTCTCCGTGTTGAAAGGCGTCCAACAGGACAAGCAATTTGATGAAAAGCGATGGATGAAAATCCTTGCCCATATTAAAATAACTCCGTTTATTGCGCCCGTCTTCACGACGCACACACACCTGATCGGAGAATGATTTTTTAAACCATACTGCGGGAAACTACCGACTGAAAATTAAGGGCTCGAAGGACGCTATGCCAACAGGTTTGCTCAACGGTCACCAGCAGGCAAGCCACAGCCACTGTTCCGAGATTACAAGGATACCATCTCAGTAATAACATCATCTTAAACACTTTTAAAACAATGAAAAACACAACAGCAATTCTCTTACTCCTCTCTTGCTGCTTCCTGTGCAGCAATACCACGTTTGCCCAAAAGGCAAAATTCAAAAATGAAAAGGCAACTTGCCAAAAGACAAGGCTCCCCGTAAATTATGTGGCACCGGAAAACCGGACCTATAATGTTTACAAAAAAGGGGCTTATTCCGAAACCATTGAGGAATTTAGCCGGGGGATTTATGGTTGGAAGCTGGACAGGGACCGCCCGAAAATGGAAGCCGTGATCAGCGTCTATGGTTTCCAAATCCATCCGGCCAAACGCAATGCACAAAAGAAGGAGAAAAAGGACAAAGATGGCAAGGTGACGGAAAAATGGACGGAATACACCTATTCCAGTTCGGCGGATGGGATGGCTACCCTTTACATTTATGGCGAAAGCTCCCCATTTGTGTATAAAAAGAAGGAAGTTGAAAAATCTAAAGCCGAGAAGCAAAAAGAAGCGGAGGCCGCAGCCAAAAAGAAAGACCTGGAAGATAATCCTTTCCTGTCGTCAGAGGATGTAGCGGAGGCGGACAATGCGGGCGAAAGCGACATCAGCGAAGATTCCGGTCTGGACGGGGCCATGTTGCCGCTGGCCAAGAGGGTCAGTCTGGATATTACGGAAAATGTGCAGACCCAGGCAAACCGGAGTGCTTCGGGGGCCTACAAGGATTACCTGGATAACCACAGGCCCAAATTGTACAAATTCAGGGACAACTACCCGCATCAGGCCTATACCCAGGCGATGAATACCCTGAACTATGAGTACGGCTACAGCCCGATCAACTACCGGATCGCTTTGAAGAGCATGAAAACCGACAACCACCCGGAGTTCAAAATGTGGAACGACGCATGCCAGGCAACACAGACCTTGTTCAAAGCTTTTAAATACAACAAGTCCATTGCTGACAACCAGTCGAAATTCGACCCTATCATCAACTACTTCCACAAGCAGGCCGAGCAAATTCCGGACGACGACCGGAAAGCTAAAAACATGAAAAAAGCAGCCTTTGAAAACCTCGTCAACATCATGTATTACCTGGACCGCCATGAGGAATTGATCACGCTCTGCCAAAAGTATAAAGACTCCAAAGTGTTGGACAGGATGGCCAACAATATAATAGACAAATCCTCCCGTCAGGCGGCGCTGTTGGCATTCCACAAATTGGATGCCTGCCATCTGGATAAGATGGAAGACATTGCGGACGGTGACGTGGAGAGCGAGGAAGAGCAGGGAGAGGAAGAGGAGGAAGATGATGAGGGCAAATAACTGGGCATGATGAACGGCCTGTATGGGTTGTTTGTCAGCCTGGGGTGCATGAGGTCCTGCCCCGGTTGGGCAGCGCCTGACCAATGAAAAGCGGAACACTCGTTACGAGCGTTCCGCTTTTCATGGGTTCTATGGTAAGCCAGCGGAGTTGCGGTACTGCCCACGATTTATTGATTGGCCGTTTGGAACAGTTGGAAAAGGGCATCCGGTCTGCAGACAGGATACCCCAGCAGGAAAACGGGGCGGTGGTGCGGGAAGAGGGGTAAGGTGCTAAGTTGTTGCTTTTCCATTAAAATGTTTGATAGGACACGGAGCGGACGGGCGTTCGCACCGGTGTTTTTTTTGGAGGGCAGAATTAACACCGCTTTGGTATTGTGGAAAGGTGCATGTTAAGGGGCAATGAGGTGGTACAAGCTTATATTTCTACATTTGCCAAAACAAACCGAAAACATTTTTGCATGGACAAAATAACTTCCCACGGTTATGTCTTGCCACAGGTCTTAGCCATCGCAAAACACCAAACCTTGAAAGGGGGCGTGAACCAACCATTGGTCGTAAAAGCGGTGGATGCCGTCAACTACCGCAGCGAGGAATATGTTCTAAAGTACAGGGGTGGGGAAGGTATGAACGAAATGACGAGCGGTCTCGAACTGATGGGTTCGTTCATGGCTGCACAAGTTGAAATCCCAACGCCTGATGTTGCCATTGTAGTGGTGACGGACGATTTTTTGGAGCAATTGAAAAGCGAACCCGAATACCAAAACGTTTCCAAAGGGAAGGGCATCAATTTTGGGAGCAAGTACGAAAAAATCAAAACAGACGTCTATAAAGGTCAGTTGATGACGCCCGGCCAAGTACAACAGGCTGCAAGGGTTTTCGCCTTCGACCTGTTGATTGACAACGCCGACCGCAATGACGTGAAGCCAAACATGTTCCTGGCCCACGATAATATATATGTCTATGACCATGAAAAAGCGTTCGGATTTTTACGACTTTTGACCCTCTTTCAGCCTCTAAACCCGCCATGGCAGTTGGATGACCTTGGAATCAACACGGCTATGAAGCATTTTTTGTTCAGATGGCTCAAAGGGAACCATCGCATTGATTGGGACGATGCACTTTCTACCTTTCACTGCTTGGATGAAGCATTTTGGTCGAAAGCTTTGGAGTTGCTACCCCCTGCTTGGGACAATCCCACCGACAACACCTTCGCCCGCATCCGAGAACGTACAGAAGAAATCGTCAATCATTTAACCGAATTCAAAACGGAGATATGGACACGACTAATCCAACAGTGAGCTATCAGTACCAAGTCCTCCGCTACCGCCCCGATGCGGTGTCGGGCGAGTTCGTCAATGTCGGGCTGGTCTATTACGACCCCATCAACCGCCTGCTAAAGGCCAAAATGGTGGACAAGTACAAACGCATTTCGCAGTTCTTTACCGATGTGCCGGGCACTTTCCTCCTGCGTTCGCTCAAGCAACTGGGCAACAACGCCCAGCGCCTGAGTCAGAAAATTGGGCAAGAACCGGATTTCAGCAAGTACCAGACCATCGAACAAGTGACCGCCTCACTGCTGCCCAAAGACGACAACGGGCTGTTTTTCTCCGAAACCTTCCGGGGCATCCACTTCGACCACGAGGCATCGTTCCATGAACTCTACCACCGTATCGTGGAGCAATACTTGGAACAACCCACCGAGCGCCACGACGACGCCTACGCTTGGCGGCATGTCTATAAGACCTTCTTCGACAAGTACCAACTCACGGAAAAGCTGGAGCACAAGACCGTAAAAACCGCCACCGATACCTTCGACTTTGAGCGGGCCGTGCAAAACGGGGCGCTCCACTGCTTCCAAACCGTCAGCTTCGATCTGAAAAACGAGGCCGAAGTGAAAAACAAGATTTACCTCTGGAACGCCCGCATCGAAGAACTGAAAACCGCTGAACAAGCCGTGAAGCTCTACTTGCTCACCCTCCTGCCCGATAACCGGGAACTGGTGGAACTGCTCAAAAAGAAACTCGACATCGAAGGGGGGAGTTTGAAGGTGGAACTGGTAAGGGAGAGTGGGGCGGAGAAGGTGGTGAGGGAAATTAAACAGACATTGAAGGGGGCGCATTGAGTTGCCCGCTGTTTCAGGTCATTGATTTTCATCCCGAACCAGCGGGTCTGAAAATCCGCTCTCCCTATACTAAGCCATTGGGCAACCCACCATTAAAATCAGGGATTAAAAACCTTTGTTATTTCAAAGTTCCTCCGTTTCTTGCAGCCGTCTTCATGGCGCATATTTACCCACACTGAGGATACCATACTTACCATACTGCGGGAAACTACCGACTGAAACCAACGGCGAAGGGATGCTGTGCCGATGGCTTGCCCGAATGGCAAACAAGGGGAAGCCAGCGCACAGGCCCGAAACCAAAAACCAGCTATTGCGCTCAATGAGTTTACAGGATTTCTTACGACAAATAACACAGGTAAAAAGAGCTTTCGTGCCTGGAAAAGGCATGGCCCCGCACAAGCCCATCCTCCTGCTCTCGCTGGCGGATTGGTTTGAACTACATGCACCGACCGATAACTACCTGCCCTTCGACGAAGACCTGCCCAGGCTGTTCAAGGAGAATTGGAACCTCTTGGTAACAGACTACCCCTACAAGTCCGACCTGATCACAAAGCCTTACTTCTACCTGAAAAGCGACGGCTTCTGGCTGCCGACCATCCAGCAAGTGCCGATGCACGGCGAAGTCCGCTCGCTGAAACGCCTGTACGAAGGCCAGGCCGCAGCCTCGCTTTCCGACGACGCCTTCCGCTACTACCAGCACCCGGTGGACCGGGAACTCATCCGCATGAAGCTGCTCGATGCCTTTTTCCCGGACACCAAGCGCCAGTACATCATGGCCAAGGGCATGGACGGCCTGATACTCGACATAGATGCCGACATCATGATGGAACCCAGCACTGCGCCCCGCTACGGCAAGACCCTCATGGGCATGAAAGAAAAAGAGGGCTTCATCCGTGACCAGAAATTCGCCGACCTGCTGCTGTACATCTATGATTATAACTGTTGCATCAGCGGCCTGCGGGTATGGGAAGACCCCGGGCCAGAGGCAACACTTGCAACAACTGGTGGCATACTTAAAACAACTTGAGATGTGCCAGCAGGGGCACTGCCAGGGTTTGTTTTTGGTGGTGTACTTGGGCAACCAGAAAGAAATTGCGAAAATAGCGGCCAGAAGGTTGCACCGTCAGCCATTAGAGAAAACTTATCGCACTTGTATTTTCATTTACTGTGAGAAAGTTAGTTTTTTAATTTCAGGTCAAATGGAATGAATATAAAGGTGAGCTTTACAAAACTTAGAAGGAAAAATACTGATAAACACTCCATTCATGTGGAAATATGTTGAACTTTCTTATACTCTTGCCTCCCTTTATTATATGAGGGAAGATGCATTTCGCCTAACGATTGCAGCAGGTCTTAAACCTGAATTTATTAATTTTGGTTATTCCGCTATAAACAACTGGACAAATATTCTAAAAGATGCAGAGAATAGAGGTAAGATTGACGACCTGCTTGATGTTGTGCTAAAAGAATACCCTGAAAACAAAGTAATTCAAGCCTTTAGGGCAAACGTAGATTCAGCCAATGCAAAAGGGATTGGAAGTTACAGTGGGAATAAAGTAGATTGGAAAGGCGCAAAATCCGCTTCTCAATTAGAAAAAATCATGGGAATGGAAAGCACGCTGATGCCTATCCATTTCCTTGAATTAGGACTGATAAAAGCCAGCTCCGTTGCCCGTGTTGAAACACTCAATGGTTACGGGTCCGGATTTCTTATTGCTAATAACTTCTTTGTCACCAACAATCACGTAATAGAATCCAAGACCACAGCCAGTGAAAGCGTTGTCCGATTCAATTTTCAAAAAACCAAAGATGGTCACCGCACCAAACACGAAGATTTTGACTTAGACCCATCTGCCGGCTTTGCTACCTCTATTGAAGACGATTGGACTATCGTCAAAATTAAAGGAGATGCAAACACAAAGTATGGGTCTCTCCCCTTACAGAAATTCGCCTTGAAAATGGATGATTTTGTGAACATCATTCAGCATCCAGGTGGCGAACACAAACAAATAGCCCTTTATCATAATTATGTCACCTATGCGGATAAAAGCAGGGTGCAGTATCTTACCGACACTTTACCAGGCTCTTCCGGTTCGCCGGTTTTCAACTCGGATTGGGAGGTGGTAGCGCTTCACCGTAGCGGCGGTTGGCTGATTGAACCCGGAACTTCAAATGAATTTTACCGTAATGAAGGAATCAGTGTAAATCTGCTTGTGGAAGAGTTTACAAAACTGGGATTTATTTAATTTACCTTAAGTAGTGAAACCAAAATGACTTGGAATAGTACTTTAACTGACATTCAATACAGGTTGGTAGAGCTGTATCCAGACGAGATGGACATAAAGCGCATCTGTATCACCTCTGGCATTAATGTCAGCACTC
Source organism: Saprospiraceae bacterium (assembly GCA_041741095.1). Classification (GTDB taxonomy): domain Bacteria; phylum Bacteroidota; class Bacteroidia; order Chitinophagales; family Saprospiraceae; genus UBA6168. Next base: position 6,502 of record JBGSKQ010000011.1, read on the forward strand.
TTCAACTTCAAGGCACTGCTATCAATCAATGGTTTTCAATCTTAAACTCCATAGAAGTTGAAAAAATCAACGAAATAGCAGCGATTGTAGAACGAGACAGAGGGCAAAAGGACGATAAGCTTGAAACGCTTATTAGATTTTTAATACCAAAAGAGAAAGTTGTTGCAGACGCTACCGAATTCAAACTCAACATCCTACGCCATGATTTCCCTCGCCCTAAGTCTTATTTCGTAGGCCGGGAAGAAGAATTGAAAACTTTAAATGAGGCTTTCGAGAACAATCCGTTCATTTTTATAGAAGGCGCCGGAGGTATCGGGAAAACACAATTCATCGCCAAGTTCATCGAGAACTTACCTCAAAAGGACAGGATTGTCTGGTTTGATTGCAATCCCACTTCTCAGCCGGACGATATAATCCTTGGTGCTGGTTTCGACGAATTGTTAAAAGGCAAGGAAAAAACCGAACGGGAAAAGTTCAGCGCCTTCAAAGACAAAGTGCAGGAATTCAACCTGGTAGTTTTCTTAGACAATTACCAAGAGGTCGAAAACAATCTAAATTTCAAGTCCCTACTTGCTTTTTTTGATGAATACCTGACCAAGGGACATCTTATCGTGATTGGAAGGGACGATATTGTCACGCCTAATCTTCAACCCAAAAGAATCCGCTTAAAGGGGTTAGGCGATAAGAGTGTAGAACATGCCCGTAAGCTGTTAGAGCAGGTTTATTCGGAAAGCAAGAACATTTTAGATGAGACCTTAATTAGAATTTGCTTTGAGCTTAAAGGTTATCCATTGGCCATTGATTTGGCAGTGTACTTGCTGAGTCAAGGCGAATCTGAAGAAAATATTTTACAAGCTGCCGTGAACCAAGCCATGTCTGAAGATAGTGGCAATGAGAAGATTAGCGAGCGATTGCTAAATGCCATTTTCACCCGTACCGATGCCTCACAGGAAGAAAAAGAATTTCTAAAGCTTATTTCCATATTTCGAGGAAAGGTGGATAAAAAGGCTGCCCAAGCCGTTATACCTTCCGAGTATTATCAAACTTCCTGGCGAAAATTGGTCAAGAGGAATTTGTTGACAGTTGAAGATGATTATTTTGAGCTTCACCCCTTAATTAGGGAGTTCTCCTATAAAGAATTAGAGAATAAAAAGGAAGTACACACAAAAGCTGCTGATTATTACATCTCAAAACGTACTGAGAAACTCGATATTGAATTAGAGGAAAAATTATTTTACCACCTCTCTCAGGCAAACCAATGGTCTGAAATCGCTGATATAATAACCAAATTCGGCAGGCAATTTATCCTGAAGGGGTATCTTGATAGACTACAAAACATGATTACCCTAACCCGCCAACAGGGCGAATCAAGGCCACATTTTGACATACTTGAAGGAGATATTGCCGAAATAAAAGGAGACTGGGTGAAGGCCACATCGCTGTTTGAAACTGTAATGAGTGCAAATGATGATGACCGGATAGAAGGCATCATCAAATCTGGTGAGATGCATTATAGGAGAAGTCAACTACATGAAGCGAAAAACCTCTTCGAAGTTGGCATTCAAGAATCAGAAGAGCATGGTTTCCCTACATTGAAGGCAAGAGCCTTAAATGATATGGGCTTAGTTTACAGTTTTTGGGGTGAAAAGCAACTTAGCCTGGATTACTTGAACGAAGCATTGTTCATTAGAGAATATGAGGGCAACTTGGAAGACATCGCAATTTCTTTGAACAACATAGGCATTGTAAAAAGTGATTTAGGGCATAATAAAGAAGCACTCGAATTGTATGAAAGAAGCTTGAAAATACGAGAAGAGATAGGCGATAAATCCGGCATCGCTAATTCTTTGAACAGCATAGGCACTGTAAAAAGTGATTTAGGGCATAAAAAAGAAGCATTCGAATTGTATGAAAGAAGCTTGAAAATAAGAGAAGAAATAGGCGATAAATCAGGCATCGCTAATTCTTTGAACAACATCGGTTCATTTCTCCTTAAAAATAGTGGAGAAACAGAAAAAACCTGTTTTCACCTCTTAAAGTCGGTTGCCTTATACAATCAGGTGGGTATGCCGGACTACATTAACCCATTCAATTGGCTCAAAAAAGTGAAACAAGAGTATGGAATTGAAAACTATAAAAGGTATATTGATAATGCTTACAACCAACTGGATGAAGATTTAAAACCATACATCAAGTTAGATGAAATTTTAGGTTTGCCTGTAAGGGTGGAGAAAAAGGTTGGAAGGAACGACCCTTGTCCTTGCGGAAGTGGGAAAAAATACAAACAATGCCATGGGAGGAATTACCCCGCTGGCACATCCTCTGTTCCTTCAATTGAATAACAGCCCTGCTCGTTGATTCCGATAGCTATCGGAAGTGCTTGCAAACGGGCGAAGGTTGCGGCCTTTGGCCGCCAACGAGCAACCCCGCTCGACCTCATCCACACTGGCAAGCTGTTTTACGCCGTTTTTGATTTGGTGAAAAAGGGCTTTTTTGAAAATGGGGCGACGGTCGTATTGGTGCATACAGGCGGGCATTGCAGGGCATTGCGGGGTTCAATGAGCGGTACGGGGATTTGGTGGAATGACTTCCTGGCTTTCAGATAGGCTCTAAATGTAATCCACAAAATACATAGTTACCTTGCCTTTACCTTTTACCTCCAGTTCCCCACGAGGGGTAAACTCAAAGATTTCGTATTTGCTCAAGAGGCAATAAGTAGGTTCGCTGATGTTCACCTTGCCCCTTTCACCGGAGCTTTCCATCCTGCTGGCTATGTTGACTGTGTCCCCCCATATATCGTACTGAAATTTTTTGGTACCAACCACCCCTGCTACTACAGCCCCCGTGTTGATGCCGATCCGGATGTCGAATTTTGCCAAATCATGCTCAAAGTTTCTTTTGGTTTTCCGGACAAACTCGATGATTTCAAGTGCTGCTTGGCAGGTCTTCAATGCGTGATCTTCGGTAGGAAAAGGCAAACCGCCTGCACACATATAGGCATCACCGATGGTTTTGATTTTCTCCAAACCATATTTCTCAATGATCTCATCAAATTTTGAAAAATAATAGTCTATGCTCTTTACCAATAACTCCGGAGAAAGGTTTTCGGATTGCCTTGTAAATCCGATAAAATCGGTAAATAATACTGAGACCCGTTCGAATTGTTTGGCCTGGACGGCCCCATTTTCTTTCAGCTCTTCCGCTGTTTCTACAGGTAAGATGTTTTTCAACAGATCATCGGAACGCTTCTTCTCACCAGTAATGATCTCATTGGCCATCTTCATAAACTTATTGCGTTTAAATAATCCGTAGGCCAGCAACCCGATCAGCAAAAGGACAATGGCGGTACCTATGGATATAAAGCGCTGTATTTTTTTTTGCTGGTTGAGCAAATCTACTTCCAGCTGCTTTTGTGACACCTCATATTCTGTGCGGACATTGGCCATTTTTTGCACTTCCTGGATACTGCTTACCTGGTTCCGGAAATTGATGTGCTCTTTGTAAAACTCCAATGCTTTTTGGGGTTCACCGGCTTTTTCATAGAGATCGGACAATTTCAAACTGGAATCACTGATTTGTTCTTTCAAGCCATGCTCTTTGGCCATATCCAGGCTTTGCATGGCATAACTCAAAGCTTTTTTGTTATCTCCCCTTGCACCATACACATCGGACATAGCATTCAAATACACGCATATAGGATAATAATCGCCCAGCTTTGTAAGTACCTCTATGGCATCGTTTAAATTCGTTTCTGCTTTTCTATTGTTGCCCTTTTCTGCATAAACCAATCCAATATTGCCCAAACTATACGCCATACCTATCTCATAATTTTGCGCTTTGAATATCTTTCCGGATTCATCAAAATAATAAAGTGCAGAATCCAGGTTGCCTTGATTGAGGTATTCGTCTCCCAGGTTCAATTGGGCGGAAGCCAGCTGAAGGGCATCTGCATGGCCAGTTAATAACGCCAATGCTTTTCGGTAGTAGGCAACTGAAGTGGCGCCATCGCCCATAATCGAATATACATCGGCTATATTGATGTTGATGGAGGCTTCGTTCGAAGTCAGTTTGTTCGTTGAAGCCACCTTTGCCGCATCAAGGTAGCTTTCCAGTGCTTTGGTCAATTCGCTTTTTAGCCTGTATGCGTCGCCTTGCCGCAAATATCCTTCAAACTCGTAAGCAGCAGAGCCTGCCTCTTTCGCTTTGGACAGCAGCAACAAGCTGTAGGTGAGTATTTTATCGGCATTGGTTTCATACTGCGCTATATCCTGCAGCAACTTCAGTTCGCCTGTTTTATCATAATTGCCTTCGTCATAAATTTGCCGGAGGCTATCGCTCAGCAGTTGATCTTGTGCAAACGATACCAAACCCATCAAAGAAAAAAAGCCCATGAGGACACAGGCTTTTGAAAAAATGCACGTCAATATGATAGCAATAAATTTCACAAATTTTCTGTAAGTTTACCGTAGGGTCCCCGTCAATTACTCGGAACACGTATTTTCGGATCAATCTTGTAAGGCCCGACCCGTTCGCCAGTCGTTTTTCCGATATAAAACCACAGCGTGTATTTGAATTCAAGGTCGTTTGCGGCGTTGTTGAAAACAGCTAATTTCTTTTCTGTAAATACGGGAATTGGGCCACTAGTGGACACCGGTTCACTTAAATCATTGAAATAGGTCGGAAACGAAGCATCATCAAAAATTAGTTCAGAATATAAAATAGTGTCCCCAAGTGGGCTAAACCAGGGTTTCCAGGAAATAGTGTCCCCTAAAGATGCAACGGAGGTGAACTCCGAGTTGGGCACATTAGGGGGTTGTCCAAAGTTCATTATATTATATGGAACTTCACTGTTGGGGCTCAAGCTGAGCAGTGCAATAAAATCACAGGTAAATACTACCGGAATACTGAGTGAGGCGTCCACATCTTCGTTGATGATATCAACCCTTCCAGTAGCTTTGACGATAGTCGCAGGGCCGGTCACGCTGGTAATGGTTACTTCGAAGAATTCATTGGGTTCAAATTGGAAATCCCCGATGATCGTCATCTCGAAATTTTTACTTGTCTCTCCGGCAGCAAAAGCTACGGCCTGGTTGGCAAAAGAAATATAGTCTTTGTCAGCCTCTGCCGTACCACCACCCGAACTGATATTGGCCGTGACCTGGCTATCGGATGCTTTGTTCAATTGCAGGGTGATCGAGACCTTTTTGTAGATGTTGCCCTCGTCAACGGAGATGTCAGCGATAGATACTTGTACGTTCTCGGTCGTATCATCCGGTTCGTCTTTTTCACAAGAGAATAGGGCAAGGAGGCAAACAAAAAGAAGGAATTTGAATTTTTTCATCTTCGGGTTTTAGGTATTAAAAAATAAATCTTACAGTTCAATACTGGGAATCAGTCCCAATGGAAAATCTGTTGAATTTCCAAAAGTAGGTAAAATTACAACTGCCAATATCACTTTTATTGATTTTCCGGCAACTGGAACGGCATTGACCCAAGGTAATCGTCTTAAAAATGGATCAACTGTTTAGTCATCAAGAGCCTTCCTCCACCACCATATCTTCCGCCCGCACCGTCCCCCCATCCCCGAAGCGGTTGTGCCGATAGCCCAGCGTAATATACTGAAAGCCCACGTTGAATTCGCTGATGTGCAGGTTGATGTTGTATTCGAGTACCCGCAGCGAGGTGGAGGTGAAATAGTAGATTTCGGGGAAAGCCTCGTAGGCTTCTTGTTTCACTTTTTGCTGGCAGAGGTAGGCAAAGTTCTCCGAGGCAATTTGGTGGTTGAGTGTTTTCCGCATGTCCTCCACGAAGGCTTCGGCCTGGGTGCCGTACCGGTGCATTTCCGCACGGGCTTCCGCCATCTCCGCTTCAAAGTCAGTCTGCTGCTGCCGGAACACGACGAGATACCTTTCCTCCTCCTCCAGGCCGCAGAGTACATCAAAGCAGCATTCCGTGACCATTTCCATGTGAAAGTCCATTTCCTCGTTGATTTGATCGGTGAGTGCGGTCGTGTACGGCTCCAACTCCGGATAATAGCTGAGGATGATCTCCCACAGCCCTTTTTCGACCCCCCTTCGGAATTCCAGAAATTTTGGCCCCAACACCTGGACATCCCTGCCCAACACTTTGCAGAGGCGCCGTAAAAGGTTGTATTGTTCCCGGCTGAAAGGCATGGCTTAATGCTGCTTTATTGAGCATCAAATATCGTTTTTTCTGTTGTTATTTTGAAACTTTCGACTATGTCGCCCCCGCTGGCGCATACGCTGTCCTGGCATTGAAAACGGTAGTGCTCGTTGCAAGGGGAAAGCAACAGAACCTGCTTGCCTGCACACAAAATGAACCGGGGGCCGTACCTTTCGCACCAGTCCCAGCATGGCAGCGTGACACCCGACCAGCATGATGCCTACGTGCTCG
>JBGSKQ010000012.1:0-6599 GCA_041741095.1 Saprospiraceae bacterium
CATGTTGCAGATGGTCATGCGGGCCTCCATCGAGAGGGAGCGGATGGCGCTGCCGGCGTACTCGACGAAATAGCCCGTACCTCCGGCGGCGCTGAGTTTGGATATGATGTAAAGGATGATGTCCTTGGAAACGACGCCCTCAGCCAGCTCGCCGTCCACCGTGATGCGCATCCGTTTGGGGCGCTTTAGCAGTAAGCATTGCGAAGCCAAAACCTGCTCCACCTGACTGGTACCGATGCCGAAGGCGATGGTGCCGAATGCCCCATGGGTGCTCGTGTGACTGTCCCCGCAGACGATGGTCATGCCCGGCTGCGTGATGCCCAGTTCCGGCCCGATGACGTGGACGATGCCCTGCCACGGGTGGCCGAGTCCGTACAAATCCACGCCAAATTCCTCACAGTTTTCGGTCAGTTTGTCCACTTGGAAGCGGCTGAGTGGTTCGCTGATGGGCAGGTGTTGGTTGATGGTAGGCACATTGTGGTCGGCGGTGGCGACGGTGTTTTTCGTGCGAAAAACGGGGATGTTGCGCTGGCGCAAACCATCGAATGCCTGTGGACTCGTCACTTCGTGGATGAAGTGCCTGTCAATGTACAGAACATCCTGCCCGCCTTCGACGGGCTTGACGATGTGGGAGTCCCATATTTTATCGAATAAGGTCTTTGACATTTTTTCTTCAAGATTGATTTAGGAAATTGCGACGTGAGCGGCTTTTTCCTGCTCAATTTCCCAATTTCTAAATTTCATAATTTCCACCAAATCCTCGTCGCCCACTTCTTTTTTCCGGTCGGCTACTACGAGGAAATTGGTGTAAACAGCGTCCAGTTCATCCTTCGTCAAATTCACGCCGAGGCACTTCGCACGGTAGGCCAAGGCCGCCCGGCCGCTCCGCGCCGTGAGCACGATTTTCGAGTGGTCAACGCCGACTTCCAGCGGGTCAATGATTTCGTAGGTTTCCCGTTTTTTGATGACGCCGTCCTGGTGGATGCCGCTGCTGTGGGCGAAGGCGTTTGCCCCGACGATGGCCTTATTCGGTTGCACCACCACGCCCATTTTCTCCGAAACCAATTGACTGATGGGGTTCAGCAGGCGGGTGTTGATGCCCGTGGTGTAGCCGAGGTCGGGGTGCTGGCGCAATATCATGACGACCTCCTCCAGCGAGGTGTTGCCCGCCCGCTCGCCGATGCCGTTGATGGTGCACTCGATTTGCCGGGCACCACCGATAACGCCGCTGATGGAATTGGCGGTGGCCAAACCAAGGTCGTTGTGGCAATGCGTGGCGAGGATGGCCTTCTCGATGCCCCGCACGTTTTCGTAGAGGTACTTGATTTTAGCGCCGTACTGTTCTGGCAGGCAGTAGCCCGTCGTGTCGGGGATATTGAGCACGGTGGCCCCGGCCTTGATGGCAGCTTCGAGCACCCGTGCGAGGAACTCGTTGTCGGCACGGCCAGCATCCTCGGCGTAGAATTCCACGTCTTCGACAAAGGTTTTGGCGTATTTCACCGCCGCGGCGGCGCGGTAAAGGATGTCGTCCGGCGTGGTTTGAAGCTTGTAACGGATATGCATTTCCGACACGCCGATGCCCGTGTGGATACGGGGCCGCACGGCACCTTCCAGCGATTCGGCGGCGGTCTTGATGTCTTTTTCGATGGCCCGGCTCAGGCCGCATACCGTCGGGCGGCGCACGGCGTTGGCCACGAGGCGCACGGCCTCAAAATCACCGGGGCTGCTGATGGGGAAGCCCGCCTCGATGACGTCCACGCCGAGCGTTTCCAGCGCTTTTGCAATTTCAATTTTTTGCCGGGTGTTCAATTTGCACCCCGGCACTTGTTCGCCGTCACGCAGGGTGGTGTCAAAAATTTCAATTCGGATTGCCATAGCAGATTTGTTTTGAAAAATGGTGAATCAAATTCATTTTTACACCGCAAACGTACAGCCCGGCCCAACCTTTCCTCAAATCAAATTATTCCGTTTCTCCAAAGTCCAAACGGTTAAATTTTTTTTTAAACTTATTGTAAATCAGGCATTTACAAGCTTATTTTCTACGATGCCAAAGCAAAAAACAGATGACCTCGTGCAGTTGATCCTTTCCTTGACGAAGGCAGAAAAGCGCCATTTCCGCCTGTTTGCGAAGCGCAATCAATCCTCGGAGGAACTCTTGTTTTTGCAAGTGTTCGATTGGTTGGACAAAAAGGGTGAATACGACGAGGAGGCACTTTTGGCCAAAATTCCAGGGCTAAAAAAAAGCCAGTTGCCCAACCTGAAATCCCACCTCTATCGCCAAATTTTGACCAGCCTACGTCAATTGAGCAAGCACCACAACGAGGACATCCAAGTGCGGGAAACGATTGATTTTGCAAGGGCGCTCTACGATAAAGGGCTTTACCGCCAGAGCCTTGATTTGTTGGAAAAAGCCAAGGAGCGGGCCTTGTCGAGGCAGTTCAGCGCCCTCGCTTTAGAGATTTTGGAGTTTGAAAAACTGATCGAAGGCCAGTACATCACCCGCAGCCTAGAAGGCCGGGCGGAATTATTGGCCAGCCAAACATTGGAACTGAACACCCAAATCAGCCGCACGAACCGTTTTTCCAACCTTTCGCTGATGATGTATGGGCTTTATTTGCGAATTGGTTTCAGCCGCAACAAACGGGACAACGACTTGGTGAAAGCATTTTTCCAAAGCCACTTGCCAGATATCTCTTTTCAGGATTTGGATTTTATGGGCAAAATATGGCATTGCCAGTCGCACGTCTGGCTACACTATATCTGCCAGGAATTCGCCGCCTGTTACCGCCATGCGCAGCGCTGGGTGGACTTGTTCGAGGACGAGCCGGAGATGAAAACGCTGCATACACCGCTGTATCTCAAGGGTTTACACAACCTTTTAAGTGCCCTTTTCCGCAGCCTGGCCTATGAGCGTTTTGTAAAATATGTGGACGTGCTGGACAACTGCCCCCATGAGATTGATGTGGCGCAAAACAAGAACGTGGAAGGGTTGTACCTGCTCTACCGATACATCCACCTCATCAATCGGCACTATTTGGAAGGTACCTTCACACAGGGCGTGGAGCTTATCCCTGATTTAGCTAAATACCTGAATACCAATGAATTCAATTGGGACAATCATCGCATCATGGTGTTTAATTACCGTATCGCCTGCCTCTATTTTGGCGACGACGACTTTGAAAATGCCATTGAGTATTTGAACAAAATCATCAACCAAAAGGTGATTGACTACCGGGCCGACATCCAATGCTTCGCCCGCATCCTGAACCTCATCGCCCATTTTGAACTGGGCAACCAACTGCATGTAGAATATCAAATTCGCTCGGTCTATCGCTACCTGCTCCATTTCGAGAGTATGCAGAAGGTGCAGCGGGAAATCCTCAGCTTCTTGCGGGGCGTTCCGGGACTAACAAAGGCGGACACCGAAAAGGCCTTCCGAGAGCTGCACAAACGCCTTGTGCCGCTGGAAAACGACCCGGTGGAGCGGAGGCCATTCCTTTATTTGGATATTATTTCCTGGCTGGAGTCGAAATTGGAAGGGAGGAGTATTCAGGAGGTGATTCGGGAGAAGTTCTTGAGGAGGGAGGGGGTGTAGCAACCTAATGTTTTTTAAACTAATTACCCCAAAACCGTATTTTTGAAAAAAATTAAGAAAAATGACCATCAAAATAGAGCTATTGCGAGACGACGCATTACCGTTGCTGCGCTATTTGGAGCAGTTGAACGTATTAAAAGTATTGTTGCCCGAACAAAAAAAAGCAGACAAAAAGCCTCCCTCAAAAAGCCGCTTCGCTGGCCGCATATCTGCCGAAACCGCAGCCCAATTGCACCAACAATTGGCTGAAATGAGGGAAGAATAGCGATGAAAAAGTTCCTCCTCGACTCTAATACCGTCATTGATTACATTGGCGGCATATTGCCTGTTAAGTCTATTGGTTGGCTGGATCAAATAATAGAAACAGAAGCTGCTATTTCTGTTTTCAACCGAATCGAAGTTCTGAGTTTCAACCCTAAAAATCAGGCTGACTTGATACCATTTGAAGAACTGGTTGAGACTGTTGAAGTCATTGCACTGTCGGAAGAGATCATTTTACAAACCATCCTCATTCGCAGAAACTACAAGTTGAAATTGCCGGATGCAATGGTCGCAGCAACAGCAATAGTTTTTGATATGGCTGTTGTTACCCGCAATGAAGCTGACTTTAAGAAAGTGGTTGGGCTGAAAATTGTCAATCCGCATGCTATCTGACTAAGCAGGAAGGGAGGAGAGTATTCAGGAGGTGATTCGGGAGAAGTTTTTGAGGCTGGAATCATAATGAAATTTCATAACTCACCCACCATCTTCAGAATTTGTTCAAAAAGGCAGGGATGGATTCTGAACCCTGCCTCTTCCCTCAGTTGTTCCATATAAAATCTAACTTCTGAAATGAGCATTTTTTGTTTTGCTTGCACCAAAACCCCTAAAATCCCCGTAATTTTTAGGCCGTATTCCTCTGCTACGTTGCGACCTGTTTGCTCATCAATCAATATAAAATCTGCTTTCAACTCAAGGGCCAGCGATATAGCTTCCGCTTCGCCTTTATCAACTTTTGTCAATAGTTCGGGCATGAGAGATTTATCACTACATTGTCTTGGTTCAATCCAATATTCTTTTTCAAGAATGGTTTTCTGATTTTCAAGATAGGCCAATTCACTGAAAACTTCGGAAGGAATAACAATTTTTTGGTAAAGTACCCGCAACAAATCCAATTTCCCGATTTGGATTAGATTGGTAATGGGGGATTTATCGCTTACAATAATCATGGTTTCAATTCAATACCAAGATTTTCCAAATCCTTCTTAAAATCACTTTCATCGTAATGGATGTAAACGTTCTGTTTCGCCAATTCTTTTTGAAAAGCTATCTGCCCAAATCCCGCAAGTCGCTTGGCCTGTCCCATCGTTAGCTTCTTTTTTTCATAAAGGTAGATGGCAATCTCCAATCGCAACTGCTCGGGCGTCATGTGAATTTGCTCCATGATCTGATTTGGAATGTCTATAGTCATTGTTCAATAATTTAAGTTCAAATCTACAAAGTTTTCACATCAAGCAGCAGCATGTTTTCTGTCATGCCACCACCTTCACGTCCACCACTTCCGCCTGCTTCGCAATACTCTCCTGGTGTACCGCCGACAAATATTTCTCAATAAATTCAGCGCTCAACCCCCGCTCGGCCCCCAAGCCGGTGGCCTTTTCCAATATTTCGTTCCAGCGGGCGGCCTGCAGGATGGAGATGTTGTTTTTGCGCTTGTAGCGGCCGATTTCCTCAGAGAGCTGCATGCGGCGGGCCAACAGATTGAGCAGTTCCAAGTCCACCTCGTCTATTTTGTGGCGTATGTTTTCGAGGGTTTCGAGGAAGGAGCGGTCGTCGGTGGTCTCTCGGCGCACGATGAATTGTTTGACCATTTCACCATAAACAAAAGGTGTGATTTGCTGCTTCGCATCGCTCCAGGCATGGTCGGGGTCGCAATGGGTTTCCGTCATCAGGCCGTCGTAGTTGAGGTCGAGGGCATGCTGTGCGATTTCGTGGAGGTCTTCCCTATTGCCGCAGATGTGGCTGTTGTCGCAGATGAGCGGGAGCTCGGGCATACGGCGTCGCAGCTCGATGGGGATTTCCCAGTAAGGCTGGTTGCGGAATTTGCTTTTCGCATAAGATGAAAAGCCCCGGTGGATAGCCCCAATTCGCCTAACGCCTGCCTGTTGCACCCGCTCGATAGCGCCCAACCAAAGGTCAAGGTCAGGATTGACAGGGTTTTTCACCAAAACAGGCACGTCCACGCCTTGCAGGGCATCGGCAATTTCCTGCACCGAGAAGGGGTTCACCGTGGAGCGGGCACCAATCCACAGCACATCCACGCCGTGCTTGAGCGCCTCATAGACCTGGTTGCCAGTAGCCACTTCCACCGTAGTTTTCAGGCCAGTTTCTTCCTTCACCCGCCGCAGCCAGGGCAGGGCTTTTGAACCAATGCCCTCGAAGCAGCCGGGCCGGGTACGGGGCTTCCAAATGCCCGCCCGGAAAAGGTCAACGCCAATTGGCTTTAATTGCTGTGCAATGGTCAATACTTGTTCCTCCGTCTCGGCGCTGCATGGGCCGGCGATAAGGAAGGGGTGATTTACTTTTTTCTGAAATAGCATAGCTAAAATCTTTTATTATTTGATTTAAGATTCCAGATTACATGATTTAAGATTTTAGATTTCCCGCTGTATATACCAATCTAAAATCTTATTTCTTAAATCTTATTTCTTAAATCTTATATCGTCAATCAAACTGATGAATATATCATTTCAACCAATAATCCTTTGAATATCATTCGCCTTCCCCATCAGTTCGTGGAAGGTATCGAAATCCTTTTTTATCAACAGCGTGCGGAAGCGGCTGACGGTGTTGATGAACTCGTCGAGCACGTCCAAAACATTGTCCTGTAGTTCCCCCAAGAATTAGGACAACAAGTTAAGACAATAAATCCGCTTAACTTTGTTGAAATGAAAAGGAGAAAATTCACATCGAAATTCAAGACAAAGGTGGCTTTTGAAGCCATTAAAGAAAGCCAGAGCTTAAG
>JBGSKQ010000013.1:0-163566 GCA_041741095.1 Saprospiraceae bacterium
GATTGCTTCCAAGGCTACTTTTGCCTTGAATTTTGAATTGAAATTGCGCCGTTTGTTCGCCATTTTTTTACAGGTTTAAATGTGAAAATAATTAAATTTCCCATCTTAAACTACTGTCCAAAAATTGGGGACAACCGCAAAATTTACAAGTTTATTTAACATATTTGCCGTATTCTCAAGCCCTTTTATTAAGCTTATTTCTTTTATCCTTGTCTGTTCTTCTAAAAATCTCTGAAAAAGTCCTGCCATTTGCTCTCTTAAAAATTTTACAATATCTGAAGCAGTTTCGAATCCTTTTATAATATTATTTGAATTTAACGATTTTATTTCTTCAATAAACTCATAAATACGCTTATCATCAACATACTTATATTTAACTTCAGTATTTTTATTAATTAGATAGGTTTCATATTCAGAAAGTACATTTGCATCAATAAATGAATAAACTTGCTTTCCTTCATTAAGTGCCATTTTTAATTCCATTTGGGTAACAGAATATTTACCACTCTTGGATTCACTACCATACCTGCCTCCAATAATACAAACTAAAATATCAACATTTTTAATTTCCTTATAACAATATGCTTCTAAAGCTTCTTCTTTTCCATAAGGTATATCTCCTTCCTCATTTCGAACAGGATTGTACCCTAACTGCTCTATAAAAAAATCTAAATCTGCTCGAACTTGTCTTAAGTCATAAAAAGTAGAACTGATAAAAACCTTTGGTTTTGCCATTTTTGTTTTTTTTAGTAAAAGCTCTTTTCAATAATTTCAGATTATGTTGAAATTTTTTCTTTTTTCATCTTTATCCGTTCAAATAGTAATTCAATCTTTCAACGATACAAATTTAGTACAAATGTTTTTATATAAAAATTTTCTACTTACGTTTTTAATTTGGTATTAACCCCCCTCACTCCAACCTCCTCCATATCCTCCCCCCCACCCTAATCGCCCTCAGCAGCAGCAAAATAAAGAAGGCACAAATCCCAAAGCTCCAACGGGCTGCCTTTATATGGCCATTGGAGTAAAAAAGATAGCCAAAGGTGGCCGCTGCGATGATCAGGAGGGCCAGCACGAACTGTTGAAAGCCCTGGTAGAGCAGGCGGGAGCCCTCCCGGATGTCCGGCGTGCGGGTTTCGAGCTGGCCTTTGTCTATTTTTTGCAATACCCGGTGCAGTTCGTCGGGCAGGGCGAGGGAGGTGGCCACGGTGCGGCGCACGAGGCCAGTGACGAAGGCCACGAGGTTGTCTTTTTCGCCCACCATGAACTCCCGCAGGTAGGGGCGCACCACATCGAGGGGGTTGAGCTGCGGATCGAGGGTGGTGCTGATGCCGAGCAGCAGGGCAATCATGCGGTTGAGCAGCACCCAGTCCTTGGGCACTTGCACGGTGCCGGTGATGCCGCCGATGCCGATGTCGCCGATGAGGTCGAAGAGGCTGTTGTTGAGCGGGTCGAGTTCGATGTCACGGAAGTTGAGGCCCTCCAGTTTCACTTCGTTTTGGAGGAAGTTGCGGAGGGCGTCAATCATCTTTTCGGCCATCTCGTCGGCGTCCTTGCCCTGGGCGATGAAGCCCATGCGGCGGGCCGCTGCCACCAATGCGCCGGTGTCGTTCTTCACGGCGGCCTCTATCATTTGGGGAATGCCCTCCCGGAGTTGCTGACTGAGTTCGGCCACGGCCCCGAAGTCGAGCAGCACGAGGGTGCCGTCGGGTTTTACCAGGATGTTGCCGGGGTGTGGGTCGGCGTGATAGACCCCGTCCTTGAACACCATGCGGCAATAGGCCCGCAGCAGTCGGCTGAGGATGTCCCGGCGGTCGAGGCCCCAGGCGTCGAGCTGGGCGGTGTTGCTGATTTTCACGCCCTCGTGCCAGGTGGTGGTCAGCACCCGTCCGGTGCAGTAGTCGGGGTGAATTTGCGGGATGAGGAAGCGCTGTTCGTCCAGGAGGTTGGCCGCTATCCGCTGCATGGACTGCGCCTCCCGCCGGAAGTCCAGTTCCTCCTCTATCATCTTGCGCACCTGCGTGTAGAGGTAGTCCATGCCCTTGATGTCGTAGAAAAAGGCGATGATCTTGGTGAGCCGCTGGATGATGCGGAGGTCCACCTGCGCCACTTGTTCGATGTTGGCGTGCTGCACTTTTACCACCACCTGTGTGCCGTCGGGCAGCGTGGCCCTGTGCGCCTGCCCGATGGAGGCGGAGGCGAGCGGCATTTCTTCAAAAGTGCTGAAAACCTCCGTGGGCAGTTTGCCAAACTCTTTCAACATGCGCTCCTGCACCTCGGCGAAAGGGCGTGGCGGCAGTTTGTCCTGCAATTCCTCCAGTGGCTTCTGGAATTCTTCCGGCAAAAAAGTACCGAGGATGGAGAGCAGTTGCCCTATCTTGATGAACAGTCCCTCCAACTGCAAAATGGAACGCTTTACCCGTTCCGCATTGCGCAGGTGGAGCTTCACGATGCGCTTTTCATACCAGCGCTGGCCGAAGAGTTTTTTTCCCAAAAAGTGCAGGGCGTAGCTGCCCATCACCTGTATGGCAGTAGTGTGGGCCTTGCGGATGCGCCAGGAGGGGCGGAAGATGTTTGAGTTGGACAAATTGTGGGATTTATGATTTTTTAATTGATGGTTGACGATTGAGAGTGTTTAGAGAAATTTCAAATGCCGTCCATTTGGAGGGACATCCCCCTCCCCCCTTCAAAGGGGGAATAAGTCCCTGCTTAAATTTAGAAATTAATGAATTTGCAGACATGGATTCCCCCTTTGAAGTGGGTTAGGGGGATGTCCTCGTTCATTAGCAGTAACTTTATTTTTTCTTAACATTCCATATTTACGGTTGAGCAGGCCGCCAAAACTACCATCAAAAATTGGAAACCTCACCCCCAGCCCCTCTCCCCATAGGAGAGGGGAGCAGAGAATGCTTCAGTTGAAAATACTTGGGTTTTGCATGAAAGCAGCGTTTCTCCCCTCTCCTCAAAGGAGAGGGGCCGGGGGTGAGGTTTTAATGGTAAAAAGACACCTTATCAGCCTCAACTTGAAACACTCCAAAAATCACTCGATTGAAGCTGCAAGTAATCAATGATTAAACATTTACAAGCATCTTTCATTTTAATTCAAAATTTAGTGTGCAGGACAGATACAGTCGCCGTTAAGGTGACGCCTGCAAATGGCCGTTCCATATTTACGCTATTTTACAAAATCAGAATGGCCATTTGCAGGTGTCGCCTTATCTCGTAAAAAACCATTTTGCCTGAACTTAACTGAAAAACAAAACCATGAAAAAGACCTATCAAATCCTCAACATCCTCGGTTTCATCGGCGTGCTGGTGATGAACTACCTCGCCAATGCCCTGCCTTTGGGCGGGCGCTCCACCAAGGAAGTTTCCGATATGTTCGCCAGTCTTTTCACGCCTGCGCCCTTCACCTTTGCTATTTGGGGTGTGATTTATTTGTTGTTGGCGGTGTTCATCGTGGTGCAATCAAAGGGGCTGCTGCAAAAAGACCAGCCGCCGAACGATGTGGTGGAGGCCATTGGGCCTTGGTTTTTCATCAATTGCCTCGCCAATATGTCCTGGTTGCTGGCCTGGCACCACCTGAAAATCGGGCTGTCGTTCTGCATCATCGTGGTGATGCTCTATTCGCTCATCGCCATTTATCAGCGGCTGCAAATCGGGCGGTTTCAGCCCCCCGCCCGCATCAAATATGGTGTGCATTTGCCCTTCAGCATTTATTTGGGCTGGTTGACGGTGGCGACCATTGCCAATGCCAGCGCTTTCCTGCTCGCCATGCACTGGGAGGGCTTCGGCATTGCCCCACGATATTGGACGGTGTATATGCTAATGGTGGGTACTTTCCTCGGATTGCTGCTGTTGTTCCGGCGAAAGGATATTGGATTTGCACTGGTATTGATTTGGGCATTTTTCGGCATTTATGTGGCGGTAAATGAAAACGAGAAGCCCTCATTGATTGCCAATGCTGCTGCTGCATTTGCTGTGCTGCTGGCCCTGGGGATTATTATCAAAATTGGAAGGAGGTTGGCCAATCGGAAAAAGGTCGCCTAAAAGCTTGATTTGGCAGTGGTATTAACTGATGGGAGGACTAAGGCGACACCTCAAAAGGGCCGCACATGCCTGTGGATAGCCTCAGATTTTGCAGGCCCTTTTGAGGCGTCACCTTAGTACGGGCCAAAAACTACGTCAGTTATGTACTTCGGTACAACGTCGTAGAGCTTTGAAACCATTTTGATTACCTACAGAATATTTTTAATTAAATTTCCAAAACCTCGTTCCACGATAGCTATCGGGAGGTCGGACTTTGGCCCTATATGCGACCTCTCCGAGGTCGAAGCCGCCGCTTCGATGATATTTTCTACAAATATTTGACCTCCCGATAGCTATCGTGGAACGAGGTCAGTATTCCGACCCATCTATTCTGTGGGTAATCAAAATGGTTTGAAACCTCTACAACGTATTTGGGTACGATATCGGGAAGTTATTTTCCAAATATTACTATATATTTTCTCAACCATTTCCGCATTTCCCTAACACATTGGTTTTTAATGACTTGCATCAGTTATTTTACTGCCAATTATCATGGCAGATCAAAGGCATATTGTGACTCCTGTCACACAAGTCCGGCTGGTATGATTTGAAATTTTGAGGTGGGAAAATTTATCTGGTTTTTCCATTTGAACAACTATCAAATCATTGAAACCAGCTTATGGATGCCAAGCAATTGCTTCCTTAAGCCTGGTCAAAACCAAAGGATATGAAAAACCTACTTTTTGTCTTTTTCGCATGTTTGAGCATTACCATACAGGCCCAGACGGGGCACGTTTTGCAAGGGGCGGGCGCTTCCAATTTCTCTATGGGAGGTGCCGGCACGGCTTTGCCCATTGACATACTCGGTTCCTTGCAATGGAACCCGGCTTCCATCACGGCATTTGAACACACGGAAATTGGCCTGAGTGCTGCTTATTTTACAGCCGCCCCAGAGGTTTATTCCAAAGTGCAACAGCCGGATGGACAAGGCGGTTTTATCACCATTGAAGGCACTACGGAAGATGAGATGGGCGCTTCCATCCTGCCGACCCTGGGTGCTGTGATCAAATTGCCGGACAGCAAATTGACCTTTGGGCTTTCGGCATTTGGCATCAGCGGTTTTGGGGTGGATTATCCTGAAACGACCAATCTGCCATTGCCCGACAATGCCAATTTTGACCCCACCAATTCCAACCCATTGCTCTATCCGCAAAGCATGATGGGTTTTGGCCACCTGAACTCAGAATATCAGTTGATGCAGGTGGGTTTGACGGGCGCTTATGAAGTGGCCAAAGGCCTGTCCCTGGGTGTCGGCCCGACCTTCAATTATTCCTCGCTGCTGATACAACCAGTGCCAATTGGCGCTCCTTCTGCCAAGGGTTATTCCGTTGGTGAAAAAGATTCGGCACTGGGCATAGGTTTTCAGGCTGGACTATTTTACAAAACGACTATGGGGCTAAATTTTGGGCTGACATACAAGAGCACGCAGTGGTTTAAAGACCTTGAAATTGATGGCAAATACGTGGACGGTTCGGAAGCGGAGACCATTGTTTTTAACCTGGATTATCCTTCCATTATCTCGGCTGGTGTTGGCTATTCGCACAAATTATTTGACCTGGCCGTTGACTACCGTTTTATCAATTATGAAAACACGGACGGCTTTGAACAGAGCGGTTGGGTGATAGCGGAAAATGGTTTTCCCACAGGGGCCGTGGCTGGTTTTGGCTGGAAAAATGTGAATGTAGTAGCCGCCGGAGTTCAATTGAAATTGATCCAAAAAGTGCCGATAAGATTGGGCTACACCTTCAGCTCCAGCCCAATTGACGAAGACAACGTGTTCTTTTCGGCCCCTGCTCCTGCGGTTATCGCACACGCTATCCAGTTTGGCTTTGCCTATAAAATCAGCGACAATTTTGACATCAGCCTGGCTTACCACCACGGCATGACCGCAGAGGTGAGCGGACAAATGCTCAGCCCTTCGCTCATCACTGCCAGCGATCCGCTCGGCAAAGTACCGGGCAGCGAGATTACCAGTAAAATGCACACCGATGTGGGATTGCTGGGCATCGCTTATAGGTTTGGAAAATAGTCGGTTTAATGCTGGCTTTTATTTTCCCTGTTTGAAGGGTAATTGAATAAAAGCCGACGCCGGAGGTTTGCAGTGTGGGCCTTCGGCGTTTTTGTTTTAATTTTTTGGTTCAATCAAATCCCATAAATTCCCATACAAATCTTCTAACACAGCCACCGTGCCATAAGGCTCCACTGCGGGCGGCCTCACGAAATGCACCTTGAGTTTTGACAAACGCTCATAATCCCGCCAGAAGTCATCCGTATGCAGAAAGAGGAAAACCCGGCCCCCGCTTTGTTTGCCGACACATTTTGCCTGCTCTTCATTGGCGGCCTTGGCCAACAAGATTTTACAATAGCCCTCCCCTTTTGGTGCAATCAGCACCCAGCGTTTCGTTTCGCTCAAAGCGGTGTCTTCTATCAGTTCAAAACCAAGGATGTTGGTGTACCATTGGATGGCTTCGTCGTAATCTTTGACGACAAGGGCGATATGTGCAATGCGTTGGTTCATTTTTTAAGGGCAAAGTAAAAAGTTTAAAGGTCAAAGTAGGTGGCCAAAATGAACCATATAGCAACAAGGCAAAGGGAAATTTCATCGATCCGAAATCAAACAGGTGTTTTCACCCGTAGATTTATACCATTTCTGGCTCATGTTGCCTTAGCGTGAAAAACAGGGGGTTTGGGGGCGGAACGCCCCCAAGATTCCTCTCCCCCGACGAGCCGCCGAAGGCGGCGAGGAGGGGATGCTTTAATTTGGTTTATTGAAGAATTGCATTTGGTTTTCACTCAAAACACTCGTGAGCCCCATTTCTAATAAAAAATTACCTTATGAAAAATCTACTTTTTGCATTGGCTTTCATAGCACTTTGCGCCAGTTGCGATTTGTTCGACGATTCGCCTTGTGGGCCAAATCAAACCTACGACCTTTATTTGCTGGGCAGTTCCATCGTTGATTCTACAAAGGGGGAATATTATTCTTACATGGACGGAAGCGGCAACCGGGTGTTCCAATGGAGCGAATTGGTGGAACATGTTTGCCCGGAAGAGCATGTAAAAATTGAAGCCAGGGTGGCCTTGTTGGACGAAACCACCACAGGTATCAGCGCACGTGCCGGAGCCTCCTGGCTGTTTTTGTTTGAAGAAATTTTCAGCCTCAACAAAAACGGCAGCGACCTGAAAGCCAACGGCGAGGCGGGTTTGAAGCAAGCATTTGACAAAGATGAAGCTTGGCTGGTGCCACAAGTGGAGGTCTTTTTTCCCACAAAAGGCTCCTACGGCGCCGATACTGCCTTTCTCAAACAAAACGTCATCTCCGTGGAACTTATGGCGAAGTACCGCAAGTTTTGATGGCCTTTCACCTGCTTCTGTATAGTTAAATGTCATTGAATGTCATATCCTGCCTGTCGGCAGACAGGGTCATTGAGATCATTTTGTTGAAAATCAACTACTTACACTTTGTTGACTATCAATTTCAAATACGGATATCTATAAGTTCCCTCTTTTCAAGTGTTTTAGGGACCAATTTTTCATACAGGATTTTTGTCATCCACAAAATTGATTTTCAACGTTTTATCCAATGACTTAATGGCCAATGACTAATGACGCAAAGCACTAAAAACTATCTTCCAACACCCCCGCTCCTTATCTTTGCACAAAATACAACTGCATGGAAGCTTATGCCCAGGCATTGAACATTGTCATTCCTTTTTTTGTGCTGCTCATCATTGTAGAGGCTGTGGTAGCGAAATATCGTGGCATCCAGGTAAACCGTGGGGCCGATACCATCGCCAGCCTCAGCAGTGGCGTGACGAACGTGGTGAAAGATGTGCTGGGCATCACAGTGGTCATCATCAGCTATTCATGGCTGGTGAAACACATTGCCTTGTTTGAAATACAGGCCACTTGGCTTGTGTTTGTCGTGGCATTTCTCGCCAAGGATTTTGCGGGCTACTGGATGCACCGTTTTGAACATGAAATCAATTTCCTTTGGAACCGCCACACCATCCACCACAGCAGCGAGGAGTTCAATTTGTCCTGTGCGCTGCGGCAGAGTATTTCCGAAGCATTTTCCTATTTCGCTATTTTGATGTTGCCGGCTGCCTTGCTGGGCGTTCCGGCCAAAGTGATTGCCGTGATTGCGCCCATCCATTTGTTTGCCCAGTTTTGGTACCACACAAGGCTGATTGGCAAAATGGGATTTCTCGAAAGTTTCCTTGTGACGCCCTCCCACCACCGGGTCCACCACGCCATGAATGCCCAATACCTCGACCGCAATTATGGGCAAATCCTCATCATTTGGGACAAACTCTTCGGCACCTTTCAGCCCGAACTGGCCGAGGTGCCGCCCATTTATGGCGTCAAGCGGCCCGTGCGGACCTGGAACCCCATCCTCATCAATTTCCAGCATTTCTGGCTCTTGTTGTCCGATGCCCTCCGCACCCGTTCGTGGAAAGACAAGCTGCGCCTTTGGTTCAAGCCAACGGGCTGGCGGCCTGCTGATATGTTGGAGAAATACCCCGTAAAAACGGTTGACGATTTTGCTGTTTTTGAAAAATATGAAACCCGGCCTTCAAGGCAACTCCTGCTGTGGTCGTGGGTTCAAATGGCGATGACCTTGGTACTCATGTTTTACCTCTTCAACCGCATAGCTGACATCCAGGTGCCAGGCATTTTCCTTTACGGCGCTTTCCTGTTCGTCAGCATTTTCAGCTACACTACCCTTTTGGACAAATCAAAATGGGCCTTGGCAGCGGAGGCAGTACGTGTAGCATTTGGCATGGGGCTGATTTGGTGGCAAGGCATGGATTGGTTTGGATTGAACGAATGGCTGCCAAACTGGGCTTACCTGCTGGGCGTTTATTTTATTTTGTCATTGGGCGTGGTGGGGTATTTTGTAAAAACGGAGTGTATAAGTGCAGGGCCGATGCGTGCCATTGAAAAAAAGGAGGTTTCGGCCATGTAACAATGCAGCGGACGGTAGTTCAGGAGCAGACTGTTTGCCCTATTTTCGCTGCCAAAAGGCCTTCCCCTCGTCCTATTAGGCGCACTTCTTTTTTATTTGCTTTTAAATGTTCAAATAGCAATTGCACACCAGCTTCGGTGTCCATATTTCCACAAGTAAAAATATCAACAGCCGCATAACTATATTCTGGCCAAGTATGAATGGTCAAATGGCTTTCCTGGATGATCACCACCCCTGAAACGCCCAACGGGGCAAAGTGGTGAAAATTACTTTGTACAACGGTGGCCCCCATTGCCAGGGCCGCATCATTCAGGCAACGTTCCATCGTGCCGGGTTGGCAAAGTGTGGTGCAGTCGCAGCCGTATAGTTCAATAATCCAATGTTTTCCGAGCGGGCTTTCCATGGAGTGCTAAGTTTTTATATTGAGAATAATATTAAAAGAAATTCCAGTTTGGTGGCCTAACTGGTTTTCTTTTCCATGCTCCATATTTCCCAATCTTCTAAAAAATATGTAAGCAGGCAAGGGCGATCAAGGCGATTAATATTTAAGTTGCCTGGGTTTGAAATATCCTGCTCAAAATAGAACATTTTCTTGACAAGTTCCTCGTCGAGGAAACGGCAAGTAATGCCAGGAGAAAAATGTTCAGTGTCCAAAGCACGATCTGAAGCCATCAAAAAGCCCCAATCGCCAAAGGTTGGCACGTAAGCATGATAGGGGTAGATATGGGCAAAACCACTGGCTTGCATTGTTTCGTAAATGCACCAGAAAGCCCGTCGGGTATGGAAAGGGCTGGTAGCCTGTGTGGCAAAAACACCACCCGGTGCAAGACATTGCCGGGCCTTTTTGAAAAATACAGTGCTATAAAGCCTGGCCACTGCATCGTTGGATGGATCGGGCAAATCGGAGAGGATAATATCAAACTTTTCAGATGAATTGCTCAAAAACAACATGGCATCCTGTGTCACGAGATTGACCCTATTGTCGGTCAAGGCTTGGCCATTCAAGCTGTTTAGATAAGGGTTTTCTTTCCCCAGCCGGAACACCTCTGGATCCAGATCGACAATCGTTACCGATTGGACGGCAGGGTGGCGGAGCAATTCCCTGGCCAGCAAGCCTTCTCCTCCGCCAAGTATGAGTGCCTTTTTTTTATTGACCGCCATATTCAAAGGGAGAATGGCCAAGGATTCATGGTAGCGATATTCGTCAAGAGAAGAAAACTGTATAATTCGATTAATATACAGGCGGAGATCCTGTTTATTTTTGGTCAAAACCAATTGTTGATAAGGAGTTTGTTTAGAAAAAATAATTTCGCTTTTATATGTTCCATCCTCCCAATGCTGGAGCAATTTACCTGCATATATAAGCAATGCTAAAAAAAATAGGACGCAGGCCAATGTTAGCAATTCTATCCAATTTTTCCGCCGAATAGAAAGATGCTGTGTAATATAACGATAAATAATTAGCCCTAAAATTATATTCGCCAGGCCAAAGGCCACAGATGTCCTGAAAACACCTACAAAAGGCAGTAAAACAAAAGGGAAAAGGAGTGTCGCTGCCAATGCTCCCACATAATCCAGGCTCAACACATTGGCGAGGTTGGTTTTGAGTGGGTAATAGGTTTTCATGATGCGCACGAGAATTGGCACCTCAAAGCCCGTAAACATGCCTATGAGCATGGTAAGCCCCAACACCAGCCACTGTAGTCCCAGCAGTGAAAATTGGTCAAAACACAGGTACAAAATGGGTACGCTTGCACCGCCTATCAAGCCAAGGACGATCTCTATTTTCACAAACCATTCCAGCAGGTCGTCCTCTAAAAATTTGGACAACCACGAACCCAGGCCCATTGCGGCCATATATACCCCGATGGTCAGAGAAAACTGCTTGACGCTGTCGCCAAGAAAATAAGAGGAAGTTGTACTGATAAGCAATTCATAAATGATGGAACAAAGGCCAGCGATAAAGACAGCGGCGAAGAAAATAGATTTTTCGGAAAGCTGTTTGGATGCATTCATGCTTTAATTCTGCGGGCTTTTTTTGAAAGCGCCTTCAAAGATGGCAATCTCTTGAATTTTTTTTGTAAAATTGAATGGATATTTGAGGGCGTTCTCTACATTTGGCAACGAATAAATAAAATTTTTCTCCGAAATGAACAACCAACTGTTTATCAGCCCAAGCCAGGAAAGGCCAAAGTGCTGGCTTGTTTTTGTTGAGAAGAAATACGCTTTCTCCTCGCCCAGGGCCTAAAGAGTAATAGGTATCATTTCACAAAAAACTGTATTATGTCAAAAGCAAAGCTCATCATCTATGGTGTCATCGGCTTGGTGGCCGTGTATTTTATTTTCTTCTCCAAAGACGAAGCAGAAGGAGAATGGACAGAAGAAGAAATAGCCACCCCTACCCAGGGCCTCATCACCACTGTAAAGGAAGTGGAATCTGATCTTTTCAAAATCGAAGAAGAAGAAACTGTGCCCGCCCCTGCCGATAGCAGGATTGTTGCCAAATACATGGACGGCAACATTGATACCTTTACCCTGGACGAAGCGAGGCTGGTGGACGCTGACAGCTCTTCCGGAAACCGCAGGAACCCAATAGTTAGGGCTGCTACTGCGGGCCTCTTTGGTTTTATGATGGGACGATCCATGGGAGTCGGACCTTCGGCTGGGGCTTATATGGATCAGAATACTTACAACAGAGTGACCAGCAATGCCGGACAAAGCATCAATTCAACTGCGCAACGCACTACTGTAAGACGGCCTTCAGGCAAGTCTGGCTTTGGTGGTGGCCGCTCAACCCGTTCGGTAGGTGGATAATCGAATCATTCCCGTTGGCCCTTTGCCACATAAAACATTAAAAAAGGCAGGTCTTGGTTGGATGGCCTCCGGCGAAAACGAAGACTATATTGCCCAAGATGTTATCCGGCTCAATGAGCGGGAATTGAACCTATACCGGGAAGCCGCTGCACAGCTCTACGATCTGATGATTCGGGCTGCTCAAGCAGTGGCTTCCCAGCAGCGCTGGGCAGAAGTGGGCATCCCTTCTCATGCGGTCAATTTGGTCAAATACTCGCTTCAGCATGAAATGGGGCAGCATCTCGTTTGCCGATTTGATTTTGCTGGTGGATTGGACGGCATCCCTTTGAAAATGCTGGAACTGAACGCCGACACTTGTTCCCTCATGCCCGAGACAGCCATTGTCCAGGACATGCATCGGGAGCAGGAGTCAAGAAAACTGCCCAACGGCAAAGCCTTCAATAACTTGCTGGAAAGCCTGGCCAAGCGCCTACAGCATATTTTGAAACATCATTCGGATAAAACACCTACCATACTCTTGTCGGGTTTGGGCCACGATGAAGATTGGCTCAACACGGAGCTGGTGACCAAAGCCGCCAAAAAGGCTAATTTCTCAGATGTTCAGGAAATTTTAATGGAGCGGGTGATTTTTTCGCCCGATGAAGGGTTTTACCTGGAATTGCACGAAGAAGAATTCAGGCGGTATGATTTCTGGTTCAAATTTGTGCCCTGGGATTTAATTGTATTCGAGGAAACTGAGCTATTTGATATATTGTGCAATATTATCCTCAACAAACTCGGCGTAGTCCTTAACCCAGCTTATACGATGCTCCTACAATCAAAAGGCTTGATGAAAATTATGCACGAATTGGAGCCAAACAATCCCTATTTGCTCAAAACTTCACTGACGGAGCATGATTTCCCTGAAAGGCGTTATGTGCGCAAACCTTATTTTGGGCGCATGGGGGAAAATATTGCCTATTTCAACGGATCTTCCACGCCCGATTATGAGACTGAAGGAGATTATGGACATTATTCACCTGTATATCAGGAACTCGCTACTTTCAATATGGACAGAAAAGGCCACCGCTACCAGCCAAGCTTGTTTTGGACAGACGAATCAAGCGCTTTATGCTTCCGCCGCCAAGATGATTTGATATTGGACGACGATGCAGAATTTGTTGGGCATATCATCGCTGGATAATCAAATGACAAAAGGCGAGGCATGAACGGTTGTAGCAGATATTTTCGGGAGGGCGGGTTATCCAACCCGCCTGTTTGGATTTCACCTACCCCATAATTTGCAGCTTCGCAAATTTCAATGCAATCCGCTTCTGTTTGTCCACCTCCAGGTCATTGAAAAAAATAGTGGCCATGCGGTTGTCCCTTGCCCCATCCACGGCCAGTACCTTGCCCTCCCCGAATTTTAAGTGAAGCACTTTCATGCCCGTTTGTATCTGGTCTGCCGGGCTGGGCTTGAATGTGGCTGGGTCTGCCCTTAGCACCGGCTGTTGCGCCGTGCCCCTGGGTTTGAAGTTTCCCGTCACCCCCGAAGCGGTCCTGCCAGTGCTGCTGCCACTGAGACCTCCCTGGTCAAAACGCCCAAGCGGTGCCATCGCCTTGCTGCCAATGGGCGATGCGGCATCCAGGTGTTCCAGGTTTATTTCATCCAAAAAACGGCTCGGTGGATTGTAGCGTTCCTGCCCATATCGGTAGCGGCTGGCTGCGTAACTAAGCGTCAGGAATTGCTCTGCCCTGGTGATGGCCACGTAAAACAATCGGCGCTCCTCGTCCAGGCCCTCCGGCGTGTCCATGCTCATGAACGATGGGAACAATTGCTCCTCCATGCCCGCTACAAAAACGCTTTTGAACTCAAGTCCCTTCGCCGAGTGGACGGACATCAGGGTGACGAAATCGCCGTTCATATCGGCGTCGTCGAGGTCGGTCATCAGGGCGATGTTTTGTAAGTAAGCCGCCAGCGATTTGTCCGTTGGGTCCGTCACAGGAATCAGTTCATCCACTTCCTCGTCCATTTCCCGGCCTGTTGAGATGACATCATCCTCAACAAAGGTTTTGATGCCGTCCAAAAGGCTCGTCACGTTATCCAGCCTGCCAATGCCTTCCACCGTTGTGTCTTGTTTCAGTTCGTCCATCAATCGGGAGCGGCGGGCGATGTATTCGGCCATTGTGTGTGCATCGAGCGTTTGGGCCTTTTCTGCAAAATCTTCGATCAATGCCACGAAGTTGTCAATGGCGTTGCGGGCCTGGCCCGGCAAGTTGACGGACGGCAAAATCTCCCATATCGGTTTCCCTGCCTGGTCGGCATCAGCGCTCAATTTTTCGATGGTCGTTTTGCCAATTTTCCGGCTGGGGTAATTGATAATCCGCCTCAGCGCCTCGTCGTCACGCTGGTTGATGGACAGGCGCAGGTAAGCGATGAGGTCTTTTATTTCTTTTCGTTGGTAAAACGACAGCCCGCCGAACACTTTGTAGTTGATATTGAAATGCCGCATCCACTCCTCGAAAACCCTCGATTGTGCATTGGTGCGGTAAAGGATGGCTATTTCCTTGTTGGACAGGTGGTGGCGGTTTTTTTGTTCAATGATAAAATCTGCGACCCGCTTTCCCTCCTCGCTGTCCGTCATCGCCTTGATGATTTTGATGCGCTGGCCCTCGCCCTTGCTGGAAAAAATGGTCTTCGGAATTTGGCGGCGGTTGTAGGAAATGACCTCGTTGGCGGCCTTCACGATGTGGTCGGTAGAGCGGTAGTTTTCCTCCAGTTTGAAGGTCTGTATGCCGTATTGCTTGAAGTCGTTTTCATAGTCCAAAATATTCTGGATGGTGGCCCCCCGGAAGCCATAGATGCTCTGGGCATCGTCGCCCACCACACAGATATTGCGGGGGCTGCCTTCGTAGTTCGCAAACTTTTTCACGATGGCATATTGCAGGTAATTCGTGTCCTGAAACTCGTCCACCATCAGGTAGCGGAACTTCGCCCGGTACTTGTCCACCACACTTGCATGGTTTTGAAACAGCTCGTACAGCCTAAACAGCAAATCGTCAAAATCCATCGCACCGGAGCGCTTGCAGCGGCCCACGTATTTTTCATAAATCTGCTGGAAAAAAGGCCGTTTTGCCTGCCTGTCCTCCTCCATCATGCTGGGGTCGTTCACGTACATTTTGGGCGTGACGAGGTTGCTTTTGCACGAAGAAATCCTCGCCCGGATGTTGTTCACGTTGTACTGCTCCTTGTTCAGGTTCATCTCGTTGATGATGGCGGTGATGACACTTTTCGTGTCGTCGGTATCGTAGATGGTAAAATTGGACGGATAGCCGATGTGCTGCGCCTCCACCCGGAGTATTTTGGCAAAAATGCTGTGAAAAGTACCCGCCCAAACCCGGTTCGCCCTTGGCCCGACCACTTTTTCGATGCGTTCCTTCATTTCACGGGCAGCCTTGTTGGTAAACGTCAAGGCCAGTATTTCCCAAGGTGCGACGCCTTTTTGTATCAAATGGGCAATGCGGTAAGTCAACACCCTCGTCTTGCCGGAGCCTGGGCCGGCCACCACCAGCACGGGGCCTTCGGTGGTCGTGACGGCTTGCCGCTGCACGGTATTGAGTTGGTTGAGATAGCTGTGGGCTGGCTGGGTATGGGTTTGCATCAAAAATTTGTTTGTCTGAAAGAATGCGGGTTCGGGGCAAAGTTAACCCATACTTTTTATCTGAAAGGATTACCCTTTCTCCAATTCCTCCCAATACTCCACCGCCCGCCGGGTATGCGGGATGCAAATGGAGCCGCCCACGAGATTGGCGATGGCGAAAACTTCAAACACCTCGTCACGGGTCACGCCCAGTTCGTGGCAGGTGCCGAGGTGATAGCGGATACAGTCGTCGCAACGCAGCACCATAGAGGCGACGAGGCCGAGCAGTTCCTTTGTTTTTTTATCGAGCGCCCCGTCTTCGTAGGCATTTTTGTCGAGGGCAAAAAAGCGGTTGAGCGCCTTGTTGTTTTGGGCAAAAATCTTTTCGTTCATCTTCGCCCGGTAGTCGTTGAAGTCTTGTATGAGTGACATGGTAGAGGGTGATTTTGTGTTTAAGTGTTTACGTATTTTTGTGTTTGGAGGCACGTGGATTTCAACCAGTTAAACTCCATTTACACCCAAAAATAAGGCTTAGGATTGGCCCATTTGTAGGTGCCGCACAAAGGTAGGGAAAATGGGAGTGCATGAGGAAGGGGATTCCCACTCGGAGTTTTACCATAAAAAAGAATAGAGCCAGTTAATACTGTTTGTCTTCAGGTTTTTTCCATCTTCTGCGGCCTGCCACGTATAGGATGATGATGGCAATGGGCAGAATAATGTACCACACTCTGGCCGACCAGGTGGACCAATCGGTTGGCACATTATCGTTGGGGATGCCTTGTGGCACCTGGGCGAGGGCTGGCATTGCAATTAACGCGCAGAAAATAATTACTATGGAAATGACGAGTCGAAATTTATGACGGGATTTTATCATGCCTGGCTTTTTAATGGCAACGGCTCAGTTTGCAATATGTTCTTTTAGAGCTATTTATAAAAAATCAATGGCCTAATTTTTCCGCCACTATAAAAAGATAATCACCCTCGTCATTTTCCCATTCATTTATCAAATGTTGCACAAAACCAGATGCGATATCCTCGGCCAAATATTTTAACCCAGCCTCTACTTCCGCCTGGTTGGCCAGGGATGAGAAAGAGGAAATGCCTTGCCTTACCCGGCTGTCCAAATAGAGCGATGGCATGTGTTTGCCTGCGTACAAAAACAGATCCTCGTGGCCTTCCCGGATGAAGTATTTTTCGAGGGCTGAAATGACAAAACCAGACCCGGTCAAATCGCTCCCTACCCTTTCCAACGACGGCATTTGTTGGATGGAATCCTGCATCATTTTGGGTAAATAATGGCCAAGCCAATAGCCGCCCATTTGTTGGGGCGTGGAGGTGAAAATAACGAATCTGCCGCCCGTTTTTAGTACCCTGTATATTTCACGAAAGCTATTTTCCAATTCCCGCCAATGATGGGTGGTAAGTGTGGCTATTGCGCCGTCAAAGCTCTCATTTTCAAAGGGCAGGGCCTCTGCTGCTGCCTGTATCCAATGGATGTTTCCTGCGCTTGCTTTTGCTTTTGAAAGCATTTCCAACGATGGATCGACGCCGGTAAAATCAAGGCCCATTTGGTGCAGGGCCGAGGTGTAGTTGCCCGTGCCACAGCCAATGTCCAGGTACTTCCCTTCCAAGGTGGGTTGCAGAAAACCGTACAATTTGGAAGCGATATACGGATCGGCTTTTCTGGTTTGGTTGTAGTTGATGCCAATTTGATCATATTTAGCAGCCATCTTTTTTTTCACAAAAATAGAAAAGCAGGAAGAGCAAATGCTCTCCCTGCTTTATTGCAATCCTAAAAAACGAATCCGAATTTATTCTTTCACAAAACGCTGGTGTTGGGTCACGCCCTGGCCTGTCACAAAAACATGATACATGCCTGCACGCAGGTTTTCGATGTAGATGTTAAGGCTATTGATGCCTTCCACCACGGCTGTTTGCTCACGGCGGAATTCACGGCCCTGGTTGTCAATGATGCGTACCATCACTTTGTCGTCCAAATCGGCATTTAGTTGCTCCCATTCCAAGTGAACCGTACTGGAAACTGGGTTCGGGAACACTTTCAAAGTGTTGTTGGTAGATGCAACATAAGCATTGATCTGTGGTTGGCCCCTGTACCAACTTTCTTCCGAATTGCCCGTGAAGTTCATGTCTTCACCGCCAGAGAGGTGTACTGCGGAAGCTCCTGCAAACATGGCACTGTACATCGGTGTATAATCGCCTGAATTGACTGGCATTCCGAAGGAAAGGATTTGCCCGCCCGCATTGGCACGTTCGGCCACATAAATAATCATGGCGTCCCTGTCGAGGGCGATGTCCACTGGGTTGCCGAGCATGGTGGAAGCGCCTTCAATGCGTACTTGTTCGTCAAGCGTTACCATACCATCACCGCTCACTGCGTCAAAATTCCAGATAGTCACGATGGCTCCATCGTTGGGGCTGGCTGCATCGCCGATGTCGGTCAGGAACATCACATCGTCAGTGGCATAATAGGTGATGCCGTGGGTACGTGTAAGACCTTCAATTTCAACTACTTCCGAAGGCGTGATTGCCCCGGCGGGTTGGTTGAAAAAGTCCATGAAAACCGCAATCCGGTTGGAGTTGTCTTCAACGGCGTACAAGGTAGTGGTGTCCAAATGGATGCCCCAAAGGTTGATACCTGGTTCGTATGTTTTCACCAAAGCCAATGTTGCTTTGTCGTAGATGTAAAAAGCATTGGTGTTGCTGTTGGATGCGTCGGCATCTTGAACGACCACGATGAAATCTTCGCCCACCGCTATTTCACGGCCATTGGTGAAATCGGAAGTCGTACTGGCCGATACCGTTGGATCCATGCCCGCAGCCAGGCTGGCTTTCACATCGCTGTACCTGTCAACGACGTTGTCCGTGCGGTTCAACTGGTACAGCACATCGGCGTCTTCATCGTAAAAAATACCATCGGCATCGTTGGCCATGCTTGGGAAGGTGGAAGCTTCCAATTGTGCATTGTCCTTTATGCTGAAAAGGCCCACGTTAGCCTGGGTATTGGATGAAACAAACAATTGCGAAACGGTATTCAAAGAATCCTGGCTTTCTGTCGGGAAATGGATGGCCGAAACGCCCGCAAAATCGTCGGCATAAGTCGGTGCATAGTCGCCCGAAGCAGTTGGCACAGTGAAGCCAAGTACCTGGCCGCCGCCGTTGGCACGTTCAGCCACGTAGATCATGTTGCGGTCGTCGTCAATGGCGATATCAACCGGGTTGCCGAGCATGGACATAGGCCCTTCTACCCGCACTTGGTCGCTGAGTTCGATGAAGCCATTGGCCATCAATGTTTCAAAATCTTTGATGATGATAAATGCGCCGTCGTCAGGGTTTCCTGCATCGCCAATATCAGTGAGTATCAGTCGGTCGCCATCGGCAGCGTACGTGATGCCGTGGGTGCGGGTGAGACCTTCTATCGTTACAACGTTGGACGCTGTAAGCGGGCCTTCGGGCTGGTTAAAGAAGTTTTCAAAAACAGCCACATTGTTGCTCATGTCTTCCACGGCATATAATGTACCACCGTTGATAGCGATTCCCCACAGTGGGAAGCCAGGTTCAAAGGTTTTTTTCAGTTCAAAACCTGTGGAGCTTATTTCATAAAGCATCAATAAATCCATGTTGCCATTGGATGCATCGGCATCCTGCACCACGACCAGTTTGTCGCCGCTGACCGCTATTTCACGGCCATTGGTGAAATCTGAACCAGAAGTCTGCGTCATCATTGGATCATTGCCCATGTCAAGGCTCGCATTTACGTCTTCATAAACATTGATGACATTGTCCGTGCGGTTCAATTGGTACAATATATCGTCCGAAATATCAAAGTAAATACCATCGGCATCGCCAGCCACGGTTGGAAAACTGTCAGCTTCAATGTCGCCATTTCCGTAAATATCATAAACACCAATAAATGGCTGGGTTCCGGATGAAACAAAGAATTGGCCCACGACATTGAAGGAACTGGTATCTGGTAGAACGGTAACGGTTATACTGCCAACGGACAAATCAAAACAGTCGTCGGACAAATCAACAGAACCGAGTGGGTCGCCAATTTGTGCCAATATATTGCCTGTATATGCAAAAATGCTCACGTTGTAAGTGCCTGGACCAAAGCTGTTGAAATCAAAAGTATCTGCCATCGGGAAATTGACAATATTCCCAAAAGTGTCGGTGATGACATAGGCCAATGAAAATCCAAGACCTGTGGTGTCAATATCTGAAATGAAGGTGAGGACATCGGCCAGCGAATCAACCACAATGGTTGTATCAATTGCTCCGCCGTTCAAGGTCAAATTGCCTGCAAACACACGGTCGCAAAGGTTGAAATTGTCTTCGTTGGAAATATCGAGGGCCGAAGCACCGGCGAACATATCATTGTAATCTGGTGCGTAATTGCCAGAAGAATCAGGCATGGAGAAGCAAAGCACACGGCCACCGCCGTTGAGCCTTTCCGCTATGTAAATATCCATACTGTCGGAATCAAAAGCAATATCAACTGGGTTGCCAAGGAAGGTAGAATCGCCCTCTACCCGTATCTGCTCGGTAGAATCCACCAAGCCGTCAGCGCTGGCAGCCATAAAATCATTGATGACGACAAAAGCGCCATCGTCTGCACTGCCTGCATTTCCAATATCGGTCATCAACATGATGTCATTGTCTCCATCATAAGTCAAACCGTGCGTACGGGTGATGCCCTCAATTGCCACAATATTGCTTGGGGTAATGGGCCCTGCCGGCTGCGTGAAGAAGTTTTCATACACCGCCAAATTGCCGGAATTGTCCTGCACAGCATATAGTGTGCTGCCGTTGATGTCAATGCCCCACAGGTTGATATTGGCATCGTATGCTTTCAGGAAAGTAATGGAGTTGGGGGTAATTTGATAAATAATAAAACGGTTCTGGTTGTTGTTGGAGGAGTCTGCATCCTGCGCTACCACCAACAGATCTCCGCTCACGGCTATTTCACGCCCATTAGTGAAATCAGAAGTGGACGTGGCCGTCAGCGTTGGGGGCAGCCCCGACGAAAGGTTGGAAGCGACATTCGTATAAAGATTGATGACATTGCTGGTGCGGTTCAATTGGTACAAAATATCCTCGCTAGGGTCATAGTAGATACCGTCGGCATCCATGCCCACACTGGCGAAACTGTCCATCGTGATGCTGTCTGTGTAAATATTATAAGCAGCGATGAACGCTTGTGTATTGGATGAAACAAACAATTGCGCCTTGAAACTGCCGCCCGTAGTATCCGTCATTTGGTTGATGGTGATAAAATTGGTGGACAGGTTAAAACACGAATCGCCCAAGGTGCCGGTGATGGAATCGCCCACCATGGCGCTGAGGTTGCCGTTGGAGGCGATGGCATAAATGAAGCTGGTATTGGCCAAAGTATCATTGATAATCAAGGTATCGCCAGTTACGAAGGAAACGATGTTCCCGCTGGAATCCACCAAAACATACGTGAAGTCGTAGTTGGCCGTATTCGCCGAGGTAGTGAAAACCAGCGTATCCGGCACATTGTCAATGAGAAAAGTCGTATCGGTGCCGCCGCCAGCAAAGGAAATATTGCCAGCCAGCACATCGTTGCAAGGATCGGAGGTACAGTTACCGCCGCTGTCCACGTTTTTCTGGATCACGACTGCCGTGAGGGAGATCAGAAAACAGCCTGTTGAAAACGAACCTGTGAACACCAGATCGCCCTCCACGAGGTTGATGTCGCCCGTATAGGACATCCCCCAGATGAAGTACTTGTCGGCATCATAAGGGCAGAGGTCAAAGGTCGCTGTTGGCCCGTCCTGGAATTCGAGGATATCGAAACTGGAATTGGTCAACATGTAAACATAAGAGGCCTGTGCCGTGGAATTCGTGATCACATTGATGGTTTGGTCATCACTGGTGTCATTGATTTCAAGGTAGCCGAGGCCGGAGTCTGTCGTGACGTGCGATTGGACCACGTCGCATTGTGCTTGTAAAATTTGGGGGGTGATCAATAGGCATAAGCCTACCACCCAAGTGTAGATCAACTTGGACATAGTGAAAAATTTTAGTTTTAATTTTAGTTAAGAAAATTATCCCCAACCACTATGATGGCAAGGGATTGAGCAGCAGAAGTATTAATTGTCAGGTTATATGCGATGGATAGAAGGTGTATTGCTCCGTTTATTTGTACGAGGAAAGCGCCTAAACGGATTTTTCTAAACGGGATAAAAATGTTCTGGGATTACGTTTGAAAAGAAATAGTGTGGGATATGTTCACTCACTGTATTAAAATGAGCCAAAATGTCTTTGCAACTGCGCCTGGATGACAAATATCCGATTCCCTTTCCACGCATTCTTTTAGCTTTGCCCCCCGAAAAATAAAGCACTTAAACTGCCAATGCAATGAGCACTTTTGTTCCTTTCAGCGCCTTCCGCCCTACCAGGGACAAGGCAAAAGCCGTGGCCAGCCGCCCTTACGACGTCTTGAACAGGGAGGAGGCCCAACAGGAAAGCCAGGGCAACCCGCTTTCCTTTTACCACGTCATCAAGCCGGAAATTGACTTTCCCGACCACTTCAATCCATACTCGCCTGAGATTTATCAAAAAGGCAAGGAGAATTTCTACCGACTGGTGAACGACGGCGTACTCGTCCGGGACAACACGGAACAGTTTTACGTCTATCAGCTCAACATGAATGGGCACGAGCAGACTGGCCTGGTTGGCTGCTGCTCCATCGAGGACTACTTCAACAACGTCATCCGCAAGCACGAACTGACCCGGCCCGACAAAGAGGTGGACCGCATCAACCACATCCGCACCAGCAAGCTGCACTACGAACCCGTGCTGTTTTCCTACCCGCAGGTGGAGGCTATAGACAAAGAGGTGGAGACGGTGAAGGCACAGCAGCCAGAGTACGACTTCACCACTGAAGACGGCATCCAGCACAAACTCTGGATTATCGAAGATCCGCAATTGATACGGCGCATCAGCCTACTGTTTGAAAAAGAAGTCCCCACAATTTACATCGCAGATGGGCACCACCGCACATCTGCCGGGGCTTTGGTGGGCAAGGAGCTTAGCAACGGCCACCTCAATGGCAGCAAGGCCAGCTATTTCCTGGCTGTCCTTTTCCCTGACAACCAGTTAAAAATTCAAGACTATAACCGGGTGGTGAAAGACCTGAACGGCCACTCAGCAGATAGTTTTTTAAAAGAAGTTGCCCTACGATTTGATATAGAAAAAAGTGAAGCTGCCTACCGTCCGGAAGCCCTGCACAATTTCGGCCTCTACCTCGACGGACAGTGGTACAAGCTGACTGCCAAGCCCGGCACCTACGACAATAGCCCCATTGGTCAACTCGATGTCACCATCCTTACCAAGCAGCTATTGGAGCCCATCCTCAACATCATGGATCAGCGCACCGACAAGCGCATAGAATTCGTCGGTGGCATCCGGGGCCTCGGCGAACTGCAAAACCGGGTGGAAAGCGGAGAAATGGCCGTAGCCTTCTCCATGTACCCCGTTAGTATGCGCCAAATGATCAACATCGCCGATCACGGCCTCATCATGCCGCCCAAGGTGACCTGGTTTGAGCCTAAGCTGCGCAGTGGGTTGTTCGTTTATAGTTTGGAGGATAATTGATAGGCGGCAGTTTCCCGGCCCCAGCGGGCTGGGTTGATTGGTTCGAACCAGCGAGGACCAGTTGATTTAAGATTTAAGACGTAAGATTTAAGATTGATTTGCAGATTTTAGTGTATTGAGTCATTAGTCCTTGCCTGCCTGTCGGCAGACAGGGTGATTTTGTTATTGACTAATGCATTGACAATCAATTGTATAAACAACTAAAGGATCTATGAAGAAAAGGTTCTCAAAACAAAAGAAGGAGTAATTGCGATTTTTTGCCAAATCAACTCATTTCCTTGACCCGATGCTCCAAAAATCTGAAATCTTACTTCGTCTATCTGAAATCTGAAATCAAAAAAATCAAAAGCAATCAGCCCTGCCCAGCGGGGTGTAATTTTCAATTCGCCCCGCTGAAACTTTAAAAATCCAACACGATCCATACAGGTAATCATCACCCATGCTACCCCACCAACACTCCATTCTTTTTGGGCGCAATGGGTTTGGAATCCTTGTCCAATTCCAACCACCTATCCAGGTCAAGTTCGCCCACATTTTCTAAAATCAAATCGGGAGAAAAGGCATAGTTGCCCAGGTTTTCCAGTTTCGACACGCCGGAAAGGGTCAGCACGGTGCGGTAGCCCATTTGGATGCCGCCGAGGATGTCCGTGTCCATCGTATCTCCGATGATGGTGGTGTCAATGGTGTCCAGGCCCAGGCGCTTGCGGGCGACCCGCATCATCACAGGGCTGGGCTTGCCGACGGAAAATGCTTTCAAACCTGTCGCTTCTTCAATCATGGCCACAACGGCCTTGATGCCCAGGTTGCTCCAGCCCTTCTTTTTCGGGGAAGGGTCGAGGTTGGTAGCCACGAGTTTTGCCCCGTTCAAAATGGCATCCACGGCGTGGTTGACCATCTCCAGGGTAAAGTTGCGGCCCTCGCCCACCACCACAAAATCGGGGTCTTGCGTCACCATCGAATAACCGTTTTCATGCAGGCTGGTAATCAAACCGCCCTCGCCCAACACATAGGCCGTGCCGTTGGGCTTTTGGCGGGCCAGGAACCAAGCCGTCGCCATGGCGCTGGTGAACACATCTGCTTCGTCCACATTGATGTCCAGCCCTGCGAGTTTGTTCACCACATCACGGGGCGTCCGCTGGCTGTTGTTGGTCAGGAAAAGAAAAGGTATTTGGCGTTTTTTCAAAGCCGCCACAAAGGTATCGGCACCAGGGATCATTTCGTTTCCATTGTAAATCACGCCGTCCATGTCAATCAAAAATCCTTTTGCCATGAGTTGCTATTTTCGTTCTTTGGCAATTGCTGTGGAACAGGCCCGAAAGCGTGATTCCACCGAAATAGTCAAAGTAACATTTTTTTAAAACAATATTGTTTTCAATAAATACAGGCCAACATCTGGCCATGCATCTATAAAAACGATGTAAATATTACCACTGTTTCCCTGCCACGGTGTTCGTTTAGGAACGAGCCGCTTTGTTTTGGCCGGAGGCCACCTGCGACGTCATCCGTGATGTTGCAGGTGGCCTCCGGCCAAAACAACGTGGGGTAGTATTTTTACAAAACGATAATGCAAAGTTCTGGGAAAATGGGCGGGGAAACTACGCCTCAATTGGCCGATAATGATACGATATTGACAAAATAGAAGGCAATTTGGTTAATATCTGTTAATATCAATCAATTTAAGAATAATGCCCAAGCGACAAGCTAAGATCCCTTCCTGGATGGACGAATTGTCCAAATCGTAACGCTGTGTTCCTTCGTGCCTCAGATTCCCTGCGTTAAAAACCTCCACTTTTTCAATGTTTTATTAGTTTTACCCAAGTCACTCACCTCACATTGAAAAATTTCACCAATGAAAAAAATCAACAAAGCAGACATCAAACAGGAAGTGTTCGACCTCTACGACGACTATGCCCACAACCGGCTCGACCGCCGGGCTTTTATGGAAAAACTTTCGGCCTACGCCGTCGGAGGGCTGACCGTGCCAGCCTTGCTCGGTTTTGTGATGCCGGACTACAAGGGCACGCTCCAGGTCCAGCCGGACGACCCCAGGCTCAATTCGGAATACGTGGAATATGATTCCCCCAAAGGCGGCGGCAAGATGAAGGCCCTGCTCTCCCGCCCGAAGGGCAATCAGGGGAAGTTGCCAGGCATCGTGGTGGTACATGAAAACAGGGGCCTCAACCCGCACATCGAAGACGTGGCCCGCCGGGCAGCCTTCGAAGGCTTTATCTCCATCGGCCCGGATGCCCTGACGCCCCTCGGCGGGTATCCCGGCACCGACGATGAGGGCCGTGAAATGCAGTCCAAAAGGGATCGGGAGGAGATGTTGCAGGATTTTATCGCCGCTTTTGAATACCTGAAAACCCACCCCGAATGCAATGGCAAAGTAGGCGTCGTCGGCTTCTGCTTCGGCGGCTGGATTTCTAATATGATGGCCGTGCGGGTGCCGGATTTGATGGCCGCCGTCCCATTTTACGGCGGACAACCCACCGCAGAGGAAGTGCCCGGCATCAAAGCCCCTCTTCTACTCCACTTTGCCGGGCTTGATAAACGGGTCAATGAAGGATGGCCTGCCTTCGCCGCCGCCTTGCAGGAAAACGACAAGGAATACAGCGCCCACCTCTATCCAGGCGTCAACCACGGCTTTCACAACGATTCCACACCCCGATATGACTATGAGGCTGCTCGACTTGCTTGGCAACGGACGGTGGAGTTTTTTAGAACAAAGCTGAAATAGATTGGGATAATCGGGAGGGGATGGTTTTTGCTGCTTTTCTTTTTCAAATTATGAAAACCAGCGTGGTAGGATTGGAACACGGATTGGGCGGATTGGGCGGATTTACACGGATTTTTTGCTCTGGATGTCTGAAATCCATGCAAATCCGCTTAATCCGTGTTC
Source organism: Saprospiraceae bacterium (assembly GCA_041741095.1). Classification (GTDB taxonomy): domain Bacteria; phylum Bacteroidota; class Bacteroidia; order Chitinophagales; family Saprospiraceae; genus UBA6168. The sequence goes on from JBGSKQ010000013.1 coordinate 26,033, forward strand.
CCATCACGTTAAAAAAGACAGTAGTTCAATTATTGCTCATCTGTGGTAGTGACGGGGCGACTTCGAGTCACCCCGTCACTTTACGGTAACTCAGTATTGATAGAACAATTGCGTCAATTATTCCCCCAATACTTTTTTGAGCAGATACTTTTGTGCAGATGCTGGGTCCCTCTGGCTTCCGTCAGCATTCAGGCTGACCAAGCCTTCACTGGTGATCTGGTATTTACTCACCCCAGTTTGTTGGTTCAATGTTACTACATCATTGGCAACTGTCCAAGTCCCAGATGATTCAACCGTCTTGCCCTCTTTACCCTTGTATTGTTCCTCCAGGGTAAAAGTCCTTGTTTCATCTGCATTCAAGGTGAGGATAGTCTCAATTCCTTCGCAATCCGGGCATGGCAAGGTGCCAGTATAAAATGCGGCCAATTCATTCACCATTGCTTGTTCGGTATCAATCGCTGGTGAATCTGTGGTAACGGTTTTTGTATCTTGTGTTTTCTTGGCATCTTCTTGACAAGAAATAAGAACAAAAATCGAAAAGCAAATAAAAATCAAATTTTTCATTTTTGTTTAGTTTAGTATTAAATTGAAAATCACTTTTTTATAAATTAATTCTACATAGTTGCACAATCACCTGCTGAACATTCAATCATTAGCTTAGATATACTCGGCGCTAATAGGTTTTCCCGAAAAATCGGGACAGGTCGTGCAAATCACATTTTGCCCCTCCTCGCCGCCTACGGCGGCTCGTCGGGGAGGGGGGCTCTCGGGGGCTTCGCCCCCAAACCCCCATTTGCACAAAACCTATTAGAGCGAAGTATAATATACTATGAGCTGCCAAGTTTTGAGCATGGGGTTCTTTGGGGGGCTTTCGCCCTCAAACCCCTATTTACAATACTTGGCGGCGTGAGCTGTAAAAAACAACTGTGCATATAGAATTTAAAGCGGTTCATATTTACCTGCCCCGTTCCCAATTCATTCCACTTTTTGATACAGTAATACATGGGGGATATGGGACTTATTGAACAGCAAAACAAGTTGCTTCACCTGTTGTTGATGCCGTTTTATTTTCAAAATCGTAGGCCGATGGTATGCCATAACCAACTTCCAACCCATCTTTTTTCCAGTTTTCAGCATCCGGGCAATTAACGGGTTTATTTTTATCCATGTCAATTGGTTTGATAAAATTCAATTTATCGTCTTTAATACTTAAATCACCTTCGTAAGGAGTATCGAAGATTACTTTGTTCTCATCTATGCTCCAAACTTTCAAATTTCTGCCATTAGGCCCTGTGCCATTGTCAATGAACAAAAAGCTCTTATACACGCCGCTGAAAAAGTCAGCTTCTTGGTTTGGTACTTTTGTGCCATTGATTTCGATGATTTCGCCGGTATTGTTATCAATGACCTTGACTTTGGCAGCTACATAGGTAAAAGTAGTGCCATCGAATTTGGCTTTTTCACAGCCTTCAATCCCTACAGCAGTGTCTATTACCGCAATAGTTTGGATATCGGCAGACGTTGATGCTGCATCCTGTAGTTTTTTATTGCCGGAAGGACCTTCACAACTTGTTAGAGTGGTCAAGGCAAACAAAACAACCCTGAAAATTGTCATTTTTTTCATTTTGCTTTAATTTAAGTTGATTAATCTTGGATTGTGGTATTTTTTAACTGAAAGCAGGATTAAGACGTTACAGGCGAGCATTATTAGCTTATAAAACATTTGCCCCTCCTCGCCGCCTTCGGCAGCTCGTCGGGGGAACGATTTTTGGGGGCGTTCCGCCCCCAAGCCCCCTGTAATAACATTTTACAGCTCTCCTGTATTATTTTAATCCGGGCCGCAACCTCCATCAGTTAAAATATTTAAATACCAAATTTTCCAATAATTCAAAACCATGGTTTTGTTCTTTATTTTGTATTAAGGTGTCCCACCTGTTTAATTTCACTGATCTGTATAACAGGCTGAATATTAGTATAATTTTTGAGGTCATTAACAACTGCATCCCTGTTTTGTGCAATTGCCTTATTGTATTCTGCAATGTCATTAATGTAAAAATAACCTATAGCTACAAAAGGCACTTTATCATTTGGTGTTCTGCCGGATATGCCCTTGTCAATTTCATAAAATTTTAAATTGTTGCCTAAAAATCCAGCCATCATAGGCATGTGTGTTTTTTCATAATAGTCCATGTCAAAGGTCTTACCATCCTCATTCGAATAAAGTACTGTGACCTTAAACATCCCAATTGCTGGCATGGGCGTTTGTTTAAGTTGACTGGTTTTGCAACTTATCAAACCTATAAAAGCAAAGAGCAACAAGAAGAATTTAATTTTAATCATCATATCAATTCATCTTAAAAGATTTATGTTTAATCAGGCGCTTGACTGCCACCAACTTTGGATGATCGCATTCAAGCCACTCAAGGTACATTTATCAAAATTCCAAAGCCCAACAAATGTACTCCACACTTTTCAGTCCACCTAATCCGCCATGAAAACTTTGATGTGATTTTAGCCAGCGAGATAGGATGGGAGCACGGATTGGGCGGATTGGGCGGATTTGCACGGATTTTTTGCTCTCCATGTCTGAAATCCGTGTAGATCCGCCCAATCCGCCTAATCCGTGTTCCCATCATGCTTAGATTCCCGTTTAGACCTTTTGAGGCGTCACCTTATCTCAGGTCTAAATCCTTTGCCTGCTAAAACAAATCATTACCTTCATTTGTAATATATTTTCCGAATAACCTTAGCCCTGGGAAACTCTTTATAGCCAACAGTTTGGTATCTGACTACCTTTATCCAGTTCAATTTTTCATCCAATTTGTAAACCATTCTCCACTCCCTGTTTGGATAATCTGGATCAATCGTATGAATTATAACCTTTTTATTATTTTTTTCGTGCTTTACCTTTTTGATGTGTTTGGACTGACCTAATATGTAGGGGTATTCTTTTTTAATGACGACCTCCCCTTCTGGATTAAAGGTAGCAATATTGACTGTTGTATCTTCATAAATGGCCAATTCGTAAAGCAACATTTTCCCTTCATGTTTCCTGAATACATAGATGGGCCTACTGAGCGAATCGTATTCAAGTACGAAAGCGGTATTCAATCCATTGTTGCTTTTTATCCCAACAGTTTTGTACTTATTGTCATAATCATAATGATAAGTTTCTAAAAATGAGCCTTTGGTGTTGGAATCACAATCCACCACTACATTATTTTTACATTTGCACCTAAAATACCTTAAAGGAAAGCTTTCAAAGTGAGGGTTGATGAATCCAGGCGTTACCACCTTTTTTGCAAACGACTTATTAACAACAGTGAAGTAATCTACTTGAAATTCTTGGTTGAAAGGCGGATCTACACTATATAATTCCTCCAGGATTGTATTTTGGCTTTTAATCTCAGCGTTGAGACTAAGAAAAAGAATGATAGATAAGAGATGCTTCATGTTTTTAAAATTTTTTGATTTGCGTGAATAGTTAAATTTTATAAGAATTTGATTTTGATACAAGTGTGTTCTATCCTGGTGACAACGGTGAATGTAGCTACCGAGGCGACCGAATGGGAGACATGGTCATGCTACACACTGTTTCACACAGGCTTTTTTTAATTTATTTTTTCAAGTATCCCAAGCTACATTTAGCAAAACCCAAAGCCCTTCAAAAGGCTCCAACAAATGTACCCCACACGATTCAAATCACCAAACCCGCCATGAAAACTTTGATGTGATTTTAGCCAGCGTGGTAGGATGGGAACACGGATTGGGCGGATTGGGCGGATTTGCACGGATTTCAGGCAAGCAGATAAAAAATCCGTGTAGATCCGCCCAATCCGCCCAATCCGTGTTCCCATCATGCCTAAATGGCATAGTGAGACAAAGCCAACTTTCTTATCCGTTTGCATCCCTACATACGGTGGTGTCGTGTCAAGATTGCGCCGCTAACCCATATCGTATTGCGGCTTCAAGTACATCCATGTTTATATCCTTCAGCGTTTTGAACTTAATGCAATACCCCGTCACGCTTGCCTTTCCAAGTTTTTCTCCATACGTTTTGGCTAAGAATGTCTTGTCTTTGAGACCAAGGATATAGACGGAGATTCCGGTTTTGTTTGCACTCAACCCAATTTGATAAAACTCCTTGCTTGTCCCGTCAGCATATTTAATGGTGTAACATCCATATCCTATATTAGGGTTAGCGATAATTTTACCTTCGTCGTTTTTACCATCGGTGTACCATAGTTTATTGGCTGGCGACACTTGAAGGGCGAGCTGGTGCAAGGCCTGCATTTCACTGCGTTTTGGTTCAGCTTGGCTATCAATATACTGTTTGATTTGTTCTTCTGTCTTGTTTAATTTTTCTTCTGGCATGTTAGTTTATCTTTTTGTTGTTGGATGATGTTGGTTTGTTTTAGGGAGTTAGTTTAAAGTAAGTGGTGGCTACAAGGATTGAAGCGAATGGTTGCTTAAAAGGCGTGCCGCCTTTTAGGCGGCATGAATATTTTATGCTTTGTTAACAGTAGTTATCTTTCATCTTTATCTCTTCTACCTATAACCCATGAGGAATATTTTTTATTCATATAATAATGGTATTCCTTTTTTTCTTCATGATATGTGGGAATCCAAACTCTTTCTCCTGTTTCTTCTTCAAACTTCTTTTCTAATGGTTTTAATTCAAACAAAGGATGTTTATCTTCTTTTTTTTGATTCTTTTCTTCCTCTTTTCTTTTTTCTGCTTCAATTAAAGGTCTATGCCAATCCCATAACTCTTCAAGTGTTTTAAAATCATTTGGAACTGGATTATTCGAACGAAAAGCCATTGATGGAGTCATTGGTTTATAGTGGCTAAAATAACTTTCGCTTGTTCTTCTTGGATTTTTAGCTAAAGAAGAATTGAAATAATCATTAGTAATATCATAATGATGTGAATGAATAAATCCATTCCAACGTTTTCTTAATTCATCTTCAGGTGATATGTCAATAACTTCAAACTGTTCCATATTTCTTTCTGTTGAAGATCCCCATGCATTATTCAAAAGTGAAACTGCCTCCACATCTGAAATGGGAGCTCCATATCCAAAAATAGTCGCACGAACTGTACCGCTATCTTTGCTCAACCAATATTTTATTCTTTCCCATTCCATGTTAATGAATTCGTCATCGGTATAATTCTTTTGTTCTACTGGATAAAGTAACTTCGAGGGTTCCATATATCCTCCGTCATGTCTTATATACATTCCAACAGGGCCACATCTTTTATCCTCTTTACTATATCCTATAGCTACGTTGCCATGCAAAAATGATAGTCTTGGTAAGTCATTTGTGAATATTGAATTTCTGACGAATGCTTGATATAAAAATGGGTCCCAATTAAAAGTTGCGATTAAGTCCTTTCCTCTCAAAGAAAGTATTAAGTAATCATAAATTGTTGGCTCATCGGGTAGTTTCATGCCTCCAAAATATTCCAGAATTCTTTTTTCGATTTCTTTGATTTGGTCAGAATTGGAGTCTTCTTTGTGTAAATTTCCGTAAAGATTTTCAAAATTATCTACTCTTAAATTCTCAGGAATTTTTTCAACTATATCCTCCAATCCCACTACTTCTACAAAATTATCCATTGACGGAAGTTTTTTACCGTTTTTTTCTGGGTTCCGAATGGTTGAAGCAATACTTGCACCAGCTCCCAAAATTACGACATGTCCACCTCCACTATAAACTTGATTAATTCCTTCTTCTCTATTCATGCCAGGCATTTGAATTTAGTTTTTATTTTTAATTACCGCCAACTCCAGATACCCTATTGCATATTTCATATAATCACCTATCCAAAACACGCAATAGCATCATCCAACATTTATTTTTAAAACCAGTTTTTCAAGCATCCCAAAGTACATTTAGCAAAACCCAAAGCCCATCAAAAGACTCCAACAAATGTACCCCACACTTTTCAAAACACCAAGCCTGACATAAAAACTTTATCGGGCATGATACAAGATGCTTTTCATCAGCTTCAATACCCTTGTGCAAAAGCTTTGGATGTTGCCCATCCTCTCACCGATATACTTGAGTATGTGCAAGAAATTGCCGGGGTTGCGAAAGAAATTGTGCGGAATATCGTCGGCATACTTGAGTATGTGCAAGAAATTTCCGGAAGTGTGCAAGAATTTTCCGGAAGTGTGGAAGAAATTGTGCGGTATGTCGTTGGTGTACGGGAATGTGTGCAAGCAATAGTCGAAGATGTAAAAGAAATTTTCAGAAATGCGGACGATACACTGCAAAATTTCTTCGATATACTTCGAAGATTCCTGCACTTTTCCGACCATTTCTTGTACTTGCAGGGAACAATGTTGCATGTTCTGGCCCGATTCTTTGCCTTTTTTGCAAGTTTGGTAGGGAGTTGTTGAAAAATCTCGCTTTTTTTCAAAAAAAGTTGAACAGGGTATTGACATTCACATTTCTGTTGTTATACATTTGCCCTAAATTTAATATTTTCTTTTCACCAAAGGCCATTCAGCGGCAGTTGTCATCCTGCTTTCTCTACATGCAGGCAGCCATGCCCCTGTGCTGATTTGCCCCCAAACATCATTTCCTATGGCAGAACAATTATTTTTTCCGCCCTACCCCGTTTCTTCCCGTCCGTCTTGGCTCGACAATTTTGTCACCGTCTTGGAACCCGTTTACGCCAATTACGGCATCAGCGATAAGGAGTTCAATGACCTGAAAGCCGACAATACGGCCTTTAATTACACGGTGGACCGTATGAATGTATATGAAGAGGCCCGTTCCTATTTTTTGTTGGCCCGCAATGCCATGTGGTCTGGCGATGAAGAAAACCCCAATTTGCCCCAGGTGCCTTTCCCATCGCAGGCAGCCTTGGTGGAGGTGGTTCCGCCAACGGTGCCTCCCGATATTTACAACCGTGTGAAAAGCCTGGTAATCCGCCTTCGCCGCCACCCGCTGATGACGGAGGCCTTTGCACAGGAAATGGGCATCTTGTCACCGGACAAACCGGAACTTAGAAGCGAGGAATTCAAACCTGTCCTGAATGCCAAGGTGCAAAAAGGGAAGGTGGAACTGAATTGCCCGCTCAAACAACTTAAGGGCTATGAAGTTTGGTGCGACGACCAGGGCGGCCCCAATTACGTCCACATCAAGACTTCGGTCAGCCGTTACTGGACGGACGAGCGGCCTTTGCTGGATGGCGTTGACAGCCAATTGCGCTCCTACCGGGTCCGCATGTTGTCAGCCGACAACCAGGCCTTTGGCAACTTCTCAAATGAGGTGGTGCTGAGGTTGGAAAGAAACTTCATGCGGTGAAACTGGCAGCTATTGGCAGGCCCTGGGCGGAGTGGGTGTGTGCCTGCTCCGCCAGGGGCTTGTAAAATGGAGGGGAAAGTCAGATGGATGGACAAATTGCAGTTAAAATCAATAAATACAGTAGTATTTTCATTTGTTTTGATTTTATTTAACGTTTGGCTTGCTGCCGTGCCGCCGTGCGTTGGCTTTGCGAGCTGGCTGTTCGGCGGCATGGACAGCAAGCCGTTGTTAGCGGCAGTATTCATTCATTTTTTAAGTTCGACAGTTGAAACTATGCCCTTTAGGGCAAGAATTTATTTGCTACTCATTTCTAAAATGTTAGAAGGGCAAATGAAAGGCGGGCTGTCCCGTTCTTTAGTCCGCTTCAGCGGATTTGCGAATTTCATTCGCCTTAAAACCTATGGATTTTCAATCCATAGTCGTTTAGTTTTTTTGCCTCGACGAGCTGCAAAGCTTGTTTTATTTATTGACGACAACCTCCTAAACTTTAAACCTGCGTTTCTCAATTACCTCCCATGCAAGCCTCAATCATCGCCTCAAACACCCCACCGAACAGCACTTCAAACAATGGATTTAACACCACCCCGGTATCCGATTTAAAAACAACGTTCGTCCCGTTGGCGACGGTCGAAGCGTGCGAGGTCAAATCGCCGGCGGATTTGTAAATCCCCGTCGGGATAGGGTTATTATTGCTGACCACCAAATTCGAGAAACAGGCGACCGGATTCAGGTCGCTTTCCCAAGCTCCCCTTCCATACGTGGAGGCTCTTATTTTAAGCGTAGGATAATATATCTCCAAATCCGTCACCGCTGCATTGGGCAATCCTGTATTAAATATTGCCCAGGCTCCGCCTGCCGTATTATCCGTATAATATACGCTGATATCTGCGCCCACATATACGGCATCATTTGCGCTGGCATTGACGGAAACGATGGTATTTATTGGCAAATTCGGCAAGCCGGTGGAAAGGTTTGTCCAGTTGGTGCCGCCATTGATGGTTTTAAAAACCTTATCTCCCGCACTATAGCCCGAAAACGTTACCCACAATTTATCGGGGTCGGTGCCGGATATGGCTATATTGGTCAATTGCGCATTGCCCACAGGCAAGGTGCCCGTTACATCCGTCCAATTGGTGCCTGCATTGATGGATTTGGATACGGCATTTTCTTTTATGGCATAAATGATATTGACATTGCTGGGCGCAACGACAAAACGGAGAATATTGCCCGTGCCATTGGGTGTGCCCAACATCGTCCAGGAATAGGTTGGGCTTGTCAATAAATCGAGGCTCCGGTACAGGTCAGGCCTGCCGCCTGCATATACGGTGGTGGCCGTGACTGGGTCTTGACTGATCGGACTGAACCATTGCCCGGTAGGCAAGCCGGTAATATCTTCATGCGTCAAACCGCCATCCGTTGATAATGAATGGGCTCCACTGGGATTAGAGGTGACGATGTTCAGGTTGTTCGTGCGGTCAATGAATGCGTCTTCCCCGTCGCCACCGTTGATGCCCGACCAGGTCGAGCCGTCTTTTTTCAAGGTGCCGATATCCTGCAAGCCAGTCACTATCAAATTGGGGTTGGACTGCGAGAGCGCAATGCCCGTTTGTTGCGCCACGCTTAAATTGTTAGTCAGGTTTGTCCAGTTTGTGCCACTGTTGACTGATTTGTAAATGCCGCCGTCGCTGGTGGCAAACATCGTTGTGCTGCTTCCGGGCAAATACTGGATGTCCTGCACGTCAGCGTGAACATAATCAGGGGGACCGTCGCCCTGTCCCGGATAATTGGGGTCCGCACCTAACCAATAAGCTACGCAAGTCCAGGTAACACCGCCATCGGAAGATTGCCAGGCGTTGATGCCGCCAATGGTGACTGTGTTGGCGTTGGTCGGCGACACGGCAATCGCCAAATCGTGCCCCGCCTGCCCGTTGGTTCCCCCGGGGTTGGATTTTTCATAACCTAAAATATTGGGCGAAGAAGATTGAAGGGTGAAAGAAGCGCCGCTATCGGTGGAGCGGTAAGTGCCCAAGTAGCCGTGCGTGTTATTTCCAGCAATGGCATACACGTAGGAGGCATTGGCAGCCGACACGCCCAACACCATGCGGGAAACGGAAGAAGCGGCGGGCAAACCTGTCGTGACCGGGTTCCAAGTGGCCCCGGTATCCGTGGATTTAAAAAAATCCTGACCGGCGGCATATACAATAGTTGGGTCGCCGGGCTTGAATTCTATATCGTACAAAGTATTGCAACAATAAACATTGGAGTTGGTGGCCCACCCGTCGGTCGTTCTGAAAATACCGCCATCGGTGACCGCCATCATGATGGAAGAATTGGTGGGGTGCATCACCAATTTTCTGATTTTGTAATTGTCCAACGCCGTCCAAGTCAGGCTGGTGGTGTTCCAGGTAGTGCCGCCATTGGTTGTTTTCAGGACGCCGATGCTGCGCCGGTCTGACTCCCAGTTACCAGTCGCCAGATACATGATTTGCGTGTTTCCTGGGTCGATCGCAATGTCCGAACAACCGATAATGGTCAGCAGATCCGTGTTCGTCGTCCATGTTGCGCCAGCATTCGTGGACTTCCACAAGCCGCCGTCCGGGGCACCGACATACAGGGTGTTGGAATTGGTCGGGTCGAACCGCACGAAGTCTATCCTGCCGGAAGCCGCATCGTAGCCCGTCGGAACTTCGTTCGGTCCCAAAGATGTCCAGTTGGCGGGCATCGAAACGGAGCCGCTGAAGGATTTTTCTGCCGACCACTCCACGTAATTCTGGAAGGTGGTGGAAGGCAACAACAGATTGCCTGAAGGATAAACCCTGGGCGTCATGTAATTTTCCCACCGCTTAAAAACTTTGTAGCCCTCGCCTTTTTTAGGCGTTTTGCCTTGCCAGTATTTATAGAAATCCTGTTGTACCTGGTAAAAAGTTGCGCCTTTGTTGCCGCCCATGTCCCGCCAATTGACAGGCTTTTGAGCAAAGGAGCTAAGGGTGAAAAACAGGAAAACAGTGAGTAAGGAGAAAATTCGGGAAAATGTTTTCATGATGAAAAAGTTGAATTTGTGATTGGAAGTGAAAAGAGAAGCCTCATCATAACTGTGTTCGTCCCTCGTGTGAGCGTTACGGGACGAAAGCCACTCACGAGGGACGAACACGATGCACCAAGGCGCATGTTTGTCCGACCTGGCTCCAATTATTTCTTTTTTCTTTTTTCTTTTTTTATTTAATCGTAGCTAACGTCCAGCGCCGGCGACGTGCCCAGCTTTTGCTGGGCATGGACGCTGGCGCAGTGTTCGTGCCAGCCTTTTATTTCATGTTTTTTATTAATTCTTGCGTTGATTTTTTCATAAATTCAACTAACAAATCTGTTTCAACAAATTCATAATCAGGTACTTCGCTTAACTTTCCACTTCTTCTTCGATAAACTTTTCCTGAAGCATCAATTTGATATTCGCATCCTTGGGTACATGGAGCATAATTAAACTGATATGTTCCAGCTATTTCATTCGTCTTCACAAGAATTAATTTAAATTCAGTCGAAGCACCATACAATGTTATGTTGCCTTGATATAGTTTCTTTTCTTTTCTTTTTCCTGGCGTATAATATTTGTTTGTATGATATTCAACGTTTGTGTTCAGGCTAACCAATTCTAAAATTAGCTCTGTGTCGGTTAATTCCCTAATTTTTGAGTAATCGCTTGTTTCGGTTTTTCTTAATATTTCATTAAAAAGCCCTCTATCTCTTACGTCAAAACCTGATTTTAATAATTCTTTTTCTATTGAATTGTAAACTTCAGTTTTAGAGTATCTTTCTTCGGTAGTGGCGTCTTTAGCACTATCAGGAACTCTTAGTACTATTTTGGGATTTTGGTTGGTTCTTAAATATTCCTTCAAGGATGATTTTGTAAATATTTCTGATGGGCTCTCAGAGAATTGAACAACTCCAGGACGAAGAGTGGAGCAAGAAGATAATAGAAACGTCAATGAAACGAATAGAAACAGGTTTTTCATTTTCTGATTTTTTTTTTGAAAATTAATTATGAGTAAGTTTAATAACAATTGCACACGTAGTCAATGATATATTTGTGGAATCTTTCTCCGTAAGTACTATTGTCACTAAAATTTAGAAAAGGTTTTGAAAATTTATCCCAATTCGACTGTGGAACATTGCAAAAGACATATTTTTTGGTTGAAAATCCATACTCGTCTTTTTTAATTTCGGCAAAAACAAAAATAATATCACGATAATCTATCTCAATCTTAAATGCTTTTACATCTTTTAGCCATGATGAATTCATCAATTGATAAAATCCAACATTGTCAAAATTGTAGCCTTCATCTTCAACTAAGCCCATTAAATCTTCACAAGAAATATCTTGAGCCGTCAATTTTATCCCCCCTATCAAGAGCAACACTATCGGTATCATTGTAAATTTTCTTTTCATTTTATTTTTTTTGGTTGGCACGAACTCCAGATTAACGCATTGCATGTTTTATATAAACGTCTATCCAAAACATGCAATACCATTTTCCAACAATTGTTTTAAAATCAGTATTTCAAACATCCCAACAAATATACCCCTCACTTTTTACTCCACCAAGCCTGTAAATAAGGATTTGATGGAACGGTTATCCCATCATTCTCACCACATACTTTCTATCGGGAAGCCCTTCACCAGCGCTGCCGAATCCACTTCCGCCGCTTTAAAACTGGCTCCATTCCATAGCAACAGGGCAGCAGTTTCCGCCAGCTTATCTATTGGCTCCTCGCCGCTCACGTCCATCCAATGTTCTATTTCCCGGTGGACGATGTCCTTGTCGCCATCGCCGTCGTAGTCGAGCAGGTAACTGCCCGTAAGGATTTGTCCGCCGTCGCCGCCATAGAAGTCGGCCACGGTGAGGCGGTCGGTGAATTCCTTCTTTTTCTGGTCGTAAACAAAAAGAGATTGGTGCCGGTACCAGCCCTGTATCATGTTCACTAGGTAAGCTTCCACGCTATCCGACAGCGGGAATCGGCTTTCCGCCTTGACTATCAGCTCGCCCGAATTGTCGAAGTAGGGGACGTGGTTCATGATGCGGGTTTCCATCTGGCTGAAAAAGAGGCCATTGGGTAGGGTATCGCCCGCCGCCGACCAGTTTTCGTCCACCACTTCAAAGCGCATGGTGTCGCTGGCGGGGATGGACTTGAAGTAGGATTCGAGGCTGCGTTCAGCGGCAGTCTGTGGATGTTGGGCTTGGTTGCAAGCCGTAAAGAAAAATGCTGGAAGGATGATTAGGAAAGTTAGGTATTTCATTGCCTTGTTGTTTAAAAGCGGTTGGTTATCAAACCTGCCATTTTCGGGCCTGGCGGGTTTGATACCCCACCCTCTCGAAAAGCATTGATTTTATTGATGATTCACTGCAAATCCAACGTGAACCTAAAAATGCCAAACTGGCATCTGTGTCATGAGGCTAAATTCTGCAATGTTGACCAATATTTATCAAAAACAAGAAATTCGCAGCATTATAACAAGACAATTTATACATTTGACCCTGTTTTCCCGCCTGCTGGTTGATTGATCTTCCTTGACCGAACACAACTATCCATATGTACAAAATCTTATTGCTCCCCGCCTTGCTGTCCTTGGCCACCACGATGATGGCCCAGGTAAACTACACTGCCAATGATCAGGTACTACCCTACCCCGGCCGTTTCCGCTACGGTGCCAATTTGAATTTTTATCCCGGCTGGACCGACCTGCTCGTGGCCGATATTGCGATGGGCAAAGCACCACTTCCCGGCATCGGCGTGGATGCCTTTCGTGGCTCCCTGCCCGAAGAATTCCTCGAAACCTGGGGCTATGGCATCCGGGTGGACTACTTCGAATATTATGAATCGCTGGGGGCCGCTGACGAACTGGTGTTTGTAGGCTACCCCGGCCCGGCGCACCGAATGGTATACGTGTTTGCTACCAACATTTCGCCCCGCTGGGGCGGCCATCACTACAATCCATTATGGTCAGCTACTTTCCATTCTCAAGCTATCAATTTAACCTAGAAAAACCATCAATTAAATTAGCGCAGCCGCCGCTTTTGACAAAATCCGAATGCTCCTCAAGGCTGCTAAAATATTTGCCGCAAATTTTATGACACATCATCTCTGAACCAGTCTGTAGGTTAAATGCCTCAAGCAGTTTGGCCGCATCTGGATTTTTAAACATGGGCGGAGTTTGGCCTGGGTGTTTTTTACTCCATTCCAGCATCCTATACCAAATAGCTGCGGCCAAGGCACCACATGCATTTCCACTCAAGCCAAGTCCCCCCGCAAAACCTGCAACCATAGTGGCTTCTTCGTCGGTAGCGCCCATTTTTTTTACCACTTCCGATGCACAATTTACGCTGGAATGGCCTTGTGATTGTTTTACATCCAGGCCTTCATTTGCGGCTTGTATAGCCTCAGGCGACCATCTTGCCATCAAATTAAAGCAGGGACTAAAAATGATGCCCTGCAAAAAGGTCTTCGCCACAAAGAAGGCTAAATCAAACTTGTTGCCCCAATCCACCTTTGCGATCTCATTGCAATTGACACTCCTGGCTCTTTTGGCAAAAGATTCCAGCAAATATTGAGTGGCTGTCATTGCTGAAGCTTTTGCTATGTCTTTGTCTTCGTATCTCCGATAAGCTTCTGCCCCCACGGCCAATGCGCTTCCCCAAAGCATCCCGCACTGTTGGCCTTTTTGTGCAATTCCACCTGCCAATAAATCCGATGCTTTTTCCTCATCAGTCTTTGGATGCTCAAATTCATGGTTCAACAAATGAAACATCGCATGTGAACATGCACCGCATTCCCAAAACACCTTTCTTGGATTCAGTTTTACTTTTTCAGTGTCTTTCATGGCTGCTGTTTTTGTTTGCAATTTGTATCGGCATTGCTGCATCAACAATGACTTTGTGCATTGGTGAATCGTGATGTATAAAAAATAACTTTCCGGTATCGTTGCCTAAAACGTCGTCGCCTTAGTCCTTCCAAACAGCGCTTTCTGGGCTTCCTCCCATTTTCCTACTTTTGCAAACCTTTTCCAAATCCCCAATGTTGACAGGGTTCATCATTCATAGTTCATCGTTCATCATTAAAATACAATGTTTCCAACTTATGACGTCATAGTAGTAGGTGCAGGCCATGCGGGCTGCGAAGCAGCAGTGGCAGCCGCCAACCTCGGCTCGAAGGTGCTGCTCGTGACGATGAACATGCAGACCATCGCACAGATGTCGTGCAACCCTGCGATGGGCGGCGTGGCCAAGGGTCAGATTGTGCGGGAGATTGACGCCCTGGGCGGCTACTCCGGCATCGTGACCGACCACACGGCGGTGCAGTTCCGCATGTTGAACCGCTCCAAAGGCCCGGCCATGTGGAGCCCCCGTGCGCAGAGCGACCGGATGCAGTTCGCTGCCAAATGGCGGCAGATGCTCGAAGCCCATCCCAATGTGGATTTTTGGCAGGAAATGGTGAGCGGTATTTTGGTGAAAAACGGCCAGGTACACGGTGTGCGCACCAGCATGGGTTTGGAAATAGAAAGCAAGTCCGTCGTATTGACCAACGGCACTTTTTTGAATGGCATTATCCATATCGGAGAAAAACAATTTGGCGGTGGCCGGGCAGGTGAAAAAGCGGCCACGGGCATCACCGAGCAATTGATAGGGCTGGGCTTCGAGGCGGGCCGCATGAAAACTGGGACGCCTCCCCGCCTGGATGGCCGTTCCCTGGATTATTCTAAAATGGAAGTGCAGGAAGGGGACTTGCCTGCCGGGAAATTCAGTTACACCGATACTCCAAACCTGGAAAGGCAACTGCCCTGCCACATCACCTACACCAGTCAGGAGGTACACGATATTTTAAAAGAAGGTTTTGAAAAATCGCCCATGTTCAACGGGCGCATTCAGGGTCTTGGCCCACGCTACTGCCCCAGCATTGAGGACAAGATCAACCGCTTTGCCGATAAGGAACGGCATCAACTTTTCGTGGAGCCGGAGGGCTGGGACACCTGCGAAATCTATGTGAACGGCTTTTCCTCTTCCCTGCCGGAGGACGTGCAGTACAAGGCGCTGCGCCGCATTCCTGGTTTTGAAAATGTCAAGATGTTCAGGCCGGGCTATGCCATTGAGTATGATTATTTCCCGCCGCACCAGTTGAAGTTGTCCTTGGAAACCCATTTGGTGAAAAACCTCTTTTTTGCTGGCCAAATCAATGGCACGACGGGCTATGAAGAGGCGGGCTGCCAAGGTTTGATGGCCGGTTTTAATGCACATTTGGCCATCAACGAACAGGAAGCTTTTATTTTAAAAAGATCGGAAGCCTACATAGGCGTGTTGATAGACGACTTGGTGAACAAAGGCACCGAGGAACCTTACCGTATGTTCACGTCCCGTGCCGAATACCGCATCCTCCTGCGCCAGGACAATGCGGATATCCGCCTGACGCCACTCGCCTACAAATTGGCTGAGAACAATGGCCAATGGGCCGGAACCGCTTTGGAAAATTCCAATCTTTTAACAAGACTGGATCGGGTAAAAGCCAAAATAGAAGCCTCCCGGCAGATTGAAAAATACTTCCTCGACAACAGCATTTTGCCAGAAGTTATTAATGGCCTGTTGGAAAGCAAAGGATCGTCGCCCGTTTCGCAGAAGGTCAAACTGCACGGTATCTTGCTAAGGCCGCAAATTGAATTGACAGACCTGCGCTGCGCCTTGCCGGAGGTGGATGCGTTTTGTTCGCAATACGAGCAAGAATTCCTCGAAGACGCAGAAATCCGCCTGAAATACGAGGGATATATTCGCAAGGAACAGGAAATGGTGGACAAGATGATCCGCTTGGAAGAGGTGCGGATTTTGGAGAATTTTGATTTCCAGCAACTCAAGGCTATTTCAAAAGAGGCCAGGGAAAAACTGAGCCGCATCAAGCCCCGCACCATTGGGCAGGCCAGCCGCATCAGCGGGGTGACGCCAGCGGATGTGAGCGTGCTGCTGGTGCATTTGGGGAGGTGAAAGCTAATCCCTGACCGCTCTGAAGCAATGGGAAATTCTAATTTTTTGTAAGTTTGTAAAAACATTATTAAAGATGACAGCTACCTTGTCGGCACAAGATCAAATTGCAAATTTCATAGCGGATGCCATTCCTGAACGCATCATGTCCTTTAAGTTTTCGGCGGCGGTTCAAAAAAGGATCCAAGACTTGGTAGATCGGAAAAAACAAGGCAACATCTCCCTGGAAGAAAAAGAAGAGCTTGACCGATACCTTCTTTATGACAACTTAATTGGTCTGGCAAAAGCCCGTGCAAGCGTACGCATCGCTAAAAATGAGTAAAAAAATCCCCCCACATCTAAAACTTTTAGTTGCTGACCGGGCGGGTTACCGATGTGAGTATTGCCTGATCCCGGAAATTTTCCTTGCAACAACTTTTCATGCTGACCATGTAAGAAGTTTAAAACATAAAGGAAAAACCGTCTTGGACAACCTTGCATTTTGCTGCCCGCACTGCAACCAAAACAAAGGAAGCAATATCGCTACTTTTGAAGATGAAGAAGGCGAAAATCTTGTCCGATTATACAATCCAAGAAAGGATAAGTGGGAAGACCATTTTTATTTACAGGATGGCAAAATACTGTCAAAAACCAAAATAGGCGAAGCTACTGTCACCATCCTTGAATTTAACCTTCCCGAAAGGGTATTACTAAGATTTGAATTGATGAAAGCTGGTTATTATTATTTTTGACCTAAATTCAACCTTTGAAACCCACCGAAAAAATAGCCAGCACTACCCGTACCTACCGCCGCATGCATAAATGGGTGGCGGTTCCCTTGTTGTTTTTTATGTTTATTATCGGCCTGACCGGGGTTTTATTGGGCTGGAAAAAACAGGCGAACCTGACCCCGCCTACCGAAAAAGGAGTAGCAACAAACGCTGAAAAATGGTTGAGCCTGGACAGCGTCCAACTAATAGCCATGCGATTTTCTACCGATAGCCTAAACGGCGCTGAAATTGACCGCATAGACATCCGACCGTCCAAAGGCATCGCCAAGATCATTTTTACAAGCGATTATACCGAATTGCAAATTGACCTAACAACGGGCAAAATCAGCCACATTCAAAAACGCTGGAACGACCTGATCGAACAAATACACGATGGCACCATCATGGACAGATGGATCGGCACCGAGGGCGACCCTTTCAAAATTGGTTATACCACGTTGACCTCAATGGGATTGATGCTGTTGTCCCTCAGCGGTTTTTGGTTGTGGTGGAACCCAAAGCGCATCCGCAAGCTGAAACGCCACACAGATTGACATAGCCTTTTATTTTTGCGGCATAACCAATGTTTTCAACTTTATATTTTGATCGAAACTACCATATTGGAAAAAAGACTCGAAGCTATTGAGCGGCTGGCAAGGGGAAGTGTCGCACAAAGGTTTTTCAGCGATCCCTTGCGATATATTTTTGCCATCGGCTTTTGGCGAATCATTTATCCCATCAGGAAAAAAGGAAAGTATGCTCAGGCCAAGACTTTTTTTGGCGTTGACATGCAAGTCATCCTGCCTGCGGCCACCGAGATTTTTTTGTTTGGAGCAAAGACTCATGATTCGGAAATCAGGCTTGCGAGGTTTTTGATGAAAAACTTGAAAGCGGGGGATGTTTTTTGCGACGTGGGGGCGCATTTTGGCTATTTCACCTTGTTGGCCTCCCATTTGGTGGGCATAGACGGGAAGGTGTTGGCCGTAGAAGCCTCCCAATCCACTTTTGGCATTTTGAAGAAAAACACTTCCTCAGTTTCCAATGTGGAAGCAGTTCACCTCGCTGCGAGCGACGAAGACAAATTGCTGGTTTTCAACGAGTTTCCTCCACTCCTTTCAGAATACAATTCATTGGTTTTACCTGAAAAGGATAGCGCCTGGCTAAAAAACAACCCACCCAAAAAAATCGAGGTGCAGGGCGTCAAAATGGATGATTTTTTTAAAAATCAGAGAATCAGACCAAGCATAGTAAAGATGGATGTGGAAGGGGCCGAGCCGCAGGTGTTGCGGGGAATGGAAGGTTTTTTAAAAAATGAAAAGCCCATTTTAATCATGGAATATTTGATCAGCCAAGGGCAAAACGAAGCCCACCGGGAAGCGGTAAAGTATGCCAAACAGCTTGGCTATCAATTATTTAGAATAAAAAATGATGGGGAAATTGCGGTATGCGACGATCTGGAAAGCGCCATGCGAAATACAGGGCTGGACTCCGACAATGTCGTTTTAAAAAAACAATAAACTATTGCTGCTCATCTGTCTTTTCCTCTTCTTCGGGTATGTCAAAAATCGTCGGCTCCGATTCCGAACGCTCCATACTTTTTTGCTCCATCCGGTCCATGAATTTGACGGATTCTTGCCAAAACTCCAAAAAACCAGGCTTGATGTGATCGTACACGATTTTCATCTTGCGGGGAAAATCCTGCAAAAAGGGATAAGTGATTGATTCTGTGGACGTTTTAGTAGAAATGATGCTCGATTTGTCGCCAAACCATATCAGGAAACTGAACAAAAGCGTATAGATGGATGCCATCAACATGCCCCCTGCAAATTGATTGATAACATTGATATTGGCAGCTTGCAAGGCCCTAGTCGCAAATTGGGCAACAAGGCGGATAATGATCATGGTAAGCAAAAAAGCCATCAAAAAACCAGCAATAAACGTAAAGGGGCTGTCGGTATGGAAGGCGGTTTCCAGGAAGCGAGTGGCCGCAGGGGCCAGTTTAAAAGCGGCCATGATGCCAAAAATAACGGAAAAGACCGTCATAACGGTTTTCAGAATCCCTTTAGAGTAGCCTTGGTAAAAGCCCCAGGCCACTATCATCAACAGAAGGATGTCTATGATCATTGCTTTGCTGTTTAAGTTTTCTCAAATGGTCTTTTCATAATCGCCTGCAAGATAGCGTGTTAGATAAAATTGTGGTCTTATTTTAGACAAACGATAGGTGAAACACTCATTAATCCTTACATTTGTTCGCAACGGGTTTATCCTTAAACCTTCCCCCTACCATCAATACCCTTTTGTGCCGACACACTACATATTAATGCCACAAAGTACCTGGCTGGACACCCATCAAAGTCTATCGAGTAGCTACAAACTGACAAATCAGACCAGGGAAATTCCAGTTGTGGCTCAAGTATTGATTAACATCTTTTGATCCAACAATCAGCCAACATTGTTTACCAGTTTTAGTTACATTCCAAAACTACATTTGAAATGAAGGCATTAGCGACAACCGTTTATTTGTTTTTAGTTGCAATGGTCTTGGCCCAGCCAAGTGCCCAAGGGCAAACCTCTATCAAAGAACAGCCTGTTCTGCCTACGGTTTTTCTCTTGGGCGAGTTTGAAAACCAATACGAAGAATTGGTGCCCGGCTACCAATCACTGTTGGAATCGTGCCAAAACGACATGAACTCCGCCTTCGAAAAGCTCATCGGCATGATGAGGGAAATGGAGGCTTACGCCAGTTTAACGGGCTACGATTTAAAGGGCATCAATGCCTGGATGCATTTTTTCTGGCGGGCTGACGGCACCATCGAGCACATTGGTTTTTATCTAAAACCCAACTCGAAAAACGTCAATACGGATGGGCTGAAAAGTTTCTTATTGGCCTTCGCCAAGCAATACAAATTCCCTTTGCGTTCCGAAAAAAAGTATAACCACTATTCCAGTTTTTCCTTCCCAATTGCCGTGCAGACGGCTCCAAACATTGATAAAAGCACGGCCAAAAAGAACGGCAACGGCAGAAACTAAAATGCCAGGCCGCACTACTGTTTGAAAAAGTAGGGTTGCAAAAATTATCTGATTATTCAGCGGCTATACCCGCCTGTGGAATTGTGGGTGTCCCTTTATTTTAAAAAGGTAAATCCTCATTAACATGGCTTGGCTCGTCGGTAGCAGCGGGAAAATCATATTCCGCTACCGGAGCGGGCTGTTGGGCAGCCTGTGCATTGGGTTTTTCCAACCTCCAGGCGTTCAGGTTGGTGAAATATTTACCCTGCCATTCCCTTCCACGCAGGTCGAAATGGACCTTGATGGGCTGGCCTTCCCCGTAGTCGTCAATAAGTGCGCAACGGTCTTGCGTCAGTTGGAATTTGATGTATTGTGGGTAGTTGCCATCCTGTATTTCGATGACAAATTCACGGGCTTGGAAGGATGAAGATTTGTTTTCCGCTTCGTACTTTCTCAGGAGTTTTCCCTCAATTTCAAAACTTGGCATTGTTTGAATGTTTTTATCCGAGTGTTGATTTTACCATAAATGAAGAACGGAGAATGGTTTCATTCTCCGTTTTCATTCTCACCTTCAAAAGTAGTGAAGTTTTACTGATTGCGGTTAAAAGGAAATTGTATTTTCTTAAAAAATGCTGACCGCAGCCCCCGACTCCATCAGCTTGTAAACGTCCGTGGCGGTGGTACACAAAATTGCCCTATCCCCACGGATGGCGATGGGAGCTTTTAGCAAGGCAGGGTTGTAGCGCAGCACATTTACCCAATCTTCTTCATCGAAATCACGTCCACGTATATCGCTCTGGTAGTAAGGGTGGGCTTTGTTCAACAGTTCTTTTGGGTGCATGTCCAACGATTTCAGAATCTGCCTCCAACTGGTACTGGTGGATGGCGCTTTGTCGAAAGAAAAGGTCTTGATGTAGGGGACCAAGCTTTGTGCATGGGCGACCGTTTTGCGGTCGTTGCTTGATTCCGGATTGTAATAAATGAGGATTTCACGCTGATGGGTTTTCATGTATGCCTATTTTGGTGAAGAAATGTGGACAATTGTAAAATTAAAACAATTAAGCTGCAAAATCAACCTTTATCACCTTTTTATTTTGACTATTTTTCAATAACTAAAATACACTTACATTAGAATGCAAATTAGGTAAATTTTGTTCTGGCTGACCTAGAAAAAATCTGCCCGTCCAAACTCTTGCAAAATGAGATATTTGCCCGAAATAAGGCAGCGCACATGATCAACCTTACCAAACATTCTTTGCAAAAATTGGAGAACCTCTTCCAGGAACTGGGCTATGTCATCCGCTATGAGAAAGGGAATTTCAACTCTGGCTACTGTATCGTCGAGGATAGAAAAATAGCCATTATCAATAAATTTTACGATACCGAGGCAAGAATCAACACCCTGCTGGACATCCTCCAAACCGTCGAATTCGACGCAGGCATACTCGGTGAGAAATCTGCCAAATTTTATCAGCAAATTCTAAAAGCGGGCGTGGAAGAGGATGCAGAAAAGGAAGTTTCAAATTAATGGCTGCCCAAACCGGACGCTTATTCGACTTTAAAAATAACGCTGCGGGGTATCTTCTTCTTGCCAAAAATCATATCCAACCGTTAGCAAATGACTGGCAGGCAACGACACACGGGAATCTTTGTGGTTGTTTCCCTGAAAAGCATAGCCAAAGCGAAGGCCATTCATGATAAAGGTGGCAGTCAATCCAAATTTGCCCACGCCGCCTACTTTGTCCACCTCTGTGTGGCCAAATAAGGCTCCCACCACATAGTTTTCGTTGATAATAAAACTGGCCAGGAATTCAGCAGAAATATATTTTGAAACATCGTTGTCTTCCAACAGCTTTTCGGGCATTGCGTACATCCCAACATAACGGTACAGTGCCATTGGCCGCATCTTTATCTCATCGAACAGGTGAAAAATACCCCCCAACTGAAAACTTACCGGGCTTTCCCGCACGATACCGCCGTTTTTATCGTCGCCCAGCGTGAGTATTTTCCAGTCGAAAGCGTTTTGAACGGAGGCTCCGGCGAAGAAATTTTTACGGTAAAAATAAACGCCGGCACTGCCGTCCACAGCCATAAAGTCGTTCTGCGAATTGCCATAAAAACTAAAAGTCCGGATATCCACATAGCTGATGCCAAGCCCCAAGCCAAAAGCCATTTTCCCAATTTCGCCCAAATCAAGCCGATAGGCATAGCTGGGGCGGAGGTTCAGTTCGCCATTGTTGTTGTTGTTATAAAATTGTATCACTGCACCCAATCCGCCACTATTTACAGGTGCCTGCAAACAGAGCAAGGAAGTTTGGGACAGTAGGCTGGAGGATGAAAAATTGCCAAAATAAATCAGGTCAAAACTGGGGCGGTCGTTTCTGGCAGAATAAGCTGGGTTGAGCGGGAGGGAGGTAAATTGGTATTGGAGCAGCGAGGCCCGAAAATCCTGGGCTTGGATGGCCGTCATCACACAGAAAGCCGGGATTAGAAAAGCGTATATTTTCATGCTTGTTTTGTATTTGTCCCAAAAGTAAAAGTTGAACTTGCAAAAGGCAATTTGACAATTGCAAAAAGTATTGTCAAGCGTGTTTCACAAAAAAAATACAGCCAAAAAAATAAATTTTCGAATATCCAAAATATGCAAAAAATTGGGAAGGCCCATCATTATTGCAGCCTCCAACTTTTGTTTTACCTTGTGCCAAATCATTGACCATGAAACTTCCTTCCATCCCTTATTTGCTCGATGTTTTTACTCAAGTGTTGCGCCGTTTTCCATTGGTCATGCTGTCTGCTACGGTAGGTGTCGTGGCGGCTATAATGCTGATAGACAATGAAATAAGCGACAAGGAAAAGGTTTTGCCAAAACTGCTGATGACCGCCTCGTTGGGTTTGCCCTTGTTGATCAGTGCAGCCGTCGCTTCTGAAAAATGGCGCTTGGAGCAGTGGAAAAAATGGCTCCCTACCTTGGCCGCAGTATTGGGTTTGGCCATTTACTTTTTTACACTTGATTTTCCTGACAACGAACCCGGCGTGAACACAATGATCAGGTATGCTGGCCTGAGCCTTTTTGCACATTTGCTGGTCGCCTACCTTCCCTATCTGGACGCAACGCCAGTGGAAGATTTCTGGGAATACAACAAGCGGCTTTTTGGGAATTTCGTGGTGGGGGTATTTTACAGCGGTGTTATTTTTGCTGGCCTGGCCATCGCCATTTTGGCAGTTGACAACCTGTTCGATCTGCGCATCAACGAAAAAATTTATGGGCACTTGTTCGTCTTGGTGGGCGGCATTTTCAATACGGCCTTTTTCCTGGCCAATTTTCCTGTAAAATATGAAGGCATTGCCGAGGCGGGCAGCCCCTATAATGCTGCCATCAAAAACTTATCGAAGTTCATCCTCATCCCCATCGTCGGCATCTATTTTTTGATACTATATGCCTATTCCTTTAAAATCCTGGCCACCTGGAACCTGCCCAAAGGCTGGGTATCCTCGCTGGTGTTGGGCTTTTCGATTGCCGGTATTTTCACCTATTTGCTCAATTATCTTTTGGTGAAATTTGATAACAACAAATTGGTAACGGGTTACCGCAAATGGTTCTTTTTTGTGCTTTTGCCCATGGTCGGCTTGTTGTTTGTCGGCATTGGAAAACGTATAAATGACTACGGAATTACTGAGGAGCGCTTTGTCGTGGCCACTGCCGGGATTTGGCTCTTGCTCATGTCATTGTATTTTATTTTTTCAAAAAAGGACAACATCAAATTTATCCCAATCAGCCTTTCCGTTTTTGCCCTCCTGACGGTGTTGGGGCCACTCAATGCCTTTCGGTTGGCCGGAAAAAGCCAGATGGGCGTTTTAAAAAACCTGTTGGAAAAAAATGGAATGTTGGCAGACGGCCAGGCGGTACCGGCCAAGGATAGTTTGACTACCCAAGATGCAGAAAGCATCCGCTCCATCCTTTATTATATGCGGGAACATGGCCACCTGGAAAAAGTGAGAGCTTGGTTCCCTTCAATCATGGATACTACCGATCTGGCTGATTGGAACACGGTGGAAAACATGGTACAACTCCTAAAAGTAGATTATGGCAACGTGCCGAGCCTGAACTGCGGCTTTTATTTCCAACAGGGCTTGAATACTGAAATCGTCGGCTATGAGCGCTTGTGGCATGTGCAGGCTTACACCAATTCCCCTTTGCCCCAGGGCCAATCTGGTTTTGTTATTTCACAAGACAGCTCGGCTTTAGAGTATATTGAAAATGGTGAAAAGTTGGAAAAAGTGGACCTGCAAAAACAACTCGAAATGCTAATGGGCAAATATGCCTGTTATGGAAATGCAATCGCTACCGAGGATGCGGTGTTTGAAGTAACAGGAACTGGCCACGATTTTAAATTGGTGCTGCAGGATGCTGCATTTTTAAGGAAGGAAAGGCCCAAAATAACCAACTGGAGTGGGCTGGTGCTGGTAGGGCCACGCACTTCGCAATAGGCTGGCAACCGGGAAATAAAGAGGTAGAAACCTGATCAAACAAATCAGCAATAACCTAAATCACTATAATCATCCCAAAAAAGTTCACGTGGCGCTTGGCCTTGCGACAGTTCACGGGATTCGGCTGGCACCTGCGATTTGTCTTCTTTTGCATTTGCTTTTTTGGCCACCATGGGGGCCTTTTCATCACGATCCTTCGTTCGGATCTTTTCTATCAACTTTTTCATGGGTAAAAAAAAATTTTGGTTCCAGGGCAGTTCAAGGATGAGGTGTTGTTCAATGAAATGCCTAAAATGATTGATTGACTAACAGGACTTTGAGTTGAGATGTTCGTAAAATTGGAGGGAATTTTTGTGCAATTTAAAAAAAATTCCATGCCTTGTCAACTCTTACGCCAAAGTCTAGTTCTTTTGTTGCGGTACAGTGTAATTTTTTAAAAAATTTCTTGCCAAAAAATCCTTGTTGCACCATGAAAATTGCCTTGATAGCACACGACGGGAAAAAGCCGGAAATGGTGGCTTTCATTCTCCAGAACAAAACCTTCCTTTCAAATTCTACCCTCTTTGCCACCGGCACCACGGGCAGTCACATCGAAAGGGCCGGTATTGACGTTGAGCTGTTGTTGTCCGGGCCTCGGGGCGGCGATGCCCAAATCGCCGCCATGGTGGCCGAAGGCAAGCTCGATTTGGTCATTTTTTTTCGTGATCCATTGGGCAAACATCCCCACGAACCCGACGTGCAGATGCTCATGCGCATGTGCGACGTGCATAATTTGCCATTGGCGACAAACCCGGCGGCGGCGAAGTTGATGCTGGCAGGGCTGGCTGTCGAATAGTCATTATGGAACTGGTAGTGGGTTAAAAAGGTTGAACAGCGTTTTTAAATTTTTGACTATCAATCATTTAGAAACGACTATCAACCCCTTTGACCCACTACCTTGGATGTATGAATGGTAGCTAAAGTGTAGAAAAAATAGTTTCACTGCCATAATATACAGTGCCATCTTTAACAATTATATAGCTGTTCACATAATAAGTAGTGGCTGATTGCAACTCTGAAAGCGTTACAACAAAACTACCGGGGCCGCTTCCTTTTGTTTCCTTGTCGTCGTACAAATCAGGAATAGGCGACAAATCGTAACACACCCCTCTTTCAACTATTTCAGCGTCGCAGGGCACCAAAAGTATATCACAGCTGATGACCGCCATATCGTTGGAAATAGCAGCTGGTTCGGTAAGTATAATGGCATCGCCACCTAAATCACAATTGCCTTCTTTTTTACAAGAAATAATGGTGGTTAGAGTCATTATGAACAACAAAGTGTAAGAATTAAAAGATATCCGTTTCATGATTGAATAGATTGTTGAAGACCAGGGAAAACATAAAATCTCCACAATTCAAGCTTAGGTTGCTTCGGCGTGGGTCACATTCCCTCAAAAGCATCCTGCCCAATTTGTAAGTTCGACATTTTTTCCGCAGTTTTCTGATGATAGAATAAAATGGGTTTGAAGTCGAGTTTGGTCTGCACATCATGCGAACCAAGTTCAATAGCCATATATATATGTAAGTAGATTTCGGAATTATCGGGTTCAAAATGAATAAGAAAGGTTCACTTCATGCGTACTCCCCAATTGGACATTGTAGGGCGTCAGGGAGAAATTGGCGGCATAGCCGATCTTGAACACCTGCTCTTTATAACCTTTGCTGCCCACAATGACACCTGCCTCCAACCGCAGGTCGTCGCTGTTGAACAACCCCTTCCCAAAGCTCATGGAGTAACCTCCGCCCACCCACAATAACCCCTGCAATTGAAACCGGAGTGCGGCATTGGCTTTTGCCGGTGCATTTTCAGCATAGTTTATACTCAGCGAGGGTTCCAGAAAGGACAGGTCGGCATCGCCGGAGAGGCCGCTAAGGAATTTCACATAGCCTATGCTGCCATGGTAATGGCGCATTCGGTACAAATGATAATCTTCATTTCCTTTATTGGAAACCTCAACATCAGTGACGGTGGGCATCGAAAGGCCCATGTAGAAAATGTCGTTGTAAGTAAGTTCTGCCTGGTAATAAGCCCCCAAGCTGAAATCCACATAAAACTTGCTCCGATCTTCCAGCCCAATGGCATCCCCGGCATCCCGAAGGTAGCTGGCGTCGCCCTTGAACCGATTTTGGAAAAACCCCGCTGCCAGCCCGACGGAAAGTGTGCCATCGCCCAACGGCATCAGGTAGGCATAACGTAGGAAGCCGCCGGAAGTGCTCGTCGGCCCTGTCTGGTCGGTGAGCAAGGAGATGCCGGCTATCATGCGCTCGTCGGCCATGCAGCGGTCGTAGCGGAGCATCCCCGTTTTTGGGCCATCTTCAATGCCTGTCCATTGGGTGCGGAACGAGGCGGAGAAGTGGTTGTCCATATCGAAATTATAGACAAGGTTGTCCCGGTGAGCAGTGGCCGGGTTGAGGATATGGTCGTATTGGTTGTTTTGCGAGAAGAGGGGGATCTGTTGGGCATGAATTCTGGAAAAACAAACCGCAAATAAATTAATGGAGAATATTAGAAATTTATTTTTCATGGCTAATGATTTTGAAAGTGATGTGTTCTTTGTTGAAATCAAGATTCTCCATTATCATTTATTTTCTTTTGACGGTTGTGGAACGTCGAAACAGCTGGCAGGTGGAGGCAGGTTTTCCGATTCTTTATTATAATTTGGGAGCTTCTGTTTTTCCCTTATAGGCTTGTAATTTTCATACCCTTTTCTAACTCCCTTCACTTCCCAATCAAAATTGAATGATTGCGTCCCATTCATCAATTCCTTGACAACAAAGCCGTCTTTCCTCTTTTCCACTATTGATAAACCATAAGTGGAACTTGAGAGTGGAGTCACTGAGATAGTTACTGTTTCCGGATTGACGACCAAACCAAAATGCTCGGAATATTTAATAAAAGCCTCTCCATTTTCCAGTTTGGATGTTCCACGTTCATAAGCTGCGGATTCTGGCCCCTCTATACACGCATACCATATTTCCTTAGTTCTGTCTTCTGGGTGATCTATCTTAAAATGTTTATTTCCAGAACACCAAAGTTGGCCTTTGCCATCGTCGTCAATACAAAGTTGCGCCTGTATATTTCCGCTTGCATCGCACACATCAAGGCAACCGTAATTTGGATTGTCCGGATGTGCCCTCAACCTGATATTATCGTTCCCATTTGGGCCAAGTGTAGAAATGTAGCCATTTCCAACAGGAAGAATTGTCATCCTTGCCCTGCTTGCCCCTGAGCCATTAAAAGTACCTATCCAACCGTGGTTGTTATTACCTGCCACCACTCCAAACTCTATATTGGAAGCTCCGTTTGAGCCATCCAAACCCATCCAGCCGTAACTGTTGGCAGAAGCGTAAACCCTGGTAATATCGTTCTCGGAAATTGAAAATGAACTGTTCACATCCAGCCTAGCGTTAGGGGAATTTGTATTAACACCCAGATAGGAATCTACCCAAAACCTATCCGCCCTGATTTTAAGATCGTCGTCATTATCTTCCTCCAGATAGACATAATCCAAGTCCCCAAAATTCATCCTGCCCAATGAGCCAGAAGTGCCCATGCCTTGCAAACGAAGCAGCTTGTTTGCCCCGGCAATGTGCAGTTTGTTTTCCATGAAACTATCCTTATTGATGCCTACGGAATTCCCAGGATAGTTGATACCGCCCGGTACAGAAACCCAAGGACTTAGACTTGCTAATGAGATTGAATTTCCGTTGCTGACAGTAAGTGTATCCTCAATTAACTCAAGCGTTTGGATTTCATTTGTTGGATCAT
Organism: Saprospiraceae bacterium; assembly: GCA_041741095.1. Lineage (GTDB taxonomy): Bacteria > Bacteroidota > Bacteroidia > Chitinophagales > Saprospiraceae > UBA6168. Next base: position 54,424 of record JBGSKQ010000013.1, read on the forward strand.
CGTCCAGCAACACTACTTTCCCACCATTCTGATTAAGAGTTATTGTATCGCCGTTTTTGAAAATTTGCTGCAATTCATTCACGGCGCTGCTATCCGGTAAATAGATGAACCCGCCATTCAATGATAGCATGATAGTTCCGCCATTTATACTTATATCCTGTAACTCATTTTCCGGATCCCGATCCGCATCCGAAGTCTCCCACGTAGCCAGCGGCACGGCCAGCAGCTGCGACGCCCCCATCAGTTCAAAATCCGTCCCGCCTTCCGGGTCAATTTCTATTTTCAAATAAAAGTCACCAGCGCCCCAGGGTATTTCCTCGAAGTCGCCATCGGGCTGTTCGCCGCCCCCGATGGTGAAGCTCACCAGGCCAAATTGGTTGGTCGTCTTATTGTGTATCTCCGAGTAGAGGTTAGTACCGTCGGGGCTGCCTTCGAGGATTCCGATGCGGAAGGTCACGTTCCTGTCTACCAACACTTGGCGGGTCACATCCCGCAAAACGGTCTGGTATCGGAAGCCTTTGGTTTGACCAAAAACGGCAATGGAAGATAGGATGAGCAACAGGGAAAAGATGGTATTTTTCATGATTGTTGTTTTTTAAATAGTTGAATGTTAGATGGTTGGATGGTTTTGTGGGTCAGCGTTTGATGGTGATGGAGCCGTAGAGCAGTTCGCCCCTGCCAATCTCAAGTTTGACAAGGTAGTAGTAGGTAGCTTCAGGCAGAGGCTTTCCCGATTGGGAGATGCCCCGCCAGTCGTTCAGATAGGGCTTGGCCTCGAAAACGGTGCCGCCCCAACGGTTCAGGACGATGAGTTCATTTTTCGGATAGTTCAAGATGTCCTCTAGGATGAGGGCATCGTTCAGGCCGTCGCCGTTTGGGGTGATGACCAATTGTTGCTGTTTCACGTTCAGTACGTTGAGGTACATGTCTTCCGACTGGTGGAAGCCCTGGGTCAGGGTGTACACCGGGCCTTCGTAAGTGTCGGTGGCCACCTCGCCAACCGTCCAGCCCATAACGATGCCATTGGCGGCGAACTGGTCACCAGTGCAGGACCATACTTCCGGGGCAACGAGGACGGTTTGGGCGGAAGCGTTGTGCTGAAGAGCCGTTATTGTCAGCAGGACAATCAAGGCCGCTTTTTGAGTGGGTTGAAGGATGGGTTTCATTGTTACTGTGTTTTGGATTTGGGCAAAGGGATGGCCGGGCAGGGATCTGCCATCGCCTATTGCCGCATAATATTTTTGATTAATAAAAAAAGGTTGCCTTGCCAATAGCCCCTTGCCCAAGGTGCCGGAAATAAGGATTGAGTTTACAGCCTGACCTAAGATTTACTTACGGGTAATAAAGCAGCAAGGCGCAAAACTCTATGTCGTCCCAAGGATCTGATGCATCGTTGGCACCCGTTTTAATAGTCAACGTATTGTAACCGGCCTGGAATACGTTGCTTGGAATTACATCAGGATTCAATTGAATATCCCATTTGCTCAAATCTCCATCGGATGATGAATTTCCAAGTTTGTTAGTTGTTATCCCGTTGATTTTTATTTCTGTCGGATGTTCAATACCTCTTGCGTATAATTGCAAGTAAGGCATTGTACCTGGAATACCTGAAAGATAAAAGCTGAACGATCTTTCGATGCCTTCTGTGGGTAGCTGATGCTGCGAATTCGCCGACCCCCCGTACTGATCATTGCCAAGGTGGTGCAAGCTGGTCTCTTTAACTAAGACAGTTGAAGGGGTTTCCTTGCAAGGGACGGACAAATTACTGATGTTATAGGTAGCTCCTGGCACAGAAAAAGCTCTGGGCCTGATGCTGCTGTGATCAACAGTTACAATAACATAGGTCGGCAAGGAAACATCATTAGGGATTTTTATCTGGCACCTGCCTTGGTTGTCTGTGGTAGCAGAAAAAAGTTGATCAAAGGTTTCTATCAATACACTTGCGTTGGAGATTGTCAGGTCGTTGCGCTTAATTGTAAAATTGTAAGACCTAACGTCTTCGGGAACAGGAGGAGGGGGTGGAGGTGGCGGATCAACAGTAGGGCCCGGGTCACAATCGCCATCCAGGCAACAGGACGATAAGAGAATAAAACTGGCAAATACCAATGTGAGGATTTGCTGAATGTTTTTCATGATTTTGAGTTTTAAAAAATGAAACAATAGTTTATCCATGCCGGCAGCGCTCACTCGCACCCCGGCAGGTTGATTCCAATATCTTTTTTGTGGATGAAAAGCCTATTCTCTAATTCGTTGCCACATCCTTTTTCCGATTTAGGCTCTTCAAAAAGATTGTTTACCTAAGTACTCTGTAAACTAAATTTCTTTATTTTCCGACATGCGGACGGATGGGGGTTTGGGGGTGAAAATTGCTAGCGCAATTTTCACCCCCGGAATCCCCATTACAAAATGTCAAGAAACTTAGTTTACAAAGTACTAAGTTATTAGCACACCTTTTTTAAGATTGTGCCAACCAAGGTGTTGCTTCGAATAGTGGCTGCTTTGTAATAGGATTATTATAATTAGTGATTCTATCTTCGGCGAACACCCTGGCATATTTGGCAAACAACTTAGTTTTTTCAGGTCACGATGCAAAGATGCAGCCGTAACCCATCGGGCAGTTAGTAAGATTTTCCCAACTATCTGGATGATCTTCCCAAAAATCTAATGCGTTGGAAAAGAACAACTTAGCTGTAAAGTGTTTTTCAATTTGGGAAAAAAATCCAGGTGGCTGGATTTTTTTCCCACTACGAAAAAATTGCGATCGGGAAAAAAATGAAGGAGGAAAGCTCGGAGCGGGAAGAATGTTAAGGTGGCAGGGAAAATTCAATTACGTTCTTTATACTCGGTTGGCGTCATTCCAATTTCTCTCGAAAAAATCCTAGAAAAATAATTTGGGTCGTTGAAGCCTGTTTCGTAGGCTACCTCCGCAACACCCATGCCCGGCTGCTGCAAAAGTTCCATCGCTTTTTTCAAGCGCATCACCCGGATGAGGTCAACCGGTGTTTTGTCGGAAATAGCAGAAAGCTTGCGGTGAAGCTGTGAGCTTGACATAGCCAAGTTACGGCAAAGTGCAGCTGCTCCAAAATCCGGATCTTTAAGCTTTTTATTGATTTCAGTAAGCACTCTCGTCATAAAAGCGTCTTCAACAGGAAGGTCAAATGTAAGTTGGGAATGTGCTTCATATTTAGCTTCTACCGGAACGGTGAGTGTGGAGTATCGTTTGATAAGTCCCTGCCTGAGCTTTAACAAGTTTTCAATGTTGACCATCAGTTCCTCTTCGTCAAAAGGTTTTGACAAGTAGGCATCTGCGCCTCGCCTAAGCCCAGCGAGCCTGTCTTTTACCTCGGCCTTGGCTGTCAGCATGATGATGGGTACATGGCTGGTGCGCTCATCGTTTTTCAGTGTTTGGCAAACTTCAAAACCGTCTTTTTCGGGCATCATGACATCGCTGATGATCAAATCAGGCACTAGTTCCAAGGCTTTGTCAATGCCAATGCTCCCATTTTCAGCAAAATGAACTTGGTATTTTTTTCTCAATGGGTTGGCAATAAATCTTGCCACTTCTGCATTGTCTTCTACGATCAGGATTTGTGCCCGTCCCTTTTCGCCAATTAATATTTCTTTATTTTCGTCAACAGTGCTTTCAGTAGCATTGATGGGTATAGCAAAAGTTCCTGCATTATCTATTTCATTGATTGAATCGGGTACTGTCGCATAGCTATGTATGGGTAACCGTACTTTAAAAGCTGTGCCCAGATCTGGTATGCTCTCTACTTCAATGTGACCACCCAACAGTTCCACCAATTCTTTTGTCAAATTCAGACCGATACCGGTGCCTTCCCCTTTGCGGGTAGATGAGTTGTCAACCTGGTAAAAGCGGTCGAAGATGCGGGGCAGTTGGCTAGGTTCGATGCCGATGCCGGTGTCCTTGACAACAAGAAGTAGCAAATCTCCTTTAGCCGTATGTTCGGTTTTTATTTCCAAAACCACCTTGCCATGCGGAGGGGTAAACTTTATGGCATTGAACAATAAATTGCTCACTATTTTGATCGTTTTGTCCCTATCGTAATCCATATCAAAATTGTCCAAATTGGAGTGAAAATCAAGTTGAATGGTCTTGTTTTGGGCCATACTTGAGAAGGACTCCGTAAGGTACCTTAAATAGGCAATTATATCACCCTTTACCCAATTAGGCTTTAGACTTGCCGATTCCAATTTCTTGACATCAAGCATTTGGTTTACTAAATTGAGCAACCGTTGGCCATTTTGTAAAATACTTCTAAAAGCAGACTGGCTTTCTACTGTATTTATGGAATATTCCGCATTGATATGTCGTTTTGCCAAGCCTATAATTAAGGTTAGCGGGGTACGGAATTCGTGGGTAACATTGGCATATAGTTGCCCTTTCAACTCGTCTAGCTCTTTTAGTCGCTTTGTTTCTTCCATTGCCAGTCTCCGCTTTAACTGGTAAAGCCAAATAAAGTAGGCGAGATAGGCCAATGACGCCAAGTAAATCAAAATCGCCCACCATGTTTTCCACCAAGGCGGCAGGATACGGATTTTCAATTGAATCGGATCGCTCCAATTGCTCTGTAGGTTGGCGGCCTTTACCAGGACAGTATAGATTCCGGGTGAGAGTTTGGTCAAACTTATCTGTCCTTTGCTGTCGGGCAATTCAATCCATTCATCCCTTAAGCCTTCTACTTTGTATTGATACCTGTTTTTGTCAGCCTGAGAATAGCTAATGGCCGAAAACCCAATGCTTAGGAAGTTCTCATGGTGCTTTAGCCTGATCTGGCCCAAAGAATCCAGTTCCCTCGGAAAGGGACGGTCTTGCTCCAGTACTTTAACGCTTGTAAAAATGACCCTGGGAATAATGTTCATGTTTTTGAGCCGGTCTGGTATCATGTAATTAAACCCGTTGCTTTGGCCAATAAATAAAGTACCATCTCTTGCTGCCCATAACCCAAGACGATAAAAAAAGGTAGACCGAAGCCCGTCGCTTTCCGTAAAATTGAAGAACCTTTTGTTGGTGCTGTCGTATTTGCTCAAGCCTTTCTCAGTGGTGGCCCAAATGTTTCCTTCTTTGTCTTTAACCAGCTTTGTGACTTTGTTAAATGGCAAGCCTTCATTTTGCCCTATCTCTTGCATTTTTTTTTTAGAAGGCGAATTAGGATCCAATTTCAAGATGTATTGGCCTTGGGTACCCAACCAAATTTCCCCATTTTCGCCCACAATTGTCGAAGCGAGGTAGGCAAACCAACCATTTTCTTTTGATGGGTGAACACGTTCAAGCTGTTGGTTGGATTTATTAAATTTGTAAACGCCGTTCTCCATGCTTGCCACCCATAGATTTCCGGCATTGTCGTCAGTTATTTCCAGCAATTCAGAATTGGCACCGGGCAGCTTAAAAAGCTTTTCAGTTTCCTCTTTAAAGGACACTTTTACCAATCCTACATTGTTTACGGCCAACCAAAGATTTCCTTCATCGTCAATTTTTATATCAGCAACGGTATTTTTTTGGATATTGAACTTGTCCTGTTCTGGCAACCTTACAGGCATAAGCATATTGATTACTGGAACATATTGCCACAAAGATGGCCGAACCAATTTCAGGTTGCCCGAATTTGGATGAATTTTAGCCCCCAGCCAAACGTTTCCCGCCTTGTCCACAGCAATGGACGTGAAAGAGTTATTTGACTCGCCATCATAGAAATTGGCAGTTTTCAATTTTCTAAACGATTGGCCATCCTTTTGGAAAATATGCATCCCTGTGCACCCGGCGGTGGCAACATAAAGCAGATTGCCCTCTGGATTTTCTCCAAAACACGTGACTCGGTTTGCAGATTGTAAATTGCAGTCAACAGTTGGAATTTCGGTAAAGTCAAATAATTCAGCGTTGGAATCATGTACAGCAATGCCGCTTCCAGTCCTTCCGACCCAAAGTCTGCCTTGACTGTCTTGGTTGATAAATCCATTAACCCCTATTTCCCTTAAATAATTAGATTTCGGTAATTCTACATACTGAAAGGATTTGGTTTGTACATTAAAAATACCCAATTCCTGATCCCTGGAATAAAACCATATCTCGTTGCTAGATTTAGGGAAAATGTCCACAATGACATTATAATCCCATTTCCCCCAATTGGCTTGGTTGGGTACGTAGGTGCTGATTTCGCCTGTCAATTTGTTGTAAGCGCATATGCCCACGCCATAAGTACCTGCCCAAAGGATATTTGGATTGGAAAGGATTGGATCGGAAAGGCTGATAAATGGTGTCCGGCTGCCTAATGAATGTGTATCCCTCTCTAAAAATTTCCGGCTGGTCTTATCAAATTTGTAAATTCCATTATGTGCTGCCAGCCAAATAGTCACCCCATCTTTATCAAATAGCATATCATTGATGCTGTTCTCGTTGAATTTATCATTGACATTGTCGGACAATGGGTAGTTGGTAAATTCTTGGGAAATCGGATCAAAATAGTTTAGCCCACAATCACCGTTGCCTATCCAAAGTTTCCCTGCTTCATCCAATAATAGACAGGACAAAGTATTGCAGGCGATGGGCTTTTGCAGGTTGGTTTCGGTTTTATAGTTTTTAATACGTTCAGAACTTTTGTCGAAAAAGTACAATCCACCACCCCAAGCAGCTATCCAAAGGTTTTTTTGGTGATCTTCGATAATGTCCTTGACTATTTCCCCTTCTAAATAAAGCTTGAATTCCCGACCATAATACTTGACCAAGCCGACATGCGTGCCAAACCACATACAACCGTCGCTATCGATAAATGAACTATAGACTCTATTGTCGGGCAAGCCGTTTTGGGTTGTTATGGAAGAGAATTTATACGCCCCCTGCAAAAGTGCTATTTGCGAAAACAACAATATGAAAAGAAGGGTAGATAGTGCTTTAGTCATAGGATGTTCTGATTTCAAGAACTTGCCAAACAAAATTAGTCAATATTCTCATAAAGTACAGGTTTTCTACTCCACCTGCTTTTTATTGTTTCAGGTTTACTCTTGGATTATGCCATTCTTGTTATCAACAGTCATATTTGGTAGAGGCATTGATGGTACCACGTGCTTAATGAAGGGGTTGAAGTCATTCAATAGATAACGTTTTATTCTTTTCCCAATAGCAACTGTCATGTTATTACCATCTGTCAAGCGCCTATCGCTTGTCCAAACACGCTCGGCTTTCACATATTGAATACTCCCGAAACACCCTGCTAATTGGAGGGCCATATATCCGTCTTCGCCCCGGTTACCATTTTGGTGGAACAAGAAGTGGTTGTAACCACCCAGGCTCAAAGCCTGTGATTTTCTATATGCGCAATTGCATCCCATAACATTGAAATAGGGCCTGCTTTTCATTCTAAGGGTAGTCACCAGATCTGTACCCATTTCATGAAACGCCAATTCTGCCCTTGATTTTCCTTTGCTCGGAACAAAAGCATATCTACCGTAGGCACAGGCTATAGTCTCATCTTGTTTTAGAGCTTCCACCAAAGCTTGACCCCAGGTTTCAGGATAAATACTATCAGCATCTGCGCTGAGCACATAGATACCCCTCGCCTGTTCTAAAGCAGCTTGTCTAGCATACGTTACGCCCTGTTGTTTCACAAAAACACACTTAACACCCAATGCGTCCAGTATTGTTTGGGTTAGGTCAGTCGAATTGTTGTTTGCAACAATAAGTTCAGTTGGGTATTTTAAATTTAATCTTGAAAGGGAAGCAAGTGTCTTCACAATAAATCTTTCTTCGTTGTAGGCTGGCAATATGATAGAGATTATTGGATCTGGGGGGTTAAGATTTTCCAAGCCTCTCGATATAGATTGTAAAATGCTGCTTTCCAATTCATTTAAAGTTTCATACTGTAAACATGAACGTACCCAATCAGGAACAGTTAACTTGTTTATTATCGCCATCATAGTATGATATATAGGTTATAAACATACTAAAAGGCGGCAAATTATAGACCTAAAAGCATTAAACGTGTGCAAAAAACCAAGACATATTAATGACTATTATCCAAAATAATAGGGCTTGTCCCTAAAAAGTGTGGTGAAATATTGTAATTTAATATGTATAATTATTACTTATTCAAATCATTCAGCTTAATAAATAGGCTATAGATTGTCCTTCCGATCCACTTTTCGAAACTGTTCCAACATTTCAATTTGGGAGCGCCTTTTAAAACCCAACAGCCAGGCTGCTGCCTCTGTCACTGCCATTTCCCCATAAAAATTTTCCCTGGCAAAATGCACAAACTTCATCACCATAAAGGCATCGAACCATTGCCAAAAACGCTTGTAAAAAGCGGCCTGTGTGGAGGTATTGGCCTTTAATTCTTCCAATTTTTCTTCAAAATTTACCAGCGCAAAAAATTGCCTGATGCACTCAGTTTGTCCAGTGAAGAGGGCATCATAGAATGTCGTTTTAAATAAAAAAGGCAACGCCGCTTGGGTGAATATTTTCAAATCTTGAAAGGATTGGGGGTTGTAGGTTAAAAAGCCGCTATTGCTTTTCAACAAATCGCCAACGGCCCGGCCAGTCCCAAAAGGAACACGGTGGGAGGGTCTTGGCGAAGGGATCACTTTTGTGGAAGTAATTTCGCCAAAATGCCCCAACGGGATGAATTTGTGCAAAAAATAGAAATCTTCGCCCGCCTGCCTGCGGTTCATGCCGCCTTGCTGTTGGTAGGCATCACATCGCACGGCCATGCTGCTCCCGATGGTTTGCCAGGCATGGGGAATGCCAGCCCAGCGTTGCGCATGAACGTAGTACCGCAGGTGCAACTCATATTGCGAAATAGCATTGTAAACCTCTTCTGGAAAATCGGGGCCTGACAGCGGATGCTCGAAATAAATACCACAAGCCTGTGCCGTTGGGTTTTGTTTAAAATGGCTTTCAATGGCTTGCAGGTAATTGGCTTCACAGCGGCTGTCGGCATCGAAGCAGGCAATAATCCCTTTTGAATTGAAGACCCTTTCAAAACGATAGCAGGCTTCATCCATGCCTATTTTTCGGGCCAAGCCTACGCCTGCGTGTTTTTTGGATAAATCGTCCAGCAAAAGCGGGTAAAATTTCAGGTGCGGCTGGTTGTTTTCCTGCGCCCACAGCAAGGCCTGTTCATAGGTTTTTTGGTTTTTTGCCTTCACTTTTTCCGGCGCACTTTCACTGTGATTGATGATGATGATGACCTCAACATCGCAAGTCGGCCGCTTGCATTTTTTCAATGACATCAAACTGAGCAAAAGAAAATCCTCGTCGTGGCAAGGGATGACTACTACAATACCAAGTAGCGGCGAAGGCCTTTTATAGTTAAATGGTGGGTACAGTCCCCGCTGTTGCAAATAGTTGGTCATATCGAAAAACGAGTGGTGAAAGGGAGAAAACGGGAATTTTTTCAAAAAAGAAGGCCGAAGTTTAAATAATACTGTGTTATTTGGCAGTCGTGGGCAGTTTTTACTACCGTGTGCTGCTTGCTATGGGTGCTGGTTTGTTGATTTAATCAATGGCAAAAATCCCACTTCAACTTCAAGTCTTATTCACCTATCACCGAATGATGAAAAATTTTGAAAACAAAACCGTTTGGATCACTGGGGCTTCGTCGGGCATCGGGGAAGCCTTGGCTTACGAATTTTCGAGGCAGGGTGCGAAGGTAGTGCTTTCCGCACGAAGCGAGGCCGAATTGCACCGTGTGGCCACTGCCTGCGAAGGCGAAACAATCGTGCAGGCACTGGATTTGGGTAAACATGAAAATCTGCCAAATATCGTCGCAACCGTTTTGGCCAAAGTAGGCAAAGTGGACATTTTGGTTAACAACGGCGGCATTTCACAAAGATCGTTGACAAAAGACACTGATTATCAGGTTGATAGAAGATTGATAGATGTTAACTTGCTCGGCACCATGACATTGAGCAAGGCCCTGTTGCCGCATTTTTTGGAAAGAAAATCCGGACATTTTGTAGTCATAACCAGCCTGATGGGAAAATTCGGAGCCCCCATGCGCTCGGCCTATGCCGCTGCCAAACATGGCTTGCATGGTTTTTTTGAAGCGGTCAGGGCTGAAAATTGGCGGGAAAATGTGAAAGTGACCCTGATTTGCCCCGGCTATGTGCGCACCAATGTGAGTGTAAATGCCTTGACCGGCAATGGCCACAAACAAGGCACGATGGACGAGGCGACCGATAAGGGAATGAAGCCAGAAGATTTGGCCAAAAAAATCCTAAAGGCGGTGCGCCAAGAAAAATTGGAGGTGCTTTTTGGGGGCCAGGAGTTGATTGCGGTTTATTTAAAACGCTTCTTTCCGAGTATTTTGGCAAAGGTGTTAAGGACTGTAAAAGTTACCTAAATCCAATGTGAATAAAATTAGACGGCAACTTCATACTTAGTAAATTGGATGAATAATACAGGCCGCATTGATTTACAAAAACCTCTTAATCAATGCTTTGCAAGTTCATCGTTCATCATTTATTATTCATCATTTACTTATTCGATCCGCCTTTCTTTTTCGCCAATTCCTCTTCCAGTTTTTTAATCTGATCTTCCAACTCCTTGCGTTTGGTTGCAAGCTCGGCAGTTTTTGCCTGCGCTTCCTGTTGCTTTTGGCGCTCGGCATCCAATTGCAGGGCTACGTCTTCTTTAACTTTGGTAATCTGGGCAGTGGCCTGTTGTTTGGCATCATAAATAGCATCGGTGGACTCCTGTTTGGCATTGTTGATTTCTTCCAAAGACTGTTTCCGGGCCAATTCGGCTTCGGCGTTGTATTGTGCCTTTTTATCCGCCGATTCTTTTTGGCTTTTGGCGATTTCTTCTTGCGACTGTTTTCTCGCATTTTCAATATCCAACCGGGACTGCGCCTCGGCATCCGCCACTTGTTTGGAATACTGCTGGATGAGGGCATTGGCCTGTTGCTGCGCCTGGGTAATCTGACGTTGGGAAGTAGCTTCTGCTTCCGTCACTTTGGCCGAAAGTTCATCAAGTTTGCCCTGCATTTCCTGGGTAGCCTGGGAGATGGCTTCCTGCGCCTGTTTTTGAGTAGCGGCAACTTCCTTGGCGGCCATTTCCTTGGCGGTGGCAATTTTTTCTGCGGCATCTTTCCTGGTGTTCAACACCTCCACTGCTGCCGCCTCTTTTTGGCGGGCAGCATCTTCCCTGGCAGTTTTTATTTCCGTGGCGGTTTGTTCTTTGGCCAATGAAATTTCACGGGCTGCGTTTTCACGGGCAGCGGCTACTTCGCCAGCCAATTTTTGCCTTTCAGTAGCCCCATTTTCACGGGCAACCTTGACGGCCTCCGCTTCTTCCTGCTTTATTTTTGAAATGTTTTCAGCCGCATTCCGCTTCGATCCTGCCACTTCATTGGCACTTTGTTGGGCGGCCAGTGCAGCTTGCTCTTTGGCTTTCGCTATTTCATTGGCAGCATTTTCACGGGCCAAAGAAATTTCACGGGCAGCGTTTTCACGGGCCGACACTACTTCTCCAGTGGTAGATTCTTTGGCCTCTTTTTCCTTCGCCTTTGCATCGGCCACCGATTTTGCCGCCTCTGTCTGTATTTGCTGGATGCGTTCTTGGGCCGTGTTTTGTGCCGAGGCCACCTCAGTGGCGTATTGCTGCTTGGCACCTTCGGAGTTTTTGACGGCATCCTGCACCTTCAGGGCAGCTTCTTCCTGGGCTTTTGAAATTTCGCTGGCGGCTCGTTCTTTCGCTTTGACTACTTCGTCGGCGGCCTGCTGTTTAATTTTCTGCTCATTGGCTTTGGCGGCTTCGATGGCTTTCGCCACTTCCTCCTGAATGCGGGCGATTTCGGCTTCGGCGTTTTTACGGGCAAGGGCAATTTCTTCCGCTAAACGTTTCTGCTCCTCCTGCGAACGCTGGCGGGCAGCCGCCACTTGATCGGCCTCTTGCTTATTGATTTCCTGGATTTTCCGGGCGGCCTCGTCTTGGGCGGCTTTCACGGCTTCCGCCGATTTTTGTTTTTCTGCTTCGGCGGTTTTTTTGGCAGCCAACACTTCCTGGGCAGCGGCTTCCCTCGTTTTGGCTACCTCCTCCCCTGCCCTATTTTTCTCTTCGGCTACTTGTTGATGTGCCATATTGATTTCTTCGGCAGCCCGTTTTTTGGCAGCAGAAACCTCCAATGCGGCAGCTTCTTTTTGTTTGGCGAGATCTTCTTGTGTTTGGGCAATTTCCGAGGCATTTTGTTCTTTTACCCTGGCCATCTCCTCGGCAGACTTGCGCCTGGATTCTGCCACTTCAAAAGCTGCTTTTTCTTTCTCCAATACAGCATTTTCACGGATCCTGGCCACCTCGGCAGCGGTTTCCTCCTGCGTTTTAAGTATTTGTTCAGCGGCTGTTTTTTTTGTATCAACAACATCTTCGGTGGTGCGCTCCCTTTCGGTTTTTGCATTGAGGCGGGCCTGCTCCACCTGCTGTGCGCTCTCTTGCCGAATGCGGTTGATTTCTGATGCGGAAGTTTCCCTGGCGCTGGCAATTTCATCTGAATACTGCACTTTGGCCAGTTCCATGCTTTCCTTCACTTTCTTGATTTCTTCCGCAGCCTTGGCCCTGGCGGCAGCTACCTGTTCCGCTGATTCCAGTTTGGATTTTTGGATTTCTTCGGCGGCTTTTTGGCGGGCATCTGCGACGCTGAGGTTTATTTTCTCCAGTTCACTGGTGGCCTTTTCTTTGGTATCCTTCACGTTGGCGGCACTTTCGGCCCTGGTAGCATCTATTTCCTCCTGCGATTTTCTTCTGGCTTCCAATACCTCTTGTGCATATTTGGTTTTTTCCTCTTGCGCCTTGGCCCTCGCCTGCGAAACTTCCTCCTGCACCTGTGCCTTGTATTTTTCCAACTTATCGTTTTCAGCAGCTATTTCTTCCTTCACCCGTTGCTTGGTTTTGCGCAATTCATCATACAGCTCTGCCAGTTCCTGGTCGTTCAATTGGCTGATGTCCGCCACCCTTTTCACCGTGCCGCCGCCTTGTAAAACCTGATTTGAAGAAGATGTTTTGCTGACTGGGCCACCGTCACCACTTGAAGAAAGGATGCTGCCCGTGAGTTGCACATCCTTCACCATATTTTTATCCAGCTTTTGGTAAAAACAGTTTGCCATCAGTTGGAAATCGGTCTGCCGGTTGGGGTTCACGGTGAATTTGAGCATCTGATTTTTTACATTGTTTTTGATAAAAATGATGCTCATCATGCTGGTCGAAAACCATTCTATGGCGGAGAGGTCGAGTTGCAGGGTATTTTGGTGAACAGGAGAGCCACCGTCCTTCGACATTTCGCCCATTTCCACAAAGCGGTAGCTGCGGCGGTTTTGCTGGTCATCAATAAAAATTAGCTCATCATTTTGGTTGAACAGTTCCCCGCCCTTGGAGTACACCCTGGCCACGATGCCGTTGTTGTCGTTCCTTAAATCCAAGCTGTAGGTATAGGTTCCCCTAACCACCACCGTCTGCGGGTTGGTTTTAAGGACGTGCATATTACCAATAACCCTATCTTCAATTATTTGAGATTCACAGTTTTGCGAAAGCAAAACTGTTGCCTGGCAGATGCCGAGTGTCAAAAATAATCCTGTCAGGAATTTCTTCATTATCAAAAATTTTACTCCAAGATAGATGTTTTCAATGGCTTACCAAATGAAGGGCAGGTTTTCTGCCCTACAGGTAAAATTTCATCGTTCAAGGTTTTGGGAAAGCAGAATGTTCGATGGGGAAGAAGGCTTTGCGAAGAAAGAAATGAAAAGTGGCGATGCATGGTTTTTCAAGTAGTCCGGCTTTTTACCCATTCTCCTTCCCTCCATTCGGGGTAGGATGGTTAAGTGCGGGTCATTTTCGGGCGGCCAGCAAGTAAAGGACTGCCATGCGGATGGCCACGCCGTTTTCAACCTGTTGTAAAATAATGGAATGCTCCGAATCGGCGGCATCGCTGGTAATCTCAACGCCCCGATTGATAGGGCCGGGGTGCATGATGATGACTTTTTTCCCAATGCTGTCCAATAGCTGACGATTGATGCCAAAATACTGGGCATATTCCCTCAAAGAGGGGAAATATTTTATGTCTTGCCTTTCCAACTGGATGCGCAGCACATTGGCCACGTCGCACCATTCAAGGGTTTTCCTGACATCGTGCTCTACTCCTACGCCCAATTGGGGAAGGTATTTTGGAATGAGCGTCGGGGGGCCGCAGACTTTTACCTCGGCGCCGAGTTTTTGCAAACAAAAAATATTGCTGAGCGCCACCCTGCTATGGGTAATGTCGCCGAAGATGGCTATTTTTTTACCTGCCAAATCGCCCAGTTTTTCACGAATGGAAAATGCATCCAGCAAGGCTTGGGTGGGGTGCTCGTGGGTGCCGTCGCCTGCATTGATGATATTGGCCTTGATGCGGCGGGAAAGATATTGCGGCGCACCAGGGGCTGGGTGGCGCATCACGATCATATCCACTTTCATGGACAAAACGTTGTTCACCGTGTCCAGCAGCGTTTCACCTTTGCTGACAGAAGAGGCCGATGCGGAAAAATTGACGATGTCAGCGGAAAGGCGTTTTTCGGCCAGTTCAAAGGAAATTCGGGTGCGGGTGGAGTTTTCAAAAAACATGTTGGCTACCGTGATGTCCCGCAGGGAAGGCACTTTTTTGATGGGCCGGTTAATGACTTCCTTGAACTCGTCGGCAGTCTCGAAGATGATTTGAATGTCGTCTTCGGTGAGGTATTTTATACCCAATAAGTGTTTGGTACTGAGTTGTGCTTGCATTTATTTCTTGTGTTTGGGTGTTTGGGTGTGTATGTGTTTTGGAGGAATCCAAATAATCAATAAAACACATAAGCACAAAAACACTTAAACACACCGTTCATGACCCTTCCTTATGGGGAAACAGCCAAACAATATCTTCGCCTTCCACATGTTTCCATTCCACCCGCACATAAGCCTCATCGAGCGAATCAACCCGCAGGCCCACATAATCGGCTTTGATGGGCAGTTCCCGGTTGAATCGGCGATCAATGATGGTCAACAACTCCACTTTTTGCGGCCTGCCAAAATCTCCGAGCGCCGAAAGGGCAGCTTGTACGGAACGGCCCGTATAAAGGACATCGTCCATCAGCACTACTTTTTTGCCTTCGATGAGGAAGTCCATTTCCGTTACGCTGGCCCGGATGGGCTTGGTGCGGTGGCGGAAATCGTCCCGGTAAAAAGTGATGTCGAGTTTGCCGTTTTCGATGTGGGTAATGCCCGTAATTTCGAGCAGGCGCTGGTGGATGCGGTTGACCAAAGGCACGCCGCCCTGTTGAATGCCTACGAGGCAGGTGTTGCGGAAGTCGTCGTGGTTTTCAATCAATTGATGGCAAAGGCGGTCAATGGTGAAGGCGAAACGCCCTTGATTCAATATGATCCGTCCGTTGCTCATTGTGGGCAAAGGTAGGTGTAGAGGTGGAGTTTAAAAGCAATGTGGAAAAAAATTTAAAGCTCAAAACGGATAGGAAGATTGTATAGGACACGGACGGGGATACCGCGTTGTTTTCCGGGTTGCCAGAATGGCATTTGTTCAATAATCCTCATTGCCTCATTTCCACAACCACAACCAATGTCCTTAACTATCTCAATTTGTCCTACGCAGCCATCCGTTTCAATGACAAATTGGACAACAACACTTCCTTCCAACATTTCATTTATTGCTTCTGCTGGATATTGGAGATTTTCATAAATAAATTCAAGTATCTTTTCATCAGAACATTCTTTTCTGTGCGCTTTATTGGCAATGCTATCACATCCAGGAAAAAATGGGAGATCTTCAACTACTACAAAGACTTCATTTGGACCAGGTGATGGAGTTGATGAACAAATTTTGTCGGATTTTAAGCCGTCCATCAATTTATTGCGACAGTTATTTACATCCAATTCGTGCTTACACGAAAAAAACAAGAGCATGGCTAAAAGTAGAAAGCATAGAGCGTACTTCATGTCAAAATTGTTTTTATCAAAAAATAATATCACACCGGCAAAGTACTGTATTTCATCACAAATGCCTTCATCTCATCCACCATATCGGGCGAGCCGATGGCGATGGTGGCCCGCTGGTGCAGTTCCCGTGGCTCAATGTCGAGGATGCGCTCCAGCGAACAACTGATAGCCTTGCCGCCTGCCTGCTCCACGATGAAACCCAACGGATTGCACTCGTATAATAGCCGCAGCTTGCCGAGCGGATATTTGCGGGTATTTGGATACAGGAAAATGCCACCTTGAAAGAGGATGCGGTGGATGTCCGACACCATGGAGCCGATGTAGCGCAGGCCGTAGTTTTCATCGGAACAGTGGTCAATGTAACGGCGCATTTCCACGTCGAATTTCAAGTAGTAGCCCTGGTTGACAGAGTAAGTATTGCCCCGCTTGGGTATCTGGATGTTTTGGTGCGACAGGCAAAACTCGCCGATGGTCGGGTCGAGCGTAAAGCCGTTCACGCCCCGGCCGGTGGTATAAACGAGTATGGTAGAGGTGCCGTACAGCACATATCCCGCCGCCACGAGATCGTTGCCTTTTTGCAAAAAATCAGCCTGATTCACTGGGCCGGAGGCTTCGCTTTTGCGGCGGTATATGCCGAAGATGGTGCCGACCGAAACGTTCACGTCAATATTGGACGAGCCATCGAGCGGATCCATGACCACCACGTATTTGCTTTCCTTATGATCCACGGGGGGCACGGGAATAAACTCTTCGTTCTCCTCAGAAGCAATGCCGCAGCATTCGCCGCTGTTGCGTAGGCATTCGATGAGCTTTTCGTTGGCGTAGAGGTCGAGTTTTTGCACCGTGTCGCCGTGCAGGTTTTCCGAACCTGCGGCACCCAGGATGTTGAGTAGGCCAGCCTTGTTGACTTCCCGGTTCACGATTTTGGCAGCCACGCCGATGTCACGCAGTAGTCCGGTCAGTTCACCGCTGGCAAATGGGTGTTCCTTTTGGCGGTGGATGATAAATTCGTCAAGTGTTACAATACGGTTTAGCATTGGTTAGGATATTTGAAAATAATTTAGCCATTTTAAAATAGAGACATTCAAAGGGGAATGACCCTGCTTAAATCTAAAATTTCGCACCTATCACATACGGCAACATAGCCCGCCAAGTCGGCCAGTCATGCGGCATATCGTAGCCCCAAACGTCGAGGTCGTGAGGAATGCCTTTGCTATTCAGCACTTCAGAGAAACGACGGCTGGCGTCAGGACTTTCATAATTGCCCTGGCCTGTAAGTATGTGAATATGGTTGGCCCTTTGGAGGCGAGGCAAATGGTGCTCGTCGTTGAGGTTGGGCAAATATGAGATGGGCGAATTGAAATAAACATCTTCGTCATAATAGCCATCTGTGTAGGTCTGGAGGTCGTACACCCCGCTCATGGCGATCACGCCGTCAATCAGGTCGGGCCGTTTGAAATAAAGGTTGGCCGAATGCAGTGCGCCCAAAGAAGCCCCAGTTACGTAAAGCGGCGTTTCCCAGTTAGTTTTTCCCTTGATAAAAGGGACGACTTCATTGTACACATACTGGTTGAACTGCGAATGGCGGATGCTCTTGTGCCGGGGGTGCATGTGGCGGTTGAGCCAGCTTTCGGAGTTGATGCTGTTGATG
This sequence comes from Saprospiraceae bacterium, assembly GCA_041741095.1. Lineage (GTDB taxonomy): Bacteria > Bacteroidota > Bacteroidia > Chitinophagales > Saprospiraceae > UBA6168. The sequence goes on from JBGSKQ010000013.1 coordinate 72,042, forward strand.
GAAAAAACCTTGACCTTGCCGGCATTGATGTGGTCGGCCAGCACGTCCATCATCAGAAAACGCTCATATTCAAGGTAATCGGCGGCGGCGGTGGGCAGCATGAGCAGGGAAAAGCCGTAGTGGCCCCAGATGCCGATTTCCATGTTTTTGTTCAAAGAAGGGCTGTACCATTGGTGGATTTCACGGTGCATGATCGTTTTGTATTTTTAGAGCCACCGCCATCATGCCTTTGGCCATACAATGACCCAAATGACCAATGGCGCAATGACCGATTTTAATTGGGCAAAGATATTTAGGTAATTTCGCCTGCCAAAACTTAATTTGTCCAGCGGCATTTTTCTTGCCGATTATCAGGTGGAAGAAAGCGTTTCCCTGTCGGGCAATTTGATGTGGTCTGGGCCATAGAATCCATGCAAACTGCCGTAGATAAGGCACTCTTTTTCAAAGAAATGCGACTTGTTATAAAACCGGACGGCAAACTTCTGTATCCGATGTTTTTAAAATGGAAATTGGAATATCGCCCAGACACCCGTCATGCAGACCATGCTCAACGGTTGGGCGATGTCCGACCTCCTTTCTTTGCCGAAACTCGGCCTTTTGCCAGAAAAATATAATTTCGCCCTTGCCCGAAACTTCGATGCCACGAAAGCTGTGGCCAAGTCTGTGCAGCGTTATTATTGGTTTGCCCTAATGGGGATGGTCGGCACCAAATGGTACAACCTTTTCCACAACGGCACCCATTTCGGTAAAACGCACTACAAAACGGGGCTGGCACAATAAAAAGCATGGAAAAAGGGCCTTTGGAGCTACCGACTACTTTAATGATGAATGATGAACTATCAATGATGAACATCGTGCCTGCTTTTATCATGTTTCATCGTTCATATTTCATCATTCATAGTTAATTAAAATCATGGAATACGAAAACCTGCTTATTAGCGAAGACGACAATATCCTGCTGCTCACCATCAACCGGGAGAAGGCGATGAACGCTTTGAACAACCAGACGATGCTTGAGCTAAACCGCTTTTTTGCGAACGATGCGCCCAAACGCAAGCACCTGAAAGGCATTATCATCACAGGGGCTGGCAATAAAGCTTTTGTGGCCGGAGCTGACATCAAAGAATTCCTGGAACTGGACGCTGCGAAAGGGGCTGAAATGTCAAAATTTGGGCAGGAGGTTTTTTTCCTGATCGAGCGTTTTCACAAACCCGTCATTGCTGCGGTGAACGGTTTTGCCCTCGGTGGCGGTTGCGAACTGGCAATGGCTTGCCACCTGCGCATAGCCAGTGAGGATGCAAAATTCGGGCAGCCGGAAGTCAACCTCGGCATCATTCCTGGGTATGGCGGCACCCAGCGCCTGGTGCAATACATCGGCAAAAGCAAGGCTTTGGAACTCCTGATGACGGGCGACATGATCGGCGCCGAAGAGGCCTGGCGGCTGGGCCTGGTCAACCATGTGGTGCCCAATGATTTGGCCGTGGAAAAAGCGAGGGAAATTTTGAACAAAATAGCCAAAAAAGGACCTGTGGCCATCCAAAAAATCATTGAATCGGTGAACAGCTATTTCCAATACAACGAGGATGGTTTTGTGAAGGAAGTCAATGAATTTGGCAATACTACCGGCACGGAAGACTTCAAGGAGGGCGCAGCGGCTTTTATCGAAAAACGGCGGGCTGGCTTCAAAGGAAAATAGGCGCTAACGGTCAATCCACTCTATCTTTTCCTCGGTTTTCACGGGGCCGCAGCCAAATTTTTGTGCCAAAAGCATGATAACGGCCAAAGCGACAATGGCCATTATGATAAGCTTCGATTTATCCGGTTTGTCTGTGTTGGGCTGGTTGTCTTGTATTGCCATGATGCAGTTTTTTTTTTGGGCTTGAAATTATGGCAATTTTTGGAAAGCAGCCAGATGGAAAGTTTTGAGTGGGAAAAATAAAGAGGATGGAGCCACTAAAGCGCTATGGTGATGGATTTGGAGCTATCCGAGCACTTGTCCAAAAAAAAGAAGGAGCGCCTGTTAACTTATCTGATGAAACAAAAACTTGAACATTTTAAAAGCCTTGAGCTTCGAAAAAAATTTCATCAATATCGTTAAAAAGCACTCCTATCGAAAAATATACTTCAACACGTTAATGCCAATTTTGAAAATGGTGGGCTTGCCACAATATCAGTCTTCTATTTCCTTGATGCGCATATTTTGAGGAATGGTAATTATTACCCCATAAATTAATACGCAAAATGCAAAGAAGAACAGCGCAATTTTACCATTGTTATTTTTCAATGAAATATCCGGGTTTATTTTCCCCAGATAATTCCCACCTGTTGTAACCAATGTATTTGGGTTATCTAAATTGCTGCCTATTGCTGCAATTTGTTTATTTTTAATATCGGGGTTTGATATGCAGGTTTCAGTATTTTGCTGCCTTCTATCTCCATCCATTATATTGTAGAAAAAAATCCCAGTTATAATGGCCGATACGATAAAAATAAGTATAAACTTCGCCTTCATCTTTTAGTGTTTGTAGTCTTTTGATTCCTTTTCAATCCAAGCCAAAGCTGGGTGGAGGGGTAGATTTTTCACCTCCCCCCGTTCCAGCATAATAAGAGTTACCTCCCGTGCTTCGATTGATTCAATAGTCCTTTATTTCAAAACAGTTGATTACAACTGCAAAAAATATTCAAAACTGGGAGTCAGGGATATTTCGAATCGAAATATCCCCTATCCGAAAAAGATCTCAAAAAAACGTTTGATAAGCTAAATATTAACCAACCAAATCCTTAATTATCCAAATTCCTTTTTTCAATAAAGCACCGTAGGTATTTCATCAAAAAACCGGATAGAATTTCATAGTGCAAAGGGGGATGTCAATCTGGAAAGGTTTGTTCGAAGCGTTTTTGAAAACTGGCCCTTTGAAAGGGAAAAAAAGTAGTCAATAGTCAATGTGTTTATTTGTCCTTTTGCTAGGAAAAAGCGGTCTGGGGTACAATGTTTTGTGTTTACTCGTCATGGCTTTTTATTTTGCCAATTGACAGTGCAAAGATACTATCAACAATAGCCCATTTAAAACGGTACAAAAGCCTAATTTATGGTGGGTGCGACTCGCAAAGTGGAGTAGGTGAAAACGCGTAGATACTTCTGAATTGAAAACGTTGAAAATTGGAATAACATACCGTAAAAGGCTAATTTTCAATAAGTTAGCCTTAGCCTTTTACTACCTAAACCCAGATATAGAAAATGAGAAAGAAGAATTAGGGTGACGAAAGTCACTCCCCGTATTTTGGCAAAGAAAAGTAAAAAGTGGCCCCTTCGCCAGGTTTGCCTTCCGCCCAAATCCTGCCTCCGTGCTTGGTCACGATCCGTTTGACAGTAGCCAGGCCAATGCCGGTGCCCTCAAAATCCTCTTCTTTGTGGAATCGTTGGAAAACCCCGAACATTTTGTCCGATTTGCTCATATCGAAGCCCGCCCCATTGTCTCTTACATAATAGACGCCGTCGTCGTGGTGGTCAATGTAACCTACCTGCACCAGCGGCTCTGATTTTTTGGAGGAGTATTTCAGGGCGTTGGACAGTAAATTGGTAAAAACATGGTACAACAGCGTATGGTCGCCTTCGGTAGGCGGCAAATGCTCCACGACGACCTTCGCATTGTCCTTGCCTGCGCTTTTAAACTCGATTAAGATGTTGTTTACCAATTGGTTGCAATCTATCGGCTCCTTGACTACCTCCTTACTGCCAAGCCTTGAAAATGCCAGCAGCGCATTGATCATTTTGTCCATCCGTTTCGTGGAATCCCTCATCAGCCTGAGCATTTCCTGCATTTTTTCATCCAATTGTACCCGGTAGCGCTCGTCAATGACTTGGAAAAAACGCAGCAAAATATACAAAGGCGAACGTAGATCGTGCGAAATGGAATAGGAAAAGGATTCCAATTCCTGGTTGGTAGCTTCGAGGTGGGCGATGTTCCGCTGCAAGTCTGTGTTCAATTTCTGGATGGCCTTCTCATCCTTTTTTTGTTGGGTAATGTCGCGCTCGGTGATGGCGACCGATTTGAGCTGGCCCTTGGCATCCGTAATGACGGAAGCGGAAAATAGGATGTCCACGATTTTGCCAAATTTGGTGATGCGCTTTGTTTCCAAAGACTCTATTTTCCTGCCTTTTAAAATGTCGTTGATGCGGTTTTGCGTTTCCTCCATCAAGTGGCTGGGCACAATGTTCCATATTTTCATTTGCAATGCCTCGGCCTCCGAAAAGCCATAAATCCGCTCGGCCCCTTCATTCCATGAAATAATGCGGCCTTCGGGGTTGTTGAGGTAAATGGCATTGTCGGATTGGTGGACGACCGTGGCCAGGTAACTTTTGACCTCCTCCACTTCCTTCATCTCGGTAATGTCCCTCGCATTGGCGAACCACAGCCCCAACTTATTGACGATGTTCCACTGAAACCACCTGACCGTCCTTGTTTTGGTATAAATGCGGGTTTCAAAGGTGAATTTCTCTTTTTCCTCCTTGGCAAATTTATTCAGCAAAGCCCTGTCTTCCAGCGCCAGGTAAAACAGCAGGGAATTGCCCTTCATCTCCGCTGGAGTGTAGCCCAATAAAGGCTTCACGGCATCATTGATTTCCTCAAAACGCATGTCCGCAGGGTTGATGATGCAGATTAAGTCGGCGGAGTTGTTGATCAGGAGGGCATAGCGTTCGAGCGCCAGGTTTTTTTCGATGAGTTCCCGTTTTTGCAAATGGAATTGCAGCAGAACGGAGACCTTGGCCTTGGTCACTTCCGGGTTGAGGGGCTTTTGCAAATAGTCAAAAGCACCCTCTTCAAAGCCTTTGATGACAAACTTTTGTTCTTTTTTTTCAGCGGAGGCAAAGAGGATCGGAATGTCCCTGGTGCGCTTGTTGGACTTGAGAATTTGGGCTACTTCAAAACCGTCGAGGCCAGGCATTTGCACGTCTAAAATGATAAGATCAATCCTTTTGTTCAGGGCAATGGTCAAGGCTTCATTACCCGTGGAGGCGCTGTGGATTTGGCGGTTGTTTTTTGCCAATAGCTGTTCCAGGGCGAATATGTTTTCCGCCTTATCGTCAACTATCAATATGTGTGCTTTCTGATTTGCCATTTGTTTTAGGGTTTAGAGCTTGTTGGTGATTAGGTGCTTGAGCTAAAACCGAGAAATTTTTCGTCAGGTTTTTAGCTTTTTGAAGGAGAGTAGTTGGGCTACTTGACTGAAAAAAGGTGAAAAACTGGCGTAAAAAAGCCGGTTTTAGCCAAGTGACCAAATCACAAACAAGCTCTTTAGCTCACTCGGAGCAAAAAATCAGCTATTTCATCCAAATCAAAAATGTGCTTTACAAAACGGGTATTGATGGCTGCCTGGGGCATGACGGGAAATTGGGCCGAGCGTGGATCTTGCGCAATGGTAATTCCTCCTCGCCGATGGATGTGCGCAATGCCTGCAGCGCCATCGTGGTTGGCCCCAGTCAAAATAATACCGATCAAGCCGCTGCCATAAACTTCTGCTGCCATTTCAAACAGCACATCTATAGAGGGCCTGCTAAAATTCACGGGCGGTTCGGAAGACAAGGAAAAGCTGTGATCCCGCTCCACCAACAGGTGGTAATCAGGCGGCGCTACATATACAACACCACTTTTGATGCGCTCTTTTTCATCGGCCTGTTTGATTTCAATCTTGCATTTCGCTTGCAACAATTCTTCCAGCAGTTCTTTATCGGATTTCGAGCGGTGCTGGACTACTACCACAGGCAAAGCAAAATCCCTGGGCAACTTTTCCAGGATTTTGGTCAATGCGATCAATCCGCCTGCCGATACGCCAATGACTACCGCTGAGTATTTTCCGTTCTGTTGCGCCAAGGTTTTAGTGAAATTAGAAAAATAATATAGGCCACATTGATTTACAAAATAACTGCTAATCAATGCTTTGAAAGTTCATCGTTCATCATTTATAGTTCATCATTCACTTAGCTGGTTTTCATAAAGATTTTTTCCTTTTTGTCCACCTCTTCGAAATCCTTTCGGCGTTCTGAAAACAATAGGGATTCCTTGCTCCCCAAGCCTAAAAAACCAAATGGGCACAGGCTGTCGTAAAACAAATTTATGGTCCTGTTTTGCAATTTTTGGTTGAAATAAATCATCACATTGCGGCAAAGGATGAGTTGAAACTCGTTGAAAGACTTGTCAACGGCCAGGTTGTGTACCGAAAAAACGATGTTTTTCCGCAAGGATTTGTCCACCAACACCGAGCCATATTTGGCAATATAGTAATTTGAAAAAGAACCCTTCCCTCCTGCTTTGATATAATTGGTCGTGAAGGTTTTCATGTAGTCAATGGGAAACACGCCGTCCTTGGCCGATTGAAGTGCATTTTGGTTGATGTCGGTGGCATAAATGACCGAGCGGTCAAGCAGCCCTTCCTCTTTCAACCAAATAGCCACGGAATACACTTCTTCGCCCGTGGCACAGCCTGCGATCCATATTTTGACAAATGGATAAGTGGCCAGCCTGCCCGTCACTTTTTCACGGAGTGCTTTGTAAAACAGCGGATCCCTGAACATTTCCGTCACGTTTACCGTGATTTCTTGTACGAAATGCTCGAATTCATGCTCATCCTGCAAAAGCAATTTTCCCAACTCGCTGATGGAACCGATTTTTTTGTTGCTGAGAAAATGGGCAATCCGCCGCTTCACCGAAGCCTCGGCATAATCCGTGAAATCGTACCCGTAAACAAAACGAATGGATTCCAGCAAGTTTTTAAGCTCTTCGTTGTCCATTTATTTGGTTGTTCGTTGTTCGTTGGCCTTTTCTCATTGATAAAACCAAACTCGCATTAACGACAGCAATTGCTCCACGTTTACCGGCTTGGCAATGTAATCGGACATGCCTACCTCCAGGCATTTTTCCCTATCGCCTTTCATGGCCTTGGCCGTCAGGGCGATGATGGGCAGCTTGGCAAATTTGGCTTGTTTCCTGATGGCACGGGTGGCTTCGTAGCCGTCCATTTCGGGCATCATCACATCCATCAAAACGGCGTCCACATCGGGATGTTCTTTGAGCATTTGCAGGGCGGCCTTCCCATGTTCTGCCGTTACGCAGCGCATCCCTTCTTCTTCCAGGGCATTGGTCAAAGAATAAATATTGCGGATGTCGTCGTCCACGACCAGCACTTTTTTGTTTTTCAACACCTCGTCCGTGCGGTGCAACTTCCTGATAATCTGTTGTTTTTCTTTGGGCAGCCTCGATTCTACCCGGTGCAGGAAGAGGATGGTCTCGTCCAACAGCCGCTCCTGCGAACTGGCCGTTTTCAGCACCACCGTATTCGCCAGTTTGTTGAGGTGGGAGGCTTCTTCCTTGCTCAAGTCTTTGCCTGTGTAAACGATGATGGGAATTTTATTAAAATTTTCGTTCACTTTTATTTGTTCCAATAATTCAAATCCGTTCATATCGGGCAGGCCAAGGTCAATGATGATGCAGTCGAATTTTTCCTTTTTTAAAATATCAAATGCTTCCTCGCCGGAGTAGGCAGAATATGACTTCACATCGCTGTTGCCAATCAATTCTTTGATGGCCAGGTTTTGCTCCTTGTTGTCTTCGATGACCAGTAATTTTTTGAGTTTCTTGTTGACAAATTCTTCTATCCGGTCAAAAATATGGTCAAAATCGCCACGTTTGATGGGTTTCATCATAAAATCAAAAGCCCCCAGTTCCAGGCCTTCCTTTCGGCGGTCGTAGCCCGAAATAATCTGCACGGGCAAGTGACGTAAATCCGGGTCGCTTTTCAATTGGCGCAACACTTCCGACCCGTCCATCACGGGCAGTTTCATGTCGAGTAGAATGGCATCAGGCTTATAGTAGCGGGCAAGGCTCAATCCAGTGTTGCCCTGTTGGGCGATGATGCCCTTGTAGCCCCGCTCCCGCACGAATTCCAGCATAGTTTCAGCAAACAAGTCATCGTCTTCCAGGATAAGCACGACTTTGTCATTTTCCGAAACCGAATAGCGATCGTCTTGAATGCTTGGCATTTCAAGCGCAGTATTCGGCGCTTGTGCTGGCAAGGGCAATTTTTTCAATACCGGCTTTTTTACGTCCAAAGTCCGCTCCATCGGCACGGCCAAGGAAGCATCAAAAACCAAGGGTAAATAAAGTGTGAAGGTGCTGCCCTTTTCCTCTTCGCTGTGGATATGGATTTCGCCGCCCAGCGCAGTGGCCAGTTCCCGGCTGATGGAAAGGCCCAGTCCAGTGCCGCCATATTTCCTTTTCGTGGAGCCATCGGCCTGCTGGAAGGCTTCAAAAATAATCCCCTGCTTGTGCTCTGGGATGCCGATGCCAGTGTCTTTCACAGCAAAAACGGCCACTTTTTCTACCTGCCTCAGCTTTTGGTTTTTGAAATAAAATACTGGGTTGCCCACGCTGATTTCAAGCCGCACTGTGCCGGATTTATCCGTAAACTTGAAGGCATTCGACAGCAAGTTGCGCAGTATTTGTTCCAGTTTCCGCTTGTCGGATTGCAGCCCATCCATATTATCTGCCTCATATTGTATGTCAAATTGGATTTCCTTGTTGTTGGCTATTTCTTCAAACGTGGACCGCAAGTTGGCGACCAAATCCTCCATATTGACCTTTTCAATTTCCAGGTCAATTTTTCCGGCCTCCACTTTGGCGAGGTCGAGGATTTCGTTGATGAGGTTGAGCAGGTCGGAGCCGGAGTTGTAAATATTCCTGGCGTAATCCACCTCCTTGCCGCCGAGTGTTTGGTTTTTGTTCTCGGCCATTAATTGCGACAAAATGAGGATGCTGTTGAGTGGCGTCCGCAGTTCGTGGGACATGTTTGCCAAAAATTCCGACTTGTATTTGCTGATGACCTCCAGTTCCCTGGCCTTCGTTTCCACGTCTATTTTGGCAATCTCCAGCCGGTTTTTTTGCGCTTCGAGCAGGTTGGCTTTTTCCTCCAACTCTTCATTTGTTTGTTGCAATTCCTCTTGTTGCGCCCGCAGTTCTGCTTCCGATTTTTCGAGCAATTCGGTTTTCTCGTGCAGTTCTTCGTTGGTTTGCCGCAACTCCTCCTGCTGGGCTTCTAATTCTTCCGCCTGCCTTTGAGTTTCTTCGAGCAGTTCCTTCATTTTGCTCCTCGACTGTGCGGCCTGGAAGGCGATGCCGATATTTTCCGCTACCAGGCCCAAAAACTGCATATCCAGTTCAGAAAACTCGTGGTTGGACCCAATTTCTATCACCCCTTTTACTTGTTCGTTGAACAGGAAAGGAAAAACAAGGATGTTTTTAGGGCTGGTTTTGCCCAAGCCTGAATTGATTTTCACATAGTCCTCTGGCACCTCGCTAAATATGATGGGCTTTTTTTCCAAAGCGGCCTGCCCCACCAGGCCCTGGCCCATTTTTATGCGGTTGTTGTTTTCTTTTCTATGGTGAAATGCATAGGTACTGGCAAGGTTTAAATGATTGTTTTCAGCCAGGTAAATAGCGCCAATTTGCCCTTTCAGCCAGGTGGTCAAGTGGCTCACGACCTCTTGGGCCAGCTCCCGGATTTCCTTTTCCCCACGTATTTTATCGTTCAGCTCTGCCGCCCCGGTCAGCAGCCAGGTGCGCAATCCATTTTCTTTCGACAGCTTTTGAAGGCTTTCCTTCATGGTTTTAAGCGCAATCCCCAATTTATCCTCCTTGTCACGTATGCGCACGACGGGGCTGTAATCCCCTTTCCCTATGGCATCGGCGGCTTGTGAATATTCCTTGTTAACCGCCACTATTCTATTGAATGAATCGGCCAACACCCCGATTTCATCCTTTGACTTAACGGGTATCGAAAAATCCACATCGCCTTTCGTCAGCCTTTCGGCTGCCATTTTTATGGTTGAAATATTGGAAACAATGGAACGGATGGTGCTGAGTAAAAGCAAGACGATCAGCAAAATGACAATGGCTCCGATGGTGATATTCCTCGTCATGGAGCGGGTAATGGCATCTATTTCTTCCGCTGCCGCTGACTGGATGCTGTCGTTGGTCGCCATTTCTATTTCCCGCAGTATATTGAAGTAAGCGGTGATATTGAGGGACCAGTCTTCCTTGGCAAAAGGGTATTGATGGATGCTTGGGTTAAAATACACCGAATCTATCATCGCCCGGCTTTGGAAAACGGACGGGTTGGCCATTTTTTGGTCGTACATCTGGGCAAGCTCCTTTGATGCATTGCCCCTGAACTTTTCGAGGTTGATTTCATATTTGCCTTTTAATGCCGAAAACTCGCCGAACTCCCTTTCCTTCAACCCTGATTCAAAACCTGCCTGCTTGACAAAGGTCCGAAGCTCTGACAAAAATTCCTTTCCATACAATAGATAGCCGTAGGAAATCAGCAGGTTTTTGACCCGTGGGTTTTGAGATAAAAGGGTGGTTTCATTGATTTTATTCAAAAATGGATGGGTAAAACGCCTGTAGGCGGGCCGAATGCTGTCAGGCACTATTTGCAGAGCATTGATGCTGGCCCGTATGGTGGGAAGCTGTTCCAAAAATGACAAGTCAAACAAAATAGCATGGTTTGAGGAAAGCTGGCGACTGAGTTCAGCGATGGCGTCCGTTGTTGTTTCCTGCTGTGCGAGCAGTTCGCTTTTCTCCTCCGTTCCCTTGCTGAAACCAAAACCGATGGAATGCCCCCTTTCCCGCTGCATTTGGTGGACGACCTCGGCCATTTTTTCGGCCATGATCACTTCTTTGCTCACCCCGACAATCCTTTTTCGCTCTTCGATATCGTTGAGCGTTTTTTGGATCAAAAAAAACAGTAGTGCTACCAGTGGCACCACCGATACAAGCACCATTTTCCACCGGATGGGGAGTTGGCCGATAAGTTTGGCTGAAAGGCTCATTTCAATGTTGTTACATAGGTATGGAGCTTATTCAAAGTATGTTGTTAAAGGAATCTACCCGCTGATTATTATTGGCATTTTAACTTGACAATCAATTAGTTGCAGTAAAATGACCAATCACGAAAATGGGATTAGGGTGAGTTTTTGCAATTGTTCGGCGCTTTTTTCAGCGGTAGTATTTTGCCTTCTTGAAGAGGCAATATTATAGATAATTCTAAAATGCGAATAAAAAAAATGCGGCCAAAGGAGATTAACAAATAATCTGCTATTTTTTAGCTGGTTTTTTGTATTAAATATGCTTCATTGTTCCGGTCAGCATTTAAAAAAACTCATGCCCTAAAACAAATATAGCAAAATATGTTTTATGTATTTGGCGATTAGGGATGGTAAGCTTGAAAGATTGGCCAAAAGCAAGTTACAATTGGCCGATCGTCAGCAGATGTTTTTGCGGAGCTAAGTGGAGAGTTGCCCCGATCAAAAAAGTACCCGAAAGTTGTTGACTATCAATTGATAGCACAAAGTTGCAGACCGGGCAGTGTATAGCGAAACAGTTGAAAAGCCTAAATTAAAATAGGCAAGTTTAGCAGGTGGAATAGGTTTAAACGCGTAGTGTTTGGATAACTTGGATATGTCATTATTTTTGTGCAGATTCATATAAAAGAATAGCAGCCAACAGCTAACCAAAAAAAAGAAGGCGCAAACACTATTTTTAGAGGCTGAAAAACCCAAACGGATTTCACAAAACCTTTTCAGCTTGATAACCGAAAGAGTAGTTAAACAAAGGATTTTTTGTCAAACGCTGTCATTTCATCTTCGTTCCTACTCATTTTGGGCTTCACACACATTCGTAAAATTCTCCTGAAATGATTAAAATTTTGTTAGTTGATGATCATCAAATTTTCAGGGACAGCATCCGCCTTCTCTTTAGTTTTGAAAGTGACCTGGAAGTTATTGGCGATGTTTCGGATGGGACGGAGGTGCTGGATGTTTTGAATAGGTTACACCCTGACATCATTTTGATGGACATTTCCATGCAAGATCTTAGCGGTGTTGAGACGACCCATTTGGTCAAACAACACTACCCGCATATTAAAATCCTCATATTGTCCATGAACTCAGAAAGCCACCACATCCTGAAAGCCCTGGAGGCGGGTGTTGACGGCTACCTGCTCAAGAGCGCAGGGCGCAATGAGGTGCTGCGGGCCATCCGGGCTGTCTATGAAGGCAGCAGTTATTTCAGCAAGGAAGTTTCTTACAATATCGTGCGGCAACTTTCGCAGCAAAACAAACCCAAGGAAGAACGCCAGGAGGTGCCGCTCACGGCCCGTGAAATCGAAATCCTCAGCCTCATCGCCCAGGAATATTCCAATCCAGAAATAGCGGAAAAACTATTCATCAGCGTTCGGACGGTGGATTCGCACCGCCGCAACATCATCGAAAAACTGGGGGTGAAAAATACCGCCGGCCTGGTGCGCTATGCCATTGAAAACGAGCTGCTCCCAATCAACTAAGAAAATGATGAACGATGAACATGCAAAGCGTTGATTAACAGGTTTTTGTAGTTCAATTTAACTTGTTTTGTTTTTTCATTTTTCACTAACCTTTCATTTCTTTTTCCTAAAATTCTACCCGCCAGCGCAAGTTGATCCGCCTGGAAGTCAAGTAGTTGGGAATAGCGTACTGCTGGTTGAACACCGTTTTGATCCAAGTTCGGGAAGCTTCGTTCTGTACCTGCATCAAATTGAAAACTTCCAGGCTCACCCAAGAGTCTTTGGTAAAGCGCAATGGGTTTTTGCCCTTCCTCGCCCGCCTTTCACGGTCCCAAATTTTTAAGGAAAAACCAATGTCCACCCGGTGGTAGGGCTTGAAGCGGTAGGTATTGCGGTAAATTCGGTTGTTGTCTTTCAGCCCGTACGGCAGGCCCGTTCCGAGCGTGAAATTGAGGTGCATTTTGAAATTGTCGTTTTTCGGCAGATAGTCCTGAAAATAGGTAGAAAAAGTGAGGAACTGGTCGCTTGGCCTGGGCACGTTGTCCACTGGCACACCTTCCGCTGCTCCAACCTCCCGATCCAAATGCTGCACTCCATCAAGTTTTTCCCTGGCCCGCAGCAGCGAAAGGTTGAACCAGGATTCCACGCCTGGCACAAACTCCCCATTGAGGCGCAGATCAAGGCCCGTCACATAGCCGCTGGCGTCATTTTCACCATAATAGCGGATGCGCACGTTGTCAATTTCATAGCTCACCACGTCCCACAGTTTTTTATAATAAGCCTCCACAATGAGGCGGAACTTGGTGGGGCTGAGGCTGCCAATAAAAAAATCGTAGGTCAGGCCACCCACCACGTGGGCGGATTTTTGCGATTTCAAATCTTTGTTGACCACGCCCTGCGGGTTGCGCAATTCCCTGTAAAATGGTGGCTGGTAATAAAGCCCGGCAGCCAATCGCCAGGAGATGTCCTTTTTGCCACGAAGAGGCTTATAGAGCAATTGTGCACGTGGCGTCACAAAAAACTCCTGATTTAGGTCCCAATAGCTGCCCCTCACGCCCAGCGAAAATTTTAACTCGCCCACGCTGTCACGACGCCAAGTATAGGTGTCCTGCAAATAAGCGCTCAGCCGATTGGATCCCAGCTTGTTTTGTGTTTTTAAAACATAGGACAACAACAACTGTGTGGTATCGTAGCGCAGCGAATACCCAGCGCTGTCCAGGCGTTCCCACTCGTTGATACGGTCTTCGATGTCTTCCCGCTGGTATTTGAGGCTCCATTGGAGGAAGTGGGATTTGGTCGTTTCGTTGTTTGAAAAGCCTGCCTCTCCCGACTGCGAACTGACGACTGTGGACTGGAGACTGTCAACTGTGGACTGAAGACTACCAACTGCCATCTCCACTCCACCCTTCACTTCCACATTCGTCACCTGGGCATCCAGAAAATTGCGGACGTAGTTGTGCTGAGTGCCGCTGCCCAGTTCGGCCACTACCTCGCCGAATTCGTCGCTGCCAAAATCGCTTTCAATTTGCCGTAGGCTATAGCGGCCTATAATGTCAAAACGCTCGTTTTCATCGCTGCGGAATGTGGAGGCGAGAAATTTTATATACAAAGGATTTTTCTCCCTGTCGGGCAAATAAGTCATGGAGACGCCGCCCATCGCCGTAGTGAAATCGTCGGTTTCCTGGCCTTCAAAAACGGAGAAAAGTTCAAGGGCATAGTTGATCAGCCCGAATGCCGTACTCCGGGTATCAGGCTGGAAAAAATACTCACTTCTGTTGTAGTTGCCGATTAGGCCAATTTGCCAATCCCTCGACACATCATAAGTAAGGTAGGTCTGGATGTCGGTAAAATTGGGGGCGTACTCGCCCGTCACGTCGAGCGAACCGAGGAGGTAGCGGGTGGTTTTGTACCTCGCCCCCACGAGATAGCGCAGCTTTTTGTAACGATCCGCACCGGGTTGCCAACTTCCCTCTATATGGGCAGATCCACCCAGAAAACTGGCGGCTGCGCTGCCTGCAAATTTTTCCGGGCGCTTGTAGCGGATATCCAGCACACTGGATTGTTTGTCACCATAGCGAGCCTCGAAGCCGCCTGAAGAAAAAGTCAGGTTTTGGATCAGATCTATGTTGGGGAAGGTAAGGCCCTCTTGCTGGCCAGCCCGGATAAGCTGCGGCCGGTAAATTTCAAAATCGTTGACATACACGAGGTTTTCGTCATAGTTGCCGCCCCGTACATTATATTGTGAGGTCAGTTCACCTCCAGAACCGCTACTGGTGCCGAGTGCGATATGCGGCAACATGCTTTCGAGGTTGCCGGAAGTGGTCGGCAGTAGTTTCATTTCGGTCATATCTTCCCGTACCATGCCGCCCTGTTCAATGCGGCTTTCCCGCACCACCACCTCAATGTTGGCATCGGCAGGCGGAAACATCACATCAATCTGCTGCTTGGCGTTCAGTGGCAAAGGCTCGATATCCACCGTGGTTTCTTTATAGCCAATTCTGGTAAAAACAAGTATAAGGCGCTGATTGGAAGGCACTTGCAAAGTCCATTTTCCATTTGTGTCGGTCTCTGTGGCCGTAGTTGTGTTTTTGAGGTAAATGGTCACCAACTCAACTGGCTGGTTGCTGAGCGCATCGGCCACTGTGCCGCTCAGGGTGGCTTTTTGATCCTGTGAAAAAAGGCTGGAAAGGAAAACTAATGTGCAGAAAAGGGTAAAAAGGCTTTTTTTCATCTTCAGGTTTTATGAACAGTTCGTAGAACTTAGCTACAAGGTTTCTATTGTTTTTTCCCTTGAAAAATGGGTCGGCAAATGTACACGAAAAGCATAAACCAAGCCCTAAGCCCAACTTAGATAAGCAACGGCGGCAGGCAGATGACAATTCGGTGACAATTGTCACGCTGCCTGTTGACTAAGCTCATTCAGTGCCTTTTTTTGCGCCAATACTTTTGAGCCATCAAGAAAAAAAAAGGGCCGGGCAAGTACCGGGCCGCACTAATAAACCACCTCTTGCCGGAAGAACAGGAAAAACGAAAAACTGAATTGACCGGCCCATGTGCCGGTTTTTTTCTTGAAAAATTTGTCATCTATCAAATAATGATTTTATGAGGAATTTCAGAATCTCCGTTGCCGCCATCCTAACAGGACTACTGCTCAGCATTCAGTTTGGGTGCAAATACGACGAAATCCTACCACCCGCACCGAAAGACGATGTCACTTTTTCGGGCGATGTGCTTCCGATTTTCAACCAAAGCTGCAATACGGCCGGCTGCCACAGTGGAAACGCAGACTTCGCACCCGACCTCTCTTCGGGACATGCCTATCATAGCCTGTTTGAAGGTGGGTATATTGACACCATCAAGCCCGAAAATAGCCTGCTGTACCGCTGGATGAACGGCCAGGAAGGTTTGGCAATGCCGCCCGATGGTGCCAACAGTTTTTATAATGCAACCGTGCTGAAGTGGATAGAACTGGGTGCCAAAGAAAATTAAATCCAGACAATCAATAAACCGCATTTTGATTTTTTTTAAAAATATAGACTGATGAAAAATCAATTCAAGAATTATAGCATTTTGGCCCTGGTTGCCATTTCATTTACCCTTTTGGTTGGCGTGGCCAATGCACAGGAAGAAGGTCAGGAAAAAGATAAAAGGCCCATCAAAAATACCTTTGAAAGCACCTGGCTGATTGACAATCAAAGCGTGGATGTGCCGTTTAAGGGCACTTTCCAATTTGACATCCTCCACCGCTTTGGAGTGGTGGAAAATGGATATAAGGATTTTTGGGGCCTGTATGCCAATTCAAATATCCGTTTGGGATTCCAATATGTTCCAATTGAGAAATTGATGATTGGTTTTGGCCTGACCAAGACCAATATTACCTGGGACATCAATGCGAAATATGCCATTCTTCGGCAAGCCCGTATGGGTGGTTCTCCGGTCTCATTCACTTATTTTGGCAATATGGCCATTGACAGCCGGGATCAGGAAATCGGTCAATTCATCAATAAAACCGACCGTTATTCCTATTTCCACCAGTTGATTTTGGCCCGCAAATTTTCGGATCAATTCTCCCTGCAAGTGGCGGGCAGCTTGAGCCACTTCAATGCAGTAGAGGCTTATACAACGCCGGAAAACACGGTGCAAGGGAAATTGAAAAACGACCATTATGCACTGGCCATTTCTGCAAAATATAAGGTCATGGATTGGATAAACTTCATTGCCAATTTTGACCAACCATTGACCAATCACAACCTGGAGGAAGTTGACCCATATCCCAACTTTTCATTTGGCCTGGAACTTACTTCCAGTTCCCACCAATTCCAGATATTTGTGGGCAATTATGGAGGAATTATACCGCAACGCAACAATGTTTTCAATCAAAACAAATTCAGTTTTGATGAAGAAGATGGAGGCATTTTGATAGGCTTCAACATGACAAGGCTTTGGAATTTTTAAACATTGAGCATAGTTCGTCCACCCCAATTTTCAGGGCGAAATATGTTGCTACTATTTCCAATGTACAATAATTGGAGCTGATATTTTTTGCCTAAAATTTAATCCCTGAAATACACCAGCAAATCGAATGACATGAAAAATATAACGTGCCTTGGCCTGTTTTCAGTGGTAAGGAATTCGTGCTTAGCATGGTCATTGGTAATCCCGCTTACATTTATGTTTATGGGCAATGCCACGGCAGGCGAACAGTCAGAAGATACCACTATACAGGAACCCACCGCTGATGAACCAATACCCATTGCAAAAGAAAAATCAGATACTAAGAAAGAAAAGGTATTTACCAATAAGGAAGACAACGCACTTTGCCTAAAATGCCATGCCAGCAGGCATGTGCGTTTTACACCAGAAGATTCGGATCAGGAATTTTTATTGAAAATGTACACCGATTGTATCATTGACACCAATCTATATTATGCCTCTAACCACTGGAATTTTAAGTGTACAGATTGCCACTCTTCCGACTATGAGGCATATCCGCACCAGGCAGACCTGCGTTTTGAATATATCACTACCTGTATAGATTGCCACGGCGACGACCCGGATTACGCAAAGTTTAAATTTGAAAAAATTCAGGAAGAATATGAGGCAAGTGTCCACTTTTCCAATTTTTCCAACGAAATTACCTGCTATAGCTGCCACAACTCCCACTATTACAAGTTAAATGTGAGGAACCGGGAACAAGACCTTAAATTGACCGTTGCCTACGACAATGCGATTTGCTTGGGCTGCCACGACAATAGCGACAAGTATGAAATGATAACAGATTCGCTAAACCCTGACATAACGAGCACCCACGAATGGTTGCCCAACCAAGTCAACCACTTTAAAAGTGTGCGTTGCATAGAATGCCACGCCGAACTGAATGATACACTGTTGGTTGCGCACAAAATTTTACCGAAAGAAGAAGCGGTAAAAAAATGCGTCGAGTGCCATTCAACCGACTCCCGGCTGTTGTCTTCCCTTTATAAATACCAGTTGCAGGAAGGCGGTGGCCTGATAAAGGACGAAGTGATCGGCGATGCAGTTTTGATAGGTGCCCGCCGCAGCACATCGGTGAATTTATTGAGCAATGTAATGATTGTCCTCACGGCGCTGGGAATTTTGGGGCACTTGATATTACGTTTCATATTTTGTAAAAAACAACGGTCATGAATAAGACCATTTATTTCTATCCCGTATTCATTCGCTTATGGCACATTACCAATGCAGTAATGTTCCTGCTATTGGTTTTGTCAGGATTCAGCATGCAATATTCCACGCCAGATTCGCCTTTTATCCGCTTTGACATTGCGGTGAAATTGCACGATATTGGTGGAATTACCATTTCGATTAATTACCTGATATTCTTAATAGGGAATATGGTAACAGGAAACGGCAAGCATTACAAAATCAAGGCAGAAGGTTTTTTTTCCGAAATAAAAGGGCAGATGAGGTATTATGCTTATGGAATCTTCAAAGGGGAACATGCGCCCTACCCTATCAATAAAGACAGGAAATTCAACCCATTGCAGAAATTGTCCTACGTGCTGGTCATGTACATTGGGATGCCCATTTTGATCATTACCGGCTTGTCACTGTTTTTTCCTGAAATATTCAACCTGCTTGGCGTGGGCAGCCTTATCGTCGCAGATGTGATACACGTGCTGATGGGCATAGTGCTCACCATGTTTATGCTGATACATGTTTATTTTTCCACCTTTGGCCATACAGTTACCAGCAATTTTAAGAGTATCGTCACGGGTAATCACGAAATAGGGTGACAAAAATCAGTGTGATAGAATGTGATTTCTTAGCCACCCTTGCGTCTGACTACATGAACTTTGGGGCAGAAAAAAGACCATTTTTTCACCTCTACACTTTTAACTAAAATCACTTTAAGATGAAGAACAAGATTTTTTCAGCGTTTTTGTTGATGATGGCAGTGGTAATGGCAATGGCTTTTACCTACAGTGACCAACAAAAAAAGCCCTGGCCCGTACCTGATAAGTACCAAAAAATGAAAAACACGGTCAAGTACGATAAAACAGCCGCTGCTGCGTTATGGACAAAACATTGCAAATCTTGCCACGGCAAGGCTGGCAAAGGCGACGGCCCAAAAGCCGCCCAATTGGACACAGAACCAGGCGACTTTACAACGGCTGATTTCAACAAACAGTCCGACGGTGCTTTGTTCTACAAAAGCTGGATCGGACGGGACGACATGCCCAATTTTGAAAAGAAAATCCCTGATCAGGAAGACATGTGGCAATTGGTTCACTATATGAGGGAGTTGTAATTTCAAAATTAAGGATAACTCTTCTATTTGAGCAGTAATAAGGCGGCGGATTGAATCCGCCGCCTTTGTTTTTTCTGCAACAATTGTCACTTAAGACCATGACATTAGTCATTCGTATGTGCTATTACCTCAACTTTCTTTGTTGAGTAAAATTATTGTAAAAAAATGAAACTACCTAAATCGTTAGACAACTCATTATCCATCATTGGTGCTATAATCGCCGTGGTAAGCTTGATTATCATGGCCTTCCTTGTTATTGTTTCCGTTTTTCTGGAAGAAGGCGGTGCATATACAGGCTTATTTACTTACATCATATTGCCGGCGTTGTTGGTATTGGGGCTGATATTGATACCGATAGGAATGTGGGCCAAAATAAGGAAGGTAAAAAAATCTGGCCTACCAATGGCATCCAGTTGGCGGGTGATTGACTTCAACAAGGCCAGCAACCGAAATGCTGTATTTATTTTTGCATTTGGAACATTGTTTTTCATTATGCTCACCAGTATCGGCAGTTATGAAGCATTTCACTATACCGAATCCAATAAATTTTGCGGTGAAACATGCCATAAGGTAATGTCTCCCGAATATACGACCTACCAGGGCTCTCCACACGCCAATGTGGGCTGCGTGGAATGCCACGTGGGGGAAGGTGCCACCTGGTATGTCAAATCTAAATTATCGGGCTTATACCAGGTATATTCCGTTTTAGCCAATAAATTTCCACACCCAATTGAAACTCCGGTACATAGCTTGCGGCCTGCGAAAGAAACCTGCCAGCAATGCCACTGGCCCGAACAGTTTTACCCCAATCAATTGGTGAAGGAAACGCACTACTTGGCCGACTCCGCCAATACGGAGTGGAATATACATCTGAGGATGATTATCGGCTCCGACAACCATGCAAACGGTTTGGCGCATGGTATTCACTGGCATATTAACCCCAACGTGAAAGTGGAGTATATTTCGTCCACCGATAAGCGGGAGGACATGCCATGGGTGCGCTATATAAATCTGGCTACTGGCGACACTATTATTTATACTGATTCAGAAAGCCCGCTGGAAGAAGAAACTTTGGCAACGGCTGTGCCACGAACCATGGATTGTATTGATTGCCACAACAGGCCCTCGCACCGCTATTTGACACCGCAGGATTTTACCGACAAGGAAATCATGGCAGGCAATATTCCAAGGTCTTTGCCCTATATCAAGCAAAAAGCCATGGAAATTATGTTCACGGAATATTTTACCGATTTGGACACGGCCCTGATGACCATCCGAAGCACGATTTCCGAATTTTATGAAACCGAATATCCCGATATTTTTTCCAGCCAAAAGGATTCCATTGAAAAAGCAATTGTTGGAATATCGGAAGGATACAAGAACAATATTTTCCCTTTTATGAAGGCAAGTTGGGACGCTTATCCCGACAATATTGGCCACATAGAATACAATGGTTGCTTCCGCTGCCATACCGACCGCCATACCAGCGAGGATGGGAAAACGATATCCAGGGATTGCAACCTGTGCCACAATATTTTGCAACAAGGAACACCTGCAAATCCACAGGTAGCGTTATTCAACCAATCGCTGGAGTTCCAACACCCCGTGAAGCTGAAGGACGGCTGGCAAGACGGGCTTTGTACAGATTGCCACCGGTATTTGTATGAATAAATAACGGTGTAGTGATAAAAGTCAGCCATGTAATATGTGATGTATTATTCTGTTCTTCGTCTATAATATGGAGTTTTGGGATTGAAAAATGAAGCATATTTCACCCAACTTCACATAAAATCACGATATTATGAAAAACAAGATCATTTCTTCCTTTATACTGCTCACCGCAGTTTTGATGGCCATGGCATTTACTTTGAACGACAAACAGACCAAACCTTGGCCTGTGCCCGAAAAGTATCAGAAAATGAAAAATACGGTCCAGTACGACAAAAAAGTGGCTACCACCCTTTGGGTGAAACACTGCAAATCTTGCCACGGCAAAGACGGCAAGGGCGACGGGCCAAAAGCCGCCCAATTGGACACGCCTTCCGGCGACTTTTCTACCACAGCGTTTCAAAAACAATCAGATGGAGCTTTATTCTATAAAAGCTGGATCGGGCGGGACGATATGCCCAACTACGAAAAGAAAATACCCGATCAGGAAGATGTATGGCAATTGGTGCATTTGATGAGGGAGATGAAATAGTGCCGAAAACTGACTTTGCACCTTGCATGACGCCTTAAAGGAAAACCTCCTTTAGGGCGTTTTTTGTTTTTATAAACTCCCTATAGAAGAAGGGATGTCGGATTTTGGAAATATTCAGTGCCTATTGTCACAAAATTGTTTGTTTCTAAAAATTTTTAAAAAAATGATGCTTTTAATTGAAAATCAATACAGTACGTAAATAATTTACACTTACAGCAACCAAGTGGCCCCCTGCCCCGCCGGTGACTTTTGTCAAAAAAGTTGGTGACTTTTAGCAATCCCGCCCCCTGCCCCTCCAAATACTTTTGATGAAAATTTAATCAACAACTCATGAAAAAGTCACTCGTAATATTCATCGTCCTCGTTTTTGCTGCACAGGTATTTTCCCAAAATAACTTCAGCCTGGCGGGCAGCAAAGTACAACTCAATGGCACCTCCACCTTGCACGACTGGAGCGCCGATGTTAACAAAACTTCTGGTTCGGCCAATATGACCTTGGCTGGCAACGAATTGGTGTCTATCAAAGCCTTGACCATCAGCATGGATGCAAAATCCCTCAAAAGCTCAAAAGGCTCCACGATGGACAAAAACATGAACAAAACGCTGAAAACCGACGAATACCCGAAAATTACTTTTGTATTGGACAAAGTAAAATCCATCACGCCCAAAGGCAACAGTTATGAAGTAAAAGCTGACGGCAAGCTGACCATTGCAGGCACGACCAAAATCATCAGCATGACAGTAAATGGCTTGGCAAAAGGCAATGATTTCGTGTTCAAAGGCTCACAATTGGTGAAAATGACGGATTACAACGTGGAGCCTCCTGTAATGATGCTCGGCACACTGAAAACGGCCAACGAAGTGACCATTAATTTCGAGGCAACCTTCTCCAATGCTGGTGTTTCGATGAATTAATTGGTCAATATAAATACCCAAACAAATAAACACAATTATTAAAGAGAAGTGAGGAGTGAGAAAGTGAGAAGTGAGGCAATTAGACGTTGAAATTCAACAGATATATCAGTTCGGCTTTCTTGCGACAATTCACGGCTCAATCAACCAAACAATTACCACAAAGAACCTTAAGCGATTCCGAAACGGCATTTATTTTCACAAAGTAATAAAAAATCGAACAATGAAAAATTTGAATTTGCTCATCAAATCAATGGGTCTTTCGATCCTTCTTACAACGACAGTTACAGTTTTCGCTCAAAACGACATTTTAAACTACCGCCCTTATGATCAAAGGGGCGTGAACATGTTTGAAACTCCGAAGGAAAGCAATGGCGCAGAAACTGGTTTTAAAGTTCGCCTCGGCGGCAATTTTACCCAACAGTTTCAAGCTTTGGATCACGAGAACAAGGCAGAAAGTATTGACAAGGATGGTGACGGCAAGATTGACATCAACAACGACCTGGTTGACTTGTCCAATGGTTTCAACCTGGCTACGGCCAACATGAACATTGACGCTCAGTTAATGGAAGGCGTTCGGGTCAATCTTGTCACCTACCTGTCTTCCCGCCACCACCCGGAAGGCTGGGTAAAAGGCGGCTATGTCCAGTTCGACAAATTGCCTTTCCTGAACAGCGAATCCATTGAACGCATCATGAACAATGTGACGGTGAAGGCTGGCCACATGGAAATCAACTATGGCGATGCACACTATCGCCGCTCGGACAACGGTGCCACGCTGTATAATCCATTTGTGGAAAACTACATCCTCGATGCCTTCACGACTGAAATCGGCGCAGAAGTGATTTTCCAACGCAATGGCCTCTTGGCAGTAGGTTCTGTAACAGGTGGTGAAATCAAGGGCGACGTGGTGGCACAGCCCGAACTTGCCCCCGAAGCACCAGACGACAAGGCGACCAAAAGCCCTTCATTCATCGGTAAATTGGGCTACGACAAGCAGATCAACGAAGACCTGCGGGTACGGGTATCCGGCTCCATGTACTTTACCGCCAGTTCAAAAAGCAACACATTGTACGGTGGCGACCGCACTGGCTCCAGGTACTACCTTGTATTGGAAAACACCGATGCAGCTACGGATACGAAATTCACATCTGGCCGCTACAACCCAGGTTTCCGTGACAAAGTGGCCTCTTTTATGGGCAATGTGTTCCTGAAATATAAAGGCATCGAATTCTTTGGAACTTATGAAAATGCCAATGGCCGCTCTTCCAGCGAAAGCGAAATGAGGAATGCTACCCAATTGGCAGGTGACCTGATCTTCCGCTTCGGTAAAAACGAAAACTTCTTCGTGGCTGGCCGCTACAACACATTGAAAGCTGAAATTGGCGGAACAGCAGACGACGTGACCATCAACCGGATGGTCGGCTCCGCTGGCTGGTATATCAACAAATATATCTTGGTTAAACTGGAATATGTGAACCAGGAATATAAGGATTATGCCGAATCGAGCATATACTACGGCGGCAAATTCAACGGTTTCATGGTTGAAGCTGCCCTCGGATTCTAAACGATAAATGCAGAGGAAATAGTTATTTGATAATCAAGCACCAATCCCCATCAGGTGGATTGGTGCTTTTTTAACGAAGGTGCCTGCAACTCAAAACTCCTGAAAATGAAATACGCAATGAATTTCGGCAACTTAATATATGCCTTGACGATTGGTTTGATTAGTTTTACAATCGCAACTGCACAACCCAAAGCAGAGATGGTCAGTTTCAAAGCAAATAATACCTTCCACATTGGCAGCAAAAGCGTGTTGAAATTGGAAGGCAAAACTAATATCAATACTTTTAGTTGCAATTGCACAGAGTCTTTTGCACCACAAGTTTTTTCGCTTAAAATTGACAAAAACGAACCGACCACTGCCGCTTTCCGCAATACTCAACTGAAAATACCAGTCAAGAGCCTTGATTGTGGCAACAAGTTGATGAACAAGGATTTATACAAAGCACTGAACAGCGAGGAACACCCCAATATTTCCATTGAATTGCTGGAGATAAAACAGGACAAATGCAATAAATTGGACGAATTAAAAGATTGGATAAATATAAAGGCGCTTACCCGAATTACGTTAAACGGTAACAGCAAGGAATATTGGATCAACGTCACCGCCCGAAAACTCGATACCAAATTATATCGCTTTATTGGTTCCAAAAAGCTCTACATGACGGAGTTTGGCGTCAACCCGCCCGTAGCCATGATGGGCGTCATAAAAGTAAAAGACGAGATAAAAATTGACCTCGACCTTGAGATAATAGTGGAGTAATTTATTTGGCTCATGTCTGGTTAGCCTGAAAACCTTCAGAAGAAGGGCTCTACCCCAAAGGACAAAAAGGTTTCGCCAAATATGGCTTTGCGCCCTTTGCGAAAATCCCTTTGCGTTCTTGGCGGAAACTACTTTCACTCAAAGCCTTCATGAGCCATTATTTTTGATAAAGGTCAATCAAAAAAGATGACATTGCTCACTTGCCATCAACCGCAACCGGAATATCATTGCCAGGACAAATAGCATCAGTAATTGCCATAAAATGAACAATTCATCGAACAACAAGAGCCACAACCATACGGATGGCAGGGTTTTTAAAAAGTCTATCCACTTGATTAGCCAGACAGTATTGATTGGCCTCATTTCCCAAAATATATATCATTGGGTGGGTAAGAATTTTTTGGTGCCTGGGATTGGTTTTTTGGCTGGAATACTTGTATTTATTGGCCTGGTGGCCTTAATGGCCAAACCACTGTACCGGATTATTGACAACCCTCCCTTCAATGTTTCCAATTTGATATTTATTGCATTGGCAACTGCTTTGGGCACCTTCATACCGCAGCAGACAGATGCCGCAGTACCCGGATTGATAGGCTTTTTGCAGTTGAACGACATCTTCCACAGTTGGTGGTATGTGTCGTTTTTTGCTTTGATGGCTGGGGGTTTGGTAAAAATCAGCAGCAAGAAGAAATTCAATTTAGAAAATATAGGATTTCATTTGGCGCACCTCAGCCCCATATTGGTATTATGCGGCTTTTGGGCTGATCATTTTTTGGGATTTAAAGGCATCATAAAATTGGAGGAGGGCCAGCAAAAAAGCACTGTCCTGTTGTATAATGGCCAATCCGGTGAAATTTACGACAGCACCGAATTGGGCTTCAGTATCCGACTCGACCATTTTGAATTTGAAAACCACGAGCCGGATTACCGCATACAATTGTGGAAACGGGATACCACTGGCCGGGCCGTCATGGTTTCGCATGGGGAGGTAAATGACCCAAAACCTTCTAAAATGGTAGCTTCTCTGCCATTGGAGCCCGGTAAAATTCACCGAATATATGGCTCGGATATGCGCTTCCGATTGTCGGAATTTTACCCTGATTTTGAATTTGAATATGAATATCCTACCAATATTGACACTATAACCGCCAAAGATCCGGGCATTATGATTGACCTAAAAACAATGGATGGCGATGCTTTTGTGCAATTGCGGGCCAATGTGGCCGGCAGGAACAAACTCGCCGATATGGTAAATCTGGGTGCCTGGCTGGAATTTTATTGGGATTTGCCGGACAGTTTAAATAATAGATTGTCCAGTGCAATACAGACAGGATTTACCAAACAAAACCGCATCATATTTGATGGGAAAAACCAAAAAATATATTTCCTGATTCATGGAAAAATTACCGAAAAAGCATTGAAAACCAACGAATTCCACGCCATGTCCGAAAATGGGAACATTGGTTTTTCAGTGCGCCATCTCATGCCCGACGTGGCCTATATGAAGGCAACGCCCGCCACCAAAAGCCAGGAACTTAAAAACCCAGTAGCCAAAGTAGAAGTATGGAAAAAAGGCGGTTCCGCCCAAAATGCCTTCCTCTACCCTACCCAATCGGCGGGCAAGGGCGGTTCATTTATCGTACCCGGCACGCTGTATTTTTTGGCAATGGAATCAATAAAAGACAAGGAAACAAAATATTATAAGAGCGAAGTATCGGTAGTTGGTGAAGATGGGCAAATTGTAAAACAAAGCCCCATCAAGGTCAACGAACCCATGCTGTATAAGGGTTTTCGCTTTTACCAAAACGATTATGACCCCCAAAATCCCAACTATTCCGGCATCGGCGTCAGCCAAGAACCTGGCTTGATGGTCATTTATATGGGTTTCTTTTTGCTGGTGGCCGGGGTTGCGCACATGTTTTATGTAAAAAAAGTCAATAACCATGCTTGAGAGCTTTTATTATACCTCGCCATTATTCAAAGCTGCCGTGGCCAGTTATGGGCTGGTGCTGTTCACCTATTTGATAGGTTTATTTATACAAAAGAAATGGTACGGGCAGCTTTCATTGGGGCTATTTACTGCGGCATTTTTGGTTTGTACAATATTGGTAGGCGACCGTTGGATAGAAGCGGGCCGCCCGCCGTTCAAAAGCTTGTACGAATCATTGGTTTTCGCCGTATGGACCACTTCCCTGGTAAGCCTCATCGCAGAATGGCGCTTTAAAGTCCGGCTCATCGGGCTGCTTTCTACCATTAGTATTATAGGTATATTCCTGTTTTCCCTCACAAAAAGGGATGTGGAAATAATTGCCCTGCCGCCAGCCTTGCAGACCTGGATGTTTGTACCACACGTCATATCTTATTTCGTGGCCTATGGGGCCTTGTTTGTGGCAGGGTTGGGTGCCTTGCTGTATTTGTTTTTTCCAAATGGTGTAGCCTCGCACCACTCGCTTGGCAAGCAGGAGAAAATTGATTTTAGTGTTTTCACCTATCAAATCAGCAAGCTCGGTTTTCTGTTCCTGACGGCAGGGCTGCTGCTCGGCGCATGGTGGGGTCAAAACGCCTGGTCGAACTATTGGGCCTGGGATCCAAAAGAAAATTGGGCTTTTATCACTTGGTTGATTTTTGCTGCCTATCTGCACTTCCGCAACATTGGCTCCATGAGCGAGAGGGGCTTGGCCTGGGTTGTCATCATTGGCGTTTTAGCCATTGTTTTTACATATTTAGGCATGGATTATTTGCCAACGGCAGGAGACAGCCTGCATACATATTCCAGTGAATAAAGGGGTCTATGAGAGTGGCTGACAATATTGTGACAATTGTCACCCCCCTCCATGACGTAGATCATAGATGAGGTTTTGAAAAGGCTGGATTTTTACCAAACAATGACAATGGTAAGGGGAAAGCCGAAAGCCAATCTTTTTCAAACTAAAACCGTCATCATGAAATTCAGAAATTTTTTTCTATTGTTTTTGAGTTTTGCGCTGTTGTTCAGCTTGAGTTCCTGCGAGGGAGACGAAGGCCCAGTAGGCCCTGCCGGCCCAACTGGCTCTACCGGCCCTGAAGGTCCTGCTGGCATCAATGGTGCTGAAAACTGCATGGACTGTCACAGCAATTCCCAGTTGATTACAGCCAAAATGTTCCAATGGGAACATTCAGGTCACGCCATTGGTGGCCACTATGACCGCAACGCAAAGGACTGCGCCATTTGCCACACTAGCCAGGGCTTCCTGGAAAGGATAGCTTCTGGATCAACGACTACTGCCGAGGCCATTCAGGATCCGCTGCCTTTGAATTGCTACACCTGTCACAAAATCCACCAGACCTACAGCCAGGATGACTGGGCACTTACCCAAACAGATCCTGTGACTTTGTGGGTAGGCGGCCAAACTTTGGATTTTGGAAAGGGCAACCTCTGTATCAGTTGCCACCAATCCAGAACTTACACACCTGCCTTACCTGATCCTGCTACTGGTGGCACTGTGACCATCACCAGTTCAAGGTATGGTCCTCACCACGGCCCGCAAGGTGTGATGTTGCCTGGTTTGAATGGTTATGAAGTAGCCGGGCCTGAGTCTTATCAAAACTCCGCCCACACTGCCCTTCTTGCCAACAGCACCAAAAATGCATGTATCGTTTGCCACATGGGCACTGCACAAGCTACCGCATCCGGCGGCCACACTTTTAATTCTATCAGTGAAGCCGGTGTAATCAATTCAGCTGCATGTGTGGAATGCCACCCAGTTGCTGCTGACGTTGTAACCCTTACGGATGACAGGCAAGCTCAAATTGATGTTTTGATGGCCGAACTCAAACAAATATTGATTGATCGTGGCTTGTTGACCGCCGCTGATTTGGTCGTCCCCAACCAGGAATTTGAAGGCCACGAAGCTGGGGCCGTTTTCAACTACAGGTACGTTTTGGAAGACCAGAGCCGTGGCGTACACAACTTTAAATATGCCAAAGCACTGCTGGTGAACTCTATCGCCGCCTTGCAATAGTGCAATGGCCTTTATTATTGGTAATTGAAAGCTGATAATTGACAAACTAACAAACTGAATCATAACCGATGGAAAATGGTGGCTTCTGCGAAGAAGCCCACCTTTTTCTTACCTACATGACTGCCCATAAAATTTTTCTTTTATGAAACGGACAACCCAACCATTATTGAAATCCTGCTTGTTGACGGTATTCTTTGCCCTGTCGGCCCTGAGTTTAATTTCGCAGGAAGAGGGTACGACCAACGAAAAAGACAAACGGCCCGTAAAAAATATGTTCGAAAGCATCTGGTTCATTGACAACCAGACCGTTATCGTACCTATTCAGGGAACATTTGAATGGGATTTCCACCACCGATTTGGCACTTTGACAACTGGATACGACGATTTCTACGGCATTTTTGCCCCATCCAATATCCGCATGGGCCTCAACTACGTGCCGGTGGAAAACCTGATGCTGGGCTTCGGTTTCACCAAAGAAAGAATGATGTGGGACTTTATGGCCAAATACTCCATCCTGCGACAAGGCCGCAGCGGCGGCTCGCCCATTAGCCTGACCTATCTGGGCGTGGCAGGCGTTGATACCAGGGAGAAAAAAAATACGGAATATACCGAAGCAACTGACCGCTGGTCGTATTTCAACCAATTAATGGTAGCGAGAAAGCTTACCGACCGTATATCCATGCAAGTGGCCGGCAACTACAATTATTTCAACTATGCCGACCACGAGTATGATTCGGAAGGCGAATTGGTGGGCAGGATGAAAAATACCCAATTGGGCATGTCAATTTTGCTGAGGGTCAAGTTGAACGAAGTCATGTCTGTGATTTCGAGCTACGACTTCCCGTTTACCAACCACGACATCAACGATCCAGAGCCAAGCCTTGGCTTTGGCCTCGAAATGGTGTCCAGTTCCCACGCATTCCAGATTTTTGTGGGCAATTATAAAGGCATTGTACCGCAGATAAACAACGTGAAAAACCTGAACAGCGACTTTTTGATCGGTTTCAATATTACCAGACTTTGGAATTAATTATTGCAAACAACTAAAATCTCAACAAAGTTGGGGAGGTTCAGAACCTCCCCAACGATTTACGGAAAGCGATAATTTCTATCAACTGAATTATTTAAGTGGTGAAAATCTTTTTAGAATAAGGTAAAAAGCCTTATTGATTTGATGGCAAATCCGCAGTGGCATTGATTCCGCTGCGGATTTTTTTTTAAGAATAGTCATGGCTATCCGCCACATATAGGGATTTGCACTTCCAAACCTTCGGGCACCAAGGCCAAATCTTTATGTTTATTTTTCAAAATAACCAACCAATCTCCGATCCTCTCTATGCTACCACAAACCACCACTTGGTCACCCACAAAAGGCAAAACCTCTTGATTGATAGCCTCGCCATTTTCACCCGCCAGCAAATAATACTGCACCTGGCCCATGCTTGAAACCGCCTTCAATACAGGAGGAATGCCACCGGCTATGCAACGTGCTGCACATGAACGATGGGGCTTCCCGAAGCCAGGTTTCATGACGCCAAACAGGCACTTCGGATCTGTAATTTCGCCTGTAATGGCTCCATCGCCCAATTTGAACATCATTGGAGGAAGTACCTCCGAAGCATTTTCAGGGCTAATATCTTCCATATCTTCCACCTCCATCAGCGTCTTGCCGTCATGGTAAATGAGGTAGCCGCTGAGTTTCACCATTTTTCCCTCCAGATTTTGTCCCAACTGCCGTTCCCTACTGGCCAGCATATCACCGACGCCGTGTTTACCCGGTGCCACGAGCAAGATGTTTTGGAAAATGGGCTTCCCCTGCACATCTTTTCCCCGGTACAACTGTAAAAATGGTGCTGGCTTTATTGTCAAAATACCCTCCAAAACGGTCGCTTGGCCATATTCAAAAGTTGAATTGGAAAAGCCGCTTTGGTTCAAAACCAACAGCAAGCCGATAAAAGGCACCATCAGGAAAATGGCAATAATAAACTGCCTGACCTTTCGGGCAATTCCTATTGGTGCATCGGGTTGCCAGCCGATATAAAATTCGTTCTCAGTTTTCATGTTTCATTGCGATTTTTGACAACTTTTGCACGATGTTGTGAATCGGGCAAGGTGGTCGTTCGGTTCCTTCTGGATAGGGTTTAGGATTGACATAGACCCATTCTCCCGCCAATTTCACATCGTATGTTTCCACCTTTTCCGTAAATGGCGGTGGCGATTGGCCATTGTGCGGAAGATATTGGTAACCGTGCCAAGGGCAGGTGATACATCCATCCACTATTTTTCCCTCGCCCAATGGCCCATTTTGGTGGCGGCACAGGTTATTGATGGCCGATAGTTTTCCCTCATATTTGAAAACAGCGATATTTTCGCCGTTTATCATCACGGTTTTTGCCCGATTATCTGCTATTTCACCCAAACTGCATACCCTATAAAATCCCTCCAAATCCTCTTCTTCTGACTCATCAGTTTGTTTTTTGTTCAAAATACCAGACCATATATGCATTCCAATTACCGAAAACATTCCGAGCCCAGCTACTCCAATCAAAACTGGGGATTTTTCCAATTGTATCACGCCCAGCATAACATGCCCCACGAGCATGGCGTAGGAAAAATACACCATCATGTGAAGGGTTTTCCATACCCGTGGCGATAGGTTTTTCAACCAAAAATCATGGCTGGTGGAGGCCATTAACAATAAGATCAGCAAAGCAAAAAATCCCAACACCTGAAAAGGGAAGCGTCCCAAGGCTGTATAATGCTCGTTGGAGGAAAAAAGCGATACCAACGGGTCCACATTTCCCATGGCATGGAACTGTATCAAGTTGAATATACCATGTACCAAAGCCACACAGCACATGGTAACGCCCAAATGTCGGCGATTGTAGAGCAATGGCAAAAAGCGTCTGTCAATCCTGGCTATTGGCCCTATGCATAGGATGATATGCAGCATAAGAAAAGCCAAGGTACCCGATGCCCTTATAACAAGCGTCTCTGCCGTTATTGCTGGAAAAAAGGTCAACTGTAGCCCTATGAAAACGGCCAGGTACAGGAACAACAGTGCCAGCATTACACGGTCGTATATTTTCTTTTGCCTGTTCCAAAGAACAGGTGCGTAATTGACGCTCATAGCAGTGAATGATAAGTTATTGGTATATTAGTATTTGAATTTAATGGTTTGAATAGGTCTATTTTTAATAGCATCAAACAACAAAATACACTTGTGTGGGGCATTGCCCAAATAAAAACGGTGTGTGCCATACGGGCCTAAATTTCCAAGCAAAATCCCATCTGTCGGTTTTTCCTTTGTATTGTTTACTAAATAAACCAAAGCCGATGCTGTAGTCAATGGCTGTTTGATTTCTATTTCCAATTGCAGTGCTACTTTGGATGGGTTTGAACGTATCCTGACTATAAAATTTTCGGTTTCAAATTCCTCCAAGACATGTGGCAACGCAGCTGCTTGTTGGCGATCGAATACGATATCTGGCCTTTTATCGGGAATTGCCACCACGGCTGCAACAAACAGCAAGGGCAGTAAAACCGCCAAAACCAGCCAAATCCGCCGATGGTATTTTCTAAGTGTTGGTGTCATGTTGAGAATATTGGAAAATGTATTTTTTAATTATTCAATGCCGCTTTTACCCGAAGGTATTTTTTCATCAATACAACCCAAAGCAATACAGACCCCGGGATCAGCAGAATCCTTACATTCCAACCAGTATGCCGCATCCCTTCGTCCACTGTATTGACTCCTTTGGCAATAAACCAGGTTGCAAACAGTAGCCCCATCAATAAATAGGCATAAAATAACCACACTATTGCAGATATAATTGTCATTTTAAATTGAATTGTATAGATTTTTAAAGTAAGCCTTTTCAATCCTTATTTTTATCAGCATCAGTTGCTTTAATCCTTCCCAATTCCGCAATTTCTTTTCCCAGAAAAAAACCAATCGTAGTCCGCATAATCACAATTATTGTAAGGCTCAACAACTCATTTAATTCAGGCCGAATCATGGACTTAATAATATCTGAAACAATATAAAAGTCAAGGCCCAATAGGATATATGTGCCCAATTGTTGGCGCAGGTACGAAAGGCTGGTTAGGCTGCCATTGTTTTTTGCCGAGTAGAATTCCGCTTTAAGAAAGCCAAATACCGCCTTGACAAAGCCCACCAACAGAATGACCGTGCTGATTAATTCTATAATTTGTGAAATAAAGCCAAGGGTATATTCAAATTGGTTCATAAGACATCAACTATTGGCCAACAAAAACTGGGCTTCGCCGCAAGGTGGATGGTGCAATCCCAAAATGCCTTGGCAATTCCAGATCAGGTTCAACCAAGTGCAGCCCGATTTTAATCAAAGCGAAATGGTGTATGGTATGTTCAACGTTGTATATTAATTCACGTTCCAAGGAAGTGGGGATCAGGTGACAGTTGTCCAATTGATAGTCAGTGAATTCAAACCAAATGGGGTCTTTGCTGCTCAGTTCTGGCAGTTGTTTTGCCAAAAATTCCAAAATCATATAGGCATACTGCGGGTTCGTTTCGATGCGGTGGTCACGTCGGCGTTTGTCGTAATTCAGGATCGGATTTTCCTTCCTGCTGTCAGGGTGCAAATTTTCTGTCAGGCACTGGAAAAATTCAATAAAATGGCGGGTATGCTGCCCTACCGTGGCCATTGAAAGTTTCGGTACAGGCTGGCAATAAGCAGCTTGGGAAACTTGATCAAGGTATAATTTGGCATCCTCCAAGAGGTCAAGGGCATTGTTTACAATTAGCTTTAGCATAAGTTTCCATTTGATGATTAGTGATTAGCCATTTTCAGGCCTCATTGTATATTTTCAAAACCGATTCACGCAAATTTTTTCCAGGTTCCGACAGCAGGAAGGCAATTGTTTCAGCTATATCTCCCGCTTTTACCCATTTTGAAAAATCTGCGTCGGGCATAGCATTCCGGTTTGCAGCTGTATCAATGGTGCTCGGCACGATGACTGATGCGGTAATTCCTTTGCCTTTCCCAGTGGCATTGATGATTTCGGCCAGATGAAAAACCAAAGATTTTGACAAGGAATAAGCCACTAAATTCTTTGCAGCTTCTGCTTGCAAAGCCGGTCGTGCGCCGATAAGGATAAACTGGCCTCCGCCATTTTTTTCAAAATGCTCCAACAGCGGGCGGACAATAAAATAGGAAGTTTTAAAATTCAAGGCAATTTGTTTGTCAATTGCTGCACTATCGGTGTCTTTTATCCCCCCGGCTACAAATCCACCGACCAATAAAACCGCTGCATTGAGGCCGGGAAATTGCTGAGTAATATTCTTCACATATTGTCCGGTTTCCACCTCATCTGTCAGGTTTACACTGCGATGGTCAAGGGTTTTTTGCATAAAATCATCGGGCAGGTTGCCCCCTCCAACCGCCGCACATATTCCATAACCTTTTTGGTTCAATGTATTTACAATTTCAAGCCCAAGGTTTCCGTTGGCCCCAGTAATGAGAATTGTTTGCATGTTTTTCTAATTATTTTGTGAAATAGTTTGGTCAATTGTGAATTGAATTAATTGCAAAAAGCCTTACCAAACCATTCGTTTATACTGTTTTGCTTATTGTCAGGACAAAGATGCACCAGTAGGGCGGATTCCGATGTTACTCGTGTAACAGATTCTATTTTTTTCAAAAAAAATTATTTCAAGCAATGAATTTTGGACTGCTGTTCAATGGTATGCAAAATTCAAATTTCCTGTAAAGCCGGGCGTTGATCCATCAACTCTTTAGGGCCCAACACCTCATACGTTTCACAATTATGTTGCTGGCCTGAAAGATGGCATTTCATGGTCAGGCAATTTCCGCCGTGGGCCTCTCGGTACCATTTTCGATAAAGAAAACCTGCCAGCAACATTCCGCCTGTAGGTGCGAGAAAATAGAGCCACCAGGCAGACCACAAATTGGCTGGCAAGGCCGAAGCCAATGTCCGGGCAGGATTGATGCTCATGCCTGAATATGGCGCTTCAAACGTAATATATAGGATAAGCAGTGCCCCTGCGGCCCAACCCGTATATTTTGCATATTTTGAATTGCTGAACAAAAGCACCACTAGGAGCATGACAAATGAAATGCAGAATTCTGCCACAAAAGCCGCTCCCCAGCCAGCTTTTCCTGGCAGGGTCACCACATAATTGACCGTGGATTCCGCCACCAACATTGGCACTGACCATTTGAACAATAAAACGCCCAAGGTGCCACCGGAAAATTGCGCCAACATATACCAAACGGCATTGGGCGTACTGATGCGGTCCATTTGCCAATTGGCCAGGGTCACGGCGGGGTTCATGTGTGCGCCAGAGCGCTTTCCCCAGGGTGAATATATCAGCAAAACAGCCGTCAATCCCATTGCGAGGCTCATCAGAAAACGCCTGAAAAAAGCTCCGTCAATTGCCTGACGGAAAGGCGAACCAGGATGCTCCAACAAAATGGTAAAAAAGCAGGCACTGACCATGAACATGCCCAATGCCCACGCTTCAATGAGATAATTTCGCCAGTTAATTTTCAATGCGGCCCTCATTTTTCGATGATTTTTTCCCACATGCGGTCGCCCCGGAGCAGCAAGGTGTCTTCCGGTGTTTTTTGCTCGTTCCAACTTTCGAGGGTGTTGGTGAAAAATTGGTTGTAAAACAAGAGCAGCCGACCATTGGATATTTTATAGGTTAAAGGGTCAACGTCCACTTTTTCGCCTTTCAGCGACATCGCATAGGCGCACCAGCCTCCGTATGCCGGCTCATATTTTTGGGGGTTTTTGATAAAAATATCCCGGTTGGCGGCGCTGCTGAAGTGGTAGCTGATACCTGCATCGGTCGCTGTCCATTCCTTTTTGCCTTTTAGGGGTTTTCCATTGAAATAAGATACAGGATCATAGCCTTCGAGCGCCAGGTGCTGCTTGTCTGCGTGGTAATGATTCTGGCGCTGCGCCTGACTTTGGCCTTGCAACACAAGCGAAAACAGGCTGAAAATAGTTGCGATAAAATTTATTTGGAACATGATAGTATTGGTGTTATATGATTTCATTTGGTCAAAACTTTGGCTATTGCAAGATTTAGTATCCACTTGCATCTGGTTTCCAGTTGGCAATAAAATACAGTTATATAATCTCCTTTAAAATTCCGATTTACATTTATTTTTTTTCCTCTTCTACAAAGAGCAAACTCAGGGAATTGGCACAGTGGCGGGTGTTTTTATCGGTAAAACCTTCACCCGTGAAAACATGGCCCAAGTGCCCTCCACAATTGGCACAGACGATTTCGACCCTTTGTCCGTCGGCATCCGGCACTTCTTTTACATGGCCTTCAATAGCGTCGTCAAAACTTGGCCAACCAGTGCCAGAGTCGAATTTGTCGCTGGAATGGAACAAAGGATTGTTGCACTGCCGACAGATGTAAGTGCCTTTTTCTTTTTTATTGAAATAAACGCCAGTGAACGCCCGCTCGGTGCCTTGGTGAAGGATTACGTTGGCCTCGTTGGGTTCCAAAGGGTTGTATTTGGCAGGATCGGTAATAACAGGCGGGAGAGCGGTCAAGTCGCTTTTGGCGCTTTGCTTTTGCGCACAAGCCGAGAACAGGGAAGTAAAAAACACAAGAATTAACACGGATGATTGTTTCATGCTTTCTTTTTTTTAATTTAAATGCCCTGCAAAGGTGCAAGCTTTGAAGGTCGGGCACTATTACGCAGGTAACAAATGCCAACCTTTTCTGTTTTTTTGCCTGTCATAATAATAAAGATACAGTCAAATGCGAAAACTTCAATTCTTCCTGCTCGCCGCCTTGCCTTTGTTTTTTGCACAATGCAAAGACGACAAATTGCCAAGTTGTCCTGGCTGCGAATTTACCTGCCTGGAAGGCAACGAAAATGGCCTTTTCACTAACGGTTGCCAATCAAATTGGGACTGCCGGTACAAGATCCATGAAAATGCCCAAATCCAATACGAAGAGGGCGAGCACGAGGATTTGGTCAGTATCCAGGAGGGCAGCCATTTGGTGTTTGAGACTATCCTTGAAACCGAAGGAGCTGCCAATGTGGCTGACGACGAGTTTACCAATAAATTGTATTTTGAAATTGATCCCTCGCAAGAAAGCTTTTTTGCCGAAGGAGATCAACTCGACCTTTTAAACCTTCGCTTCCAACAATATTGCTATTGCGTAGATGTCCATTTTAATAAGCCCTCCAGCGGCTGTTTGCAGGGCCAAAAAATTGACGAAAACTATTGGAAGATACAGGCCAACCTGATCATTGATTTTTCCTATGGAACTGAGGAAGTGAAAGTGGATGCGGTATATGAACTGGAATAATCCACATCGTATTTAGCTATCAATTCAGCTACCAATCCCGTCCAGCCAGTTTGATGGGAAGCCCCGATTCCCCTTGCAGTGTCGCCGTGGAAATATTCATAAAACAATACGAGGTCTTTGAAATGGGGATCCAAGCTGTAACGGTTGTCGCTTCCGTGGCAAGGCCGCCTGCCAAGTTCGTCTTTTTGAAAAACGGAAATCAAGCGCCGGGAAAGTTCTATGGCCACTTCACCAAGGTTCATCCATTGGCCGCTGCCAGTCGGGCATTCCACTTTGAATTCATCTTTGAAATATTCGTGGTACTCATGCAAGGCATTGTTCTGCAAGTAGTTCATCGGAAACCATACCGGCCCACGCCAGTTGGAATCGAAAAGTTTTTTGATCCTTTTACCAGAAACCACTTATCACACTATTGGATGGCTAAATAACTGAGCACTCCGCCAACCATTTAACCATCCAACCATCCCCTTCTCACCCATTATCTTCAAACCCCGGATACAGCGTCATTCCACCGTCCACAAAAATAGTCGTGCCGTGAATATAGTCGCTTTCGTCGCTGGACAGCCAAACAGCGGCGTTGCCAATATCAGCCACGTCCCCCACCCTTTTGTATGGAATCAAACGAAGCAAGCGCTGCTCGGCTTCCGACGTTTCCCAGGCCATGCGGTTGATGGGGGTTTTGATCGCACCGGGGGCGATGCTGTTCACCCTGATTTTCATGGGGCCAAGCTCCTGTGCCAGTGAACGCATCATGAGCATGACGCCACCTTTTGATGCGGCATAGTTGATGTGGCCGGCCCAGGGTATCAGTTCGTGGACAGAACTCATACAGATGATTTTGCCCAAAGAACGATGGCCGTTCATGCCCCGGCGCAGGAATTCTTTCACGGCGGCTTGGGCGCAGAGGAACTGCCCCGTTAGGTTGACGCCCAGCACGAAATTCCATTGCTCCAGGGTCATTTCAGTAAAAGGGGCGTCTTTTTGCAGGCCAGCGTTGTTGACCAAAATATCCATCGTGCCATAAGCCTTGATAGCCTCGGCAAACATAGCATCCACCTGGTCTTTTTGGCTCACGTCGGCCTTGGCTATCATAGCGTTTCCACCGCCTGACTGGATGGTTTCAACGGCTTCCTCTGCGCCTGCGGAGTTGCCTACATAATTGAGGACGACATTTGCGCCCGCCATGCCCAAGGCGATGGCACAAGCTTTCCCGATGCCTGAACTGGCCCCCGTCACAAGGGCGGTTTGTCCGGCGAGTTTTTTTGTTTCCATTGGTTTGAAAATTTATGAGTTACTAATGTTGAGTTGTGTGGTCATTTTAAGGTTAGTCCATTTCCGGGCAATTTGCCCCCCGTTTTCGTCCTGATTTTATACAAACCCGTGTGCGCCGTCAGGTAAAGCGTCTTGCCGTCGTCGCCCCAAGCCATGTTAGCAGGGCGCTCCGGGCCGATAATTTTTCCCAAAATCCTGGCATCGGGAGAAAGTATCCAAACACCGCCGGGGGCGCTCACAAACAAATTGCCCAACATGTCCACCTTGATGCCGTCAATGGCTTCGTCCACGTCGGTTTGGTTGAAGTTGAAAAACACTTCGCCCTTGCCCAAACTCCCATCGGCATTCACTGGGAAACGCCACACGGTCTTTGTGTTCCAAATGTCACGGATGTCCCAGTTGCCCACATACAGCCATTTTTCGTCGGGTGAAAAAGCGATGCCGTTTGGGCCGCCGAGGTCGGTGGAGAGCAACTCAGCCTGGCCATTTTTGATTCGGTAAACGCCCTGGTGAGGGGTTTCCTTTTTCGGGTCGGTATAGTTTGTCGGCAAGCCGTATGGTGGGTCGGTGAAATAAGCTGTGCCGTCCGACTTCAGTACGAGGTCGTTGGGACTATTGAGTTTTTGGCCGTTCCAGTTGTCGGCAAGCACTGTGACTGGACCTTTCTTTTCGTGGCGCACTACTCGGCGGTTGCCATGCTGGCAGACGAGCAGCCTACCATCGCTGTCAATCGCAAGGCCGTTCGAGCCGGGCTGGTGGTACTTGCCGATGTCCGGGCCCGTGTAGCCGCTTTTTGTCATGTAAATAGAGACGTTGCTGCTGGACGGGTCGTAGCGGTAAATCACGTTGGCGTTCGGGTCGCTGAACAACAGGTAGCCGTCAGGGTGCCAAACGGGGCCTTCCGTGAACTGGAATCCCTCGGCCAGTTTTTCAATTCGGGCATCTGCCTCCAGTACGTCATTTAGTTTTTTATCAAAAACGACCACCTCCCCCAGGTTTTTCCAATCGGGGTTGGCGGGGTATTCTTTGTAAAAATCGAGCGTGGCCGAGCGCACCCAAATATAGTTTTCAGGCAAATCAGCGATGGGGCCATTCGTGCCGAGGATGGCAATTTGAAATACCTCCCCAGGCTTAGCACTGTTCGTCAGAAAAACCCTGTTACGTGCGTTCCAGCCGGATGCAACACCATTGCCGGACTGGCCGAATGTTTTGTTCAGCTTCCCGTTGACCCAGACCTCCGAGTAATCGTCCATGACGACTTCAAAGACCACAGTCGAGCCGCTTATTGGCAAGTCCCCTAACCTTTCAGGAAGGGAAATTTTCAAGCGGTACCAGTTGAAGGAAAGCAGGCCGTCACCCCTCCGCACCTCCAGGGAAGTAGGGTCGAGTACTTCCCATCGGCTGTCGTTAAAATCGGCAGCGCCCGCCTTGGGCTGAATGTCGTGCGTTTTCGACAAATCTCCAGTCGGGTACAGTGGGAGGGGGTCAGCTTTGCCGTCCCGATAGTTATCGGGACCTGGTTTTTTGAAATCAACGCTTTGGATGTGTGCGTCGGAATAGCGCCATTCGGTTTTCACCGAAGCCGCCCCCTCTTTAGTGCGGAGGTCAACGATGGCATCGGGTTGGCCGATGGCAAGTTCCCGCTGCTCTTGGGCGCTGAGGCCCAAGAGGGAAAATAGCAGGACGATGGTAAATGTTATTGTTTTCATTGGTTGAAAAAAGATTGAGTGAATTTGATGGGACAAAGGTATCCGAAGAGGCAGGCGGCAATTGATACCGGGGTAACAGAGCGGTTTATTTTCAAAAAAAATGGTGGCTAATGTGCATTGCTGCGAGCAGTGCCGCTTCCCAGGTCGAGTTTCGCTAAAATGCGTTCGGCAATCCAATCGTGGTGCATAATGTCGGAGGCAGTTGGAAGCCCTTCCAGTAAACGGTTTAGTTTTTCCTTTTCAAAAGCTTCGAGGCGGGCGAGTTTGGTAGTGTACTGGATAAATTTCTGCATCTGCCGCTTCATCTGCGGGTCGATCAGGTTGTTGCGGTGCAGAAACAGGCGGGTAGCTTCCAAAAAGGAAAACAATAGCTCGGACTCGCCGGTCTCACAATATATCTTGATGAGCAGGCTGCGTGCCCCGATGTTAAGCAGCACATCCTCTGCAAAGTCAAGCCGCAGCAGTTCCTGTTGTGCCTGGCCGTGTTCACCAAGATGGTAGTGGTAAAGGGCAAGGTTATAGCACAGGGCATTTTCGGCGTAGGCTTCCGGCAGCTTGACTTTATACTGGTGGATAAAATTGCGGGCCCACTCCATTTGGCCGAGCCGGAGGGCAATATGTACGATGTTGGTGTAGCGCCACGGCGGCAGCTTGCCCCGCTCGAAGATCAGCCCATTTTCCAGCAGCAGTTGGTTAATTTCCAAATATTCCAACAGGAATGATTTGTCATTAAAGCGGTTGATGCGCCGGGTACAGTGATTGAGCAAGAGGGTATAAAGCTGCTTGCGCTCCTCTTCCTGGAAAAGTCCTTCGTTTTGGGCCAGCATATTCTTAAGTGGGGCAAAACTTGCCGTATCTTTCGGGTTGCGGAGCAACAACAAAAGCCCCCGGTATATTTGGATGGTGTGGATTTGTAAAAAGGCATCCGTTGCCGACCATTCCAGCGCCTGCTCGATAAAGGGCATCCGGTAGTTGATGTTCAGGATGTTTTCTAAGTTGGTCATTTTGCAGGCAAGGCGCAGTTTTTCTACCAAAAAATAGGCATCGAGTGCATCGGCGGCGGATTGGAGGCTCTCATCATAAGAGCGGAGAGCAGGGTCGGAATGTTCGTACAACAAGCGTTTGAAAATCAATCTTTTTTGAAAAAAAGCAGCATGGCGAAGTGGAGAATTGCCCAATTTTTTTTCAGCGTGGGCCGCAGCAGATTTGTAGTGTTTGGGCAATTGAAGGTCGTTGAATTGCTGCATCAGCGTCAACTGTTGCCCAAATTCGTCCCCCATAAACTGCTCGACCGAAAGGAATTTTTCCAGCAGCCCTAATTGCTGATTCATCAAATAGGCCAGCAATTTTTCATCCACCGGCCTGGAAAGTTTCAAGTTTTTAAGTACCCATTCTTTGCTCAGCCTGCTTTCATCACCTTCATGCAAAGTTTTTTCTAAATAATTGAAAAACAACAGGTTGTCTTCGTTTTTGTTGAAATAAGGCGAGCAAAGAAATTCCCTGAACCGGCTCAACTGGCCCAGCGGTATTTTGCGCAACAATGCTATGAGCTTGCTTTGAACCATCCGATTTCAGAACTTGGAATTTCGGGCAAGCGACATTCGTGTGCAGAAATCCAAAATCAAATTTACCATGATTCGGCTGACTTGTTTTAGCATCTTGTTTTTGGCGTGTGGGGCTTTGCAGTCGCAAATTACCATGTTTCCCGGCGATGCCAACAACGATGGCGTGGCCAACCACTTTGATTTGTTGCCAGTCAGTGTGGCTTATGGATCGGAGGGGATACCCCGGCCCGGCGCTTCGCCTATCTGGCAGCCTCAATTTCTGCCGTTGTCTTGGCCACAAAACCTGCCCGTGAGCGGTATCAACCTTGGCTTTGTGGACAGCGACGGCAATGGCCTTATTGACTCGCTCGACATGGATGCCATCGCCCTCAACTTCGACAGTGTACAAACTGCCTCCCAACCACCTCCACAGCCATACCTG
The DNA here is from genome assembly GCA_041741095.1 of Saprospiraceae bacterium. GTDB lineage: Bacteria > Bacteroidota > Bacteroidia > Chitinophagales > Saprospiraceae > UBA6168. The sequence continues at coordinate 113,957 of JBGSKQ010000013.1, forward strand.
CTGCCGGATACCTGCTTTTCCTGCCCGAAACCCGACCTTCTCATTACCTTCGACAAGGACACGGCGATGGTAAAAGATACCTTTTATGCTTTGCTCACCTTGCGCTATCCGCCCAATGTACCGCCTTTCCAAGGTTCGCTCGGCATCGCTTTCGACCTAACTTATGATCCTGAAAATGTCAAGGACGACCTCATCCAGGTCTTCCCCGATACCATACCTGGCGACCTCCTGTTCGTGACGGCGACAAGTAACCTCGCAAAATCTTGGAGAGTTTCGGATGGTATGATTGGATTTGGAGCAGCGGGCAAAGGGCAAAATGCGCTTTTCGCCCCCAGGCTGCTGGGCACGGTGCAAATTGTAGTGGAAGACATGGTCATCCGCTCCGTCTCGGTGCCTTTTTGGTTGGATGCTTCCAATATTTTGATTATCAATGAATTGGAACAAATAGTTTGCCCCGGTGTCATTGAGGTAGATACGCTTGTACTTTTTGATCCTGTTGACTACGCCACCGAAACGGATCAATGGGTTGGCGAAGTTGATATTTCCCCCAACCCAGCCACTAACACCCTGTCCGTACTGTCGCACCATGCCCAGGTATTACAATTGGAGGTATTTAGCCTGGCAGGATTGTCGGTGTTGCAGGTAAAAAATGCCCCCGCTTTTTCCGCCACGCTGGACATCAGCGCCCTTCCGCCGGGCCTGTTTTTTTTGAAAATAAAAACCTCCGCTGGCCCTGTTGTCAGGAAATTTCATGTGAAATAGCTGCTTCGGCCTGTCCTGATTTTTAGAAAGGTTTATTTTGGCGTACAAAAAATTTTTACGGCAAAAATTTGATTATCAGCTATTTGCATTTTCAACTTACGTGTGAAACCCGCCTTTGTCCTACCTATTTATCGTTGAAAACCCACCAAAATCGTACTTGAAGCACCCTGCTTTTATGGCCCACATTTGTGTCAGGGTTTGAAGAAATCCAGTATTACAAAATCTATTCATCAAAAAATTTAAGTCATGAAAGCAATCCATTTTTCATCCAGTTCCAGCCGCTTTTTCAGTGCGGTTTTGTTCACTTTGGCGTTTGCCAGCTTCCTGTTTGTTTCCTGTGAAAAGGAGAAATTGGTCGAAGTCCCAATCGTTACCACCGTTACCGACACCATCGAAGTCCCCGTTGTCACCACCGTTAAAGATACCTGCGAGCGCCCCCACGAAGTGGAAGACCTCATAGCCTGGTACAGCCCCCTGACCGATGTCCTCCTCGTCGCTCCCAACCAGATTGAAAATGTGCTGGTAACGCTCCATGCTAAGCCCACATCTACTGGAGGCTTTATCTTGGAAGGCGTGAACCTGTTCGGCGAACCGAGGCTGGTCCATTTTCAGATTGAGGTGGCCAATTCAGCCGACATTTACGCAAAGGCGGAGGCTACTGAAAAACAGCTTACCCCCGACCTCATCCAAACTTTTACCGAAAAGGGCACTTCGTACAGAGTGTATAAGAACGCCGAGTGCGGCAAGTTGCAAAAAGGCTTTGACAGCCCCTGCGAAAACAACCAGGATGGCACGTCCACCAAGAGGACTTGGTTTGACATCCGCAAATGCGAGCGTGGCAACGGCTTCTGCACAGAGGCGCTCGGCCTGCAAGGCAGGTCGGCAACCTACCACAATGGAAATTGCCAAGGCCCAATAAAAAGCGAATCGCCATTGGCAGGCTATGCTTGCTGGCAATAACGGGCCAGGATCCCTCAAAAAATAAACGCCGGCCTCCTTCTGATGGAGCCGGCCTCTTTTATAAAAAAGCGATGCTTTACTGTAAAAAAGTAGCCCTTAGACCAGCCATTGCAATCTCTACGTCCTGATCGGCGCTGGCTGCACCGCTCACGCCAATGGCCCCAATGATTTTGCCTTTGTAAGTGATGGGGATGCCGCCTTTCAACGACACCTCGCCCGTACTGAGCAGCGCCGTTCGGCCACCATTGATGTTGTCTTCCAATTTGATGGTCGGGAACCGGAACAGCGCCGCAGAACGGGCTTTGCCCAACGAAACTTCAGATGAAATCAGGAAAGTGCCGTCCAAGCGTTCGAGCAGCACCAAGGTGCCCGCCGCATCCACGATGGCCACGGTAGCGCCAGGTGCTTTGTGCTCTTGGGCGTAGGCCATGGCAGCGGCCATGATGTCTTTAGCCCCAGCGAGCGTAAGTTCGTAAGAGGTGTTTACTTGTTGTGCCTTGGCGCTTTGCAGAAATAAAACGCCGAGCAGAAAGAAAATTGACAGATGTTTCATTTTAAGAATTTTTTGGAGGCTTATGAGATAGACAAGGGCTTGATAATCAACCCTTATCTACCTCATAAGCCTTATTAACAATTATTTTTTCAATGCCTCGTCGTATTGCCCTGCAGCCACTTTCCCCTTCCTTTTCTCCACCAGCCCCGGCCAGTTTTTATCAGCTTTTACTGTATTGCCAGGCACGTCCTCGCTGAACAGGTCTAGTGCATCCTGCGAGTGTTGGAGCATCAGCCTGCCCTCTACGAACTGAAAATATTGGGGATCAATCGGACGTAGCTTGTCACGGCTCACAGCGTAGGCACAGTAACCGCCGTACTGCGGCATGTACTTCATCGGGTCGCTGCCAAACAGTTGCTTGTGCTCTTCGGTGGCAAAGGAGTAAAAAGCGCCGTTGTACAATTTCACGATGTTCGGGTCGCCTTTCACGGGTTTGTTGTCGGTGAAATAGGCCACCACGTCGTAGCCCTCGGCGATGAAACCTTCGTCGTTTACGTTGACGAGGTATTTCTTTTCTTCATCGGGGATGATAGGCTTGCCTTTTTTGCCCAGCAGTTTGGGCCAATACTTGTCGGCGAGTTGGAGGCTCTCTTGGTTTTTATTCCAGCCGTCGAGGGCCTTTTGGTTGTGCTGCAAAATGAGGCGGTCGTTTTCAATCGTCCAGAAATTGGGGTCAACGGGTGCCAAATGACCGAGCGAAACGGCGTAGCCACAATAAGCGCCGTACTGCGGTGCGTACTTTTCCGGGTTGGCGTCAAACAGTTTTTTGTGTTCGTCGCTGGCAAAATAGTAGGTGGCCTCGTGCCAAGTGCTCTTAAAAGCGGGGGCGCCCATCATGGGCTTGCTATCGGTGAAAAAGGCCACCGGGTCGTAGCCGTTGAGCAGGACGCCATTTTTGTTAATGTTGACGAGGTACTGGCTGCCCTTGGCCTGTGCGTCGCAGGAAATTTGCGACAGCGCAACAAAAGCGAGCAAGAGCAGGAAGCCAAACAGTTGTTGAAAGGATGCAAATTGCGTTTTCATTGGAATTTTTGATTAATAATGAACGATAAATGCCTGCCTGTCGGCAGACAGGATTAGTGATGAACAAAGAGCCAGCTTTGCCAAGGAGTTGGCAGGAGGGCGGCAATTTGCTCTTTGAAATAAAGATTTGTTTTGGTTGTGCTATCGGTTGGATTGGCCCTGTAAGGAATGTTGAACAGGTTCTTCGAGCAGTACGGCATGGCCATCTGCGTCCCGCACCAAAAGCGTCATGGTGCCGTTGTCCATTTTCACGATCCCATTTGAAATGAGGGTAAAGTCGTTGCCCACCAGTTTGTCAAAAATTTTATTCAAATCATTGACTTTCAGCGTGGTATGCCAATGCCAGCGATCAGTCGGCCTACTATCGGAAGGATATGGACGCCCACCGGGCGGGGCAATGTAGTCCAAGAATTCAACCCCAAAACCCTCCTTGGCATGGAGTCCAGTGATGTAGAGCCTTGCCCCAAACATTTGGTTCAGGTGTTCCTGTTCCGGGCCATAGTTTTCGCTGTGGCCACCAATTTCCAGGCCCAAGGCGTCCTGCCAAAAGGCATAGCCACTGTCTGTGTCTTCAATGCCAATCGCCGTGTGGTCAATGCCCAAAAAGACTGAAGACTCTTGGCTATCGGCTGAAGACTGCCACTTCGGATTGCCTTTTCCTATTGGAAAATGGATCAGTTCGAGGTTGTGGCCGTCCGGGTCCCGGAAATAAAAGGCGCTTATTCCGGCAGCGGCAGGGAGGTAATCGGGCAAAGTTTGTGGGGCGGTAGAGACATGGACGGCCTTTGCCTCCCGCACACGCTGGTATGCCTTTTCCATATCGCTGACCACAATGGCGATGTGCTGAAACCAAGCATCGTTGCTGCGGCTGTCGCCTGGGATGGGCCTGCCGGCGGCAGTGCCGGAGAATTGCATCAACTCGATTTTTTCATGGCCAATCCGTAATTGCGCAACCCGGACCTTGGCGGTTTCTTCTGAAAGGCCAAAAATTTTTTGTGCTATTTGTCCAGGGATTTGGTATTCCCCTTCTTTTTGAAAATCAAGGACTTGGGTGTAAAATGTCACCGCCCGGTCAAGATCGGACACCGTGATGCTGACTTTTTCGACCCTCACTGCCTGCTGGGCAAAAAGTTGAATGGCGGCTGCCCAAAAAGAAATGAGCAGGGTGATCTTGATTGTTTTACTGGCGTGAATCTTCGATTTCATTTGGTTGAAATTGTATTTCCCTTCCTCCTCCTCCCGAATGAAGTTTAGAACAGGAGGAGCAGAGAGGTTTATTTTTTTATGAAACAAAGGTGCGGGCGCTGGCTCAAATGGATTGCTACGCAAGTAACACCAGCCTGTTTTTTTAAACCGCTCAAACTATAATCAGCTTGCTGTTAAATCCCCCAAAGCCATCAGCTTCCCGGTAAAAGTTGCGGGGGTCGCTCGTCCATTTTTCATTGTCAATCAAAAACTTATAACGGTACGTACCGCTTTTTGCAAAGGGAAAACTACCCTTCCAAAGGCCCTTTACCTCACCATTTTTCAAAGGCAAACCCTCTTTTTCCCATCCGTTGAAATCGCCAATCAACTCGACGGAAGCAGCCTCCTGTTGTTGCAGAAAAAACTCGATGACCATGCGCCGGTAATCAATCACCGGCAAGATGCCAGGCAGCAAAGACAATGGTTGACCAGCGGCCATTTCAACGGCATGTGCTGGTTGGATGACACCCCAACCCTGGCATTCGACTGGTTCTCCGGGGATTTTTCTCGCTGTCACGGAAATGATTTCACGGATGGTGGCGGGGTCGAGGGCAGGGTTGGCTTCTAGCATTTGGGCGATGGCCGAGCAGACGATGGGGGCGGCAAAGCTCGTCCCGTCAGCATGTTGGTAATGTGGCGAGATGAACTTGGTTTCCCCAATCCTTTCAGCGATGGCCCGCCGCACAGTTTCGTTTTTTTCAAACAACAAATGCCTGTCCAACTGCGTGGTGGTCAATAGGTTAGCCAGTTTTGGCCTCAGTGAAAAATCGTTGGAAGCGGTCAGGTCGTATAGTGCCGTCGCCTCCCGTTGCTCCTTCGTGCCGGGCAAGATGGGTGCAGCCAGCCAAATGGCCGGGGCGATGAGGTCGGGTTTTTGGAAACGGTCAATTGTTTCTCCAAAAGTTGAATGATAAAGGGTGTTGGTGAATGGGTTGAGTGTATTCCGGTCGTTCAGTCCGCCTACGGTGATGGCATGGGGTGAATTGGCGGGGGGGCGGAGCGGGGCGGCTGGGTCGTTGCCTGCCGCCGCCACTACCGTGATGCCTTTTTCAAAAGCACGCTCCACTGCCCTGTCCACTTCGCTTTGTTTACAGGAAACTTCCTGATCGTCGTACACCGACAGGTTGATGATGCGGATGTTGTAGCGTTTGCTGTTTTTGATGGTCCAATCTATGGCCTTTGCGATGTTGTTTTCTGTGATGCCAACTCCCTCTTCCATCACCTTCAGCAGCACCACATTGGCATGGCAAGCGATGCTCCGGTATTTTCCTTCGGAAAGGAAGCCATTGCCTGCCGCCACGACTGATGTCATGGTGCCGTGCCAGAGGTTAGAAGTGAGAAGATGAGGCGTGAGAGGTGAGGTAGGCAACTGCTCAAAATTTTTGGTGACGTCGAAGTGTGCGAGGATGCGGTTTTCAGGATAAACCAAGTCGGGGTGAGGGTAAAAACCACTGTCAATGAAGCAGATGGTGACGCCCTTGCCGTTGTAAGCCGGATCGGCATTCAGGCGGAGCGGGGTCGGCAAAATTTTATAGCCATTCACCTCGGCGGGGTCGCCCTTGCCTTCAAACAAAGCCAATTGCAGTTCGATGTGTGCCTGGTCAAGGCAGCGGGTGCAAGCGCCCTTTTCCTTTTGCCAGGCAGGGGCTTCCTCCTGCAAATTGTCCACCAACGGCTGGTCGAGGTCCTCGTGAAATTGGTGGATAAGATTGCCATGCTGCTGCCCGCAGACGGGGCATTTGATTTGGGTTTTCATTTGGCTATTTTTTATGAAATGTGTAAAATGGTAGTTTTTCCAAAACCGCAGCTCATGATTTAAATAGGGCCAATTCTGCTTCAGTTTTCACTTTTCCGACTGTTCCCATTTTTTGAATCAAGTGTTCCCCCACCCGCAATGCATTCGCCATTGCCGTCAGCGAAGGGTTCACAGCACCGGAGGAAGGGAAGAAACTCGTGTCCACCACGTACAGGTTGTCGAGATCATGGGCTTTGCAGTTCAGGTCGAGCACCGAAGTCATTGGGTCTTCGCCGAAGCGGCAGGTGCCCGTTTGGTGCGACACACCCGATGCGCCAAGTTTGTAGCCAAGATAGCCTTTGATGCCGTAGCCGAAGCGCCTTCCCACCTCGTCGAGGATGTTGACGAGCTTTTGGCGGAGGCGGTTATAGGCTTCGAGGTTGTTTTGTTTGTAAACCAACTGGATGGTACCGTCTGCTTTCACATTCACCCGGTTTTCGTAGCTGGGCAAATCTTCCGTTGTGATGAAAAAGTCAATCGTGTGGCGGGCATAGTAATCAAGGTCGTAAGTTTTTTCTTTCCCAAATTCTTCTTCCAGCAGACCATGCAACGTATCGGGGTCGGTTTTGCCCATCAGTTGGATAGAGCCGAGCGGAAAAGGAAAGTCATCTGTTCCATGATAGAACTCGCTGATTAAGAGGGATTTTTGAAAAACGGCGTTGTTGGGTTTGCCAGTTACGGCGACCACGGTCCCGTTGTTGTGCAGCATCAGGTTCCTGCCCACGAGGCCGGAAGAATTGGCCAGCCCATTCGGGTGCTTTGCATTAGCCGAGCGCAGCAAGAGGGCGGCTGAATTGATAGCGCCGCAAGAAACCACCACCAGATCGCCCTCGAATTCTTCTGTATGGCCATTGTTTTCCACCAATACTTTTGTCACCCTTTTCCCCGAAGCATCGGTCATGAGTTTTACCACTTTCATGCCCGTCATCAGCTTCACATTGTCGTGCTGGAGGGCGGGTTTGATGCCCACCACATGGCTGTCGGATTTCATATCCGTGGGGTCGGGGTAGCCGTCGAAAAGGCTCAGCACGGTAGCGTCGCCGACCATACGGCTGTCGTTCGGCAGCCTTACCCCAATGGGAATGGGGGCAGGCCGGTGGCCAATCATTTCAATGTGTTCGTACAGTTCTTTCATGTCCGGCTCCGGCTTGAGCGCTGGAAAGGGATAGGGCGAAGTGGAATAAGGCTCGGTCGGGTCAATGCCCCTGGTGCCGTGGGCGCTGTACAGTTTTTCGGCTTTGGTATAAAAGGCTTCCCAAGCAGCATAGGGTATGGGCCATGCTGGGGAGGTCCCGTCGGCATGTTTTACCTCCGTAAAATCGCTCTCCCGCAAACGGAGCAGGGCGGCGCCATATACCTTCGTGTTGCCGCCGACGCAGTAATGGGTAAATGGCGAAAACGGGTTGCCTTCACTGTCTATCCAGTTTTCCTTCGGCCTGTAGCGGCCCACTGTATAGACTTCGTGCGGGTTCCAGTTTTCAACTTCTTTGGGTAAAAAATGGCCCCTTTCGAGGATAAGGATTTGTTTTCCCGTGGGGGCAAGCTGGCGGGCCAAGGTGCCGCCTCCGGCACCGGTGCCGATGATAATGATGTCATATTTTTTCATAAAAAATTGTTTTCAAATGGTTTGAAATGACGGGGCAAAGATGCGGGCGCGGCGCAGGCGGGAATGCTACGGGCGTAACAAAGAAGAAATTTTGGAAGAAACTACATTTGAGTCCAATGAGTAGTATGGCAATGGTTTGATGTCTCAACCGCCATTCAAGCCATGCCTTAAACCATTAGCCGGGCAATGTTTACCATTCCTTTCAGCACAATGGGCGAGGTGCTTACCGGGTTGTTTTCCAAATTGACGTTACCCAGTTTTTTCAGCTTAAAAAAACCTTGCGGCAGGTTGGCAATGCGGTTGTTTTTCAGGTTGAGCAACTCCAGCTTTTTTAAGTGGCTGATGCTATCGGGCAAATTATGGAGGCCGACGCCAACTAAGAACAGCTTCTGCAAGTGGTGCAGATTTCCCAAATGTTCGGAAAGGCGGCCTATTTCGTTAAAACAAAAATCCAGTTCAACCAGGTTTTTCAATTGCCACAGGCTCTCCGGCAGGCGGGTCAGTTGGTTGCCTCCGAGGAAGAGTTCCTGTAGTTGGGCGAGTTGGCCAATGTCCTCGGGCAAAGCGGTGAGGCGGTTGTAAGTAAGGTAGAGAAAGCGCAGGTTTTTCAATCGGGAAAAACCCTCCGGCAGCGCTTCGAGGTAGTTGTTCCTCAGGATGAATCGGTTCAGTTTTTTAAGATTGATAAAAGACGCCGGCAGGTGGGTGATTTGGTTGTTGGTCAAACTGAGCGTTTCTAAGTTGGAGAGGTTGCCAATGGCTTCGGGAAGGGCTTTTAGCTGGTTGTTGTTCAGGTACAGCCCTTTCAGCCGGGCCAGGCCGCACAACCAGTTTGGCAGTTCTTCTAATTGATTGTCAGCGAGGTACAAGTATTCTAGCTGTGGAAATGCGCCGATTTCATCGGGCAAAACTCTCAGGCCAAGGCCGGAAAGGTTGAGCAGGGTCCCGTCATTTTTTTGTGCCTGGCGAATGGCATCGGCTGCGGAGGCTGTGATAGATTTCATTTGGCAATGTTTTTAAAAAACTAAACCGCAAGGGCACTGCTTTCTGTGGTCAGCGCTTCAAGGGCTTTCAGGCTGGGTATGTAAAAATGCCTGCGATCGAATTTTATGAGCCCGAGTTTCTCCAACTCGTTGAGCATCAGGGAAGCAGACTTGCGGGAAGTGCCGATGAGGTCGGCAATGTCGCTTTGGGTCAGGCTATGCGTGACGACCGTCATGCCGTCCCGCTGGCGGCCGTACTCATTTGCCAGGTCTTTGAGGAATTCTATGAGGCGCACCTTGATGTCTTTGAACAAAAGGATTTCAATGCGGCGCTCCAATTTTTGGATATGCCCGCCAATGCGGCGGTTCATTTCTAGGGCAAAGGGCACGTAGTCCCTGGCTAATTCTTTTGCCTTGTCCACGCTCATTTTGCACACGGTGGTGCCCTCTTCCAGCACCTCGGCAAAGGAGCGGTGGCGGGTCTCGCCGAGCAGTGCCATTTCACCGAGGATTTCGCCCCTGCCAAGGATGGCCAGCACGCACTCCTGTCCAAACCCATCATAGTGGCCTACTTTCACCTTTCCTTGGTCAATGAGAATGATATCCCTGGCGGGGTCGTCTTCCTGGAACAGGAAATCGTGCTTGTGCAGCACTTTCAAGGGGTGCCGATTGGCATTTTCCTCGTATTTAAAGGGGCAAAGGATTTTGTAAAAATCAAAATTGTCGAGATACCAGACATGGTTCGTCATCTCATTAAAAGTTGTGGTCAGTAATGGTTTAGCTTGTTTGAGTTGAAAAAAGAAGTGAGGGCAAAAAGATTTATCCAAATAAAATAAATGGCCACATAGGTGTTCATCTGTTCGTCGAGACAAATCTACGTCCAGCCCTTACATAATGGATCGCTTGTCGAAGAAAATTTATCCTAATTGTTTGGCAATCAACGCTCAAAAGCCATTTCATTGGTAAAAACCGGGTATTTTTCAAACATGGCCCGACCGTTGGGGGAGAGTGGGTTGTTGGCCACGTTCACTCTTCGCAGGTACTTGTGACGGAGCAAAAAAACGGGCAGCTCACTGATCCTATTGTCGTTGATAAACAGCCATTCGAGCATTTTCAAATGCCGCACCCCGTCGGGCACGCTGTTCAACCCATTGTTGTCGAGGAACAGCCAGATGAGTTTTTTAAGCTGCCAAATTTCATCGGAAAGAGTGGCCATGTTCTGCGAGCCCATATCGAGTTCCATGAGGTTTTTCAACTGGCCCAAACCCTGCGGCAACTGGGCGATCGGGTTGCTGTCAATAAGCAGCCGCTCCAATTTTATCAAGCGGCCAAGCCTTTCCGGCAGCTTTGCCAGGCGGTTCAACTTTACGTTCAAGACACGGAGGTTTTTCAGGTCGGCTATTCTTTCCGGCAAATGCGCCAAGTGGTTGGAATGGGCGCTCAGTTTTTCCAAATGGCCCAACTGTCCAATGCTTTCCGGCAATGTTTCGAGCTGGTTGTTTTGCAAAACCAATACCCTGAGCCGTTTAAGCCTGCCCATTTCAAAAGGCAAACTCCGCAGGGAATTGTAGCCCAAATAAAGTTCCTGCAAACGGCCAAGGCTGGCAATCCAATCGGGCAAGTCCGTCAGTTGATTGCCTGTCAGGTACAGACGTTCGAGTTTTTTTGCCTTGCTTATTTCTGCTGGCAAATGGCTTAGCCCCATGTTGCACAGGTCAAGCGTTGTGGCAAGCTCCACATCGGTAGGATGAAGCACTTCGGGCAAGGATGGGCGGTTTGTTTCCATTTAGCGGCTTTTAATAAGTGGTAGAAACCTGGGCCACTTTGCCCAGCAAATTCATGTTGGGAATGAAAATATGCTTCCGGTCAAATTGCAGGAGGCCCTGGTTTTCCAGTTCGTTCATCAGTAGGGAGGCCGACTTTCTCGAGGTGCCGATGAGCGCTGCAATGTCGCTTTGGGTCAGTGTGTGCGAGACCCAAATGCCCCCGTCGCGTGGACGGCCAAGTTCGGAGGCGAGGTCTTTTAGGAATTCGACGAGCCTGGTTTTCACGTCTTTGAACAACAACACCTCGATGCGCCGCTCCAGCCGGCGGATGTGGCCGCTGATGCGGCGGTTGATTTCGAGGGCAAAAGGGATGTAGTCCCTGGTAAGTTCCTTGGCTTTTTCCACACCCATTTTGCACACCTGCGTCCCATCTTCGATGACCTCGGCAAAGAGGCGGTGGCGCTGCTCGCCCAACAGGGCCATTTGCCCCAGGATCTCACCCCGGCCCAGAATGGCCACCACCCGTTCGTTGCCCTCCCTGTCGTAGCTGCCGATCTTCACCTTGCCTTTATCAATGAGGACGATTTCTTTGGCAGCATCATTTTCAAAAAAAAGGAACTCGTTTTTCTTGTAACAATGGAGGGGATAGGATTGGGCATGGTGCTCGTACTTGTAGGGGCAGAGGATTTTGTAGAAGTCAAAATTATCCAGGTGCCAGATGTCGTTCGTCATTTCAACAAAGTTTTTGGCAAGCCCGGCAAAGGCTTTGGATTGGAAATGGGCGAAAATGTCATTCGCCTTGGCAAAGCTACATCGGTGTTCCCGATTTTTCCGTGCGGGTTGTTGATGTGCAATTTTGAGCAAATTTATTGGTTGGGAAAATTCGCTTCTGTTACCCCCGTATCACTTACCCTCTCCCGCCCACTTTAATTTTGTCCAAAAAATCCACAACCAATGAAAAACAATCTATCAAAAGAAGAACAACGCCTCAACGACCACTACCAAAACAATAAAAAATGGCTCCAATGGGGACCTTATCTCTCCGAACGCCAATGGGGCACCGTGCGGGAAGACTACAGTGAGGGCGGCACGGCTTGGGACTTTTTTCCACACGACCATGCCCGCTCGAAAGCCTACCGGTGGGGAGAAGACGGGTTGGCGGGCATCAGCGATGAGATGCAGCGCCTATGCTTTTCCATTGGGTTATGGAATGGCAATGATCCGATTTTAAAAGAACGTCTTTTCGGGCTGGCCGGGCCAGAGGGCAACCACGGCGAGGATGTCAAGGAACTCTATTATTATCTCGACAATACGCCAACGCACTCGTACATGAAACATTTGTACAAATACCCGCAAGCCGCTTTTCCATATAGCTGGCTGGTGGAGGAAAACAGGCGGCGGGGCAAGAACGAAGCAGAGTTTGAATTGCTGGATACGGGCATTTTTAATGAAAATAAATATTTCGATGTTTTCACGGAATATGCGAAGGCTTCGGAGGAGGATATTTTGATAAAAATATCAGTGCATAATAGGGGAAATGAACCAGCTTATATTGCTGTATTGCCGACCCTGTGGTTCCGAAAATTGTGGTCGTTTGGGCTATTGGAACAAAAGCCAAATATAGCGATCCAATATTCCAACGGCATCTGCGACATGGTGCAAGCAACGCACCCTGAATTGGGCGATTACTATTTCTATTTTGAAAAACCCGATGCCCACCTTTTTACGGAAAATGAAACGAATACGGAACGGCTGTACAATTCCCCCAATGACCAGCCTTACAAAAAAGACGCTTTTCACAAAGCTGTCATCGAGCGGCAGTTGGGCTGGTTGGCCGCTAAGGCGGAAGGCACCAAATTCGCCCCGTTTTTCGAGCGCACGTTGGCAGGCGGCAGCGTTGTGGAATTCCGCCTGCGCCTGAGCAAAAAAATGGCTGGCAAAGCACCCCTCGGTGCTGAGTTCGAAGCAGTTTTCGCCCAAAGGACAACCGAGGCCGACGAGTTTTATGGTAAGCTCCAATATAATGAAGATAGCAATACTGGCGAGGTTCATCGTTCATCATTTATCATTCATCATCCAGATTTGGCAAACATCCAGCGCCAGGCCCTCGCCGGGATGCTCTGGAGCAAGCAATATTTCAACATTGACATTCCCCGTTGGCTAAACGGCGACCCAGCCCAACCCGCCCCGCCCGAAAGCCGCAAAAATGGGCGCAACCACCAATGGCACAGCCTCAACAATGAAGATATTATTTCCATGCCCGACAAGTGGGAGTATCCCTGGTATGCCGCCTGGGATCTCGCCTTCCATTGTGTGCCGTTGGCGATGGTGGATGCCAATTTTGCCAAAAACCAATTGATTTTGTTCCTGCGGGAGTGGTACATGCACCCCAACGGCCAGATTCCCGCATACGAATGGGCTTTCGGCGACGTGAACCCGCCCGTCCATGCCTGGTCTTGCTTGCAGGTTTTTAAAATGGACCGGGAAAAAACTGGTGCGGCGGATTATGATTTTTTGAAAAGGGCCTTCCAAAAGCTGCTTCTCAATTTTACCTGGTGGGTCAACCGCAAGGACTCGCAGGGCAAGAACGTCTTCGAGGGCGGCTTCCTCGGCCTCGACAACATCGGCGTTTTCGACCGCTCGGCACCCCTGCCCGGCGGCGGCCAGCTCGAACAAGCCGACGGCACAGCTTGGATGGCCATGTACTGCCTCAACATGCTCGAAATGGCGCTCCTCCTCTGCGAGGAAGACCAGAGCTTCGAGGACGTGGCGACCAAGTTCTTCGAGCATTTCGTTTATATCGCCGAGAGCCTCAACCGCATCGGCAAGGACTGGACGGGCGCCTGGGACGAAGAGGAAGGTTTTTTTTACGACATCCTTGCACTGCCCAACAACCGTTATTACCCGCTGAAAGTGCGTTCGTTGGTGGGCCTCAGCACGATGTTCGCCGTACTGCGCATCACCGAACACACGCTGGATCGGGTACCAGATTTCAGAAAGCGGTTCAACTGGTTCCTGGACTACCGCCGTCAGTTGGCCGACTACCAGGTGGCGCACAATGTCGGCCACCACAACGATGTGCTGCTGTCGCTTACCCATCCTGACCGCCTGCGGCGTTTGCTCCATGCCATGTTGGATGAAAAAGAATTCCTGTCGCCCGGCGGTATCCGCTCGGTGTCAAAAATCCATGAAACGCCCTACTCGGTGCATATCGAAGGACAGGATTTTGGGCTGCAGTACGAGCCGGGCGAGAGTACGACGGGCCTTTTCGGCGGCAACTCCAACTGGCGCGGGCCCGTGTGGTTTCCCATGAATTACTTGTTGATCAATTCCTTGCGGGAGTACCACAACTATTTCAGAGAAGATTTCCAAGTGGAATGCCCGACGGGCAGCGGCCAATGGATGGACCTCGGCGGTGTGGCCGACGAGCTTTCCCGCCGCTTTGTTTCCATTTTTGAAAAAGACGAATTGGGCAAGCGGCCATGCCATGGCTCAGATGAACGATATGCCCTCGACCCTCATTTTAAAGACCTCGTGCTGTTTTATGAATACTTTCACGGGGATACGGCGAGGGGCGTTGGGGCGTCGCACCAAACGGGCTGGACGGGCGTGGTGGCGGAACTCATCAGCCGTTGCGGGCCAATTAAAATTGAACCAGAAAAAAGTAAAAAAAGAGCGGTAGAAAAGGCTTAAAAGACAAGGTTTTGTTACCGTAGTAATAGGGCCATCCCTACCAAGCCCTCAATTTTGACCCATAATTTCTGCCAAATGAAATCGAAGATTCACGCCAGTAAAACAACCATGTTAAAATTCACCTCCCCCACCTTCGAGGATCTTAGCCGCAAAGAATGGCTCGTCACAAACGGCCTCGGCGGCTACGCTTCCTCCTCCCTTTCGGGTGCGAATACCCGGCGCTATCATGGCCTGCTTGTCGCTTCGCTCAACCCGCCGACGGACAGGACGGTGATGGTCTCAAAAATTGAAGAAACGCTGTTGTCAAACCAGTATGGGGCGATCGGGCTGGGAGCCAACCTGTACCCTGGCATCATCCATCCAAAGGGTTTCCAGTATTTGACTGGTTTTGGCCGCCAGCCCTTGCCTTTGTTCCAATATGAGGTGAACGGACACCGCATAGGGAAAAGGGTTTTTATGCCGCACGGCTCCAACACCACTATTGTCGAATATGAAAACACTGGGAATCAGCCGTTTAGCTTGCAATTGACGCCATTGTTTTTACACAGGGGCTATCACAGCCTGTTTTCGGAAAACGACTATTTCAATTATTGGATAGAATGGAAAAACGAAAAATCGGCGGTCGTTTATGCCCATTATGGCGCGCCCGCTTTGTATTTTTCCTTTTCAAAAGGTGTTTTTAAAACACAGCGCACTTGGTATAAAAACGCCGAATACCTAAAGGAAGAATACCGGGGCTTAGATTACCGGGAGGATAGCTTTAGCCTTGGTACGGTGGAGGTGGAGTTGTTGCCGGGCGAGCGGGTATATTTGTCCTTTACCTTGGAAGAGGGCATGTGCCAAACTGACCCAGGTATTTTAAAACAAATGGAAATCAAAAGGCTGGAAGGCTTGAAACCTGCTGGCGTCCATCGCTCTGCTGGGGCAGCGTTTCTTGCAGATTTGGCCATTGCTGCCGACCAGTTTATTGTGAAACGCCAATCGAGCGGCGGGGAAACCGTCATCGCCGGTTACCATTGGTTCGCCGATTGGGGCCGCGACACAATGATTGCCATGCGGGGCTTGGTGATTGCACTGGGTAAAAAAGATTTGGCCGAATCCATCATCAACACCTTTCTGCAATACTTGGATGGCGGCATGTTGCCCAACCGCTTCCCCGACAAGGGAGAGCAGCCAGAGTACAATACCATTGACGCAACTTTATGGCTCTTTGTCGTGCTGCACGAATATTTTGAAAAATTTCAGGATTTGGATTTTATCAGAAATATATTGCCACAATTAACGGCCATATTGGAAGCTCATATAAAAGGCACGAGGTACAATATCCATACTTTAAAAGAAGGGCTGTTATTTGGGGGCGGGGGCATTTCCCAATTGACTTGGATGGATGCACGGGTGGGAGATTACGTGGTGACGCCCCGGCACGGCTGCCCTGTGGAAATCAATGCTTTATGGTACAACGCACTGATGATTTACAACCGTTTTCTGGACTTATTGGACAGCGACGAGGCTTGTTTTGAAGAGTTGGCCATTCAGGTAAAAAACAATTTCAAAAAATATTTCCTGCATGAAAATGGCCACCTGAATGATGTCGTAATTCCAGGCGAATATATTGACAATTCCATCCGCCCAAACCAAATATATGCGCTCAGTTTGCCCTATCCACTATTGGGAAAAAAAGAGGGCTGCGTTATTTTGAAAATAATCAAAGAAAAACTTCTCACACCGTTCGGCCTCCGCTCGCTCGACCCTGCCCATCCAGATTTTGTGGCAAAATATGCCGGCGACCAATGGCACCGGGATACAGCCTATCACCAAGGCACGGTGTGGCCGTTTTTGCTGGGCGAATATTTTTTGGCCTATTTGAAGCAAAACGATTTTTCTAAAAAGGTAAAAGCCGATGTGTCAAAGATGATGGAACCGATAAGACGGCATTTTTACGAAGAAGGTTGCATTCACGGCATTGCCGAAATATTCGACGGTGGCGAGCCAAGTGAAGGTCGGGGCTGCGTGCAGCAAGCCTGGTCGGTGGGGATGCTGCTGAAAGTATTGACAGCTATGGAGATGGAAAAACCGCTTGGAAAAAGCAATAAAAAACAATTGGAAATGGCATAGCGCCTTCATTTTTACTCAATTAAAATTACCATGACCCGAATCTTTTTCGTCACTGCTTTTTTTGCTGCGCTTTCGCTCGGCTTGCCCGGCCAAAGCCAGACACAGCGCCAAAAGCATTTCCACACCGACAAGTAGCATTTGATCCAAAAAAAGTTGGCAGTGTTGATTTGTTGGATAGATAAATCAAAGGTAAAAATGGTGAAGGTTTGTTTACCCTAACCTATTCACATTTTTTATTCATCCATTTTGGCCTTCAAAGAGTAGCGCAGGCCTTTGTGGCTTTTCAGAATCGCCTTGACGGAACCAACGGACAAAGGCGACTCGATAATCAGCGGCAAGCGGTTTTTATCGTCCGTCACCCACACGTTCATCTCTGTGTCTTCAGGAAATATGCCGCCTTCGATGACCTGCGGACTAAAGCGCATGGTGTTGTATTTGCCCAAGCCTTTGATTTTTTTTGCGGCTTCTTTGCCACGGTATTTTACACTGAGCGGCCAAGTCTCTTTATCGGCAAAAATCTTGATGGGGAAATTGTCGCCTACTTTGTAGTTATCAAATTTAATGTTGCGGGCATAGTAAAGCACGGATAACATATCGTGCATACAGGCGTCTATGTGGTAAGTTTTGCGCTCCCGGATGTCGTCCTTGGCCTTGCCCCGCTCGTTGTAGCAAGTTTTTCTGAATTGGTCAAAAGTAATGTAGTCGTACAGGCGGTATTTGCCTTCCTCCACTTTGCGGATGGACATCATGGGCAGCAGGTTGTCTTTTTGTACCCAGGTATCGTAGTAGTCACGCACCTTAAAAAACCAATCGTAGGATTCATAAGTCTCGCCCACTACTTGATAATGATATTGGTCGTCATCGTCAATGATCCGAAAAGTGATTTCCGCAGCGGAGATCCAGATAAAATTCCAGTTGTAATACACCTTGTAGGTCAGCTCTTCGCCGGATTGAAAGGCAAAATTGGTGGTGTTGCAAGGGTCGGCAAAAGTAGTTGGCCCTATTAGCTGGACCGGTTTTATTTCCTTGTTTTTTTGAAAAGCAAAAAAGGGAACCAACAATAGTAAAGTGCTGAAAAAGAAGGATTTAGGAGTTGTTGCCATTTTCATAGCCTAATGATTTCAATATGTTGCTTTGCACAATAAACACGAAACCGAGTAACGCTGGGACGGCGATGTTTATTACAAAAAGCGTAAAGGTGGAGGCCAGTATGCCGGTTTGGTCATCGCTGAATTGGCCCCATATCAGCAGGGCCAGTTCGCCCCTCGCCAACAGCCCCATCAATGGCGGCAAAGGTATGCTTGCCTGTACCAAAAATATGGTGGCTATGCCCGCCAATCCTTCCAACCAAGGTGGATCAATGCCGTAAAAATACAGCAGGAACAGGTATTGCAGCGAGTAGGTCAGGTAGCGGAGCAGCGAGTAGGCCAAGGCAACACCCAATTCCCTTGCGTGGTAGTTTTTCAAAACCAATAGGTGGTGGAGGTATTTTCTGAACCTGTGAATGAAAGGAATGCGCTTGGCAATTGGGATAATGAGGTCAATATTAAAAAAACAGAAAAACAGGACCGCCGTTAATATGGCACCCATGCTGAGGGCACTGGCCAACAGGTAGGGCTCAAATTCGTAGTTTTTCAGAAAATAGGCCGCCCCAATCAAGCCCAAGGATAGCAAAACAAGCAGTTGGCTCAGGCTGCCGACGATGGTAGCAATCACCGCCTTCCAATTGTCTTTTGGCTCAACGAACAAGACCCTGCCACCATATTCCCCTATCCTGTTGGGTGTAAAAATGGCAATGGTCGTGCCTGCCAGTATAGCTTTGAACGTTCTCCAAAAACCCAATTGGGCGAAATTCCGAATCAACTTGCCCCATTTCAATGCTTCAAAAGCGACGTTGACTGGAACCATTATGATCGCTACTATCAGCCACCAAAGGCCGGGGAAGCTAAAATTCAGTTTCAGCGCTTCCCATAGCACATGGGCATTTTCCCTGGCAAACACTTGGCGATAAATGGCCCATCCCAGCAGCAAGGTGATGAGCAGCTTCAACAAAAATTCGAGGTGTTTTTTCCTGGGTTTTAGCAAAGCATTGGGAATTTGGCCATTTGGACATTTGCCACAGCGTAGAAAGATGGCTTTTGCCTCCATTTCTTACGCTGCGAAGTTAGTTTTGTGTTTCAATACCACCATTTATGGCCATAAAAGAAAAATACAGGTTGCTGGGGGTTGACCCTGGTACTAACGTTTTGGGGTTTGCTGTGATTGAAATTGACAATAGAAACATCCACTTGTTGGCCATGGGCGCTATCAACATGCGGAATCTGGATGAGCAGCAGCACAAACTGAAAAAGATTTTTGAGGAACTTCAACTTATTATTGGCCAGTATAAACCGAGGGAAATGGCCATCGAGGCTCCATTTTACGGGAACAATGTACAATCTATGTTGAAATTGGGACGTGCCCAGGGCGTAGCCATTGCTGCAGCCATCACAAAAGGCGTTGACATTACTGAATATGCGCCCAAAAAGATAAAACAGGCCATCACTGGCAATGGAAATGCTGCAAAGGAACAAGTGGCAGCCATGCTGAAAAGCATCTTGAACGTAGAAATTGACAATAGTTCATTGGACGCAACGGATGCACTTGCCACCGTCGTGTGCCACCATTTTCAATCAAATGCCGCAATTGGAAGTGGCAAAAATTTCAAGGACTGGTCGGCGTTTTTGAAAGAAAACCCAAGGCGGAAAGCCTGAAACATTATGCAAAATTCTTGCGGATGGCAGCCGCAATGTCAGCCAGTTCCTGCTGGGAGAAGGCCATTTTGCTGCCAGATATGTTCATCTGCCGTTCGCTTTGAAAAGGAATCAAATGGATGTGCGCATGAGGAACCTCCGTACCGATCACCAATACCCCTACCCTTTTGCAATCAACGGTTGCTTCTATGGCTTTGGCCACTCTTTTGGCAAAAAGAATAAGCTCAGAAAGCACTTCATCGTCCAAGCTGAACAGATAGTCCACCTCCACCTTTGGCACGACGAGGGTATGTCCCTTGGCACTGGGCCGGATGTCAAGAAAAGCGAGGTATTGATCTGACTCCGCTACCTTGTGGCAGGGTATTTCCCCGTTGATGATTTTGGTGAAAATGCTGGCCATTTTTAAAGAAAAAGGAAAAAGGTTAAAGGAAAAAACAGGCCTAATGAATGATGAACTATAAATGATGAAAGATGAATTTGCAAAACATTGATTAACAGCTTTTTGTAAATCAATTTGGCCTATTTTATTTTTTCAATTTCACTTATGCCGAAATATCCATTATTTCAAATTCCATAGCACCGGCAGGGGTCTGAACTTGAGCGGTTTCACCCTTTTTCTTGCCAAGAAGCCCCTTTCCTATGGGCGAACTGGCTGAAATTTTCTTTTCTTTTAAATCGGCCTCCGACTCTGACACCAATTTATAGGTGTCTTCTTTGCCATTCTTTTTGTTTTTGATGCGCACACTTAGTAACAATCTCACTTCGGAAGTGTCCATGGACGCTTCGCTGAGTATGCGGGCATTGGCCAGTGCCTTCTCCAGCTCGTTGATGCGCAGTTCCAACATGCCTTGGGCATCTTTTGCGGCATCGTATTCCGCATTTTCGGACAGGTCACCCTTTTCACGAGCCTCTGCGATGGCGCGTGAAGCTTCCTGACGGCCATTGCTTTTCAATTCGTCCAATTCAGCCTTCAGTCTATCGTGTCCTTCCTGTGTCAAATAATTATAAAGGGCCATACTACAATTTTTTAGAATAAAATACTGATTCTCTTTGAGTTATATGAGAAGAAAGGCCAAAAACAACTTATGGGGCAAATAGCCCACACGTTCCTTCCCAAATAAAACAGATGAAAAAATTTAGAAATGTGGTGTTGGTTTTTGTCGCTCCAGTCTATTGGCAAAACTTAAAAGGCTCTGGAGTCATTTTGCTTGCCAACCTAAAACCAAGAACGCTTCCGGCACAACAGCCGGAAACGTTCTTTTATTCTGGATTGCAAATTTATGGAATGCAGCTATAAGATGAAAACTTGCACCCAACAAAATTGCAGAATGTGCAAAAGCGCTAGGATCAAAGATTGATCCTCACGGAGATGGTATGGCTTCCATCATAAATCTGAGTTGCCAGATAGGCATAGTCAATCCCTATTCTTGGGGCATTGGCTTTCTTGCTCACCGGCACGTTCAGTGTGACACCAGCAGCAAGGCCGGTATATAACGGCTCCCTTTGGTTGTCACTTGAAAAACTTCCAAAGTCGGCCTTGTAGCCACCACGGATCATCACCAGTTCCTTGAACGAGTATTCGAGACCGCCACCAATCTGATCTTCAGAAAAGGCGTTGGAGGTATAGTTGGCCACAGGAGTAATCCTGTGCGGGCCAGCCACATAAAAA
This sequence comes from Saprospiraceae bacterium, assembly GCA_041741095.1. Classification (GTDB taxonomy): domain Bacteria; phylum Bacteroidota; class Bacteroidia; order Chitinophagales; family Saprospiraceae; genus UBA6168. Next base: position 134,880 of record JBGSKQ010000013.1, read on the forward strand.
TCGTAGGAAAGGCCGATGTTCAGCACTGATTGAAGCTCAAAGGAGGAAGTGCGTTGGTTGCTTGTGCCACCATAATTTCCATCAAATCCTGGGAACGGCACTTCGCTTGAAAGACCCTCTCCCTTGAATTGCATTTTCCCGCCAATGTTTCGCAATGAGATACCGAATTTGAAATTATCCTTTTCACCAGTAACATATTGAACACCTGCATCCAGGCAAACGGCCGAGGCAGTAGCATCCTGAATGGCTTCGGAAACGGCCCTTACCAACACACCCACCGACACCTTATTTTCAAAAATATGGGAGAAACCCAAACCCAGGTTGAAAAACCTGGGAGAAAATGTGGAGCCAGTACCTTCAGGTTGAAGTGCCGTGGTTACGGGTATGTCACCAAAATCAATTGACATAAAACTCAATCCGATCGCACTGTTTTTACCAATTTTTTGCGCTAAGCCAATCGAATTAAAATGTATTCCCGTTCCCTTTAAGTAAGTAGTATTTGAAATGACAACTTCTGTTTTGTTGAGCCTTGCGAGGCCCGCAATGTTTAGCCGCATGGCTTCAACCCCAGAGATCATTGACGTTGTCATAGAGTGCAAACCGGAACTCCTGGCCCAGGGGTTCATCAATAATTCAGGTGCACCTGCTTCACCTTGCCTGTCTGGGTTGCCTGCATTCATATTGACCGTGGCAAACACAACAAAGGCAGTTGAAAAGAAAAAGTATAAGAACTTATTCATAGAATTTTTTCTTTTGAAATGATGAAGACACAGCGAAGAGTTGGTTTTATCCAAATAACCACCCTTCGCTGTGCAAAATAATAACATTACAGACCTGTTGGATCGAATTGCCTTGAGATACCGAACCATTTCAGGGTGCGTTCTCCCATGCCAGGTGCATCAATATGGATCAGATATACACCGGCAGAAATTGGAATCCCCTTATTGTTCTTTAAATCCCATTCCAAATCTGGGATTATCTGTGCACTGGGGATTGCATCGCCGATCGGTGCAAATGGCTGCTCGTCACGGTTATATCTGCGGATAAATTTACCATCCAATGAATAAATAGTGACAACGCACTTGGCCGGCAGGTTTGTAATTTTCACTATGGTAGAGGATCTGCCAATCTCATACTGTGAAAAAGCATAATACGGGTTTGGCACCACGTTAATCATATCTAATGCCTCGTCAATAGCGGTTTCGTCTAAGGCCTTATTTGGCGCTGTGCCTTCAAATTTGAACCTGTATGTTGGATAACCATTAAATTGGCCAGTACCTAAATCATTGCCATCTTCATCTTTTGAAATATCATAAGGACTGTCAACCCTTAATTTGATGGTAATGTCGTTGGGGATAAGCCCTTCTCCATAAGAAAGCAACCTGGTACCTGTCGGGAGGATAGGAAAACCAGTCCATGTAATCCGCTTTAAAGCGTTGACCTTTCTTAATGGATTGCTTTGGTTTACATCCAAGCGTTCTCTATGGAATTCACAACTGTCATAAGGCTCATTGGTCACATAGATAAAATGTTGGCCACCAGCGTAATAAACCATGGGATTAAATATCCCTTCCGGCACTGGCAGGATTATCTGTGAGTTGGGATTGAACATCATATCCCTACCGTTTGGATTGCCATCATTGTAAAGTGATGTGTACCCATTTTCTTCAGAATAGACTGAATTTTCTCCAAAGAAAATGTTCAGCCTTGTACCAGTTTCCACATCAATTGCATAACCTGGGAACCAGCCCATGCCATATCCATCGCCATCCGGATCTGGCAAGCCATTACCGTCATTATCGTCTTTGCTGACAGAAGGGGCTGGCCTTACGTCAAATTGTTTAATCAATTTATCGCCGCTTGGAGCCTCAAAGCTGTCGGTTGTAACCCTTTCGCCAAACTCATTGAAGGCAAAATTCAAATAATCCTGATTCGCTGTTTCAACCACCACACAGCGGCTCCACAGGCTCTTGTCAGATGTCATTACGATATCAACATTATTCAGGTTTTTAATAAGCGCCTCGGACATTACCAAATCCCCCTCATTGGCTTTCCAACCTGGTGAAATATAATAATTTTCAGCTGGATTAGGATTGGCCCGTGCCTCTACATCGAGAACTTGATAAGGAACAAAGAATCCCTGACCCAAAGTTGCCAACACTTCATGATCTCTTTCTTCCCAATTAGGGTTGTGCTCAACATAATTAAATGCGTTGCTTACAAGGCCCGTTGTTCCTAATGTAAATCCATCTGGAATTCCAGAGAACCAAAATGGTTTATCCTGGGCAGCATAAACTTGTTCGTAGCCAATACCACCATCAGAAGGATCGGCCCATTCACCAACGTCTGCCGTTTGACCGATAGAAACCGAGAAACCATATCTTCCTAAAATTTGCTCATTGAGCTCATCAATGGTTCTTTCTGATATAATGGTTGAATTTGGATCATTCAAATCACGGAATTGCCAATGCACATCATCGTCCAATTTGACAGGATTTTCACCTTGACCCATGTTTTCGTCAATAAATGTGATTTCAAATTCACCATCCACATTTTCCAATGGATTATAAATAGATACCTTAATTGGGCCACGGCCATTTTTGTAAACTATTTCGCCATTGAAAGTGCCTTGCAAAATACTTGCCTTTGTCTCGTCGGCCATGTCAATAAAATTACCACCGACACCAACCCCATCCAACCTTGTAATGACAGGCCCTTCACCATAGTCTGCATTAATTTCCCTATCAATAATAGGACGGGGAATAGGGTTATATGTCCTGATATTCCGACGGCCTTCGAGATACGGCGTTTCTTGACCTTCTTGCTTAAGCGGGTCAAAATCCTGGTAATTATTATAGGCATAAGCCTTAGTCGAAAAATAATATTTACGATGGTTCAGCAGCGTACGGTCTCCTGTAGCAAATTGATCCTCTGTAATGCGGAACGTATGGTTTATTCCTTGATCCAAACCTTCAATCGTCACTTCAGGATAATATACTTCAGCCGGCGAGTTAGGGTTGGTTGGGTCAAAATTTGGATTCAGAACAGCATTCCAGTTGTAGATAGTACCAACGCCATTCTTTTTATCTACCCAATATACCAACCTTGCTTTGGTCGGATCATTAAATTCTGTAACACTTACATTCGGGCCTACCAATTGATACAACAAGTAGCCTTCAAAATTGTAGGTTGTATCAAGGGTTTCGCCTGGAAGTGGACTTGGGATTTTCGGGCCACGTTCTTCGTATAATTCGCCAGCATTGTTTGATAACAACGGGTTCGGGTTGTTGCTTAATACTGCAATTAATTCCCTGTCAAGTTCAATCCAGTCAACATCCGGGGCATCAGGACCATCCAAAATGTCAAAACAAGTATTAAATAAAGCTTGCGAAATATCATCTGCAAATTGCAAGCTTGAAATATTCGGACATGGATAATTCAAAGCAGGCACCCAAACTGCTCCGATGATCAGTTCGTTGACCGCACCAGGCTGCAAAGTAAATGGGCCAGATGCCTGAACTGTACGCCTGTCATATTCTGGCAGACCATCAGGGAAATTGGATGATTGCGGATTGCACATTGACCATTCAGTGTCATCATTGGGATCGCCTGGAAAAGCATAGTCAATAAAGTCTGTACTTGCAGGATTATAGCCGTCGCCGCCATAAGTAAATGGAGTGCCATCCTTCCATGTGCCTGACAAATAATTGTAAAATTCAAAGTCCGTACTTGGGTCGGTGGTGCCATCTTGTGGAGCAGGCGAACCGAAGCTTGGGTTGTTGAAATAGGTGAAAGAAGACATGCCAAGCTCTTGCCTAAATTCATTCAGGGGGCCACGGAAATAGTCAATGCCGATGATGGGCACTTCTGTACCATAAGTAGCTACGCCTCCTGGGCAAGTGATGCCAGGCTGGCCATCCTCAGCATCTGCATTGTATGCATAAGCAAGGCTGCGGTCAATATCGCAACCGATATAGTCATCCAAATAACATCCCAAGTCAGGATCTACCCACATGGCAAAATACATACTGTCTATGTCTTCTTTTGCACGATTGATGAGCTTATAGCGTTGAAAGGTCATGTCGTTTATTTGGTCGTTGGTAGCGTAGCCAAATGCCTGGACTTGAACTTCCATCCTGATTGCAGTACCGTTGGTTTCACGGTGCAAAGCTCCTCCTCCTTCGTCGTTATAAATCCAAAAAATCATTTCATCAGGATATTGTGGCTCTTCTTCTTCACAACCCCTGATTTCGATGACTGGATAATCACCATCAAGTGGATCATAGATACCGTCATCATTGACATCTTCAAATCCTGCCAAATCCTGGGAAGTCACAGGCAAGTCGAATTTATGCACATCAAAGAAATATGGGTTGCCGTCGCTTGGCCATCCCTTTACACCTGCTGGGATCATATCTTCGGTGTAAGCAGCAGTGCCTTCAGAGGCCGCTAAATAGAACCCTAGGTGCGTACGAATTTCTTCGCCCGAAACTTCAAAGAATCTGTCCCATTTGTCGCATACTTCTTTGGAAGTGGTTCCTTCGACATCATCCAATGGGCCGGACCAGAAGTCGCTGTTGTTGCTGCCATTGCCGTAGGTTTGGCAAGCAACTTTTAAGTTTCCTCCTTCATCTACGCCTCCCAGCCAAACTGCGCCGGCAAAGATGGAAGAAACTTCTGTCTGGCCTGGTTCAACTTTTGGTACGATATACTTTCCGTCGCTACGATCCCACCAAACGTCTCCACCAGTGGTCAAACGTGCACGGACGTTGTTTACATCCTGGTCAATTTGTTGTTTGGCTGTAGTGCAGGCCTCCCTGAAATTGAGTGCATTCTTATCTGTAGGTTTGTTTTGCGACTGCCTTTTAGGGTCATAATAGGCATAAGCCGAAGTGGCAAATACCCACATGCTCAAGGCTATCAATAGTAGATTTTTCAAACTACGCATGGTTTTTAATTTTTATTTATGGATTGGCTACAATTAATAATTCAATTAAATGCTGCCCTATCCCACTTTTAAATTTTAAATATTAGAAATCGAGCGTTGCGCCGAGGTAAATCCTCCTGGGCAAACTATAATAATCAGGATTCAATAACCTCCATTGATACGAAGCCAAGAAAGCATCCAAGCTCCTGCCTTCGGTAATACCACCATTGATGAAACTCCTTCCATCGGCAGAATTCAGGAATCCATCATCTTCTGGTGAACCTGTATATTTATATACATTGATAGTATTGCGGCGATCCAAAAGGTTGGAAACCCTCAAGTACACATTCATCGCTAAGGTACGTGCAGCGCCAGGTTTGGTCAAATTAAATGATTTGTCCAATTGTGCATTAAATGTATAATTCCAAGGAAGGCGGGATCCATTGATGGCACCCTCAATACCCCTCGAACCCAAGACGTCAGGTTCAATTGCAGATGTATAAGGACGGCCCGATACTATAATTGCAGTAAAGTTTAAGCCAGTATTGGATAGAATATCCACTCCGCCAATCCTTGGGCCATTGTATTTTTTGCCAGAACCATAACGATAATCAACGATGCCGCTCAAGCGATGGCGCTCATCAAAACTCATAGGGAACAATGTCCTTTGGATGCCCCGGGAAGAGACACTGCGGGATGAGTTGGCATCAGAACCTGTACCATTTGCAAACTGAAGCGTATAGGCCAAGTTGAGCGAAATATTGCCCGTGCGGCGCATTTCATAGCTGATTACGAAGCCTTTTACAGTAGCAAAGTCAAGGTTGTCATACGTTTCGTAGGTATTGACAGGAGCAGGTACTTGGGTAAAGAAGCGGCTCTGAATCATATCCCTGAGTTCCTTATAGTAAGCCGAAAGCTTTAAGGCAGATGTATTGCCCAAGCGTTGTTGGAAACCAACTTCATAGTCCACTGTCCGTTCTGGCTTCAGGTTCGCATTGTCCTGAATATCAGTATTTCTGGTTTCCCAATAAAAATAAGTGAGTGGGCTAACAAAGTTGTTGGACGGCGGGCGTTGCACCAGCACATCGTAGTGAGCAAAGAAGTTGGCGTCATCAGAAATCGGGAAGGAAAATGCCAAACGAGGCATCCAGTTGATTTGAGGCTTGTAATCTTCAAACGAGATGTCTGGATCAAAATCTTGGCTTGTTACATCACGCCTTTCTTCGATGTCTTCCTTATAACGTGGGTAAACAATACTGCCGCCATATATTTCTGCACCATCATTGGCAGGATTTCCATTTGGAAAATACCAAGAATCACCATCACGGTATGCTTGTACCGTTTCGCCACCTTCTGAAGACACATATACTTTATAGTCTTCTCCGATATTTCCTGGGCGTTGTGTGCCAAAGCGGCTATCAAATTCACTTGCCGATATTACTTCGTACAAGGAATATGGATCTTTCATTACTTTGGTATTGGCATCGTACCTGTCAACACGTACACCAACCCGGAAAATCACATCTTTAAAGGTGAATTTGTCCTGAACATAGGCTGACTGGTAGTTTGGCCTATAGGCAGCCACAGGGAATGTCCTGATGCCATCGGCATCCCTGGCTGTGAAAAAGTCTTCAAAAGTGACGTCGTCTATTTTATTGCCTAAATAGTCGTAGCCCCAGTAATTGATGATGTTTTCGTCCATTAACTCCCTTGCGGAAAACCAGTCGAGTTGGAGTTCATTCGGGTTCAGTCCATCTACATTAAAATACTGGTTCAACGGTACGTTATAAGCTGCCCTGACTTTCCTGAAGAAAGTATTGTCAGTGCTGCCCGTTACGATGTTGGGGGAATAAATTGGGTACATGGAGTCTGGCACATATAATAAAGTATCACCCGTAAACTGATCCAATTCAAGATAAGGAAGCGGATCTGTAAATCCAATGGGGGCACCGAGGGTGTCCAAGCCTTGGCCTTCAATGTGTTCGTTGGCGTGGCCACGTGCAGCAGTCCACAAACCAATTGGGTTGATGTCATAACCCCTCCTTGTACGCTGTTCGTACATGACGCCGAATTGGATGTTGTGGCGGGAACTGCCCGAACCACTGGGCACCAGTTCAAAGGAAGTGTTGGCATTGAAGGTGTAAATGTCGTTGTCCCTTTTCCTGTTCAAGTTGTAAACCATGCCTACTCCTGTGTGAAGGTTAGTCCACACGTTTTGAAAGTTGCTGGGTACACGGCCATTGACCACCAAAAAGTCATTGAAGTCGTCGTTGTCATCCGGATTGAGGATGTATTTTGTTAAAACTGGGTTTATTTCTGTATTGGCTGTATAACCTTGTAAAGTACGGGTGAAGTCAACATGTTGGGCTGCAAAACGGATAATATTGAATGTGTCAGCTCCAATGATTCGCTGAGCGTTATCAATATTGAAACCTATGGAAGGCTCCCAGTTCAAATCAAAGTCACCAATATAACCATAATCAAAAAGGTTGTCGCCGTGGTTTTTGTCAGCCCGTTCGGTCAATTCTTTTTCATAACCAAACTGAAGGATGTATGCAGCATTCTGAATTAGCGCACCTTTTTGAGCAGCTGTTCCTCCTTCATCTGTAGATGAAGTGGTAGCACCACCAAGACGATGGCGAAGGCGAACATTTGCCCTGTACCTGGTATCAAAATCAGTTGGATTATTCTGGCTATTAAACACCTGCCAAGTAGCTCCATTGGCTTGTGCCGGAGTAAATTTATCCTCGATGCGATAGAAAGTTCCAGAAAATGTAACGTCAACAGCTTTGCCCAAATTGGCGTCTATTTTGGCGTTCAGGTCGTAGGTTGTCCTTTCCTCATTAGGTTGGTAGTCCATGGCATCTACATCCTCATTCGTTACATATTCTGCTTCGGGAAATACAGTATTCCCTACCACACGGATAGGATTCTCCTCCAGGCGCTGGAGTACATCATCTTTTACACGGTAAACAGAAATAGCTGGAGGGTCGTCGTCGAGGTTGTATTGGTATTGTCCACCTATGCGATAGCCTATTACCGTCTCACCTTTGCGTTTCCAAATTGGGCCGCTGAGGTTTAAACTTGCCAAACGTTGATCATAAGGATCAAGAAACTTTGAAGTCTCCAACTCCAAGCCACCGCTGAACTCTTCTGACGGGCCTTTGGACGTAATGGAAATGATACCGCCTGTCACGTCGCCATAGCGGGCTTCAACTCCACCTGTAATAACCTGTAGTTGTTCAATATTTTGTTTGGGTATCATCCTCCCACTTACCCGAACACCATCTATATAATAATTGGTGGCATTTGTACGTGAACCTCTGATAGCAAGATCTTCTCCCTCGTCCGAGGAGGCCACGCCTGCGCCCAAAGAAGCCAAGGCATTTACGTTACGGGTAGGAAGGTTTTTGATCTCTTCACTCGACAGGGTTGCCCCTTGAGTAGTGTTGTCTTGTTCGATAATCGGGCGCTCGTAGGTCACTACAATTTCTGTAAGTGTAACACCTGCAGAAACTTTTGCGTCCAATTTGTTGGATTTGCCGGCTTGGACTTGAACCTCAGCGATTCTCAACTCCTGATACCCAGTATAGGAGAAAACCACGTCGTAAGTACCGGGATCAAGCTCCGTAACACTGTAGTAGCCATCGAGATCGGTTTCAGTACCCGTCAACAACACTCCATTTTTATAAAGTGCGACTGTACCGAAAATAATCGGCTGGCCATTTTCAGCATCCGTCACCGTCCCTTGTAGCGATGACGACGACTGCGCCGAAGCTGCAACGCCCGCTATCAAAAAAGCGAAAGTGAGTAGTAAATAACGTGCCATAAACTTGAGTTTTTTTTATAATGAGTAATACAATCAGATTCCGAGAGTGCGCAATAATAGTGAAAACTCTATTCCCTGCAAAATCCCTAAGTTTTTGGTAGGCGTGGCCCCTTGGGTAAGGAGGCTAAAGCCTTGGCGATTTTCGGTGAATGGAATTTTTTCACACTCCAAAAGTAGAAATAAGAATTGCTCGGTACAGACCAATTTCTATCATAAATCAGGTTTCAGAATTTCCATAACCATCAATATGGCTTTTTCCGAACTGGCAAATTTAAACGGCTTCGGATGGGCCGATGCTTCCCCTATTGCTGTCAATTTGGGCACAAACCCGCCATCTTGTCTCCTAACGTACAAATTCGTGAGCTTTTTGAAACCCGGCACAGCGATTCAGGCGGAGGTAACCAAGAAGTAAATTCACTGGTTTTGTGTTTTAAGCTACATTTGGCCCTGGTTTAAATCAGGTTTTTATCAAAAAAATTTGAATATAAAATGAAGAATTACCTAACTTTTTTGGCCTTTTTTGGCCTTTTGTCGGCCTGTCAGGAGGAAAAGCCGGTTACAATCGCCGCCGATTTATACGTGCGGTATGAGCAGGATGCCAAAAAATTGAAAGCGGAGGCCCTCTTCTTTGAGGCTGATTCGCTCAGCAAAGGAAAGAACGTGATTTTTCAAAACGGCGTAACCCTAAACGGAACCAAAATGCTCACTGTCACCCTGCCAGGTGGCATGGTCCGCTATGAACTCGAAATGTCTGACGGTACTTTGGCTCCCAAATACGCTTTTGAATTTCAGGATAAAGCTGGGCGGGAGCATTCATTGCCTTTAAAAATACATCCTTTTGAAAAAATAGGGCTGACAGAAACCACCTGCCAAAACCTTCCCTGCCTCAATGTTTCGTTTGAGGGTCCGGAGATTGAAAAAGATGAAAAATTGGTGGTGATGTTCACCGATACGGCCAGTACATCGCAATCGCTTGAAATCAAAGGCCCCATTGTCAAAAACCAAATCCCTGTTGCACCTGCTCAGTTGAATAGGTTGAAACCGGGGCCTGCTACGGCCTACCTCGTGCGTTCAAAAACAAGCTCTGAGAAAAAGGATGGAATCCTGGCAAAAAAACTGGCAGAATTTTATAGCATTACCACTTCCGTCGAAATAAAAAAATAAAAAAAGCCTTCGACAACCAGTGGCGAAGGCCCGAAAATGGACAGGATATAAGTCTGATATGGGTAAAAAAAATGGGTATCGTTGCGAAAGAGAGAAGGTGAAAAGAAGCGGCATCATTTTTCAGATGCCACTTGACTTAATAACTAAATGGTAATACATGAAACTTAAATTCTGAAACAAAGCTATGCGGCTCCGGCGGTTTTACCTACCAGAATATTGACCGCTTTTACAACTATTTTAACCAATTGCGGTTTTAATCCCTCTTCTTTCGTTAATTTTGTGTAAAAACATGACTTCCAAACCACTTTTAGAAAATATCCAACCCTCCTTTGGCAGCTCTTTCACGGTAAAAAAATATACGGAGGAGCAATACTCCACCCTGCCTTACTGGCACTGCCACCCAGAATACGAAATCGTTTTCATCACCAATGGCAAGGGCAAACGCCAAATTGGCGGGCACATAAGCTATTACGAGGAAGGCGATCTGGTGTTTTTAGGCCCCAATATCCCGCACCTGGGTTTTACCCAAGACCTCTACGAGCAGCATGTGGAAGTGGTAGTTCAGATGAAGGAGGATTTTCTCGGAAAAGACTTTTTGAAAATACCTGAAATGGCAAACGTTCGTCAGCTTTTTGAGCGCTCAAAGTCCGGCCTTGCCTTTTCGGGATACACCAAGTGGATCGCTGGCGAGCGCCTTGATGGCTTGGTTGACCTCGACCCCTTGGACAAACTATTGACCTTGCTCAAAATTTTGGACATCATGGCCAAGTCCACGGAATTCCAGACCCTGGACATCAATTACCTGTCAGTAGAGGTGAAGCCACAGGAGCACTTGCGCATGAAGAAAGTCTATGATTTTGTGGAAGAAAACTTCGCCCGGCAGTTTTCGCTCGAAGAAATCGCAGCCGTGGTAAACATGACCGAACCTGCCTTTTGCCGTTTTTTTAAAAAACTGACCCACAAAACCTTCATCACCTTTTTGAACGAATTCCGCATCGCCTTTGCCAGCCGCTTGCTGGCCGAAGAACACCTGAGCATCTCCGCAGTAAGTTTCGAGAGCGGTTTCAACAACCTTTCTTATTTCAATAAACAATTCAAGGTAGTAACGGGCAAAACTGCCTCAGAATACCGCAAGCAACTCCGCAAATTCATCCTATCGGAAATAAGCACCGAACTCGTTGAGTAGAGTATAGCCTCGTTTTTGTCATAATTTTTGCCCAAAAACCATCATCTCCCCCCCGCTGTGCTTTCAACATGCACATTTTTATGCACGAAAGCGCAACTTCTTTCCCATTCCAATGCTCGCCGGGTAGTTTAAAACCTGAGTTTTCTTTTTATTACTTGCCATAATAATTAACCAAGAAGGGCGGCCTGCCAGTCCTATACTTATTGGATGCAGGCCGTTTTCTTTTTTTGAAAAAAAGCCTGTTTCAAATTTTTTTTAAAAAAAACACTGCAAATCCGCAACGGTTTTTATTTACTGCCTGTCTATACACCTTACATAAAGTTAATCTTGAAATTGTTGCGCTATATGCTCATTTCTTATTAGCTTTGTCGAGCTGCCAAGTGCAGTTTTCTTCACCCGAACGATAGCATTTGACTGCTACAATTGCGTAACTAAGTCAAAATTCCAATGAAAAAGTACAATTTCCGCTCCCTTATTTGGGCCTTCTTGATTACTGCCAGCCTAGGTTCCTACCTGTACCTGCACTCAGTTGCAGTGAAAGAATATGGAACATGCCCATCTGCCATTCACCTGAACGAAGATGGTTTTGAAGGTAAAAAAGAATCAAGGGTATTCCTCCCCGACATTGCTTTGGTCAAAAAATTGGTGAACATCACCAAGATTGTGATACCAAAAGATTAAAAAACAAGCCCCAAAATTTGCCTGCCAACTGTCCACCAAAAGCCCCGGTTTTGTCGCCGCACAAATCCGGGGCTTTTGTTTTTTGAACCACCGCCCGTCTTTGCCCCAACCAAAAAAGACCGTTTCCCCTTGCTACATTTGCCGCATGTTTTTGGAACAGTTAAAACTCACCCATTTCAGGAATTATGCTTTCCAGTCGGTGGCATTTTCACCCAAACTAAACTTGGTGACGGGACTTAACGGCATGGGCAAAACAAACTTGTTGGATGCCGTGTATTATTTGTGCATGGGCAAAAGCCATTTTGGCGGTACGGATCGGAACGTTGTGAAACAAGGGGAGGAGTTTTTCAGGTTGGAAGGCCGTTTTTCACTCAAAAACAAACAGGAAAAAATCGTGGCCAAGGTGGTTCCCAGCAAACAAAAGACCTTTGAACGGAACGATACCGCCTATTCCCGTATCTCTGACCATGTGGGCCTATTGCCAGTCGTGTTCATGGCTCCCGACGACACCGTGCTGGCCTTGGAAGGCAGTGAGGAGCGCCGCCGCTTTGTGGACAATACGCTTTGCCAATTGGATCACCGCTACCTGGAAGAATTGCTCACATATAATAAGGTGTTGCAAAATCGGAATGCCTTGCTGAAGCAGTTCGCAGAGCGGGGCGGCTACAACCCTACCCTACTGTCCGTTTACGACCAGCAACTGCTGTCCCCCAGCGCTTATATTTTGGAAAAAAGGAAGCATTTCAGCGGGCAGTTCCTGCCTTTGTTCCAAACTTATTATCGCCTAATCTGCGATGATGCAGAGGAAGTGGACTGCCTCTACCGCAGCCAATTGCTGGAAAACGAACTGGAAGACTTGCTCAAAGAAAGTAGTGAAAAGGATAGGCTGTTGCAGCGCACCACGGTGGGCATTCATAAGGACGACCTGCAATTTTTTATGAATGGTTTTCCTTTAAAACGATTTGCCTCGCAAGGCCAATTGAAATCTTTTGTGCTTTCCCTGAAACTGGCGCAGCACGACCTTTTAAAAAACGAAAAAGAAATCCTGCCCATCCTGATCCTGGACGATCTGTTCGACAAACTGGACGACCAGCGGGTGGGGCTGTTGATGGGCCTCTTGTCAAAAGGGGATTTTGGACAAGTGTTTATTTCCGACACCCATCCTGAACGGGCAGAAGAAATCACTAAAAATTTTGATGGCCAATACAAAAAATTTATCATTGCCCATGCGGAAGTGAACATTGAGCAATAAACCCACTGCACAACTTTATCGTGTCGTACCTTTAAAAGAAATGAAAGAACATATCATAGTCAACCTGAGCGAGGCCGGCATTTTTCAAGGTGAAAACCCAGTGCTGGAAAAGGTGAACCTCAACATCAGCAAAGGCGAGTTTGTCTATCTTATCGGTAAAACGGGCAGTGGCAAATCCAGCCTTTTAAAAACCCTTTACGCCGCTTTGCCGCTGGCGCATGGCAAGGGTAACGTGGCTGGTTTTGACCTGAAAAAACTGAACCGCCGAACCATCCCCCACCTGCGCCGCAAGCTTGGCATCGTCTTCCAAAATTTCAACCTGCTTGACGATCGGACTGTGGAGCAAAACTTGCTTTTTTCACTAAAAGCAATGGGCTGGAAAGACAAGTCCAAAATGCTCGCAAGGGTCAACGAACTGCTCGCACGGGTGGACTTGAAAGGCAAAAACGACAAGATGCCTCACGCCATTTCAGGCGGGGAGCAACAGCGGGTGGTCATCGCCCGTGCCCTCCTCAACCACCCAGAGCTCATCATCGCCGACGAACCGACCGGCAACCTCGACCCTGAAACCTCCGACGACATACTCCTGTTGCTGCGCAAACTGGCCCAGGAAAACGACACCGCCGTGCTTTTCGCTACCCACGACTACCGCATTTTGGAAAATTTCCCCGCCCGCATTATCCGCTGCCACGGAGGGAAGGTGATTGACGAGGAGGATGTGGTGGTGTAGAAATTTGATGACAAAACTTTGGACACCCAGGATGATCCCCCTTTTATAAACAATTTCCATTTGTAGCCGTTTTGTGGCAATTTTCACCAAGAATAGGCCACCCGCTTGCCTTACCCACCATGCCTAAAATCAATATTTTTTGGTTTCGCCGTGACCTCCGCCTGGAAGACAATGCTGGGCTGTACCATGCGCTAAAAAGCGGCCAGCCCGTGTTGCCCATTTTTATTTTTGATAAAAACATCCTGGATAAACTGGAAGACAAGGCAGATGCAAGGGTGGAGTTTATCCATCATGAAATCAACCGTTTAGACAAGGAATTGAAGGCACTGGGCAGCGGGATTTTGGTAAAATATGGCCACCCCATTGAAATTTGGAAGGAGCTTTTAAATGCCTATGAAATTAAGGCTGTTTTTACCAACCACGACTACGAACCCTACGCCAAGAAGCGGGACGACGAAATCCATAAATTGCTGAAAGACAAAGGAATAGGCTTCCATACTTTTAAAGATCAAGTGATTTTTTAAAAAGACGAAGTGGTAAAAGACGACGGCGAGCCTTATGTGGTTTTCACGCCCTACAAAAGAAAATGGCTGGAAAAACTCGCCTCTGAAAAAGTGGACGATGACAGGGAAGGCAGGAATTCGTTTTTCATGCAGACCTACCCAACGGAAAAATACAGCGCCAATTTTTTCAAAACCAAATCTTTCAAAATCCCTTCCCTAAGCAGCATGAATTTCAAGCCAGCCGGTATTCCATTCCCTCCCCGCACCGTGCAGCAGGGTTTGATTAAAAGCTATGACAAAACCAGGGATTTTCCAGCTTTGGACGGCACCTCACGGCTTGGCATCCACTTCCGCTTCGGCACGATCAGCATTCGGGAAAAAGCCCGCAAGGCCGCCCAACTCAATGACACTTTCCTCAACGAGCTTATCTGGCGTGACTTTTACGCCATGATCCTATGGCATTTCCCTTATGTGGAAAACGGCCCTTTCCGCAAGGAATACGCCGACATCAAATGGCGCAACAACGAGGAAGAATTTGAAAAATGGTGCCAGGGAAAAACTGGCTACCCAATGGTGGACGCAGGCATGCGCCAACTGAACGAGACGGGCTACATGCACAACCGGGTGCGCATGATCACGGCCAGTTTTTTGGCCAAACACCTGCTCATCAATTGGCAGTGGGGGGAAGCCTATTTTGCCAAAAAACTGCTCGATTTCGACTTGGCGAGCAACAATGGCGGATGGCAATGGGCGGCTGGATGCGGCACGGATGCCGCCCCTTATTTCCGCATTTTCAACCCAACTGCGCAGCAGGAAAAGTTCGACAAAGACTTAAAATACGTGAAACAATGGGTGCCGGAATTTGGTACAAAAAATTATCCGGCACCCATCGTTGACCATAAAATCGCCAGGGAGCGCTGCCTGGAAACCTACAAGAAGGCATTGAAGTAAAGGGATTTGCCACTAATCCACTTTCACCACCTTCCTGGTCAGCAAGTTGCCATCCACCCTGATTTTGCAAATAAAAACCCCGGCGGCCTCGCCCGATACATCAAATCGCCATGTTTTGTTAGTGGATTTTTCAAAAGCTGTTTTTTGCAAAACACGACCCGTCACATCTATTATTTCTACCTGTAAATCAGCCATTTGTGCCAAGGCAATCCTCAATTCAAATTGCCCACTAGTTGGGTTTGGCAAGAGTTGCAATGATACAAGTCCAGGCACTTCGCTGGTGGCAGTCTGACCTGCCAAGATGTTCACGGTAGCGGTAGAGGTACAACCATTGACTATACTGGTTACCGTCACATTGTATTCTCCCGGCGGCAGGTTGGAAATAGTTTGGCTTGTTTCACCATTGCTCCACAAATATGTGAATGGGCCTAAACCAGTCAATATTTCCACGGTGGCAGTACCGTCATTTTCACCGGCCACCGTTTCGTCAGTGTGTTGTGTTTGGATAGAAAGCACTTCTACTGGCGGATTGAAATATTCAAATTCCTCCTCACAATCATTTCCATCAATTATCTGGATAGTAAAAGCAGTATTTGGCGGAATGGGCGGCGTAGGAGTTATGGTATATGAATAAGGTGGAGTTCCGCCTGAAAAATCTAACACAGGATCAAGAAACCCATCGCAGTTAAGCGTGGAAGTCAATTGCCATTGAAGTGGCGGCGGGGAGGAAATGACAACCTGTTGCGAAGTTTCACAACCATTGGGCGTTTCGGCGGTCACGGTATAAGTGCCTGGCGCAAGCTGTTGAACAGCGCTATTTGGCATTGGGAAATTGCTGCCAGTCCATACATAAATGACATTGTCGTAAGTGGACTGTGCCTCAACGCTGGCCATCAAATTGGCGCAAGGCAAATCAAAATCCCCTACCACTTCCAGGTCAGGCGCCTCAAAATCGCCCATGACTGTAAATGGATCGACCACCCAATAACACTCGATGTTGTTGTCAAAAATCTGTAGGTGATATTCGCCAATTTGGTTGATTTCAAAAACGCTGCCCGTAGAAAAGCTGGTGTCGGGGTAAATCAACGTACAGTCAACGCCCGGCTGCCCACATATTTGTACCAAATTCAAAAAAGCACTCGGAAACGTACAAGATAAACTGGGCGGACTGATGGCCAGGATGGGCTGCTCCAACTCCTCAACGATGGTGGAAAAAGTGCCCGAGCAACCGTTATCGGGATTGGTGACTGTTAAATAATAGATGCCTTCCACGGATACCAGCGGATTTTCTTCCATTGAAACAAATCCAATGGGGCCAGCCCACAAAAAGGAAAAGGCACTGGAAGCAGGTGCAGCTATCAACGTCACCTCCGAAGTGTTGCAGTCCAAAACATCGCTTGCAAAGGGCTGGGCCTGCGGCACGTCGTCGCTTTGTGAAACAAATGCCCCCGCAAAATTGCTGCAACCATTGCTGGTATCCGTTGCGATAACGGCATAGCTGCCCGGCAGGCTGACCACAGGATTTTGCTCAAATGAACTAAAGCCATTTGGCCCAAGCCATTCATACACGACATTGGTGGTGTTGGAGCTTGCCTGCAATTGTACGCTGGTAGTGCTGCAACTCAATTCCCCATCCGTTGCACTCACATCTGGTTGTTCTGTATTGGCAAAAACTTCCACAGTTGATTGGGCAGCGCAGCCATTTAGGCCAATTGCTTCCACTTGGTAAACGCCTTCATTATTCACTGAAATCGAATCGCCCGACGCCACAAAACCCATCGGCCCGCTCCAGGAAATGCTGTTGACTGGCATATCGGCGCTGGCCGTTAGCAGTGCATTTTCATTGGCACAAGTAATGGTCTCGGCAGATAAGGTCAGATTGGGGGTATCGGTATTTTCCAACACCTGCAAAGTTTCAAGCGCCGTACAGGCATTGGACAAATCCGTGACCAAGAGCTCATAAATCCCTCCAACTTCCACGTTTGGGTTTTCATCATTGGAAGTAAAAGCACCGGGGCCGCTCCACTCGAATATTAGCTGGCCACCGTTGGCATTGGCCTGCAGTCCAACCGTAGTATTCAGGCAAGTCAACTCACCATCGGCGCTTGGGGCAAGCGAGGGCGAATCTGTATTTTCCAAAATTTCAATGGCATCTGTTGAAGTGCAGCCCGTCGCCAAATCCGTCACCATTGCCGTATAGTTCCCAGCCACGAGGCTTGAAATAGAAAGATTGTTGCTGATAAAACCATTTGGCCCCGACCAGGAATAACTTGCCTGTACGGCATCGGTTTGTACGGTAGCGCTGCCGCTTGGGCTGTCGCAGTCAATATTTTGCGAAGCAATTTCCAATGAAGGCAGTGCGGCAATTTGGAAGCTTGTTTCCACAAAAACTCCTGTACTCGTATTGAAGTAACTGCCACTGTGGGAGCTTTGTAAAACAACCGCTTTGACTTGGTAAACCAGATCGCCAGTAGTCGGTGAGGAATCCACAAAACTGTTGCCACTGATAGGTTCGATGCTGAGGCGGGCGAAATTGGCAGTCGCCTCATTATAACGGTAAATATGGTAGCCGACCAAATTTGGCTCGTTGGCCGCTGTCCAATTGAGGATGATTTCGTTGCAAACCCTTGTGGCGGTCAAATCTTGGGGCTGCGCCACGATATGCGCCCGCAATGTCGGGTCGCCCAGTAGGGAAACATGGGCACCGCATTCGGCAAAAGTGCCGATGTAATAAGGGTTTTCACAAGAATTTTGAGTCGCCAGGGCACAGTAGCCCAGGGTTTCACCTGCTGCCAAATGATGGTAAAACCAATGTGGCCTGCCCGCCCAGGAGCAGCTTAAGATGCCGCCTTTGGAGGCCAGGGCGCTGGGCATAAAGGGATTGGGCGAAAAATCCCAATCACCGTGGTAACTGCCGAAGAGCATGGAAAAAACCACATTCACACTATCGGTGGCAAATTGGCTGCTGTTGCCCACGCCGCCCGCACTGGTGTAAGTGCCGCCCCCACAGCCATAGCCCACCAAAAAGCCCTCGGCATCGGTATCGTTGAAAAAATCCCCATTCAAGGTATTGGCCTCGCCCACCAGCGCATTGCCGAGGCGGTAGCCATTGGAAGCAAAAGCCTCCCCGCTGAAATAGCCAAAATTGTCGTCAACCAGGGCCTTGTTGGCCACGGTGTATTGCTTGGTGCGCCAGTTGTGGTTTTTGTCCAAATAGCGGCGGTAAAGCTCTATTCGGCTGGTGCCAAAAGTGGCTTCGTCCAGGTTGGAAAAATCCACCCGGCCAATGGCCAATTCCAGGTTGGTCGGTGTGAAGCTGTGATCGTATTTGCCGTCGCCTGGCACGTTATCGTTTTCAGGGCGTGAGGGTGTTGTATTGTTTACAAAAGCATCTGTCCACTCGAAATCCACATCGGCGTAAAAGGCGTCTGACGGCCAGGCGCCTTGGTGATCGGCATGACCGTCCCAATTGGCATTGCCCGAATACGGCACCGGCACATTGCCAAAAAGCAGGACTGAATTCAGGTCAGCTTGAGTGGCGGTGTACACTGCCAAGATTTTTTCTTTCACCGAAACCACTGATTCTGTGGGACTTACGATTTCATATAAAACATTCCAGCCGTCGCCTTGCAGGTCTTTTTCAAAGAGGGCCAATTCGTCGGGGAGCGCTTGTTGAAGGGCATCTTCCAGCACGATCAGCACCGTGCCCCGTTGGTCCACCACATTGCCTTCCACAGGCACCGTCAGGTAGCCATAAGCCGTTATGCCGTTTGCCGTGAGTTGAATGCCGTACTCATACGTTATACCAAGTGAAATCTCTACATCCATAAAGGAAACATCGGAATGGGCCGGGTCGTCCAACAGGATTTCCCAACCTGGCTCCCCCTTTTGTTTTTTTACCAAAATAACATCTGCCGTAGCAGTGGGGCTTGACCAGTTCAGCACCACTTGTTCAGGGTTGGATAAAATGCTGCAATTCAGCGGGATGGTGGCATCTTTAGAAGTTTGGGAAAACAAGGAAGAGGAAAGCGCCAGCAAACAGGCTGGCAAAAGCAGGGTAATGATGATTCTCATAAATGGGTATTTGTGATGTGCGGGCTGTTTATTTTCGGCTATCCATTGCGACTTTAGGCAGCTTTGGCTTTTTTTGCCAAAAATTTAAACATGCCAAAGTTAATTTTCATTTTTCTCATTTCCCTGGCGCTTTTTTCTTGTGGCCAACAGGAAAGTACGCCATCTGCCACTACACCCGAAACAGGCACCAACAACGAAAAGGATCCTTTGCAGGAGGCCAAGCGCATCTATGGTGGATTGATAGTTTTCGACAAAAATAAGTCCGAAATTATAGCCTCCAGCAGTCCCAAGCTGAATAGCATGTCGGACATAGTTTCCTTGCCTGCCTCGCACATCGCTTGGTTATTTTATAAAAACGCCGATGAAAAACCTGCCGATTCCCTTTCTGTTGTCGTTAAATTGTCGAATGGACAAAACCCGGTTTACAGTTTTCCCGTCCAGCAACTGAAAAAGGCCAACGACCACATCGCAGCCATTGAACAAACTGCCGCCTTTCTTAAAAAAGACGATTATGCTGGGCTGTATGGCTTATTTTCCCCCGAAGTGGCAGCACAAATGACCCAGCAGGACTTGGGGCTGTTTTGCAATGAAGTGTTTGAACAAAAAGGAAAACCAGTGGGATTTACTTTTCAGGGCTTCAAGTTTTTTACCCTTTCTGGAAAAAACAAAGAGCTGATCCACTATGCGGGCATGCTTCACCGTGAAAAACAGGATACTCCTTTGAGTGTATTTGTTGACCCAGATAAGGGCCAATTGTATTCGATAAAATTTGATTATTGAAGAAGGTCTTGATGATAAAAATATCCAGCACAGGTTTTGAATTAGGCTGCCATTTTCGGGAGGGCGGGTTATCAAACCGCCTGTTCTGAAACAAGCGGGTTTGATAACCCGTCCTCCAAAAAAAGCTACCTTCTTTGAAAATGTTGATCAATTATTTTTACAAGAAAACCCTCCGACAAAGATTTGTCGCAAGACTAAGGCTTTGAGAGTGAATTATTCATACAGTTTTTTATCAAACACAACCTTGATTTTCAACGTTTTACTTAATGACAAAATGACCAATGACTAATGACACAAAGCACTAATTGCCTGATTTTCTTACTTTTGAATGTCCTTATGCTTTTCATCTAAATGCAAAATGCCATGAAACAAATTTTTTCCCTGACCATTTTTGCGATACTGTTAGCGGGGCCGCTTATGTCACAGTGCCCACCTGCCAAGGCAAGCGGTTACCATGTGGTACAAAAAGGCGAAACCTTGTACAGCATTTCCAGAAAATACAATGTACCAGTCCAAAACCTGTTGGCCTGGAACAATATGACCTTGAACGACGTGCTGCAACTATGCCGTGAACTCAGGGTGTCGGCCAACCCAGGCACTCCAACCAGCACCGGCACCCAGGCAGGCACTTCATCCACTTCCGGGGCTGTGCCAAAGCAAACCGGTGCGCTCCATATCGTGAGGCCAGGAGAAAAAGTGGCCGATATTGCAAAATCGTATGGATGGACCGAATGGCGTTTTCGCAAGATGAACAACCTGACGGCATGGCAGGAAGTAAGCCCTGGTGCGGGCCTCAAAACAGACGATTGCAACTGCCCTCCACTCAGTCAAACTGGTATTCCAAATTATTATGAAAATGAGCAAGCAGCGATTGGCGCAAATTCCGCCAGACCAGCCGAGGAAACTGCCATTCAAAACAAAATCGAAAATGCGGCAGCCAACACTCAAGGAGGCGTTGCACCTACAGCCACGCCTGCCCAACCGAGTCTCATCGCTCCTTTTATGTCCTATGCAGAAATAGCAATGGCCGAAGAAATCAACCTTTTACGCACCAATCCAAAAGGCTATATCCCTTTCATAGAACAACAAAAGGAAGAAATAAGGGCTGGCCGTGCTTTCGGTTCGGTTGAAACTTGTGACGAACTCATCAACGAATTGAAAAACACCTTGGCGCTCAATAAGCTTGAACCGTTGGAATGCCTGTTCAATGCGGCAAAAAATCACGGGGAAGAGCAGCGGCCTATCGGCGGATTGAGCCATATCGGCAAGGACGGATCCTGGCCCTGGGACCGAGTCAGGAGGGAATGCCCAAACCTCACTGATGGAAACGAAAACCTGGTGGGTGGGATGGATGATGTGAGGGAAGCAGTGATTACCTTGCTATTGGACGAAGGCATTTCTACCCGTGGGCA
This sequence comes from Saprospiraceae bacterium, assembly GCA_041741095.1. Taxonomy (GTDB): domain Bacteria; phylum Bacteroidota; class Bacteroidia; order Chitinophagales; family Saprospiraceae; genus UBA6168. The sequence continues at coordinate 156,369 of JBGSKQ010000013.1, forward strand.
CCGCCGTGTTTTGCTCAGCCCTGATTGGCGATATGTCGGCGTTTACTACGTAGGGCAGGTGGGAACCATGCCGCACAATTGGATTCAATTATTTGGTAGATAATAGTAATCAGGCTATTCCGCCAGTCTTTTCAAATTTTCGCCCGTCAAGCGGAAAACCGTCCATTCGTCCATTGGCACAGCGCCGAGGCTTTTGTAAAAATCAATGGCGGGCCTGTTCCAATCCAACACCGACCATTCGAGGCGTCCGCACTTTTGCTCCACTGCTAATTTGGCAAGTGCTTGCAGCAGGACTTTCCCGATGCTGTTCCTGCGAAATTTGGGCTTGACGTACAAGTCTTCCAGATATATGCCCGGCCTTCCCAAAAAGGTGGAGAAATTGTAAAAATACAAGGCAAATCCTGCGGCCTGACCATCAAAATAGGCCAAGATAACCTCAGCGTGCCGACCATTCCCAAAAAGGGATTCCATCAAAAGTTCTTCTGTGGCCACAACGACGTGCGAAAGGCGTTCATATTCAGCCAACTCCTTGATAAACTGTAAGATAAGTGGGATGTCCTGCTCATTGGCGGGCCTTAATTCAATCATAGGTTAGTAGTTTTTCGTTGTTTCTAACTTTGCATCTACAGCTTTCGATCTATTACTTTTTCAAAACTCTTTTCACAGCCTCGGCGGGCTGGATCAGTTTTCCCGTTTCGGATTTGCTTTTTGTCTCCAAACCTGTTTCGTTCAAAATCCGGTAGGCTTCTTTGGTACTCAAATCCGGTTTCAAACTTTTCAAAAGACCCACCAATCCAGCAACATAAGGCGTGGCCATCGAGGTGCCGTTGAGAGCCTGGTATTGACTATTGGGAAAGGTGGAATAAATTTTCACCCCAGGGGCGGCGACTGCCATGCCCATGTCTTGCACATAATTGGAAAAAGAGGCACGGTGAAGCAGTGTATCCACTGCACTGACGGCAATGACGCCCGGCACGTTGGCGGGGGTAAATTCTTTTGCATTGCGGTTGGAATTGCCAGCGGCCACCACCAAAATGGCACCTTTGTCATTGGCATATTTTACGGCTTTTTCATAAGTACGTTGGCGGGATTGGCTGGATGGGCCGCCCAAAGAAAGTGAAATCACGTCCGCTCCCCTATCCGCTGCTTCCAGGATGCCGTTGATGATCATTTGTTGTGTCCCGAAACCGCCATCGCTCAATACTTTGATGCTCGTAATTTGCACAAAATCATTGGTTTGCGAAAATGAAGCGACGCCTTTTCCATTGTTGGAAACCGCAGCGGCAATGCCCGCACAGTGGGTACCATGGCCAGCCTTGTCCGTATCGTATTTAGATTGGGTGGAGGTAAAATTTCCACTCAAATCCTCGTGCCCCGCATCCACGCCAGTATCCAAAATGGCAATCAGCGCCTCTTTTTGTGGTTTGGCCGTTTTTAAAACTTCATACAAATTAGACACGTTCATGGCTTCGAAGCCCCAAAGATTGACAAGTCCGGGGTCGTTGAGGCCGTATTTTTGGTTGAGTCGGGGCATGGGTTGCTGCGGCACAATTTCCTCAGGCCCGATGGTAATCCGCTCGTTTTCTTCCGTCCATTCCACAATGCCAGTTTCCTCCAAGGCCTTTTTTACTTTTCCCAAATCGTGTTCAAACTGGGGCGGCACATTTACAGCAAAATAATCGTCCAAATCGGTCGCTTCAGTGTCCTTCATTTGGAAAGCTGAAGTCGCTTCAAGGCCATATTTTTTCAAAATATCCTGTATGTCGCCGATGCGGTGCGTTTCTTTTATTTCGATGAGCAGTTCGGCCTCCGGGTCGAGTTCGACCAGTGTATTGCTGGATATGGAGCTGTCCTCTATCACTGCGCTTATCTTTTCTTTTTGTTGAAAAGTCGCTTTCAAGTGGTCGAAGTAGAAATATTTCAAAGCTGCCATTGCCAATAGCAAAAGGATAAAGTAGGCAGCTTTCATTTTCCTGAAAATGCTCAGTAACACAGGGACAATGGCCAATATCAACAGCTCACGTGCCAGGACGCCCAATTTGTAGTCCAAGGCCCCGTTTCCCAAAAACCAACTGAGGACAAACACAGTCAGGCCGCCTAAAAAGAGTTTGCTGAAAAAACTGCTCCTGAGGGAGTTGTCACGAAAATAAAACCAGCCTGTGAGGGCAGCTAAAGAAACGATAAAGCTGAGGGGATACAATTGTGCAAACATGTTGGATGATTTAATGACGTATCAACACCCGCCCATGCAAGATGGTTGGCATAGGTACTTTTCCAACGAAAATAAGGAAAAAAGGCTGTAGCAGTGCCAAATTTTAGACGAAAACCCAAATTGCATCCCATTCATGTTCGCCTGTGCATGGGATGGCTGCTGTCAAGGTTTATTCCTGGAATCCAGCCATTTTTTAAGCACTGCGCAATTGTCGTAGTATTCGTCAATGCGAACGTAGGTTGCCTCTACCTTTTGCTGAATCCACGTTGCCAGGAATTCAGCCTTCTTTTGCTCAACAGCGGCAGCCTGTATTTTTGAGTAGTCTTTGGCCAAACTTGCTATGTGCGGTTCGGTGCGGCTTTGCAGTTGTACGATGCGGAAAAAAGACTCCCCTCTTGGGTCGTTGAATGACCAGGGCTGGGAATAAGCGCCGATTTTCATGGTGTCAATGGTAAAATAAACATCTGGTTCCAGGTCGGCAATCTCAAAGAAATTGTTCCCGGTTGCAGGGTTGATCATTTTGCCGTCATTGTTAAAGCTTTGTGCCTGATCGTAGCCAAATTTTTTCACGGCAGCAGAAAACTGGATTTTGCCATCCATCAGCAAGTGGCGGACGGAGTCCAACTCGGCACGGGTGAGTTCCAGATCATTGTCCGTGATTTCTGGTTTTATTAAAATGTGGCGGGTATTGATGGAATTGCCCCGACGGCCCAACAGTTGGATGATGTGGAAACCAAATTCGGATTCTACGACGGGCGAAATTTCATTTTCTTCCAGATTGTAGGCGGCAGCTTCAAATTCAGGGACGAATTTTCCGCGTTTGGTCCAGCCCAGGTCGCCACCGATGCGGGCACTGGCAAAGTCATCGGAAAACTTTTGTGCCAAGGCTGCAAATTCCGCTTTGCCACTCACGAGTTGTTCCCGCAGATCTTCCAATTGTTTGATGGCCTTTTCCCTCTCTTCGGCATTCACTTTAGGCTTCATTACAATTTCGCCTACTTCCACCTCGGAGTCAAAATATGGCAGGCTGTCTTTGGGTATTTTTTTGAAAAAACTCTTCACCTCCGCCGGGGTGACCGAAATGCCCTGTTGCGATTGTGCGCGCATACGGTCTGCCAGCAATTGGTTGCGCAGGTCGTCACGGAATGATTCTTTTACCTCGCCGACCGTCTGGCCATAATAATCTTCAAACTGGGTAATGTCGCCGCCCATGTATTCGAGAATTTGGTCAATGCGGGCATTCAATTGGGCCTCAACTTCTTCCTCGGTAACCAGCACGCTGTCAATTTTGGCTTGGTTGACCAACAGGGCCTGGGTTAAAAGGTTGTCGAGCACGATGCAGCGGGCATCGGCAGGCAGCTTTGTACCTTGTCGCTCCAATAACAGAGCATATTGCTCTTCCAACTCGGAAAGCAGGATGATCTCGCCGCCCACATTGGCAATGACCTGATCTATCACTTCCTTTTGGGCAAAAAGCTGGCTGAAGGAAAAAAATAACGCTATGGAAAGTATGGCCTGTTTTATCATTTCAGGTTTAGTTTTTTCAAAAAAAATCAAAGGTTCGTGCAGGTTTCAGGCTGCTATTGATCAAAGAGTTTTACGCTTTTTTTGCGGATGGCTTCGTCGTAAAGGTTGTCTTTGGTTTCTTCGAGCAGTTCGGTTTTACGCTTGTGCAAAATCACTTTTCGGGCTTGGCCCTCAATATAGGAAAGGGGTGCAATTTCCCTTCTGGACACCAGTTCCAGCACTTTGAAAAAGTACACGAAATTGTCGTCACGCTGCACGAAATCCATCCGGCTCGTCACATTGTCCACCGTCAAAACGCCCCTTGGCATGTAAGCGGCGATGTCTTCCACTTTGTACCAAACACTGTCTTGCAGGTTTTGGATGGACGCATGATTGTTGCACCAATTGGTCAAGGCTACATAGTCTTCAAACTTATTGCTGTTCCAAAGATCTTGCACCCGATCGAGATTGGGCGCTTCCCTTTTGACTTTGATAAAACGGGAACGGATAATAGGCGCTTCCAACTGGTATTGCTCTTTGTTTTTTTCATAAAACTCCTGCAACTCCGTCTGGGACACTGTTGAGTCCAGCAGCTTGTTGACCAGGATGTTTTCGTAATTGTTCTTTATCAAAGAGGCCCGGTAATCGGCCACAAGTTGGTCAATGTCCAAACCTTTGGGAATGTTATTTTCTGCTTCGTGCAGCAGGGATGCCTCCCGCACCCAGTTCCTGACAAAAGCACTGATTATGAGGGAACTATCTTCTGACGACATTCCTTCGGGGATCATGCCTTCCATGTCCGACAGGTACAGGGATTTATCGTACACCTGCGCCAGCAAACGGTCGTCGGAAGAGCGGGCACTGAACACTTTTGATTTGCAGCCGAACATCAAAAACAGTTGAGCGCAAAGGCTGGCAAAAATGAAGAAAGACCTCACGTGCATTCCGCAAGGTCTTTCCCATTTATATTTTGCTGTTTTTGTAAAATTCATTGACGAAAACTCAAAATCTGTTGCCCCTTACTTTTTCACCATGCTATTGAAGACCTTTTCGTTCACCTTCACTTTGTATTCAGTTTTCAGTTCTTCCAGCCATTTTTTCTCCAGAAAGTCTTGATAATCAGCCACTACGTAGCCCCTGGCTTCCTGTAGTGATTTTTGGCCGGGCTGCAAAACCTCTTCAATTTTTGAAAAAGTTATGGCCTTGCTGCGCTTGTCTGTATCGTTGGGCGAAAGCTCGCCTGTTTTCCAAGTCATTTTGTCCAGTACCTCGTTGCGGCCTTTTTCAAATGTTTTTTCCTGAACGGTCACATTTTTTTCGCCGTCGGCGGGGTTATATTTTTCGAGCACTTTGCTGGGCGGGTTGCTTTTGGCAAATTGGCGGATATCTTCCACCATGTTCTTGGCCCTTTCAACCACCGTGTACTGGCTCAAAACTGCCCGTTGATCCCACTGGTATTTTGCTTTGTTGTTGTTGTAAAATGCTTCCAGGCCCACTGAGTCCAGGGATGCTTTGTCCCAGACTTCCATTTTGGTCACTTCAAAAAGCAATACCCCTTCTTCGTATTCCCGCATGAGCGATTTGAACTCAGGGTACTTGGCATCCAACTGCTTTTCCTCGTATTTCATGGCATTTTCGTCCACAAAGTCGCCGTACAATTCTTTTACTGCGTCGCTGATGCCCGACCTCGACAATTGCTGCCTTTTGCGGGAGGCCAATTCCAGGTATTTTTCAAAATCGCCCAGCGTGGTTTTCGATCCATTTCCAAATGAAAACAAAGTCTCTGAAGAAGGATTTTCGGAAGCTTTCCATTTGTAGGTCAGGAAAGTCTTGGCCGTGTCCTGCTCCAAAGTGGCGATAAATTTATCAAGGGTTGTACGGTTTTCCGTGAAGTTGCCTTCCTTTTTGATGCGCTCCACCATCGCCTCTTTAGCCAATTCAAAGCGGGCATCCTGTTTAATCTGGTTTTGCAAACGGGATTTCACCTGCGCAAAAGGCTCGTTGACCTTCCTGCTGATGCGTTTGATGACATGCCAGCCGATGGATGTTTGCACCGGTGTGCTGAAATCGCCGTCTTTTTCCAATGAAAAAGCCACGTCTTCAAAGGTTTTGTCATAACGGTTGATCCCAAAAAAACCAATGTAGCCGCCCTTGTTGGCAGTTAGGTTGTCATGTGATTTTTCCCTTGCAATTTGCTCAAAATCAGCACCTTGCTTCAATTGCATATAAATGGTGTCAATTTCTTTCCTCGCCTTTATCATATCGGGCATCTTGTCGTTGCGGATGAGGATGTGGGCCACTTCCACTTCTCCCCGTGCCGGGCGGCGGCTATGTATTTTTACCAAGTGGTAGCCAGCCGATGTGCGGATTGGGCCAACGACTTTGCCAAGCGGGGCATTGTAGGCTGCTGTTTCGAGGGCATAAAAGCCATTGGGGAAAGGGGCCGCCACAAAGCCGATGTGGCCCATGTTGTTTTTGACGGAGGTGTCATCGGAGTTGTCCCTGGCCACATTGCCGAAGTCCTCTTTATTGTCCAGTCTCTTTTTCAGATCCATCGCCTTGTTCCAGGCCGTCAGCGTGTCGGTGGGTGAGCCGCTGGCCGGTAATTTTATCAAAATATGGCTGACATCCACATCCTGTTGCGTCCTGTCGTAGGCTTCCTGTACCAATTTTTCCGTCACTTCACGGTCAATGAGGTAGGAGTCGGCCAATTGGCGGCGGTAGCCTGCGAGTTCCTGCTGAAGCGATTGGATGGTGTCCAGCTTCATGTCCTTGGCCTTGTGTACTTTCAGTTTGAAATTGGTGTAAAGGTCCAGGTATTCTTGCAGCGAAGCTTTTGAAAAGTCGGCGTTTTGGCCGTTCGTTTTTGAATAAATGTACCTGAATTCGGAAAGCGGAACTGGCGTATTGTCCACCGTGAAGAGTACGGGATCGTCTTTTTGTGCAAAGAGGAACTGAGAAAGCGCCAGTGAAATGATCAATAACAATACTTTATTAGCCATTATTGAAACACGTTTGGTAGTTAGAGCTTGTTTGCGGTTTGGTCACTTGGTCAAAAAACGGCTCTTTTCCGCCATTTTTTTAGCTTTTTTCAGTTGCGTAGCCCTGCTATTCGCCTTCAAAAACCTAAAAAACTGACGAAAAATAGTTCGTTTTTGCCTCAAGCACCAAATCGCAAACAAGCTCTAAGAATAAGGTTTTGTTTTCAAAGGACGAAGAAACAGCGGATAGAATAAAAATATTGCCCGGCTGCTAACTTCACTTTCCGGCGGCCCGGAAAATTGCGGCGCAAAAGTAGCAATTTTTAATCCTTATGCCCGTAAGCCCTGATTCGTGTTTTAATGTCGTTAACATTCAAATTATAAAGGTTGCCTATTTGAATTTGATGTGCTAATTACTCTGTAAACTAAATTTCTTTATTGCTGACATGCGGACGGATGGGGGTTTGGGGGTGAAAATTGCTAGCGCAATTTTCACCCC
>JBGSKQ010000014.1:0-30699 GCA_041741095.1 Saprospiraceae bacterium
GGTGCCACCGCTGGGGGATGGTTCCGATAGCTATCGGAATCGGGGGCTATCGCCCCCGAGCCCCCATTACAAAATGTCAAGAAACTTAATTTACAAAGTAATTAGTGTCCAAGAAAAACATCCCTTTGCTCCCCACCACCCCCCTTTTTGCAACATACGTGCAAACAATTGGAACATTTGTGCAAATGCAACCAGGCCCCGCTTCCCATCTTTGCCCGTCATCCACCGTTAATCCAATAACGAACCAGATGAAACATGGCCTCCTCGCAAAAAGGAAAACCTACCTGCCTTGGCAGCCCAGCATCTGGCACATCAAAGGATAGGCTGCCCGAAGCACCTACCTTACGGCCCGCCATTTTTTTCAAGCGTCTCCAACCATTTTGTAAGTACACAAAAACTGCTTTTGGCTAAAAGCACCCATTAATTTTTCACCCCAGCCTGCAGGCTACGGAGACATCTTGCCGCCTGCCAGGCTCAAACACTTTTCATTATGAAAAAGAGATTTTTACCCCTCGCACTTTCCTTGTCTTTTACGCTCAACCTCTTTTCACAAGTCTGGTCACCTCAGGCGGCAAATACATTGCCTTCCAACTTTAGTGTCATGAATGTTTCCATTGCCAATGACCAGGTAGCCTGGGCTATCGCTTTGGACTACAATCAGTGGGGCATCCCTGTTCCTTCCACACATATACTTAAAGTTTTACGGACAACAGACGGTGGAGCAAATTGGTCGGTAAAGGAAATGACGCAAGCTCCCGGAAAGATGACAATTGGCATTTGGGCCCTGGACGAAAACACAGCCATCTTCAGTACCCTAAATTTCCAAAACTCCTTTGCGCTTTTCCGTACCACCGATGGGGGCGACACCTGGACCCAGGTGCTAAGTGGCCCTGCCGGGGGTGGTCGGGTTGTGTTTTTTAATGCTCAGGAAGGCGTTTCATGCAACATTGGTGCTGCTATGGCGAGAACCAGCGACGGAGGACAGACCTGGACTTTACTGGCCCCCAATACCAATTACCCACCTTTTTTAGCAGGCGAAGACTATTTGAACGTGCCTACCGGTTGGAGCATCGTCGGCGATACGCTTTGGACCGGAACGACCAAGGGCAGGGTTTACAAAAGCACTGACAGAGGTCTAAGTTGGACAGTGCATCAAGCAACCAATCTCAATACATATATCGGTTCCATGGCTTTCTCTGACGGGAAAAATGGACTTGCGCTCACAGGTGATTTCAACAATCCCCCGCTTAAACTTATAAGGACAGTTGACGGAGGTGTAACCTGGGTTGATATTGGCAACAGCAACAACTTGACGGAAGTATTGGCCATTCCTTGTACGAATTCAATGATGGGTGTTTCCTATTTTGATAATTCCACCTTTTTGTCAAAAGACTTAGGTACATCTTGGGAACTCCTAAATAATACTATCAAGCCTGCCGGGCCTGCATTTCTGACTCCCGAGATAGGATGGATTACAAACGGAGGTGCCACTGGCCCAAACCCCGCCCTCTACAAATGGGACGGCGGCGAACTCTACGGCCGCACTTTCGTCAACAAAAACGCCACCGGCACCAACGACGGCTCCTCTTGGGCCGATGCCTATACCGACCTCCAAGCCGCCCTCGCCGCCGCCGAAGCAGGCGATGAAATCTGGGTGGCCGAAGGCACTTACCTGCCCGGCAGCGACCCTGCCGCTACTTTTTTAATCAATAAAAACCTAAAACTCTACGGCGGTTTTGCCGGAACGGAGTGCAACCTTTCTGAAAGGGACATTGTGGCGCACCCCACCACCCTTTCCGGCGATGTGAACGGGGATGATGTGGAGGATGATTTTGTCAATTTCAAAGCGGACAATGTGATGACGGTGGTGACCATCAATGCAAATATTACCAATGAGACGGTGGTGGATGGGTTTACCATTCGGAATGGGTATGCGGATGGGACAATATCAACTAATAGCGAACAAAATGGAGGAGGAGTTTATTCAACCGGCTCACCACATTTCAAAAATTGCATTTTGAAGCAAAATTATGCAATCTTAGGAGGAGGCGCCCTGGGTCAGAATGCTAATACTGGGCAAGGTCTTTCCCTGGAAAATTGTGTTTTTGAAAAAAATAGGGCCAATAGTGGTGGAGGTGCCAGGGTGATTAGTACAAATTTTTTAATTGATAATTGTATATTCCGGCAAAATGAGTCCTTTGATGGTGCCTTTCAAGCGAACGAAGGAGGTTTAGGCATCGTCAACTCAAGCGGCACTGTTCGGAATTGTTTTTTTATTGAAAACCATGCATTTGATTTTGCTGGTGGGATGGGTATTTGGAATCCCGCTGGGACAGGTAATTCGGAAGTTGAGGTTATTGATTGCACATTTAATGGCAACAGCTCAAATCTTGGAGTAGGTGGGCTAAGTTTTTTAAGTTTTGGCAGCAATACCACATATACTGCCGAGGGGTGTTCTTTTATTGGCAATAGTTCAGCCTTTGGAAGTGGCATTTCAATTACAAGCAATACAGCTTCCAGTAACACAAGTTTTATTATTGATAGCTGTAATTTTTCACAAAACTCGGCAGAAAGGGGAGGCGCAATCGCAGCAGAACTGGATGGAAGTGGCGTGAACTTGGAATTACACAACTCCATTTTTGATGGCAACAACACTACTGTTGATTATGCTACCGCTTACATCTGGACTTTTTCACCATCAACAGCGATGCCAGGAACAGTAGTTGTTGATAACTGTATTTTCCAAAACAACAATTCCATCTTTACTGGAGGCTTAGACATTGGAAGCGGCCAAGACTCCGGGCCATTCGACTTTACCATTTCCAACTGTTCCTTCCTAAACAATCATGCGGACAGATACTGCGGAGGTTTCGACATTTGGGGCGATGGAGGCTCCAAACCTACTTTCACCATTGAAAACTGTCTCGTCGAAGGCAACTCCGCAGACGAACGAGGCGGCGGCATGTGGATACTCACGAGCAGTCAGGACTTCAAAGCGACGATGAAAAACTGTCGTATCCTGAACAACCAAAGCCCGAAAGGTGCTAGCATTGCTGCCTTTCTGAGCGAACTCAACGTTTTTGATTTTCCCACCAACGCTCAGCTTAAAATCGAAAACAGTCTCATCAGCGGAAGCACCGGCGACGTCGCCATAGAACTGGATTCCTTTCCTGATTTTCAAATGCTCAATTGCACCATCGCCGACAACAACGGCGGCGGTATCCAACTCTCCGACCAAAGCTCCATGTCCCTCCAAAACACCATCCTCGCCAACCCCGGCCATACCGAGTACACCGCCGCAACGCCCGATGTCACCGCCACCTCCAACGGCGGCAACCTCGTCCTCGACAGCAGCCTCAACGCCAGCCTGACGGCACTGGACAAACCCGGAACGGCACCTGATTTCATGTCTGGCACATACGAACCATCCGCCACCAGCCCGCTCGTCAACGCTGGCGTGAATGCTGGCGTATCGGCCACTACCGACCTCGCCGGGAACGAGCGGATCCAGCAAGGCATCGTGGACATCGGGGCCTTTGAAAGCCCGTTCGTTTCTGCGGCACGGGAGGTGGTCATCGGCGAAATCTCCCTCACGCCCAACCCCGCCTCCGACCTGCTCTACCTCGCCCTGCCCGACAATGCCGCACCGACCAGCCTCGCTGTGTTCGATGCACAGGGGCGTCTGGTGCTTTCGCAAAAATTTACCGCAGGCGACGCCCTCCAGGTCGGCCATTTGCCGGACGGTTTTTTCACGGTGAAGGTGACGGACGGGGAGCGGGTGTTCGTGGGGAAATTCATCAAACAATAAATTCAACTCTCGTCCTTCGCAGGTAGGTTTCCTGCGGAGGACGTTTTTTCACCCTTAAATTTTATTTAAATGAAAAAGAGATTTTTACCCTTCGCACTTCTTCTTTTCAGCCTTGGCTGGAACTACTTGCAAGCGCAATGGACAAGCCTAGGCAGCGGTGTTTCAGCCGCCAACCACAAAGTATGGGGCATCGAAGCTGTTGATGAAAACATCATCTGGGCGGTGTCCTATAATTACCAAACCTTTGTGAAACCGGAATATCTCATCAAATCTAACAATGGGGGAAATACCTGGACAACCCTCCAAATTGACGACACCCCCGCTTCGCAGTATCCCCTCCACATTTATCCGCTCGGTGAAAACCTGGCGTGGTTGGCGACTTCAGATGAATTGAACCCAATTTCAGGCAGAATTTACAAGACGACTGACGGGGGACAAAGCTGGGTTCATCAGGGAACTGCCTTTTCGGGGTTCAATGAAACGCCTGCCGGGGTCTATTTTTGGAATGAAAATGAAGGCGTCGCTTTTGGCGCTACACACCTGACTACCGGGACAAACCAGATTTCCGTCTATCGCACAGAAAATGGCGGGGCGCTTTGGACGAAAGTGGTTGCACCCAATTTCCCGGCTCAATTGGCCGGAGAGGGCTTGATTATCCATAATGAAAACGGATGGTTCGATGTTAGGGGAGACTATGTCTGGTTTCAAACCAACGGCTCCCGAATTTACCGTTCCGCCGATAGAGGCATAAGTTGGACGGCGCATGTCACAGGGCTGAATGATGTTTCCGGTCTTGCTTTTAAGGATTCTTTGAACGGAATTGTCGTAAATTATAGCCCTAACGCTGGCGCTCGCACATCGGACGGAGGCTTGACCTGGACGCCAATTACGTCTTGGCCTTCTACCCCTGCTACAACAGAAATCGCTTACGTGCCGGGCACGAAAGGTACTTATGTACTCCATGCTTCTACCATTGGTTCCACTGCTTCTGTACTCGTTTCCTATAATGACGGCAGTACTTGGGAAATCTTGACGACAACTCCGAACCTTGAGTGTTTAGAATTTAACTCCCCGACGCTTGTTTTTGCAGGCGGTTTCATCACCAACGCTACGACGGGCGGCATATACAAATTGTCAGGCCCGGCCCTCGGCAACCGCCTCTTCGTCAACGACGATGCTGCCGGGGCCAACGACGGCACCTCATGGGCCGATGCCTTCAACGACCTGCAAGACGCCCTCGCCATTGCTCAGGAGGGCGACCAAATCTGGGTGGCGGAAGGCACTTACCTCCCCGGCAGCGACCCTAATGCTACTTTCCTCATTGACAAGAACTTGCAGCTCTACGGCGGCTTCGTCGGAACGGAGACCAGCTTGGCTCAGCGGGGCAACCCCGCCGATCATCCCACCATCCTCTCCGGCGATTTGGACGACAATGATGTGCCGGATGATTTCGTGACGAACCGGGCGGACAATGTGATGACGGTGATGAGAATGACAGCGGCTGTGACAAATGAGACGGTGGTGGATGGGTTTACCATCAGCAATGGCCATGCGGATGGATCGAGCCTGGTAAATGAAAGCGGTGGAGGGATTTATTCAAATGGGGCACCTGTCGTGAAAAATTGTGTGTTCCAACAACATTTTGGAAAAAACTATGGAGGTTTTACCCAGGCAGCCAATTCAAATAAAAGCACCATCGTGGAAAATTGCAGGTTCGAGAAAAACCGTTCAAGGACGGGTGCAGGAATGAGTTTCCAAGAAGCAAGTGGGACTATTCAAAACTGTACGTTCAAGGAAAACACAGCAGTGGAATGGGCCGGTGGTTTTGCATCCTCTGTCGGCAACACTTCCAATAGTCCTTTGGTCGAGTTGAAGGATTGCACCTTTGAAAACAACCAATCCGGACTTGGGGGCGGAGGAGTGGAAATTTCACTTTATGGTAATAGTACCAATACTTTTCACCGTATAAGCAATTGCAGTTTTTTAAACAATGCAAGCCCTAATGAAAATGGTGGGGCAATTCACATTTTAGCAGGTGATGATTGTACCTCTCCAGGTTTCGTCATAGCGGGTTCTTTTTTCTCTGGAAATACGGTTTTATGGAATGGCACTGCAATCTGGGCAGATTTGGAAGGACAAAACACTGGCTTTGAACTGAAAAACAGTGAGTTCGTTCAAAACATGTCCGAAACCGCTTATGGTGCAATTGCTATACTCGGATTTGCAGACGGCACTGGAACGGCCTTGGTAGATAGTTGCACTTTTGATGGCAATAGCGCTTTGTTTACGGGAGGTGCTGGAGTTGGAAATGGAGACAATGCAAAAATTGATTTCACCATTTCCAATTGCACTTTTAACAACAATGAAGGTTTGGAAGAAAGTGGTGCCATAGGGATTTTTTGCGAGGGAAATTCCCAGACGGACGTATTGATTGAAAATTGCATTTTAGATGGGAACAAGGGCACATCAAATGGCGGCGGCATTCAATGTTGGCCTGATGGCGACAATATCAATTTAACCGTTAGCCGAACCCGCATTACCAACAATGAAAGTGACCAGGGTGCAGCGGTGGATGTCCATGTTTTCGGTTCCGGTTCTCCTTTTCCCGACCATGCATTTGTCCTTTTTGAAAATTGCCTGATTGACAATAATAGCAGCCAGGGCGCAGCAGTTTCATTGGACTCTATCGGAAACACGACCTTTATAAACTGTACTATCGCCGATAACCTTTCCAATGGCATTCAACTCTCCGACCAAAGCACCCTCACCCTCCAAAACACTGTCCTCGCCAACCCTGGCCATGTTGAGTACACCGCCAGCACAAATTCCACCGTCACCTCCAACGGCGGCAACCTCGTCCTCGACAACAGCCTCAATGCCGTGCTGACGGCAATGGACAAACCCGGCACAGCGCCTGATTTCATGCCCAGCACCTACGGGCCATCCGCCACCAGCCCGCTCGTAAACGCTGGCGTCAACGCTGGCGTGACGGCCACCGCCGACCTCGCCGGGAACGACCGCATCCAGCAGGGCATCGTGGACATCGGGGCATACGAAAGCCCCTTCCTCCCAACATCTGTGCGGGAAATCATCGTCGGTGAAATCGGCCTGGTACCGAACCCGGCCACCGACCTGCTCTTCCTCGAACTGCCCGCCATTGCCAAGCCTACCCGTTTTGACATTTTCGATGCGCAGGGGCGGCTCGTGCAGACGGGGGCATTTTCCGAAAGCAAAAACCTTCAAGTCGGCCAATTGCCAGGCGGCGTTTTTACTTTGAAAATGACGGACGGGGAACGGGTGTATGTGGGGAGGTTTGTGAAACAATAGTCTTTTCAGCATAAGATCAGTACCTTTCACAGGTGGGGTTCATTCGCCACCTGTGGATGATTTTTATCTAAAAAATACACCAACATGAAAAACAACAACCTCCTCATTTGCCTATTCCTCATCAGCACTGCTGCCTTTGGGCAAAAGCAATTTCCTTCCAACTACCAACCCGGCACTTACATGCCGGGCAGGGTCATTTTTAAGCTGTTGCCTAAAACCCGCCCCGCTTTGGCAATGGAAGAAGGCCAGACTAAAACCTACCGCCTCACCGATGCCGCCCTGCAAAAAATCTGTGCGGCACAAGGCGCATATTCCGTCAAAGCCCTCTATCCGCAGCATTGGGGCCGGGCAGCTGGCAAGGTGGACTTGTCGCTCATCGGGGAACTGGAATTTGCCGAAACCGCCAACGTGCCTGGCCTTTGCCGCCAATTGATGGCCACGGGCCAGTTCGAATATGTGGAGCCGAGGATGATTTATAAAACGGCGGGCGACCCGCCAGCCAACTGGGCGGACATCCTGCCGTCGCTGGCATTGCCTCCTTTTACCCCCAACGACCCCATGGTGGCGCAGCAATGGCATTTGGGCAAAATCAAAGCTTTCGACGCTTGGGATATCCAGCAGGGCGATACCTCCGTGCTCATCGCCATTGTTGACACTGGCGTGGATTACCTGCACCCCGATTTGGCAGCCAATATCGCCGTGAACCATTCCGACCCGGTGAACGGCTTGGACGACGACGGCAACGGGTTTGTGGACGACTACTACGGATGGGATTTTTTCGGAAATGACAACGACCCGAAACCAGGTGCATCCCATGGCACCGCTGTGGCTGGTATTGCTGCTGCCGTTACCAATAATGGCATTGGACTGGCGGCACCCGGTTTTAATTCCCGTATCCTTTCTGTAAAAGCCTCAAGTGATACACCGGGAGACCTCAATATTCCGTATGGCTACGAAAGCATCGTGTATGCAGCCGACCGGGGTTGCAGAGTTATTAATTGTTCATGGGGTGGTCCGGGTTCAGCGAACAAATACCTAAACGATATTATCCAATATGCATCCTTTGATAAAAACGCCCTGGTGATATCTGTTTCGCACAATCAAAACATGGATGCACTAAACTATCCAGCCAGCGCAGAATTTGTATTAAGCGTTGCTGCCACGAATGCATCTGATGTTAAAGAATCCTATTCCAACTTCAATCACTACGTGGACATCTCGGCCCCTTCCACTATTTGGGTCACAACACCCGGCGGGATATACGCCAATGGCTGGAATGGGACGTCTTTTTCAGCGCCCCAGGTGTCAGGCGCCGCTGCCATTTTAGCGGCGCACGACCCCTCGCTAACCGCCTTGCAACTGGGCGAGCGGCTGCGAATGACGGCGGACAATATTGATGCGCAAAACCCGAATTACGTTGAACAATTGGGGAGGGGCCGCCTGAATATGTACCGTACCCTGACGGATGCCCCTTCTCCTGCCGTCCGTTTCACGAAGGCGCTTTTTACGGATGGGAATGACGATGTTTTTACTTTAGGAGACACCCTCCGCTTGAGCGGTACTTTTATCAATTACCTTGCAGATGCTACCGACCTAACCGTCACTTTATCCACAACTAATTCCAATTTTACTTTTTTGGACGATTCGTTTTCCGTCGGCTCACTGGGTACCCTATCAGAAGTTGATAATGAAAACCAACCTTTCCTAATTGTTGTCGGTGCAAACATCCCGCCCGATACCGAACTGCCAATCCGTATGCATTTTCAAGCAGATGGGTACGACGACTGGCAATGGCTTTTAATCAATACGAACCAGACAAGCATTGACATCAACAATGGAATTATCGCCACTACGATTACTTCTGTGGGGAGAATCGGAATCAATAATTCATTGACTGGGCTGGGATTCCAGTATTTGCCAAATGACCAGTTACATGCATTTTACGGACTAATGCTGGGCAACAATTCTTCGCAAGTTTCCGATGCAGCTTTGAACAACTGGAACCTTGCAAACCCATTTTCAACTGATTTTAAAATCATTGAACCTGTTCGTCCGGCTTCGCTACCGCTTGCCGATATTGACTTGAAATGTGTTTTCAACGATAGCTTGGCCGTACCTTCAAGTTCCATCATGGGTTTGTCTGTTCAACAAAATACTTATGCCTGGATAGGAGACCACTTCATCATCTTGGAATATGAAGTGACCAACAACAGCAACAATGATTACAACACTTTTCACGCCGGGCTTTGGGCAGAAATTGAGGTGATTCCTTATGATTCAAATAGGGTGGAACAGGATTCGACCTTGCACTTAGGCTATGTGTACAAAACGTCGCAACCAAGCCCATACATCGGTGTCCAACTGCTTGGGCAATCGCCGTATAACTTGTACGCTTTAGAGTATTCTTCGACTTATGGAGGGGTGAACATTTTGGACAATTTTTCAACCACGGAGAAATATAAAACTCTCACCGAGTCCCGACCGACTGGCGGCTTCGGCGATGCCGGCGGGGAGGACGTTGCGATGGTGGTCAGTTCAGGGCCCTACCAGTTGGCACCGGGCGGCACGGTCAAAGTTGCCTTCGCCATCCTCGCTGCCGATAGCTTAGAAGCGCTTCGCAGCGCTGCCGAAGATGCCAACCTGCGCTACGGCGGTATTTTCGTGAGCCATGAGACGTCGAGATTTGACGCAGAACAGCCTTTGAAAATCTACCCGAACCCCGCCGGGGACATGATTTGGATTGAAACTTCGGGGATTGCAACAGCCCGAAACGCCGCCGTCGAGGTGTACGACCTTTCGGGCAAAACGGGTTCCCGCCATTTCCTCCATTCCGAAGGCAATCTCCTGGACGTGGACACCAGCGATTTGCCCGCCGGGATGTACCTGCTCCGGCTGCGGACTGCGGCGGGTGTACGGACTGGGAAATTCATCAAGTAATAATTTCATCTTTCGTCCTTCGCAAGCTGATTGCCTGCGAAGGACGTTTTTCACCTTTCAATTTTCACCTTATGAAAAAGAACATTTTACTTTTGATGGCTTTGTTTTATGGATTTGGCAGTGGGTTGTTGGCTCAAACTGGAGCATTGGATAACACATTTGGAATAGATGGCATCGTTACCACTGAATTTCACTTGAGTTTTGGCGAAGCGACTTCAGTAGCAATTCAAGCCGATGGTAAAATTGTGGCCGCCGGCTATTCAAACTATGATTTTGTTGTGGCTCGATACAATGCGGAGGGGACATTAGATAATAGCTTCGGCGATGGCGGGGCTACCATTATTGACTTCGGCCCAAATGACGCAAGGGCAAATGCCTTGGTCATCCAGCAAGATGGTAAAATTGTGGCCACCGGTTCCTATGGTTTTCAATCACCAGGTATTCCGCCGTATGACTTTGCTTTAGCTCGTGTCAATATTGATGGAAGTTTAGATACCAGTTTTGGTGATGGTGGGAAGGTGATTACCTCAATTGGCACTAATGATAATGCAAACTCAATAGCCCTTCAACCTGACGGGAAAATCGTTACAGCCGGGAAATCAGGCAATAATTTTGCCCTTGTCCGATATGACACGTTTGGGAATTTAGATGATAATTTTGGTTTCGGAGGTGTCGTCATTACTGACTTTGGCGGGGGGGATGAAGCAAAGTCAGTGATTGTCCAACCTGACGGAAAAATTGTGGCTGCCGGAAGAGTAAACGGGAATGACTTTGCTTTGGCTCGGTATTACGAGAACGGGATTTTGGATGATAGCTTTGGTTCTGGAGGCATCATAATTACTGACTTTGGTGGAGCAGCTGGAGCAAGTTCGGTCATTCTCCAACCTGATGGAAATATTGTTGCTGTTGGACATACAGGGGGGCATTTTGCATTGGCAAGGTATAAAGCAGAAGGGATATTAGATACCAGTTTTGGTTCAGGTGGTTTAACGATTACAAATGTTGGTGGTGCGGCGTGGGCAAATTCCGTAAAGCTTCAATCAGATGGCAACATTGTAATTGCAGGAAGGGCAGGCAATGAACTTGCCGTGGCTAGGTATAACATCAACGGAACATTAGATGGTAGTTTTGGAACAGGAGGAATAAGTACAACATTGATTGCCATGTATGGTAATACAGCATCGTCATTAGCCCTGCAACCTGACGGAAAATTGGTGATGGCTGGTATGTCCGGTGGTTATCTTGGTGATTTTACATTAGCCCGATTCAGCGCAGACGGAATTTTGGATAACACCTTCCATTCAGATGGAATTGTAACCTCGAGTTTAAATAAAAGTAATGAAGCTGCAAACGATTTAGTCATTCAGCCCGATGGAAAAATCATCGTGGCAGGGAGGTCAGTAATTGAGCAGGGTGTGTTTTTGAATGATGCTTTAGTGCGCTATGAACCAGATGGAAAATTTGACAGCAGTTTCGTTTCCATAATTGCTTTAGGAGACGGTGGGTATAGTTACAGGTTTGCCACTGAAGTAGCCCTGAATCCTGTTGACGGGAAAATTGTGGTTGTAGGACAAGGAGGAGGTGATGAATCAGCGAATTGGTGCTTCATAAAAAGCCATCATCAAGATGGTGAAATAGATGATAGTTTTGGTTCAGGTGGTGGTGCCAGTTTTGATTTGAGTTATTTTGTTAATGCAGGAGTTGCAGGTTCATTGGCGATTCAACACGATGGTAAAATTATAGCAGGTGGGTCAGGGCATTTCCCTGGATTTTCCAACTCTGATTTTATGTTAGCTCGAATAAATCAGGATGGTAATATTGATACCAGCTTTGGTGTTGATGGATTTTCAATCACTGACTTGGGCAATAATTATTATGACTATCTCAGTGCAGTTGTTGTTCAATCCGACGGAAAAATCGTTGCGGCAGGAACAACATGGTCATCAGGCAATAATGTTGCTATTGCCCGATACAACGAAGATGGCACCTTAGACCAGAGTTTAGGTTCAGGTGGGTTAATTATTTCTGATTTCGGCAGTGATGAAAATGTAAATTCAGTCGCTATCCAGTTTGATGAAAAGATTGTAGTAGCAGGAGACCAGGATGGCAATTTTTTCCTATCAAGATACAATTCCAATGGCACACTGGATAATACTTTCGGTTCAAATGGATGGGTAACTACGGATTTCGGAGGAATCGATAAAATAATGTCAATTGCTATTCAGGCAGATAATAAAATTATAGCGGCGGGGGCCACAAGCGACAGTACAGCAACGAATTCAGACATCGCTTTGGCACGCTACAATGAAGACGGCACATTAGATGAAAACTTTGGAGCAAACGGGATTTTAAATACGGACATAGGCAATTTTGATGTGGCCAATTCGGTGGCCATTCAAACTGACCATAAAATCGTAATTGCTGGTGAATCGGACGGCGACTTTGCCATTGCCCGCTACCTCTCAGGCTTGGAAACGGATGTGTTTGAAAAGCAGGAAACTGTAATCTCCCAAGTTTATATTTTCCCCAATCCCGCAAATGATTTCCTGAACATCGAACTGCCGAAAAACGCCAGCCCGGACTACCTGACCATCTACGACGCCCATGGCCGAATAGTAGCATCAAAGGAATTTGCGGTCGGCCAGCGCCTTTCCGTAGGGCATTTTCCGAAAGGGTTTTATTCAGTAAAGCTGACGGGCGAGGAGCGGGTGTACGTGGGAACGTTTGTGAAACAGTAGCCTAAAAGCATTTTCAAACTTTTAAAACAGCCCATACCAGCAAAAGCAGGTAAGGGCTGTTTTATATTTTGCAGTTTACATGTCATTTCTTGCTACATTTGACCGACCTACAAAATCATCAATGAAACCACCTACCCTAAATTTCAAGCCCTGCCCTCCCCTTTTTACCTGTTTCATCCTAACCTGTATTTTCCTGATTTTCCCTGACTGGGTGAGTTGCCAAAAAATGACCCTTTCTCGCCAGATCGCCCCGGTTGAAATTTCAAAAAGCGCTGTCAATGCCATCCTCGATGACAGCTATGGGTTTATCTGGTACGGCGGCAGTGGCTTGCACAGGCATGATGGGCAATCTTCAAAGGCTTATAAAATAGCCAGCGACTCTTCGCAAGAGAGCCTGGGCACTGTCTATGCTCTTTTGGAGGACAGCAGGGGAAGGATATGGATTGGGGCTGCAAATGGGCTGTTTCTGTACGAAAGGGAAACCGACCAGCTCATCCAATGTTATAAAGAAAAATTCCTGGACAATTTTGGATCTGCTTCTGACATCATGGCATTATATGAGGACAGTAAATCCCGGATATGGATTGGGGGAAAGGACAAAATATTTGTTATCAACGCCATAGATAGGAAAGTAGTTAAAATAATTGATATTCAGTCGGGGACTTCCTACCACCGGGCTTCGGGGGTAAGGTGCATTAGGGAAGACTATTTGGGCCGAATATATGCAGCAACAACAAATGGGCTATGGGAAATTAATGATGATTTTATTTCAACCCAATATTTGCCAGAAATGGCCAAAAACCACACTGGTTTTTGTATGATTTTCGATGCAGAAATTGGCATGAATGATAGTCTCTGGTTGGCCTCTTCTTTGGGTTTAATATTATTTGAAACAACAAGGCATTATTTCACTTTTATCAATATACCTGGATATGAAAGCAATTTGGTAAGGGAGCTTTTTTTAGAGAAAAATAGTCAGTTGTGGATTGCTAACAAAAATGAAATTTGGAGACGGGATATAAATGGGGCATTGGAGCAAATCCTGACTAATTCATCCAAACTGGCCGAAGGCATAAATGTTTATGAGAAAGACAGGTTTGGTAACCTTTGGGTCGGCGGGAACAATGGACTTGGAAGGATGGATTTAACGATGTATGATAACCTTCCTGTTTATAAAATTGAAAGCATTCTTCCCAATCAGGATAATTTTTTCTTCCGGGTCATGCAAGATTCCGCTGGCGGGTTCTGGTTCAGGATGCTCAATAGCGGTTTGGGCTATTGTCCAAAGCTCGGTGGCGAGTTTCGCATATTGTTGCAGCCTCCTCTTAACATTGCAAACGAGGAAATCAAGAATTTTTGCACGGATGCCGATGGCAACGTTTGGGTCATTACGCTGACCAACGGTCTCTATCTTTTTTTGAAAGATCAAACTAAAGCACAACTCATTGACCTTGGAGACTCCATGTATGTAGCTTCCACAGCTTCTATTTTAGTGGATAATCAGAACAGGCGGTTACTTTGGTTTTCTTCTAAATTCGGATTGTGCAGCGTGGACAGGTTCACTTTCCAAAGAAAATGGTATCATCCCAAACATGATCTGCATTGGTTAGACAGGGATGCTGTCGGCCAATTTGAACAGGCAGAAGACGGGAATATTTGGTGCGTATTAACATCCAAGAACAAAACCATAATTGGCTATTTCGATTTGGACCAGAAGCGGTTTTTTGCTGAATCTGAATTGCCAGGCCGTCCCGATGCTTCACGAGGTTACCAATTGAAGCGGGTGCCAGGCAACAAAATCTGGATAGCCACCAATATTGGCTTGACCATCATTGACACAGAGCAAAAAAAGCAAACTTTTATATCAGAAGCCAGTGGCCTTCCCACAAAAAATGTAATGAATATCACCCCTGACAGGAATGGGAATGTCTGGTATGCTACTGGCACTAAATTCTGTAAATACGACGGTAGTTCATTTGATTGTTACAACGCCAACGAGGCCATCGGTGGTTTTGTCCATACAAGTTCTGCCCTCACTAAAGACGGTAAGGTAGTTTTTGGCGGCTCAAACGGCCTCCAGGTTTTTGACCCAGAAAAAATAACCAAAGACACCATCCACCCTAAAATATACCTGACCAATTTCCGGGTGTTCAACAAGGAACGCAACCTTGGCCAAGCCAACGAACTGGTCAAAGAAATCAGCCTCCCCTTTAATGAAAATGTCTTCAGCCTGGAATTTTCGGCCCTCCATTTTATCCAGCCAAAACGCATCCAATACAAACACAAATTGGAGGGGTTTGAAAAGGAATGGGTAGAAACTGGCAGCGATGAACGAACAGCGACCTACACCAACCTCTCTCCCGGCACCTACCACTTTAAAGTCCTTGCAGCCAATGCCAATGGTTATTGGACGAGCGAGGCAGAAGGCTTGAATATCAAATTGACCATCCTCCCACCTTGGTACCGTACCTGGTGGGCATATCTATGCTACACATTGGCTTTTGGCGGCCTGCTATATGCCTTCCGCCGCTATGAACTCCGCCGCCACCTCGCCCATGCCGAAGCCCGCCACTTCAAAGAACTCGACACCCTCAAAAACCGCCTTTTCACCAATATCACCCACGAATTCCGCACCCCGCTCACCGTCATTCTCGGCATGGCGGAGCAGGTAAAATTGGAAGTTGAGAAATTGGAAATTGGAAATTCAGGGAACGAAATGAATAGTGGGGTAATTTCCCAATTTCTTAATTTCTCCAATTCAAGTATTTCGCTCATCAAACGCAATGGCCAACAATTGCTCCACCTCGTCAACCAATTGCTGGATTTGGCCAGATTGGAATCAGGCTCTATGCCGCTGCACTACATCCACGGCAATATCGTTGCTTTTGTAAAATACCTCGTGGAATCCTTCCATTCCTTCGCTGATAGCAAAGATATACGCCTTCATTTCCTGGGCGAATTGGTTGAACTTGATATGGATTATGACCCCGAAAAATTGCAAAATATAGTTGTCAATTTGCTTTCAAATGCCATTAAATTTACCCCGGCAGGTGGTGATATATATTTTTCATTAAAAAAACCGAATGATTCCCAATTGGAATTGGATATTAGAGACACCGGGATCGGCATTCCGCCTGAAGATTTGCCTCATATTTTTGACCGCTTTTACCAAGTGGACGATTCATCTACCAGACTCGCCGAGGGCACGGGCATTGGCCTTTCTGTCTGCAAAGAATTGGTGCAATTGATGGGAGGCTCCATCCATGCAGAAAGTGAAATGGGCCTGGGAAGCCGGTTTTATATCTTGTTGCCCATTGCACACCAATATGCTGGCAAGGAAACAATACAAACAATGATGCCCGACCAACTGGTGGACACCTTCTTGCCTGATAAAATACAAATGACTCCGCTATTGATAAACAACGATACTGCTAAACGTCCATTATTATTAATTATCGAAGATAATGCTGATGTTATTTCTTATTTAATATCCCTTTTATCCAACCAATATGAAATCTTGAGTGCAAATAATGGCCTAACGGGTATCGAAATGGCTTTTGAACAAATACCCGACTTGATAGTAAGCGATGTAATGATGCCTGGAAAGGATGGTTTTCAAGTATGCGAAACCCTTAAGTTGGATGAACGGACCAGCCATATACCCATCATTCTTTTGACGGCCAAATCCAACCAATCAGCCAAAATGGAAGGCTTGGCGCAGGGTGCGGACGCATATCTGTCTAAACCGTTTTATAAGGAGGAATTGTTGGTGAGAATCGAAAAATTAATTGCGAATAGAAAATTGTTGCAACAAAAATATGGCAAAGCTAATTTTACCAAAATTACCAAAATTATAGCCCCTACAGGCGATGAATTATTTCTCCAAAAACTCGTCAATATGGTAGAAGAACATATTTCTGACGAAAATTTCGGTATGCCGGAACTGTGCAAACAGTCTGCCATGAGCCGGACACAATTATTTCGGAAGCTAAAAGCACTGACTGGAAAATCCGCCACCCGTTTTATCCGGACGATAAGATTGGAGAAAGCAAAAGAACTTTTGGAAAATACGGACATGAATATAGCTGAAATAGCATTTGAAACCGGATTTGGTAGCGCCGCCTATTTTTCCAGGGTATTTCAGGAAGAATATGGAATGGCCCCTTCATCCGCTCGAAACCATTAAAAAGGCCTTATTTACACTCCCCTATCCTTTCCACATTACCATCAAGGTAAGTCCAGCAGTCGCCAAAGATGGAACAATAGCATATCATCACAGTAGTGCGCTTTGGAAAATCGGTGGTGGCAATGTAAAGGCTGTCGGGCAGTTCAGCACCGAGCATCTTGATCGATTGATTGGCAGAAATGACGCTGTTGTTGACAGAAGTAATGGACAGGGCCGTAAATGCTTTTTGCCGCAACAAATCCATCATAAAGAGCCGATAATCGCTCACAGGCTGACCATCAAGCATCAGACTAACTTCTTTGATGATGGCTGGACCAGTACCTTTATTTTGGATGATAAATTCGAAGGTGTGGTTAGTGTATTGAACGCTTGGCTCGATGTAAGGCCATACAGCTGCATATTGTTGATTCCGTAAGATAATGGCTTGATAAATGGATACCGCCAAGGCACAGAAACTGACAAAAATGGCAACAGCGGTCCAGGTGTTGTTGTTTGCCGAATAGGATCTCTTTTTTCGAGTAGCCATCGGGTAATTGTGATTGAAATAATGGAATCAAATACAGGAAAACAAATGTAGCTATATGCCGAAGAATTATGTGTCAACCATCAGGCAAAACCATGCTTCCATTTTTGCGCAATGCTCAAGACGGTTTCCAGCATGTGCGGCGCCCATTGTTCTATTTGCCATTCAGAATTTGCAAGGCCGGAAACTGCCAATAATTCGTGCGCATGTTCCAGTGTCCCTGCATTCTCCAAAATTTCAGAAAGCTGCATTTGTTGCGAATGGAGCCTCATATCTTCTATTGGTTGGGCCAAATCAAAAGAGCTTTGTGGCATAAAAGCACTAATTTGGCTTCGTTCCAAATCATTATTTTTTCTGTTTATAATGCCCTGCATTTTTTCAAAATCCCGCTGAAAAAACAGCCTGCTTTCTTCCGTGGACAAGGCCGTGCCCAATTGTTCCAATACGACATATTTCAAATTGGGGCAAATAGGGATAGCTTTTTCCAATAATGAAAATACATCTTCCGGCACCGCTTCATCATGCGTGTCCCGCCGTATTTTTTTATTGGGAAAAATGAGCGAATCCTCCCAACTTCCGCCCGAAATGTGGATTTCCCGCACCCGTCCGAGCGGGTATAGTTGGATAATTTCATCAAATGGAATATCAAAATTTTGGATTTGACAATAGAGATTGTGCAGGTCGAGGATGATAAATCCATTGACAGGTTCCACGAGTTTTTCCAGGAATTCGCCGTGCTTTTTCACCTCTTCCAAGGAATACGAAAGTGCCAGGTTTTCCAGGCCAACCGGGCACTGACAGGCATTGTAGATGCGTTTCAACCTATCCTGACCAATGGCCAGGGTGGACGGGGTGAAAGGGATGCTGATGGGTGCCCCTTTGTGAAAATCCTCGCCCGTCATAAAGCCAAAATGTTCAGTCACATGGTCGAAGCGAAATTCGGCAGACATACGCTCCAAGCGTTCTAGCCACTTGGTTTGCTCCTCGCTCCATTTGCCAGAAAACAAGGAAAAATAAACGCCGTGCCCAATTAGCCTGTCAGCCTGGCCGAATTCCCGGAGCAAATCCACAAACCATGCAGGGATGTTGGGCACATTGTACAAAGTATCGAAAGACCACTCTATCGCCTCGATTTTTTCTTCAACAAACAGTGGGAAACATGCCCGCAAGAGGTCTTTGTCGAGGTTGCAAGCCACTGCGGAAAGGATTTTATGCATGATACTTCAGGTAAAAATTGATGGCAGAAAAAATTCCGTACTATCAATTATTTGATAGAGAAATAATTTAACTGGTTGAGGTTGTGGCCCTGATAAAGGTGACTAACTGTATTTAGAAACACCTGATCTTTATTTAAATATCCTCCCCAACACCTCGTCCCTATAGCTGGCACCAATGGGCAATTTGTGTTTTTCAATATGCAGCAAGTTGCCCTCCAGGGTCGCTATTTTATCCATAGCGACAATATAGGATTTGTGGGTACGGATGAAACGGTCTGCGGGCAGTTCCTCTTCCAATCCTTTTAACGATCCCAGCGACAAAATGCGGCCATTCGGCGTGTAGTAAGCCACATATTCCCGCATACTTTCTATAAAAAGGATGTCGTCGTACTTGATGCGGTGGATTTTGTGCTCCGATTTCACCAAGATAAAATCCTTGCCATTGGTGGCTGCCTGACTTTCGGCGGAGCTTAGGGATGGTTTGCCATTTTTCAGGCGCAACAGCTCGCTGGCCTTGTTAACAGCCTGTACAAAACGCTCAAAACTAAAGGGCTTCAACAGGTAGTCGGTCACATCCAGCGAGTAGCCTTCCAGCGCATAATCGGGGTAGGCCGTGGTAAAAATGACGATGGGTTTGGATTTGAGCGTCCGTAGAAATTCAACGCCCGTCAGGCCCGGCATTTGTATGTCGAGGAAAAGCAGGTCCACCGGCTCCGATTGCAACACCTGCATGGCTTCGAGCGGGTCTTTGCACTTCCCGGCCAACTCAAGGTGGGGCAGCCTGCCGATGTAGTTTTCGAGCAGGGTGCGGGCCAGTTCTTCATCGTCCACGACGAGGCAACGGATGTTTGACATGTTGATTTTGTTTGAGGAGTTTGAATTGTTTGAGTGGTTTGATGGAAGAGTGGGAAAGTTCAGCCTCAAATTTGGATTTTCAAAAATACCTCGAAGGAATCTTCCTTTTTTTCGATGCGCAGGTCGTACCGGTTGGGGTAAAGCAGTTCCAGTTGGCGCTTCACGTTTTCCAGGCCGATGCCGCCCACTTTGTCTTTGGTAAAAACGGTTTTGGGAAGGCTGTTTTTTACTTCAAAAACGACTTCGTGCTCGCCGGTTGTCAGGTTGATGTTGATCCAGCCATTTTCCAAATCCTCGATGCGGCTGTGTTTGAAGGCATTTTCCACAAAAGGGATAAAGAGCATGGGGGCGATTTTCAAGTCCGGGCGGCTCTCGTCGAGTTCCATTTTCACGTTGAGGCCCCGGCTGTCCTTCAGCAGGTGCAAGTCTATGAAGTGACGCAGGTATTCGATTTCCTTGCCCAGCGGCACGGTCTCGGCCTTGCAATCGTAGAGCATGTAGCGCAACATGCCGGAGAGTTTCAGCAGGTTGTCGGGCGCTTTGTCCGACTTGATGACGGTGAGGGTATAGACGTTATTGAGGGCGTTGAACAGGAAATGCGGGTTGAACTGCGACTTGAGAAACTTCATTTCCGCCTCCAGTTTTTCGCTGCGGTAGTCTGCTGCTTCCTTTTCTTTTTGCTTCGCAAAACGGGCAATTTCAAACAGCGAACTTCCAATAAAAGCAGTGAAATACGGCATAGCCCCGCCAATCACTTTCATCACCTTAAAAGGTGACATTTCCTGCCGCTCGCCGCCCCGGCCGTGGCTGGGCGCCCTGTAAAAAAAATTGCCCCAGGGTGCATCATCCCATTCTATCAACAGGATGATAGCCAGCACCAGGCCCAGGCCCAGCGCCGCATACCAGCCTTGTTTTTGTTGAAAAAAATAGCGTGGAAGCAGCACTTCCATGTTTACCCAAACAATCGCAAAAATGCCCAGCAAAGTGATGAGGCTGCGGATCAGGAACTTGTCAAAATGCTCCCAATCGCCCGACCAAAGCATGGGGACGAACACCCACAGCCCTCCCCAAAAGAGGATCTGTATCCATGTATTGCGTTTGGGAAAGAAATTCATAGGTGCAAAAATGGAAAATCGGCGGCATCCCGCCCATTTTATTCAATGAACAAGGGCTTTTTCTCTATTTTCAAAAAACGGTGTAGTCAAGCTAAGTGATGGTGGCTGGCCGTCCAAAAACTACTCCTTCCTGAACAATATGGCGTACTCCAGCCCAGCGGAAATACCAAAGGAGCGCAGGCGGGTATTTCCAAACTCACTAAGCAATTGTTCTTTGGCCAAATACCATTTGTAAAACGGCTCCACTTTGACAAAAATCGGCTTGGCTACTTGCAGGCGGAAACCCATTTTGGCCTGCACGGCCACATTGACCGGACGGTCGTTTTCTAGGTCAAAATCATTGTCGGAGTGGGTGGCGACTGCACCGTTGTCCATATACACTTCCACATCCTGCTTTTTATTGGTGGTAAAAACGAGCAGGCCACCCAAGGCCGGGTACATGGAGAAACCTTTCCCGATGAAGAATTTATAGCGCAGTTCCGCAGGTATTTCCACCGTTTTGATGGTCACGAATCGGTTTGCACCTACTTGCTCTTTAGCACCGTAATCCACTGGATTGCAATAAGCTATGGGGAAATCCGAAGTCTGAATGATGCTTTGCTTGCCAATGATGGCGCCCAATTGAACATCGAGTTTTTTGTTGAAAGCATAGCCAACCTGAATGCCGCCTGCCCTGCCGCTGCCGCTTTGGTGATAAAGCCGATCTGCATACCACAAATCCCAGTTAGCGTCTTCCTTCACCGCCACATGGGAACTTTGAAAGGAAAATTGGGCACTTGCGAACCAAGATGGGTATTCATTTTTGGCTTTTTTGGTTTTTCCTTTTTGGGCAAAAAGCACGATGGGGCAAACAGCCATCAAGAGTAAAAGCAGGTG
Organism: Saprospiraceae bacterium; assembly: GCA_041741095.1. GTDB lineage: Bacteria > Bacteroidota > Bacteroidia > Chitinophagales > Saprospiraceae > UBA6168. The sequence goes on from JBGSKQ010000014.1 coordinate 21,583, forward strand.
TTTCATGAGCTATTTTATTGAAAGGATTCCAGGACCTCAAGCGTCCTGTCGAGCATGTTTTCCGTAAAATCCAGGTGTGTCACAAACCGTACCGTCTGCGGGCCAAAAGGCGATGCAAGGATGCCTTTTTCCGACAATTTTTCCAAAAAAACCGCTGCCGTCAGGGGCGCTCTTAAATCAAAAATGACAATGTTGGTCTGCACGGGCCTCACGCTCTCCACCCAAGGCTGTTGTTCCAAAATTTGTCCCAAAACCTTGGCCCGCCGGTTGTCGTCTTTCAGTCTTTCCACATGATTATCCAAAGCAAAAATGCCGGCGGCGGCGAGGTAGCCTGCCTGCCTCATGCCGCCACCCATCACTTTGCGAACACGTCTGGCTTGTTTTATAAAAGCTTCATTTCCAATGAGTAAGGAACCGACGGGCGCACCCAGTCCCTTTGAAAGGCAAATGGAAATGCTGTCAAAATGGTTGCCCCAACCCAAGGTATTTTCTCCCGTTTCTACCAAGGCATTGAACAGCCTGGCCCCGTCGAGGTGGAGTTTGAGGCCACGCTCCCTGCACAGGTCAGTGATGGGTTTTACTTCGTCCAAAGTGTAAATGCTGCCGCCGCCTTTGTTGGCTGTATTTTCCAAGACTACCAGGCGGCTGAGGGGCAGCCAGTCCTGCACGGGTTTGATGGCAGCGGCGATTTGATCCGCTGTGATTTTGCCGTTTTTGCCTTCAATCAAGTTGATGCCGACGCCGGAATTGTGTGCATAGCCGCCCACCTCATATTGATAAATGTGGGAAAAATGGTCGCAGATCACCTCGTCGAGCGGCTGGGTGTGGCACTTAATGGCGATTTGATTGGTCATCGTGCCGGATGGGCAAAACAGGGCCGACTCCTTTCCAAAAAGTGCTGCCGCCTTTTCTTGCAAGGCATTTACGGTGGGGTCGTCGCCGAACACGTCATCGCCCACTTCGGCGTTCAGCATAGCTTGCAACATGTCGGGTGTAGGTTTGGTGACGGTGTCAGAAATAAGGTTGATTTTCATGGTCAATAATTTTCAAAACCAAACTTCTCATTTTCATTTAGCCTGACAAAAGTCATTCAATCTTTTATCGGATCAATGTTTTGGTGGCAGTAAAATTGCCATTTTATTGTATTGGCAAGGACATTGCAGTTTGAGCGGCACCTCTCCTTCCGGTTTTCGGAATCCCTTGCCCTCCAAAATTTTAGCGGAAAATTTTTAAGCTGATAAATCCCTGGCGTACTTGCTTTTAATAAATAGCGAATTCCGCTGATGCCCATCTATTTCCTGGCGACAATGGTACAACCTATGCATTTTGGTAAAAATAGCCTGATATCATATTGAAAATCAGCTATTTACTTACATATCAAATATTTCACCTAACATCTAAAAAACTCAATCTATGAAATGGCAAATTTTGACCGTAGCGATGGGCGCAGCCCTGTTTTTTTCTTCTTGCCAAAAAGACGAACCCACGACCAACCACCATCTTGATGCAGATTTGGAACAAGCGCTGAACGATGTGTCAGGCGGGGCGGGCAAGGCCAGTTTTCGTTTGCCCTACAGCACAGAATTTTCACAAATTCCGCAAGACCCAAAAAATCCCGTTACCCAAGCGAAAATCAACTTGGGCGCCCTGCTCTTCCATGAGACGGGCATAGCCCTCAGCCCTAAACACGCCAACCATGCGGGCATGTATTCATGTGCTTCTTGCCACTTCGCCAGTGCAGGCTTTCAGGCGGGCCGTCATCAGGGCATTTCCGATGGGGGCATGGGCTTTGGCGTGAACGGCGAGGGGCGGGTGGCCGACCCAAGTTATGATCTGACAGAGCTTGACGTGCAGCCCGTGCGCAGCCCTTCTGCACTGAATATTGCGTATCAGGAAGCCATTCTATGGAACGGCCAGTTTGGCGCTGTAGGCGTGAACGCTGGCACACAGGGCAGTTGGACAGCAGGTACGCCCAAGGAAGTGAACCACCTCGGCTATCACGGAACGGAAAGCCAGGCCATCGCCGCACAGGATGTTCACCGCCTGAAAATGGACGACGATATTTGCCAGCAATTGGGCTACCGCAACCTGTTCGATGCCGCCTTCCCCGATGTGGACGTATCCATGCGCTACGATAAGGAGCGGTGCGGACTGGCCATCGCCGCTTACGAGCGTTCGATTTTGGCCAACCAGGCACCTTTCCAGCTTTGGATCAACGGCAATTCCAATGCCTTGACCGAACAGGAAAAGGAAGGTGCAATCCTATTTTTTGGAAAAGCCCAATGCGCAGCCTGCCACAATGGCCCTTCATTGGCCAATATGGAATTTTACGCCATCGGCATGAAAGATTTGTTTGAAAACCAGGAGGCGACCTATGGTGCCAGCGACGTATCCAATGAAAACCTGGGCCGTTTCAGCTTTACCCAAAAAGAAGAAGACAAGTACAAATTCAAAGTGCCACAGCTATATAATCTGGCTGATTCACCATTTTACGGTCACGGTTCCAGCTTTCACAGTGTACGGGACGTGATTGTTTATAAAAACAAAGCAACCAAGGAAAATCCGAACGTGCCGGACAGCCAGTTGGCCGAAGAATTCAAACCATTGGGTCTGTCGGAGTCAGAAATAGATGCCCTCACTGCTTTCATTGAGCATGGTTTGCGAGATCCGAACTTGATGCGCTACCAGCCGCTTTCCATCCGTTCGGGGAACTGCTTCCCGTTCAATGATCCGGCGGCCAGGGTGGATTTGGGTTGCGATTAAAAGAGGCCAGGAGTTTTGTAAAAATGGCTGTAGGGGTAGGTTCCCTACAGCCATTTTTTTTGGCAGTTCGGTAACCAAAAGGTTTTAGCATGAAAAACTTCTACTTTTTGAACCGACAAAAATGCAGCAGGATAAAACTAATTGTTCCAAAAACCGTTTTTTCTATGTATGCGGTCAAAAAAATTCACACCACTGTTTTCCCACCTAATTATTTCGTGGACAAGTAAGATTTTGTGCCTACAAAAAGAAGGGGCTTTTGTTGGCTAACGCTTTATTGAAACCGTTGCAACCCGAATTTTTTTCATCACACTAAAATTCAAAATATCATGAAACAAGAACTGTTTGATAAAGCGTTGGAATGGGCAAAACAGCACGGTTTTTCCAATCTAAAGGCCAATCATAGCGATTTTGAAACACCCGCACAGTTCAACCGTACCGATGAGGGTGACTCAGTGGTGCCGGACATCACGGGATTGCGCACGGGCGGCAAAAGTTACATTGAAATAGCTCTAAAATCGGAAGAAATCAACAAAAAAGTCTCAAAGTGGAAGCTGTTAAGTACCTTGGCGGCCCGAAAGGGAGGGAAGCTATTTTTGCTGGCTCCCAGAGGTCATAAAAAGTTTGCGGAAGACATCGTGCGGGAGCACAACTTGACCGCAGAAATCCGCAGCATTTGACAACAAATTGCCGATTTAGCCAGATTTAAAATTGTCCACGAGCAAACTAAAAGCCCGAACAATTTGTTTCTGTCTTTTCAGTTTTAGATGGTCTTACGCTTTAGGTCGGTTTGGCAATTTGGTTTTGACCTGTTAGCGCAATTATCAACGAATTTGACACAAATATTTTTAATAACTCCCACACCCATTTTCAAAAATTCTTTTTGACAATGGGTTTTTAATGGTGGGAACAAATATAATTCTTTTAATGAGGGCTTTAATCATAACGCAGTCCATAACCCGGCGGGACGCAAAGTCGCTGGAAAAGTACATGACCGAGGTCTCCCGTTACGAGGTGCTGACGCCCGAACAGGAGGTAAACTTGTTCCAGGCGTACCACGGTGGTGATCAAAACGCATTTCATACCATTGTAAATGCCAATTTAAGGTTCGTCATTTCGGTGGCCAAGCAATATCAGCACTGCGGCCTCACCTTGGGCGACCTTATCAACGAAGGCAACCTCGGCCTTTTGAAGGCTGTGCAGCGCTTCGACGAAACAAAAGGGTTTAAGTTCATTTCATACGCCGTTTGGTGGATTCGCCAGAGCATTTTGCAGGCCATCGGCGAAAAGTCACGCAAAATCAGGGTGCCTTTCAACCATCAGTCCAACTTGATGAAGGTGCTCAAAACCCGTGACGACCTGATGCAGCGCCTGGAAAGGGAACCCAGCATCGAAGAGATTGCCGCCAAAGTGGAAATGACCTTCGAAGCTGTCGAAAAATGCCTCGAGACCAACAACCGTTGCAGTTCTCTTGACGCTCCATTGCAAGAAGGCGAGGATACCGATTTGAGCTATTTCATCGAAGACGACGCTATTCCAAGGCCCGATACGCAAGTGGTACAAGTGGAATCGCTCAAAATGGAAATACAGATGTTGTTGAACGATCTGCCGGAAAACGAATCACAGGTGTTGGCCATGTACTACGGTATCGGCCAGGATCGCCCATTCGGTTTGGACGAAATCAGCGAATTGCTCGGCGTTGGCAAAGAGCGGGTCCGCCAGATCAAGTACAAAGGTTTGAAAAAATTACAAGCCAAAGTGAAAGGCATGAACATGCAGTTCAGCCTGAACTAAGCGTATAGACTATTGATGAAGCAAGAAAGAAGCCTTGCCGCTGTTGAAGCTGGCAAGGCTTCTTCTTTTTTATAAACTTGATATTACAGCTTTTCATTTCAACTTTATCTTTGCCGCCGATTTTTAAACCCAACAATAAAAAATGAAGAAAAAGCTGAAAGTATTCAAGTTCGGCGGTGCTTCCGTCAGGGATGCTGCCGGGGTCAAAAACATCGCCTCCATTCTCCAAAACTATAAAGACAACCCGCTTGTCATCGTCGTATCCGCTATGGGCAAAACAACGGATGCCCTGGAGCGCATCGTGGCAGCCCACTCCAATAAAACCGGCACGGCCCTTCAATTGCTCAACGAGTTGAAGGAAGCCCACTACCGCACGATGGACGATCTTTTTGAAAAAGGCGACCCCGCCTACGACGAGGTGAACGATACTTTCGTGGCTATCGAATGGGTGCTGGACGACGAGCCGCATACCAATTACGATTTCTTGTACGACCAAATCGTGTCCGTGGGCGAACTGGTTTCCAGTCGCATTGTTTCAGCCTATTTGAATAAATGTGGCCTGCCCACCCAATGGCTCGATGCACGGGACATCATCCTCACCGATGACATCTATCGGGAAGGCTGGGTGCAGTGGGACGAAACAGTGGAAAACGCCCAAACAAAGGTGAAGCCCATGCTGGAAAACGGCGGCTTTGTACTCACGCAAGGCTTTATTGGCAGCACTAAGGAAAATTTTACGACCACGCTCGGCCGGGAAGGCTCCGACTACACCGCAGCCATTTTTACCTTTTGCTTAGATGCCGAGGATATGACAATCTGGAAGGACGTGCCAGGCGTGCTCACCGGCGACCCCCGCATTTTTGACAATGTGACCAAACTTGACCGCCTCAGCTACCGGGAGGCCATCGAAATGACCTATTACGGTGCCAAGGTCATCCACCCAAAAACCATCAAACCGCTGCAAAACAAAAGCATACCCCTGTTTGTAAAATCTTTCATCAACCCAGAGGCCGAAGGCACTTTCATCGGCCCAGACGTGGACGACCTCTATCCGCCGATGGTAGCCGTAGAGAAAAATCAGGCCCTGCTCAACATTGCCACCCGTGACTTTTCATTTGTGGCCGAGCACCACATGGGCTTTTTGTTTAACAAAATTGCCGAGTTCCGCCTACAGGTCAATTTGATGCAAAACACGGCCATCAGCTTCGCCATTTGTGTCAACAACATTGACGACAAGGTCTATAAGTTCGCAGAAAACATTGAAAAGGAATACAAGGTGATGATTGACAACGAAGGGCTGGATCTGATCACTGTGCGCCACTACAACCAGCAGACCTTGGACATGCTGCGGGAGGGTAAAATTATCCTTGTGGAAGAGCGTACCAAAAATACCGTGCAGATGGTGATGAAAGACGTATCGGTGATGAAACGAAAGATTTAGAATTGCTTTGACCAGCGCTTATTTGTCTTTTGCGGGCGTATCTGAGTTTGTGGGAAGTTTCCAATCCACGCCCATCATGGCGGCATATTCCTCCAAAGGGCTTAAGCCTACCTCTGCACGGCGTTTGTTCACGTTTATTTCATCTTCGATTTTATAAAAAACCCAAGCACCTGTCACTGGGTCGCTGATTACTTGCGAGCCATAGACTTGTGGCCTTTTATTCCGCATATTGATGCGGTCGAGCAGATAGGCCCAATCGCCTTTGTCCATTTCGCCTTTTTCGACAGCTTCGGTCAGGAGCGGGAAGTATTGCTCCTGCTTCTCTAAGGGTGCATGTTGGATGACCAGCCACACCGTCCTGGCCCCCTCTTCTCCGACCAATGACTTCCCTGGAAAACCGTAAGCCTGAATGATATCTTCTATTTGGGCCAAATTTGCTGAGTCACAGCGTAACCACTCGACCACAAAAGCCTTGTATGGGGGCGAATCCTTCGGATGCTCGTATAGCATAGAATCCATCATCTGGCGGTACTTTTGATCGAGATAATGGATTCGTTCGAGTTTTGTTTTTAGGTCAAAATTGATACCCAAGGCTTCCGCCTGTTGCCGAGCCAACAGTCTTACCGTTTTCTCAAAAGGTGTTCCCAACAAACGCTCAAATTCTGGATAACTCTCCGCATCGTTCAGCAATTTAAGGCAAACATCCCAACCAATGGAGGCCGCTGTGCGGATTAGTTGGTCACGTTTTTCTAATTGGTCACATTTTTCTGCACAGGCGGCTGCCCGGAGGTGGCTCAAGGCACTGTGTCGAGAAATGACGAAAGCCTGCTCATAGTCGTTGAGGCATTCCGTGCATTCACCCTTTTGCAAATGTTCAAAAGCGGTTGCAACCAAAGATTTGTAAGCGGGGTCGTGTTGCCCTGATTGGGCAAAAATGGATGGTGAAAACAGCAAAATGGAAAACAAACGAAGCATGAAGTTTAATTTTTCCCCAAATTTAGCCATCAACTTTTCCCAATCCACGCATTCCTCAATTTCAGTTGTTCATCCGTCACTTCTTCTTTCAATTGAATGCCTGGCGGCATCACCCGCTTCGCCTTTTGGGTTATTGCCTTTAGGTTAATTTGCTGCTCTTGGCCGCTTTCGTCTTTACGGGCGACTGTAACGGTAAAAGATTCGCCTTCTTTCATGCTGTTGGCGGCTTTATTGAGAAATTCCTGTAAGCCCGATGGTGGCACTGATACACCGCCGATGCTGAGGAACTCGTCGCCGACCCGGTACCCCAATTCACGGCCCATCTCGTTCATATTGTAAGTGTCCGCCACGTAGAGGCGTTTTGATTCCTGGTTGTAGCCCAAGCCCACATCGCCGATGGTATAGACCATCGTGTCTTTTGGAGCGGTATAAGCAATGCCCATTTTATCGAAAAACTGCCCATAAGGGATAGGCGTACCTCCCTGCACATATTTTTCCAAAAATTGGCGTATTTCGGGATAGGTCATTTTTTCAATTTCTTGGAAAAGTTTTTTGTCCCGGAACGGCTGTTTGCTGCCGAAACGCTTCGATAGATCTTCCATCATGTCCACGACGCCGTAGCTTCCCTTGGAGAGCCGGTGCAATTCTATATCAATGCACATCCCAATCAGAGCGCCCTTTTCATACACATTGGCAAATTGGCTGGCATGTTTGCCCAAAACTTTATCGCTCATTTTGGTGAAAGAAAGGTCGTCGTGATAGGTACTTTGGGAGTTCTGAATTTTTTTGCCCATGCGCTGCAAAAAATCCTCTTGCGATATCATGCCCGAACGAACTTGGTTATGGTGGCTGAAATACTCCGTAATACCTTCGTACATCCACAGGTGGCGGGACATATCAGGGTCGTTAAAATTGAAAAAGTGGATTTCCTCGGAATGCACGTTCAGCGGTGTAATGATGTGAAAAAACTCGTGCGAGGCAATATCCACGAGAAAGGGCGCCATTTGTTCCTTGTCCGCTTCCGGCAGGCAATAGACCGAGGAGAAGTTGTGTTCCAGTGCCCCCGTGCCTATAGGCAGTGGCTCGCCCATAAAATACATGATAAAAGCATAACGGTTCACCGGTAGTTTCCCGCCCAGGTAATCCCGTTGTGACTGTAGCAGTGGTGCATATTTCCCCCGCAGAAAATCGGCGGTAATGGCTTTGTTTGGTGAATAAACGGCAATCAAAACATCCGTACCGCCGAGCCGCACAATGGCCGTGTCGGGCTGGCAATACATCACAGGCATGTCCACGAGATGATGGTAATCGCTGGCGGTGAAAACATCCATTCCGTTTCGGTTGTGCACCATTTCATAGGCCGACTGATGGGCAAAACCTTCCGGCTTTTTTACCGTCACTTCAAAAGGGGAGAACTCCAAATTTTTAAAATAACCATAGATGCCATGCCCATTGAGCAGGAAGTTTTTCCCAGCTTCAATATTGGTGCCTGCCATCCCCATCACAGGTTTGCCGCCTGTGGCATCGAAAGTATCGTCCACCCGGTAGGTGATGCGGTACAGCGATTTGGCCTTGCCGATTTTCCAGGTATTTACCTCCGGATGCTCTACGGGCAGCAAGTTTCCCTGCTGGTCGAAAGCTTTGAAGTCGGAGACAAAGCGGCCAAAATCTGAGATTTCATAGGTGCCGGGGACGATTTTCGGCATGAAAAACACCGCCTTATTTTTGTCCATTTTAGGCGTGATAAGTTCTACTTGCACCTTATCGTCCTGCACATTAACGAGGTCGAGGGTGTATTGGTAGCTGTTGTTTTGGACCGTCTCCGCCCGGAGAGTGCCTATAGCAATGCAGGCAATTAACAAGTTGCATAACAATTTCATACGGGTGATTTAATTTTGACTTAAGGACAAGAACATGGAATGCAGGATCGCCCGTGATTGGTAAAAATGCGAACAGGGTGGGATGGATGGTGCCCGTTTCAAAAAAAACCAACCCTGTTAGGGTTTGGAACCCTACTGTATGCACTTAACCACGTTCGTACGAAAAGTTCTTTGACATAAGGTATCTATGGACTCAGCCCCGCAACCATCACCATGTCCTGGAATCGGCGGAGCCCCCTTGACATGGTGATGGGGCCAGGCGGCCTT
>JBGSKQ010000015.1:0-38928 GCA_041741095.1 Saprospiraceae bacterium
GCCCACCAAGCTGCCCAACAGCCGCCCTTGACTGAACCTGCTGCTCATGCCGATTGGCGGCTTACAAGTTCAATTAATCCCCCATTGTATTCCATCTTAAACTAGCCGGAAAAATGTCCAACGTTTGGGGACAGGCGTAGAGAACGGGTTAGACCTATTGAATGGAGTAATTAAAAATAAAAAATCAGCAAACGTGCTCTGCGATGCCGACGATACAAATATTGAAGATTTCCTAAATTTAGGAAAGAAACATGAAGCAAAAATTTTCATCATTCACAAGGGGGTTTTCAAGAGCCAAGAAATACTCGATGAATTAGGTATAGATGAAACAGAAAGCAGCGTTAAAGTTAAAAACCAAATTAAGAACCTGAAAAAGTATGAAAGTCGGATTGAATTTCTTTCGTTGTCTTGGATTTCCGAAAGTATAATTTTTGAATATGCAAGTATATCGGATTGGGTTGATGAAATAGATGTAATAAAGAATAAAATAATTGATGCAAACAGCGATGAGGATATTGGCTATTCACGGTTGAAAGAAAAATCTTTACCTCAAGCAAAGGTCAAGGAGATTGGAAAACTTGTTGCGAAACATCCAGATTTCTTCACAAATCAATATAATCAAGAAAGATTAGGAACAATTTTATCAGAAGTTCTTGAACAGAAAGAAATTAAAGAAAATACATTAGGTTACTTCGACAGAAGTGTAATACAATCGGAAGCACGAGCATATTTTGATAAATACTTGATAAAGGAAAAAGAGAAAGAAATGATAGAAAAAATTGCTGAACTAAAAAGTGAAGGATTGCCAAAAGTTGCAATTCGATCTAAACTTGGAATCACCGAGGGAATGCTGAATAAATATTACTACTGATAATATGAAAATAAGAAAGATAAAAAATAGTACCTACGTAGAACGGTTAACATCCTTGTCAGCCGCCCCGCATAGAGGTGATTGGCAGGTATGCTAACCGTTCCATACCATTAAAAGAAAAAAGTCAGATGAAAATATTAACCTTAAGTGATTTATGCTGGGAACGGAAACTTCAAAAAATCAAAAATGAAGAAGTTAAAAAATTCAAAGAGCAAGATTTAGAAAAGAACAAGTACACAGGCATTAAGAAATATTTTTTGCTGATAAGGGAAGAAAAACCAGATTTGGTGTTATTCGCTGGAGATATTACGGGAGACGGTTCTTGCGGACATGGTTATTTAAATGCGATGAAAATTTTATTAAGAATTTTAGAGGCAAACAAAATTCAATCATTTTTCATAAGTGGAAATCACGATGAAGTCGATTATTTCAACGAATTAATTGATTTTTCCGATGATTTAAATTTCAGTTCAGATATTTCCAATCAATTTATAGAATTCAAAGGAATAAAAATATTGGGAATCTCATTTAATAAATCCAAAAATAAAACCGAATTCAAAGAACTGATAAGGGCAAATAATCAGAAAATTGATATTGTGCTGTGCCACACAGAATTAAAGAGACGAGTTTGGCTTTTTGACCTGAATACTGATTTTGTGATTACGGGACACTATGATAAGAAACTAACATCTGTCGAAGGAAAAATATTTATTTCATTGGATAATGACACGTCAAATATTTCTTATTGCACATTGACATTTGATGATGTAACGAACGTAAATATTCGATATATACTAAAGAACAAAGACGAGATGATTGAGTTCACAGAAAGTTTAAAAAAATTGCGATTAAATAAACCAAATGACTATTTCACAAATAACGGAAAACAAAAAGAGATTTCAATTGAGGAAAAAAAATTATCGATTCGTGAGATTCTGGAGAAGCAACAAGAAGGAGAACTTCTTGAAAAATTATTGAAAGAAAACGCAAATAGAAACGAGGATTTGAAGTATTTAAGAGGATTTGATTTTAAAGAAGCAATCGAAAGAATAAGAAAAATAAAAAATGAAAATAATTTACTTTCCGATAGTGAATTCGACAAATTGATGAAATTGAAAATAGATTCATTTTATCAAATTTCAAATAGTATGATAATAGATTACACAGGAAAGAATTATAAAAAGTAAAACGGGGTGGAACAAAGTTCAAAACGACTACAAGCCCTATACGACTTACCACGTTTGCACCAGACCGTTAAAACAAAAATCCATTTACCCATTGTGACAAGTCCCCCACTCTTTAAAGGCAAGCATAATCTTAACGTAATTAAACTCCAGCAAAAGCCGCTCCTCCCAACTCCTGCCCAAACTATAGTACTTTTGTAAAGTTGGAGCCTGTCATTTCTACAAAACAAAAGGCCTCCCAACACCAAAGCAAACCCATAAATCCCTCATCATTAAAACATTAGCAATGCACCCATCGAAATTACTCGAACTCATCAGCCGTGGAAGGACGGATTTCATCGTGCAATTGTTAAAGCTGCCGGACTGGAAAGACCTGCTCCAGGAAGGGCGCATCAAGCCCTTGCAATGGTTGGTGTATTACAATGACGTGACGGGGCTGAGGGCGGTCGTCGAACAGGGCGGCACTTTGGACAGCATCAACATCCACGAAGAATTGGGCAATGCCGCTTTTTTTGGGCATTGGAAAGTTTGCGATTTTTTAATCCAACAAGGGGCCGATGTCAATTACCGGGTCGCCGAGACCCATGAAACGCCGCTCCACAATGCTTTGTCCAAGGCGGGCAGGCCCTATTATTTTTATGTGGTGAAATTATTGGTGGAGCACGGGGCGGATGTGAATGTCAAAACGGTTCCCGGATTGGAGACGGGGGCATTCATGCGGGATGTCAGGACGAAAGGGGAAACGCCGCTGCACAGGGCTGCTGCCTATTCGGATGAAAGGACGGTTCATTTCCTGATTGAACATGGTGCGGACAAGGCGGCCAAGGACGCTCATGGGGATTCGCCCTTGAGTTGGGCCAGCCAGCACCTCCGGCCCGGAAATATTTTGGCCTTGTTGGCTTATGGCAACTTCTCGGTGTCGGAAGGCCACACAACCAAAAATACCAGCGACCACGGACAGGGTTGGGGCAATGCGATGGACTGGAACTTGATGGGGGAGTATTTGCCGGAAGGGAAAGATGAAAGAGGATGAGAGATGTGAGAGGAATGAGAGGGGTGAGAGGGGTGCGTTTGTCAATTGGCATTTCATGTTTTATCACAACAACCCGGGGCTCAATAATATGTAAGGAAGTGCCTGCGATGCTCTCCGCCAACCATCAAATGCCATTAAATCTACCTATATCTCCATTATATTTCTCCAATTGGTATTTAGGGCATCCAAATGCCGATAATCTTTTTCTAAGTGGCATTTTAACCGTCTAAATGCCAATCATCTTTTTCCAATTGACATTTAGACAGCCAAAATGCCGCTAATCTTTTTCCAATGAATGGCCAGCTTATCAGAATAGCGATTGGAATATTCCAACCCGCTTAAACTCCATCAAGTCAAGAAAAAACAAAATATTTTTCAACATATCGCAACATACGGAAAACCATTGTCGTATAACAATACTATCGTCAGACGATAATGCCAGACGTGCAGTAGTGCGGCCATTTGGGCATGCTGCCTATATATTGGTTTACGCTCTATTGCTTATCATTTAACCTATCATTTGCCATGAAAAGGATTTGGCTCTATCTTGTCAACACATTTGACGTCAACACAAAAAACTCTTACGTGAAGATGCTGCGCATCGCCAACGACCACGACACCCGCCTGGAGGCGGCTAAAGATGACCCAGATATTTTGAAACTTTACACCCCTTTCCATGCAGCGCTGCTGGTGTTCCGCAGCCTGATGGCGCAGTGGGTGAGCGGCAAGGGCGTGGGAAAAGGCCGCACCCAATCATGGCAGGAAAGCCTGGATGAAATGAGCAGTAAATGGATCAACGTATGGGAAGGCCTGGTACATGCTACCTACCCAAGGGGCACGGCAGAAGCCACGGCCATTTTCCCGCAATATAAAGCGCCGTTCCAAACAGCCCCTTACGACGAGCGGATGGTTGCCGTAGAGGCTTTGCACACTACTTTGCAGGTCTATCCGGCACTGGAGGGGGTGGCCAGGGAAGTGGAGGCCAAGTTGGCCCTGCTGACGGAGGCCCGCCAGGCACAAAAGCAGCAGTTGGGAAAGACGGGCCTTTCGAGCAGCAAGTTGGAAGAACAGCGCCTAATATTGGCCAACCTGCTGGACGATAACCTTTGCGCCTTGAAAATCAGGTACCGCAGCAATCCCGGTATGGTGGAGAATTTTTTTGACCTTGGCTTTTTGCGCAAGGCATTGAACGATTCGGAGGCCATTTTCCGATACAACGGCACGGTCGGGGCTGGCGCTACGGCGGCAGTGGCCCTGCCCGCCAAGCTGGCGATGAGCACCCATGCGGCCTGTACTTTTACGAACAGTTCCAACCAGGGCGAATTGGAGTTTTATTTCTCCTCCAATGCCTCGGCCAGCGACAGCCCGATGAAAACTTCCGTGCTGCCCAACGAAAGCTCGGAAGGCAGCGCCGCCGAATCGGGCTGGGCCCCCGGCACGAATTATATTATTGTAAAAAACCTGGGCCAGCTCACCAATGAGTTTGAAGTGATGGTGGTGGAGGCGGTGGTGTGAGTGGGGGGATTTTTCGCCCCAATTTGCTTCGATGCGATGGACCTGACAGGGTTTTGTACCTTGTCAGGTCTTTCTTGTAAACCCAGTTGTTACCTTATCCATGCAACCCGGTCAATATCCAAGGGTCTCTCTTTAGAATAAACTAATTTCTTCATCATCAAACTGTTATTATCATGAAAAAACTCTGCATGTTCCTTTGGGCGGCACTGTTGGCGCTGCCATTCTTAGCCAGCTCCCAAACCTCTACCGACGGTCTGGCCATAGCCGACCTCAGCGAAAAAATGGAACAACTCGGCCAGGAAATGGAAAGCCTGGGCAGTATCATATCCGTGTTCCCATCCTCCTTGTGTGTCACGTCAGGTTGACAGCATTGAACTCAAAGCCACGCCGATATTCACTTCACTTTCAAATTTCACAGCCCCTAATCTGGACTTTACTACTTTTTGGATAAAAATTTTACTTGAATTTACAGTAAAACGAGATATTTATAGGGTTTCTATAGTGAAATATTGATAAGGAGTACGCCTTTTCCTCATTAATAGTTAACGCAGAAATCGCACAAAGCCCTTGTTTTATTGAGTTTTTGTAAACCAAGCTAATGGCACAGGGAAAATAAAAAAACCATTAGATCATTTGGATTTGTAAACTGTTCCTTATTTTCGCCAGGTAAATTGAAGCAACTGTGGGAGAACCTTGAAAATCAGCCAGAAAGTGTGTGTATAAATACCTTCTGTGCGTAGCGTACTCAAAAGTGAGTACCCGTGGCGATTACGTAAACATGCCACGCTGGTTTACTTAGTCGCCGTGGAAAGTGGAGTGTGTGAAAGATTGGCTACTTCTCCGAAAACGAGTCAGTAAAGACGCAATGCGTGTTTAGTTAGTCGTTTTCGGGAGTGCTGTTGTTAGGCACAAAATATAAAATGGCACAGTTAATAATACCAACGGACAGAAAAATCAAAGGGCCATGGCTTATTGATCCCACTTTTTTAGAGTCGCTTGACCAGACGATATCTATTATAGATTCTAAACTGGAAGAAGCGTTTAACACTAGTTTGGAACTAGAAGCAAAAGAATATTTTGAAGAGTATAAGAATGTGATTAATGAATTGGATTTAGAAAAATCTAAGACGAAAGTTGGGGAGTTCTATAGATTTAAAAAGAGTGAGAAACTTGTTGTAATTACCGATAAGAATGGTGATAAAATTAGGGATGAGAGTTTAGTCCAACTTTTAAAAGATAGGAAATTAGAACATTTCGAACCAACTGAATTACATCTGCAAATAACCAAGGGGCCATGCGAATTTATGCTCGAAATTTCGACTAAATATTTCGGTGACTTAAAAACAAGGACAAAGGTTCCGGACGATATTCTATTTGAGGATATAAATTACGAATTGAACAAATGGATTGAAAAGAATCGACCGAATATGGCCATGCAAACATGGTCAAGCTGGTTTCCCTTCGCAGCATTTCCAATTTTATTCTTGCTTTTCATTTTAACGCCGTTCCTATTCAAGAGCACAAGCGACATTTATAAACAAAATCTTAAGCAGCAAAGTCACGCTATCCTGAAAGATGGACTGACAGATCAGGAGATCAAACAAGCAATTCAAATTTTACTAGAGAACCAGAGTAACTATGTTCCCAACGACTTTGCAACGACAGTTCGGACAAATCGGACCTTGCTCTTTACCTGGGGTACAATGCTCATCACTGTCTTAATTTTGTTAATAAAGCCACGCACAGTAATCGGATTGGGACGAAATAAATGGAAAGTATCATTCTATAGGAAATGGACATATTTTGTTTTGGTCTTTATACCAGTCTCATTTGTGTTCCCAATTTTAAGGAGTAAATTCTTTTAATCAGAACCTAACATCGGCTATCCGTACATGTCAGCAAGCTAAACTCGCAAACCCAAAATGGCTGACACGTCAAGTATGCCGACAGTTACAGGCAACTAACAAAAAAAGAAAAACAATTAAGTTCAGGGGGCACCCACGCTGGCGCAGGGCCAGCCCATTGAAATAACTGCCTGCTGATGCCAATTATAAATCGGCAGGAGGAGCGGGTTAGGTTTTCAATGGAAAGAGTATCAAGGTCAGCGGATCGATCAGCACATTGGTGTCAACAAAAACCTTATCCATTGCCTAAGTATCTTTTTTGGAGTTCATCACCCATGAATGTTTTGTAGTCAAAATCGTCTGATAGTTTAATTATTCCTTGTAGCTGCTCAGTGATAGGAGTAGCTATTCCCTTTTGTGGGGTAGATTTCCCATTCTTCATTTTCGGTGACGGGCTGCCTTCGAAATCCACTTGTATATTGGATTGCTTCAACAATTGCATCAGTGGTTCTATCCACTTAAAATCCTCCTGCGTTTGAAAATGAATCGTTACGACCATTAGTAAACAGTTTTAAACAAAGATAAAGGCATTCTTGGGTATTTGGGTTCATCTAATTTTTCAACTTCTCCCCCAAATACTTCCCCGTCCAACTCCCCTCCACCTTCACCAAGTCCTCCGGCTTCCCTTGAAACACCAAATTCCCGCCGTCCTTCCCCCCGTCTGGCCCTAAATCAACGATCCAATCGGCGGATTTGATGACTTCCATGTTGTGCTCTACCACTAGCACGGTGTGGCCGTTTTCCACCAAGGCATTCAAGGCGTCCAACAGTTTGCGGATGTCGTGGAAATGCAGGCCGGTGGTCGGCTCGTCGAAGATGAACAGCAAAGGGTTTTTGCCGCTACCGCCAATAAGGAAACTGGCCAGTTTTACCCGCTGCGCCTCGCCGCCGGAGAGGGTGCTGCTGCTTTGGCCGAGCTTCACGTAGCCAAGGCCCACATTCATCAGAGGTTGTATTTTGTTGATGATATCCTTTTGGTCTGCAAAAAATTCGAGGGCTTCTTCCACGCTCAGGTCAAGTATTTCGTAGATGTCCCTGCCCTTGTATTTCACGTCGAGTATTTCGGGCTTGAAACGTTTGCCCTTGCAGTCTTCGCACTCCAGGCGCACGTCGGCGAGGAACTGCATTTCAATGACTTGTTCGCCCTCGCCCTGGCAGGTTTCGCAGCGGCCGCCTTCCACGTTGAAGCTGAAATGGCCGGGTTTGTAGCCCCGGATGCGGCTCAGTTGCTGGTTGGACATCAGGTTGCGGATGCTGTCGTAGGCCTTCACATACGTCACCGGATTGGAGCGGCTGGAGCGGCCAATCGGGCTTTGATTCACCATTTCCACCTGGGTAATGGCTTTCAGGTCGCCTATTAGGTCGTTGAACTGGCCGGGCGCTTTGGCGGTAGGTTCGTCAAAATGGCGCTTCAGGGCTGGATAAAGGATGTCTTTTATCAAAGTCGTCTTCCCGCTTCCGCTCACGCCGCTCACTACCGTGAAGCAATTGAGCGGAATTTTGACATCAATATTTTTCAAATTGTGCTGGCGGCAGCCTTTCAGTTCCAACCATTTCACGGCCTTGCGGCGCAGCTTCGGCACTGGGATAGACATGCGGCCAGTCATGTATTTGGTGGTCAAACTGTCAATTGCCTCTTTATAAATATTTTCAAAAGGCCCTGCAAAGACGACCTCGCCACCGTGGATGCCAGCCGCCGGGCCAATGTCCACGAGGTAGTCGGCATTTTTGATAATGTCCTCCTCGTGCTCCACCACCACGACGGTATTGCCCAGGTCACGCAGGTTTTTCAATACCTCCACCAAGCGGCCCGTGTCCCGTGGGTGCAGGCCCACGCTGGGTTCGTCGAGGATGTACATGGAGGCCGTGAGGTTGCTGCCGAGTGTGCGGGTGAGGTTGATCCGTTGCGTTTCGCCGCCGCTCAAAGTATTTGATAAACGGTTGATGGTCAAATATTTCAAGCCGACGCCCACCATAAAACTTAGCCGGTTTTTGGCTTCCAGCAAAAGGCGGTTGGCGATTTTCCGCTCTGTTTCCGTTAGGTCAATATTTTCAAAAAAAGCCAATAGTTCATCTATCGGCATTTCAATTAAATCTGTAATGGCCCTGCCGCCCACCTTTACATACGTCGCCTCTGGCCGCAGCCTGCCGCCGCCACAATCGGGGCAAACGGTGCGCCCCCGGTAGCGGGCCAGCATCACCCGGTTTTGTATTTTGTACAGTTTTTCCTCCAATTCTTTAAAAAAGGCGTTGATGCCATAAAAATGCTGGTTGCCCGTCCAGAGCAGGCGTTTTTGTTCTTTCGTCAATTCCTGATAGGGGCGGTGTACGGGGAAATCAAATTTGTGCGCCACTTTCAAGAATTCGTTGAGCCACTCGCCGTACTTCTCGCCCGACCAAGCAGCAACAGCGCCTTCATAGACACTCTTCGTGGCATCGGGGATCACCTTATCCTCTGCAATGCCCATCACCCGGCTAAAGCCCTCACAAGTGGGGCAGGCCCCGTAGGGGTTGTTGAAATTAAACAACTGCGGATTCGGTTCGAGGAACTCCATACCGTCCAGCTCAAAACGGGTGTTGAAAGATGTGAGACGTGAGGAGTGAGGAGTGAGGGTTTCCACGACACATTCACCTTCAGATTCATAAAGGGCAGTCTGTACAGAATCGGCGATGCGCTTGCGGTTTTCCTCGTCGTCTTTTTTCACCACAAACCGGTCCACCAAAATGCGCAAATCTTCGCCACCATATTGGTCGAGGGTTTTTGTCAAATCAAAGCCGCCGCCTTCCAGTAAATCTTGAATTTGGTGCATCTCGTTGTCCCAAGTGAGGCGGGTGTAGCCTTTTTGCAACAAAAGATTGAGTTCCTGTTTCAACGAGCGGTCTTTGTACTTCACGGGCAGGGGGATGAAGAGCTGCACCTTGGTATCCTCTTCTTGTTTTTGTATAAAATCCACCACGTCGCTCACGGCATGGCGTTTCACCTCCTCGCCACTGGTGGGCGAATAGGTGCGCCCCACCCTCGCATAGAGCAGGCGCAGGTAATCGTAAATTTCCGTCAAGGTGCCAACGGTGGAGCGGGCGTTGCTGGTGCTCACTTTTTGCTCGATGGCGATGGCCGGGCAGATGCCTTTGATGTAGTCCACATCCGGCTTTTTCATGCGGCCCAAAAACTGGCGGGCGTAGCTGCTCAGGCTTTCCACATAGCGGCGCTGGCCCTCGGCGTAGAGCGTGTCCATCGTGATGGACGACTTGCCGCTGCCCGATACACCCGTGACGACGACGAGGCGGTTTTTGGGGATTTCCAGGTCTATGTTTTTCAGATTGTTGGCCCTTGCCCCCTTGATGTAAATCGTATTCTTTGGAGATTTAAGACTGAGAACTGAGGACTGAGGACTGAGGACTTCAGAAGTACTTGACATAGAAAATAAAGTGTTTGCGGCGGATGGAACGGTGCCAGGCGACTGGCCAACCCGCCTACTTGCATACTGATTTTATGTCTGGGTGCTGGGTAAAAACAAGGGAGCGAAGATAGGTTATTTGCTTCGGGCCGTTTTGGGCAAGGATGGCACTTTCAAAAAAAATTAAAAATTCCCACAGCAAACTGGCAAAGCGAAAAATATATGACCTATCTTTGCCATGAGTTCAGCAACATGATTGACGCTGGGCGTCCAGATTTTGCAAACCGATATTGTTTATTCCAAAAACTTATAGTCCCATGAAAAAAAATTACCCAAACCGCCCGTATTCTCCTTTTCCTCTTCCGAATGATTTGACCAGTCTCACACTATTCAGTTTTCCAGCTATTACTTATTGTTTTCGATGTCCGTCCACAGTTTTATTTTTTTAGTAAAATCTGTGTTTATTGACGTTACTTTAATTACTGTCTGACGTCTGTAATAGCGAATTATATTTAAAAAACCGATAACACTTATCCCGTGATGAGACTGGTTTACACCTACTACCTTTATTGTTACAATTTGGGTTTTTTCAACAAACCCAGCACCATTCCCCAATGCCCGGCCAGCTTCACCTTTTACCCTTTTAACGGCAGCTTTCCCCGCTGCCATTGCTACCAATTCATCTCGGACATTTAATTGAGACTGCCTTATAAACCAGGACAGCCCAGGTGCCTTTTTGGTGCCTATCGCCCAATGAAAAAGCCAACGGGCCAGACGGCAAGTCCTTTGAAATAATAACAAGGATGGTGGGGTAGATGTCACCGGAGCTCCCAATTCATACTGGTTGAAGGGGCCAGCACTTGTCTCCCGGCTCATCCGGCGGTTTTAGCAAAAACTTAAAGTTCTTGCTTTGTACCAATGGATCAAATGGGCTGGAAATAAGTGGTTTTGGGGGCTCCTATTTTTGACCTTTCCCCACCACCCATTTTTGTTGAAAAGGGTTGAAAAGAGTTGATAAGGTTGATAGAGTTTATAAGGTTTATATCAACCCAATCAACCTTATCAACTTCATCAACCTCTTCCATCAGCTCGCCTCAGTTTTCCTTTTTAGTTCCAAAACGGTGATTTCCGGCCAGATGCCTACCCTGCCAGCAAAGCCCAGATAGCCGAAGCCACGGTTCACATTAATGTATTTGCCAGCCTCTTCATAGATGCCCGCCCATTTTGGATAGCGGTATTTTACGGGGCTCCAACGCAGGCCTGGGATTTCGACGCCCATTTGCATGCCGTGCGTATGGCCGGAAAGGGTCAGGTGTACGTGCTGGTCGAAGTTTTTCACTTCCTTGTCCCAGTGCGAGGGGTCGTGTGAAAGTAGCACCTTGAAATTTTCAGGCTGGACGCCCGTCAGCGCTTTGCGGAGGTTGCCACGTTGGCCGAAGCCAATGCCCCAGTTTTCGACGCCCAGCAGGTTTATTTTCTCGCCGTCCTTTTCGATTTCCACATTTTCATCCAATAAAAGGCGGAACCCGGCAGACGCATGGTGTTTTTTCAGCTGTTCCAAATTGGCCAATTTGGCTTCGGCAGAAGGCCAGGCGTGGTAGTCGCCATAGTCGTGGTTGCCCAGGATGGAAAACTGGCCGTGCAGCGCTTTTATTTCCTTAAAAACATCCACCCAGCGGTCGAATTCCGAGGCCACACTATTGACCAAATCGCCCGTAAATACAAACAGATCGGACTGTTGGGCATTGACCATTTCCACACCCCTGCGCACGGCGTCCATATCGTCGAAGCTGCCTGAATGCACATCCGAGATTTGCGTTATTGTAAATCCATCAAATGCAGCGGGCAGGTCGTCGAACCAAAGCGTGTGGCGGTGTACCTTGAACAGGTATTTCCCCTTGGTGATGCCATATAAAAAGGAGGTGAAAGGGATGACAGCAACGCCCAGCGCCAGTTGGCTCACGAATTTCCTGCGGCCCGGCATGAAGTTTCCTTTATTTCCCACCGTATGATCCGCCAGCCAATTGATGCCGCCTTCGGCCAAGCGGTAAACATCGCCGCCCATCAACACCGCCACAAAAACCGCCTTCGTGATGAACATCGTGATAAAAAGGCTGCCCATGAACATAAAGTAAGGGTTCATGCGGCCAGATTTCACGTACAAAACGGCAATGACGAGCGGCAGGCCCAGGCTGATAAGCCAATGTGCCCAACGGATGCCTTGCTTTAGGGGCGAACTTTGAAGGTTGGAAGTTAAAGACTTGATGCCCTGGAAAACGTACCAGTCCATCAAAAACAACAGGCCGATGACGATGGCCAAAAAAATAAGTCCTCCTATGCGCATTATCAAGTGTTAAATGGTAATTATTTAGAAGGGTGCGGGAGGAGGAAGAAAAAATTTAATTTTTTCTTCCTCCTCCCGCTATTGGGGTGTTTTTGGGAAAAATTGAAAATTTTTACCAAAAACACCCCTGCTAAATAGTTACACTAAATGTTGAAATAAGACTGCCCGTTTTTCGACCCGGACATGGATTGCTGAAACAATGGCACAGGAGCCAAAGTTTAGCCATTTCACTGCTCAATGCGAGGAGTACCCGTTAAATATCTATTAATGCCGAACAGGAATAGACGAATCACTTCTTCTTGGTACGGATGACGATGACGCCATTGCCGCCCCTCACGCCGTACTCAGCCGTCCCTTCCAGTGGCTTTAGCACCCTGACCGATTGGATGTCATTGACATCAACGGCACGGGCAGCATCTGAATAGGTGTTCAGATAGGTATTTCGATCAATGATGAACAACGGCTGGAAATCTGACGAAATCGTATCGGCACTCCTGATGTAAACCACCAGGTCGTCACCATTGCCAGTGATACGGATGGAAGGGTCTCGCCGCAAGTAATCTGCCAACGTTTGAAAACCATGAGCTGCGGCACTTTCCGATCCTACTTTCTTGGTGGAATCGGCTGATTTTTGGCTGCCGGAGCAGGCCTGGTTCAGCATGGAAAACACTACCAGCAGGGCAAAAACAGTAACAATGCGTTTAAATTTCATAACAATCAGATTTGAGTAAAATGAAGCGGGATAAGTATTCCATGGTTTGAATATCTATTCCGATTGCAAAGGAACCTTATTAATTATAAAGCCTTGCCCATAATAGACAAACAGGGAAAATGTGCAGATGTATAAGGTGTTGGCTTTGGCCCCCATTTTTCTAAAAATAATGAAATCGCTCCGCCCCTATTTTCAAAATAGTAGATTTGCTTCTTCCCAAAATGGTTTTTCACCAAAATCCATCGTCAAATGTTGTTGGCCTTTATCGTGCTGTACCTGCTTGCCACCTTGCTGGTGGGGTATTGGGCATCCCGCAAAGTGAAAAGCACCACAGATTTCGTAGTGGCGGGCCGCAAGATGCCGCTCATCGTGGCTGGATCCGCCATGTTTGCTACCTGGTTTGGATCGGAAACGGTGATGGGCGCACCTTCGGAATTCGTGGAAGGTGGCATCCTTGGCGTGATAGAAGATCCATTCGGGGCGGCCCTGTGCCTTATTCTGGCCGGGGCTTTTGTGGCAAAACCCCTGTACAAGCTCAACATCCTCACCTTCAACGACTTCTATCGCCTTCGCTTTGGCCGCCGCACTGAAATTGTTTCTGCTATCGTCATGGTGCCTTCTTATTTTGGATGGATAGCGGCGCAAATGGTGGCGATGGCACTCATTCTCAATGTTTTGCTGGGTATTTCGATGACATGGGGTATTTTGATTTGTGCTGGGGTAGTGGTGATGTACACCTATATCGGCGGGATGTGGGCCGTATCGGTCACAGATTTTATCCAAACGATTATCATTATTATCGGCATGGTTGCCCTTGCTGTTTTGGTGGGCAGTGAAGCGGGCGGTGTGGCAGCAGTCGTCAAGGCGCAGCCAGAAGGCTTTTTCCAGTTTTTCCCCGAACGCAATATGAAGGACGTTTTGAACTACTTCGCCGCATGGATTACCATCGGGCTTGGCTCCATCCCGCAGCAGGATGTTTTTCAAAGGGTGATGTCAGCCAAAGATGAACGGACGGCCGTGAGGGCTGGATATTTGAGCGGAATGATGTACCTCACCATTGGCTTTATCCCTTTGTTTATTGGCCTTTGTGCCAAAATGCTGCACCCCGATCTGCTGCACGACGATCCACAGAAATTGCTGCCGATGATGGTGTTGAAATACGGCGGCATCGGCATTCAAATCCTTTTTTTCGGGGCCATCCTTTCCGCCATTTTGAGCACAACATCTGGGGCCATACTGGCACCGGCGACGGTCATTGGCGAAAATCTGGTCAAGCCGCTTTATAAAGAAATTACGGACGAAAAACTGCTCTTGATCATGCGCCTGTCCGTGGTTGGTGTAGCATTGCTATCACTTATTATGGCCCTGTCGGGCAGCAGCATATATGAACTCGTGGCCTTGTCGTCGGTGATGAGCCTGGTGTCATTATTTGTGCCCTTAGTAGCTGGGCTTTATTGGAAAAAGGCGTCCAGTTTGGGTGCCTTGCTGGCGATCGTGGTGGGCATGTTGGCTTGGGTCTGGTGCGAGTATATTTTCCCGACGCAATGGCCGAGCCTGCTATATGGCCTTTTTGCCAGTGCATTGGCAATGATAATAGGGAGTTACATGAAACGATAAACTCTGGAAGGAGTCTGCCTTAGGTAAATTATTTATCAGATCGTGGCTTCCACGGCAAAGCGGTGATGTAGTTTTCCAAAAACTTCTGGTACTCGCCCAGCTTCTCTGGCCCGTCGTGGGTGTTTTTGATGCTTTTTTCCATATCGCCAATGCGGATGAAGGTAATGGTACTGGGCAGGTCGGCCACTTTTTGGCCAGTGGGATATTCATTGTAAAAATCAAAAAAACCTATTTCTTGGGCCTTATCCAATAGGCGTTTCACTTCCGCTTTTGTCACGATTGTTTCGTGCCAGCCCATGCGCTCCACGTTCATTTTTCCATACCACGTGGCCCTGCCGTCGTCGTAAAATGTCACTTGGTACACCGGGCATTTCCCAAAGCAGGCTGTTTTTTGAAAACCAAGGATTTGATTCGCTTCTTTAGTTGGGGCATCAGCATTGTCAGTGTTGGTATTCGGCTTTGCAGGGTTTTCCGTCACAGGTTCTTCCTTGGCGCTGCTGCTTGTTTTTTTGTTGCAAGCAACAAATGCGATGAGAACGAGAACCCCAATTAAAACAATCAAGCTGGTTTTCATATCAGGAAATGGTTAGAGCTTGTTTGCGATTTGGCTACTTGGCCAAAATCGGCTCTTTTCCGCCATTTTTTCACCTTTTTTCAGTTGCGTAGCTCCACTATGCGCCTTCAAAAAGATAAAAAACTGACGAAAAATGGCTCGTTTTTGTCTCAAGCACCAAATTGCAAACAAGCTCTTATGTATTACTTTTTCTTTTTGTTTTTATCGGCGGCTGCTTCCCGCTGCGCTGCAATGGACTGTTGCTGTTTCAGGGCATCTTCGAGGCGTGATTGGAAGCCGCCCTTTTTCTTGGGTTTTTTTCGATAGGCGTCCAGCTCTGCTCTTATTTTATCATTGTCAATGATGAAGTTTTTAGTGATAACGGTCTGGGCAACATTGAGTACGTTGCTGAACACTAAATAACAGGTTAGGCCCGACGCAAAGTTGTTGAAAAAGAACAGGAACATGACGGGCATACCATATTGCATGTATTTCATCATCTTGGCATTGACGCCGCCGCCCATATTGGCCATGTCCATCTGCTGCATGTTGTAATAGGTATAGATGATGGTGGTCACTACCCATAACAAGGTAAAAAGACTGACGTGCTGGCCATAAAAAGGGATGCTGAAAGGCAGCCAAAACGCTGCGTCATAGCTCGACAAGTCAGTCGCCCAAAGGAAATCCACTTGCCGGAATTCAATAGCGGCGGGGAAAAACCGGTACAATGCCAACCACACCGGCATTTGTACCACTACGGGCAAACAGCCCCCCAATGGGTTTACCCCGAACTCTCGATATATTTTCATGCTTTCCATCTGCACTTGCGTGGGATCGTCCTTGAATTTTTCACGCAGCGACGAGAGTTGGGGTTTCAATGCTGCCATTTTAGCTTGAGAATACAACATCTTGTAACTCAAAGGATAAAGTAGCAGCTTCACAATCAATGTCAGTACCAGAATGGCGATACCTTGTACCCCAATAAAACTGGATAAAAAGTTGAACATAGGCCGGATGACCCAACGATTGGCCGTGCCCATAATGCTGCGGCCAAAAGGAATGATGTCTTCTAACTCACTGCCATGCGCTGCCAAAATCTTAAAATCCTTTGGCCCCAGGTACATATTCATCGCAAAAGCTTGTTGTCCTTCTATGGGGATATACAGATCTGTGGTTAGCTTTTTAAGATCAGGCGATTGCGCCAATTGGTCTTTTGCCATTACCTCCGTTTTGAAATCACCACCAGCAAAAGGTTTGTCCTGCGCTATCAATACACTGGCAAAAAACTGGTTGGAATTGGCAGCCCACTTGATAGGCTTGCCGCTTAAGTCGTCCTCATCATTGGAAGTACAGGAGCAATATTCATAATCTTCTTCAGACGGTTTATAATACACGGTAGAATAATTGACCTCGTATTGGTAGTTCTGTTCCAATTTGTCGAGGTAATTGACCCAATGCAGTTGCAATTTGTCGCTGCCCCTATCCAACACTCCGTCCAAGCCTGTAAAACGAAGTTCATATTTCACGTCATAGCTGCCTGGTTCGATGCTATAATGTTGCTCAAAAAACCTGCCCTGCCCGGCATCCGCCTTGAAAATGATGCTGTTGCCGCCGTTTTTTTGTGGCTGGAAATAAAGGCTTTCGCTGCTAATTTTACCGCCCTCTGCCCCTGCCACAGGCAAGAAATATTCAAACTTGTTGTTCTTGTCTTCGAGGAGTTTGAGCGGAGATTTTATCTCTTTGTGGTTGGAGTCGAGATCTACTTTAAAATGGTTTTTCAATTCCACCTCTTTAATCCGTCCGCCTTTATTGGTGAAAATGATGCGCATCACGTCGTTTTCGACCACCTCAAAGCTCTCCTTGCCCACCGCCGAGGCGGCAAAAGGGCCAAATTTTGAAGACATTTGCCCTTGCTGGGCCGCCATCGCCTGCGAATCCAGTTCCACGGGTGCGGTGGTGGCATTTTCCAATTGGGCCAGGCTATCGGCCTTTTTCTGTTCCAACAATCGCAAGGAATCCAACTGCGCCTGCTTCTGCGCTTCTACTGCCTTCCGCTCCGGTGCCATCGTCAGTTGCCAAGCGATGAGGATGCCAAATATTAATAAAAAGCCAATAACTGTATTCTTGTCCATTCAGGTGAGTCTTGTGATGAGTTCGTCGTTTGGGGATGCAGGTTTGGGTTTTGTGGAATATGGATTAAAGTTGAAGAACCCCAAAGCATAAACCATAAAACTTTTTCAGGCGGCGCAAAGGTAAAATTTTACCTTGTTCAAATGGCATGGGTCATGGACGATTGTAGGGAAATGATGGAAGAAGGGCGGTTTTAAGGGTAAATAAAAAAGGCGCAGCTTTCGCCACGCCCCCTGTTTTTGTGTTTAGATGCTTATTCTTGGTTCAAATGTTTATTTCTTTGGGGAAATCAGGCAGTTGTATGATTCCATCTTGTTGCAATGCCTGTAAGATGCTGTATTGACAAAAACCGCTCCTAAACAGGTGCGATTTGTCCGTTTCTTGATACTGTTTTTTCAAAATCGCTCCATTTACCCTGCTCCCTTGGTAATAATTCTGGGCCATCGCCACCAGCAGCCGGGCATTTATTTCCTCCAAATTTTGCAGGTCGGCTTCTACGGCAGTTTTTTTTGCTGTTTCACCAAAACCTACGGCCAAGTCCGACCAATATCGCTGTTCCCAGTCTTCTGTGGACGCTGCGCTCAATGCCGTTGCAGCGAGCATTAGGTTTAAGTATTTCTTGGACAGCGCTTCCCCATGCAGGTCACCATTCTTGTACAAAAAAAGTTGTTGCATCCAATCCGGAGCTTCCTGTGATCTGTTTTTTTGAGCTGAAAAATAAACAGAAGGCGATTCGTATGCGAAATAGTCCACTTCTATCCCAGCCACTTGCCACATTACAGGTGCGGATGTCAACACCTTGACGGTACAAAAAAGCATGAGCAAAAACGCTACAGATAGGGTTGCCAGCAGGGTCTTCACCTGCCATGTCAAGTTTGATAGTGCTTTCATAAAATACCCGGTTGATAGCCCAACCAATTGGCTTTTCGACTGGTTGGCCTTTTAAAGAATCAATTCGGGCGAGTGATTTTATTGCATAGTATTGCAGGTAAAAAATACCTTAATAAATGATGAACTATAAACGATGAATGATGAACTTACAAAACACTGATTAACAGTGTTTTGTAAATCAATGTTGGCTATATAATTTTTTCAATTTCACTTATATAATATGATTTCGTCCCATAATCTTGCCAAAGGGCTTTCTGCGCATTTCAACCACTTGTTGAAACAACTGCCCACCGTTCCGGATGGTGTTGAATGGTTGTTGCCGCTCCAGGAATTGCCCGAAACCCACCGTGTGTTCCAGCTTTTTTTGGAAAAATATTATGCCGACCATGCTCCCCGCAGCTTGGTGCTTGGCATCAACCCTGGGCGTTTCGGGGCGGGCGTCACCAATGTGGCATTCACCGATCCAGTACACCTGGAGCGGGAATGTGGCATCGGCTCCAGTTTTCCCAAAAAAGAAGAATTGTCTGCCCAGTTTGTCTATAAGGTGATCCACGCATTTGGTGGGCCGGAGCGTTTTTACCAGCGTTTTTTCGTCAATTCCATCGTGCCTTTTGGTTTTGTGAAAAATGGCATCAACTACAATTACTACGACGACAAAAGCCTGCAAACAGCCATGACTCCTTTTGCTGTTGCGCACCTGAAAGGGCTGCTGGATTTAGGAATGGACAGGCAAATTTGCTTCTGTTTGGGCGAGGGCAAAAACTTTCAGTTTTTATCCAAACTCAACGAAAGGGAAGGTCTTTTTGAAAAGGTGGTGCCGCTGCCGCATCCCCGTTTTATCATGCAGTACAAGCGGAAAAAGGTGGAGGAGTATGTGGAGCGGTATGTGGAGGCTTTCATAGATGAACGTCATTGAATGTCATTACCTGCCTGTCGGCAGACAGGGTCATTGAGGTCATTTTATTGAAAATCAACGACTTACTCTCTGTTGACTATCAATTTCAAATGCGATTATCTAAAAATGACGGTGGACGATAATGAAACCGTCCACCGTCAAAGAAACTATTTTGCAAATGGATCAGAAAAACGCTCGTCTTTCGTGAACGTCGGATCGGTCAATGTTTCCAAGAAAGCAACGAGAGCCTCCTTTTCATCGTCGGTGAGTTGCAGCCGCCAAGGGTCATTGTTCCAGTCACGCAAGCGTGGGTCGAGGTTCGGGTGATCCTGGATGTTGCCGTTGTATTGGTTCACCACGTCCATGAGCGTGGCAAAACGGCCATCGTGCATGTAGGGCGCAGTGAGGGCGATATTCCGCAGGGACGGCACTTTAAAGATGCCTTCCAGTTCTGGGTTGTTTACGCCCATACCGGGGTCGGTATAATCTATTTCCAGGCCGATATTAGCTGAATTCCTGGAATCCCAGCCTCCCGTTCCCGGGTCAATGAAAGAACTGCCTTCGTTGAAATTGCGGCCACCGTGGCAGCTGGAACAAAGGGCTTTTCCAAAAAAGAGGTTCATGCCCATTGTTTCTTTTTGGGTGAAACTATTCAAAGCCACGTCAGCCTTTGAGTTTAAGGTCAACATTGAGCGGAGGAACTGCGCCAATGCGTCGCCGATGCGCTCTTTGCTGATGTCGGGCGTACCAAAGGCTTTTTCAAACAGGCCGGGGTAGTACTCGGCGGCGGCCAGTTTGCCGCTCAGCTTGTCGAGGTCTTCCATGCCCATTTCGATGTGGTTTTTGATGGGTTTCAGCACCATTTGATTGAGGTCGTTTTCACGCAAATCCCAGAAAAAATTGGTCTCCATGACAGGATTTAGGATAGCCAGGGAATTGCGGGTTGTAGTTTTGCCGTCAAAACCAAGGCTGCCTGCCCCGGCATCTGCGAATGCCTTTTCCTGCAAATGGCAGGAGCCGCAGGAGATTTTGTTGTTGAGCGATAGTTTTTTATCGTAAAAAAGCACCCTGCCCAGCGTGGCGCCATCGTCGGTCACCCGGAAATTGGGGCCTGACACCACATCCTGAAAATTCGCAGGAACATCAGGGTTGGCGTAGTTGTACACGGCGGAAGGAAGGCTAAGCGAATCGCCCTTGTAAGGCAGGTCTTCAGCGTTTTTTTGGCAGCTAAAAACCACAGTGGCGGCCAGCGCCAAGGCAAGAAAATAATAGAGCTTCGTTTTCATAAGAACCATTTTAGAAGGTGATAGGACAAATTTATCTGAAAAACAGTGCCGGACTCAAGTTTTTCAAACATTTGACCGGCACTTGGCAGAAAATTTCAAAACCCGAAAACAATGTACAGCACAGCGGGCAGGCGGATGTCAAGGTTTTCCTCTTTCGTCTCTTTCAGTTCGTCGTCAAACTCCGGGAAATTCTTGAAAAGCCTGGCACCTTGCAGGGTACTAAACGTGTAGTAAAAACTGCCTTCCGTGTAAAGGCTGATGCTTTTTCCCAAATTAAACTGCAGCCCAAACGACGGCCCCGCTCCCCAGCCGTTCACCGATTCGCTGGTCGTAATCACGTCAAAGCCTGAATCCTCCACTACTTTGTTTTTGCTGGTAAACCCGAGGCCGTCCAACCCAATGTTGGCCTGCCATTTTTTACCCAAAGAAAAACGCTTTTCAATGCCCAGGCGATAGTCCAGTTGGTTGAATTCCGTTGTCTTCGAATCTGCAAATCCCTCTTCAGTTTCAGTGGACTTGTGGCGGTCGCCCCCGATGCCTGTGCGGATGGCCCACTGTCCCATCACCAATTTATAGGTCAACAAATAAGGGCTTTCCAAGAGGCCGCCCTCGTTGTCTTCGTCCAAAAAACGGCTGATGAGGTTGTTGGTCTCGATGCCGATTTCATGGCCAATGGCCACTTTGGCCTTGGAAGGAACGGTATCTGTCTGGGCCGGCAACACGGCAACGGCGAAAAAGAAAAGGAGAAGCGCTGCATATTTTTTCATGAAAACAGTTTTTTCAAAATTCAAATTTGTCAACAATGGTTTGCTCTTCAAATGTCAGGAATACCCGCCCAACAACAAGGATGTCGTTGCCTTCGCCATTAAAGGCATTGACGACGAGGTAACCTAAGTCCGTGGTATTCAACAAAGTCAAATCAGGGAAGGAAAACTCCTGCATCACACCTGCAAAAACATTGGAAAAGGCAAATAGCTTTTTACCATCCGCTGAAAAGACATAAGTGATAAAGTTGTTGAAATTGGAATTGGGCAGGATGCCAACAATGTTCAGGTTGTTGTCCATAATATTGCCTGCCGCATTGGGTAAAAAGTGGGAACCTGCCGGAGAAAAAACAATCTGAGGTATTATCCCGCCAAACGAATTGGCGCTTTTCATGAAATTCACCTGCCCACTCTGAGTTAAATCGTATTGATTAATAAAATTAAAATCCGCCTCGATGATGGAAGTATTGCTACCAGGTATTATTCCAATGGTTCTGTCAAAATCTATGCTGCCGTCCCCGCCATCAATAAAGCTTTTGTTGGAGCGGCTATAAATGGCCAGTGGATCCGACCAATGGGAAGTAGCCGCAATAACAAACCCGTTGCCAGCCGCCAATGCCGACACGCTACTATTGGCAGAAAAATTATCCTTCGTTTGCAGCGTGAGCGCATCCGCAATGGTGATAGTTGATGTTTGATTAGAGCTGTAATATAATTCGTGCCCGAAACCGTTGTCACCAGCCGCCATCGGGACGAAAAAAGCAGCGCCGAGATTTCTTTCCGCTTCCACTGTTTCCTTTACATAATCATACCTGCGCAGTTTTGCTTCCTGTTCGCTCACCATGTACAAGGATTGGGTCGGGGCGTATCGAATCACTTTAATTGTTTGAAAATCAAGCAATTTGACATCCGGCACAACGGAGACAGTTTGGCTCAGCAAAAAGCGGTCGCCGATCTTAGCATATATTTTATAAAAAACCTTGTTGGCAAGGGGAAACGATGCATCTACAAAATGGGTGCTGTCCACATTGTCCAGCGTAGCTATCACATTGTTGGGAATTGGGGAATCGGGCAGCGAATCCAATGATCGGGCGACTAAATACTGCTCAAAATTGGACACATTGGTGCGTGTCCAGGTCAGTTCCACGTTCCTGCCCGGTTTGTGGAGGGACAGTTGGATGCCATAACCGTCATTGTCGGAATTGTCTATTTCTTCCTTTTGGCAGGAGAAAAAGGCCATTGCTGCAAGCAGCAGGGCGAAAACTACGATGGTAACATTGCGGAGAGCCATTGGCAAAGGGTTTTGGTTGAAAGACCAAATGTAGTTTAAAGAAAATGGCTTGTTTACAAAGGCTTGAACAAAATTCGGCCATCTGGCCAGTAATTGTCAATTTCTTCCGAAGACAGAACGGTTATGGCAAATGGTTGGGGTGGGGATTGGATTTTTAATTAATTTTCTTTTTCCAACAGCGCCATATAAAAACCGTCAAAACCATCCTTTTCGGGCGAAATGTGCCGCTCGGCCAGCAGTTTGAATCCTTTGTTTTCGCTTAAAAAACGCTCCACCTGACCTTCGTTTTCCGAGGGCAAAATGCTGCAAGTGGCATAGACCATTTTCCCGCCCGGTTTCAATATTTTGCAATAGGAGCGGAGGATTTCCGCCTGCGTCGCCCGCACCCGATCCAGGAATTCCTGCGACAGTTTCCACTTTGCATCGGGGTTGCGGCGCAGGGTGCCAAGGCCGGAACAGGGCACGTCCAGCAACAAGCGATCGGCCGTGCCGTGCAGTCGTTTGATAGTTTTAGAAGACTCGATGGGCCGGGTTTGCAGAATATGTACGCCGTTGCGGCGGGCACGGCGCTGGAGTTCTGTCAGCTTCCAGGCTTCCGTGTCCAGGGCGATGATGCTGCCTTTGTTTTGCATCAGTGCGGCCAGGTGCAGCGATTTGCCGCCAGCCCCCGCACAGGCATCCACCACCCTCATGCCCGGCCCTACTTGCAGGAAAGGCGCAATGGACTGGGAACCAGCATCTTGCACCTCAAAATAGCCCTCTTTGAAAAGTGGGTTTTGGAAAATATTGCCCCGTTTTTCAAGCACGAGGGCATCGGGTGCCAGCGGGGTTTCCGTACTTTCCCAAGCTTCGGCGGCAAGCAATTTTTTTAGTTCTATTTGATTGGTTTTCAAGGTATTGGCCCGCAGTACCACGGGGGCTGTTTGGTTGAGGGCAGTAAGCTCGGCAGTCCACTTTTCGCCCAATTCTTCAGCCCCGGTTTCGTCCAGCCAATCGGGGATTGATTGTGCTATTTTCCGGTCTTGGGAAAGTGCTTTTCTTTTTTCAAAAATGGTCTTTGGGTGCAAACCTTTAAACTCCTCCCAATCCGGCAGTTCCACGTTTTTCAATATCAAATTCACGCCAGCCAAACGGAAAAAATGGGGTGCATCGGTGCCGGGCGGCAGGGCTGCCAAAGCTTCCAGCAGGCGCTTCCAGCGCACGATTTCGTAGGTGTTTTCTGCCAAAAAAGCACGATCCCGGCTGCCCCATTTGGGGTTGGATTTCAAGAGGCGCTCCACTGCCTTGTCGGCGTAAGTTCCTTCCTGAAAGATTTCAGTGCAGGCGGCGGATAGGGCGATGAGGAGGGGACGGTGTAGGCGCATAAAATGGCAAATTACCTGATCGGATAATTGAAATGTATTTGTTAATTTTTTTAAGTCAGGAAGCCTTTGCCATTACGGATAAGTATGACTCTTTCATAGACAGTATTTCCTTTTGACGCTCAATATCAAATTTCAATTCCCTTTCACCTTTTGATAGCATTTCCAACATTTCATACTTGTCTATACCATAAATTTCAGCAATATTAAATGTCAGCCGCAGTAGATATTCTGACGTATCTTTTCCCTCGTCAAACCTTGGAATTTTTATCTTAAATTCCTTATCGTCAAACTTGATTTGATTGGGAGGCAACAACAAATAATACTTTGGGGAAGTATCTGCAAGCGTCCACCCTTTTGATTGAAGAAATGCTAAAATATTGACAGATCTTGGTTGCATACTTTTTTATTAATCAGGGTTCAAGTTAAAAACAAAGTCAAAAAACTCCAAGTTTACTTTATTTTCTACTGAAACAAAGATCCTTTTTGTTTTTGCATTTTGGCTGAATTTATCTTCATTTTTAGGATAAAACCAAAACGCTTGTTTTTTGATGTATATGCCTTCTTCTTCTTGTTTCAACCATTTCTCTTTGAGTGGCGGTAAAAAGACTACGATTAAATAAAGTGGGGAATGGCCTCCAAATACTCCGTTTAAGGCTTTTCTTCTTAATACAAGGTCATTGTAATTTCTAACGGGCAAGTCAAAAGCAATCATGCCATCCTCAAGTTTTGATAACGGACTGGAAGTTGTTTTTAATTGAAAATCAATTGATTGCCCCAAGTGAGTGAATCGAGTATTTCCATTTATCTTGTAACTTTCTATTTTTTCAATCCTTAAATCAACACCATAATCCCTCTCCGGTTTTGAAACAAATACCCCTTTGTACGATGCAAAAATCCCAAGTATATGCCGGGAAAATTCTTCCTTGATAAGATTTTCATCCATATTAGTAGTTTTCTCAAAACAAGCCCAAACATACAGAATACTGATGGAATTTTATCTCCTAACGCATCAACACCACATCCCCATAAAACACCTTCCGGTCGCCGTCCACAAACTCCACCTCGGCCAGCCAAACAAAGACGGCAGGGTCCATCGGCTGCCCCTCGAAGTTGCCGTCCCAGCCAAAGCGGGGGTCGTTGGGCTGGAAGTTTTCCGTAAAAAAAACCATATCGCCCCAGCGGTCGAAAATGCGGAAGGCGACCACATTGGCCACGTCAGGCCCGGCATAAAAAATGAGCAGATCGTTCGTGTTGTTGCCATCAGGCGAGAAGGCATTTGGCACATAAAATGGACGTTCTTCATTGACAATCACTGTCACTTTGTCGGACGACATACAGCCCAAGGTGTCCATGACATAAATGTGATAAGTCGTTGTTTCTGAGGGAGATACAGTTTGGTTAAGGCATTGCGGGCATTCAATGGGATCGGGCAAATTAATCCAAAAGATAGTGTCAACTGCCGTGATGGGAATGCTAATTTGCGCCTCCAAATCGGTCGTTTCTCCCTGTACAATAGTGATATCAGTGCCGAGTTCCACCAATATTTCGCCGGGCGCCAGTAGCAGTATCGTGTCCGTCCAAAGGCATCCGTTGTCATCCTGCACCGTCACTTCGTGGAGGCCGGGAGGCAGGAAGCTCAATTCGGGGTAGGCAATGGCCACTTGCCCATCCACCAAATAATAAAACGGTGGCGTACCGCCAAAAACC
Organism: Saprospiraceae bacterium; assembly: GCA_041741095.1. Classification (GTDB taxonomy): domain Bacteria; phylum Bacteroidota; class Bacteroidia; order Chitinophagales; family Saprospiraceae; genus UBA6168. The sequence continues at coordinate 25,460 of JBGSKQ010000015.1, forward strand.
GTATCCACAAAAATATAGCCGTCAGGGTCCACACAGTCAGGATGGTCGAGCGTGAACAAGGCCCCGTCAATGGGCAGCGAACTGGCTTGTACCAAGGTGGAGTCCAAGGCCGTGCAGCCGTTGTCCAACCTGGTCACCGCCAAAAAATAAGTGCCGGGCGCATTGACCGACGTGACGAGCGAATTGGGGGTGGAAATGATGCCGCTGCCAGTGGTTGACCATAAATAAGTCACATTTCCGGTGGACGAGCCCACGCCCGAAACCTGGGCGCTCAGGTTGTCGCAGTCTATCAATCCCAAGGCCGATGCCTCGGCCACTGGTAGCACTTTATTTTGCAAAACAGCCAGAGAACCGTCGTTTTCGCAACCATTGGTCATATCGGTAATGGTCACATGGTAAATACCCTGCAGGTTGACCGTGGGGGTGGGGCTGCTGGAATCAACAATGACGCCGGGGCCGCTCCATTGGTAGCTGTAATCAGCGGGGTTGCCGGGCGGGAACACCTCCAATTGCGCCGTGGCATTTTCACAAGTCAGCACAGGCGGTATATCAAAAACGACAGTGGGCAGCACAAAGTCTTCTCCTACGGTTACGTTCGCCGTTGCCGTGCAGCCCGTCCGGCCATGCGTGACGATGAGGGTATAAACTCCGCCGCTGTCCACTGTCAGCAAGGCGTTGTCGGTACCGGAAATAATATGGCCGTTTTGGGTGGACCAGTGATAAGTTACGTTACTTACCGGCATAGATGCGCTGCCGTCTAATACCAATTGAGGATTATTGCAATCAACTATTAAAATCTGACTTTGGTCAATTAGGGCAGTAGGTTGTTCCAAATCCATCGTCACGACTACGGTATCGGTCACTACACACAGGCTTCCCGTATCGGTCACTTCTAAAATATAGGTTCCCGATTGGTCAATTTCAGGCATCAAGCCGTTTTCACCATCCACAATATTGCCCGGCGATGCTGTCCATTGGTACAAAATATCCGGCCCGACACTGCTGTTCAAACCGTTGATTTTCAAGCTGGTACGGGTGCAGGTCAAGGTGGTGTCAGGCCCGGCAGCGGCTATGGGAATATCGCCGTCAGTGGTTACTAATACTTCATCCGTTGCGGTACATTCGTTGTGTTGATCGGTAACGGTCAGGGTATAAAGCCCCGCCGAGTCTGCCATCACAATGGCCATGTTTTGGTTGCTGGTGAAATGCCCGTCCAGCGTTGTCCAATCAAAATCCAATTGGCCCGTTGGAGCAGAATTGCTTCCATCCAAAGCCACTACCAAACTTTGGCAGTTGATTTCTTGGTCGCTTCCGGCATCCGCAGTTGGAGCTTGGTTATCGGCAATAACAGTCATAGAAGAAAATGCAGAACAAAGGCTCACATCGTCAGTAACTTCCAACTGGTAGGTGCCAGGGCAATTCACAGTGATGTTCAAAATATCGGATGGGCCGACGATGCAGCCGTCCGACGTCGTCCATTGGTAGGATGCGATACCCGACACTGCGTTTGCCGTGGCGTTTATAACAAAAATTGTATCCACACAAGTAAAATTCAAGTCTGGCCCAGCCTCGGCATCTGGTATGTCAGCGCTTTTCGTTACGCTAGTGCTGTCAATGGCCGTACAGCCGTTGGCCGTGCGAGTAACGGTGAGGTAGTATGTTCCTTCGTCGCAAACGGTGACGTTTGGCTGGTTCTGGTTGCTGCAAATATCGCCTGCCTGTGTCGTCCACTTGTAGGTCACTCCGCCCACGAGCGGACCTCCAAAAAGCGTCACGGTCGTGTTGCTGCAAGTGAGCATTTCGTCAGGCCCGGCTTCGGCTTGTGGGCGCAGCGTATCCACCCCCACCATTACTACATCAGTCGCCGAGCAGCCCGTCAAACTATTTAACACGGTCAAAGTGTAAGTGCCGGGCTGGTTGGCGGTGGGCGTCGGGGTTGTACCGCCGTTGGAAATTTGTCCTGGATTGGCCGCCCAGGAATAGGTGATGCCCAAACCCGATGAAGAATTGCCCCCTTCCAGCGTGACTTGTGAAACGGTGCAGGTCAAATTTTTATCGGGGCCAGCATTGGCCAGGGGCGCTTGGCTGTTGTCAAAAACCTGGGTCTGGCAAGTGGCCGTGAACTCAGCACCGTTGGGATAAGTACGGGTAACCGTCAACTCAAAAATGCCCGCCCCATCCACGCAGGCACAACTGTCTGTAATGCCGCCGCAAAGGCTGCCGGACAGCGCCGCCCATTGGTAGCTAATATCGGGGCCAAAAGACGATCCCGTTGCGCAGACAAAAACAGTGTCCGTATCGCAGTCCAATTCGCCCACGGTGGCTGCGCCACACTGCGGCACACAGTTCGCTGGGGCAAAAACGATGGCAAAACTGGTGTCTTGGCAAAGGTTGAGCGAATTGGTGACGACAAGGAAAAAAGTATCTTGGCTATTGCTGGGGGCAACTTCTGGCGTCAGTGTGTTTCCACCATTTAAAATTGTCCCGCCCGTTGAATACCAATCATAAACGTATTGAGTGTCAATGGATGAGCCAGTTGCGTCCAATATTGCCGAGCTTTCGCCACAGGGTATCTGGATATTGGGGCCAGCATTGGCCGTTGGGGGAAAATCCAACAATTGCACCAATACCCCATCGCTGGCCGTGCAGCCATTATTGGTATTTGTCACCAATAAATCATAAAGGCCCTCTCCCAAAATTTCGGCATTCAATACATCAGACCCAGAGCAAAAAGCGCCATCCGAAGTTTCCCATGAATACACGATGCCCGGCCCCTGCGACGAGGCGTTGGCGTCCAATTGGTAGCAGTTCGCCAACGCTTGGCAGCCCAGGGAAAGGATAAGCGTATCCTCCACACTGGCAATGGGGTGAATGGTGTCCGCAAAAATGGAGATGGTGTCGTAGGCTGTCAGCCAAACCGCCTCGTTGGTGACGGCAAAAACAAACACACCCGCCGACAAAACCGGGGCTAAGGGGTCGCTTTGATCATAGATAGTATCGCCGGATATGGTAGTCCATTGGTAGCTAAAATTTGGCCCTGTGGGGGCAACAACATCCATAATGGTATCTGTAAAAAAATAGCAATTGATAAAACCGTCCGCCCCAGCATAAGCCGAAGGCATACAGGCGGCCGTGTCGAGCGAGACCAGTGCTGTGTCGTAGTTCAGGCAATTGGTCGCATTGTCCAACACCTCCAAAACATAGATCCCGACGCTGTCCACCACTGGCGAAAGGCCCGTTTCACCTGAAAGAATAAGCCCATTGGGCGTAGTCCATTGGTACAAAATATCAGGCCCGGTAGCCGAAGCGCTGCCGTCCAAAATTGCTTGGCCCGTATTGCAATCAAGCAACATATCAGGCCCAGCATTCGCTATGGGCAGTGCTGTCAAGAGGCTGACGATGACCGTGTCGCTATTTTCACAAACAAACAAAGTGGCCGTCAAAATAAAGGTATCGGGGTAATTGACCGTTACTTGCAGGTTGGATGAAATGGAATTTCCATTTATATCAAACCATTCATGAATGGTATTCGGTGGCAGGCTGGAATTGCTGCCGTCCAGCAAATAAGTGGTGTCCTGGCAGGTGAGCACACCGTCAGGCCCGGCATCCACCAGAATGGGATCTGGGTTGTCGGCCACTTGCACCGAATCAATGGCCGTGCAGCCGTTTTGAATATTGGTAACAGTTAAATAATAAGTGCCCGGCGCATTGACCCGCACATGCGTTGTGTCGCTGGCATCTATGATGGAACCGCCCGGCGTGCTGGTCCATTCATAAGTAAATAAAGGCCCCAGGGAGGTGCCGCTGCCGCCGATTTGAGGTGAAATAACCGTACAGGTAATCACCACGTCCGGCCCTGCATCTGCCAGCGGAGCCATCGTGTCTTGCAGCACTAAGACCATTGCCGTATCGGCACAGCCATTGACCGGATCGCTGAGGATGAGGGAATAGCTGCCCGGCGCTGTTACCGTGGAGATGGGTGTCCCTTGCCCAGTTGAGATGTTGCCTACCCACTGGTACTGGATGCTCGAACTACCCGTTGAGGCGCTGCCGTCAAGGGTCACTTCGGCATTGACACAAGTCAAAGAATCAGGCTCGGCAAGATGGATGATAGCATTGGGCGTCAGTGTGTCCACCACGACTATCACGAGATCAGTATCCTGGCAGCCATTGCTTTGGTCAATGACGATGAGTTCGTATTCGCCCGGCTGGTTGATGGTTGGGCTGGCAATATCGGTAGGTGAAATAAAATTTCCGTCGCCTGTCGTCCATTGGAAATCAATATTGCCAAGTGGCGTGGAGGCCGAACCATTTAGAATAATCGAAGGCACGGTACAGGACAAAATCGTATCTACCCCCGCATTGGCGCTGGGCTGGATGGTATCTTGGAAAATAGTGATGCTCGCTTCGTCCGTACACCCATTTGAAATATCCGTGATTAGCAGTTCGTAAGTATCTGGGAAGCTGACCGTCAGCGTGGGCGAAGTAGGTGTAGAAATGGGGCTGCCATTTTGGGCGCTCCATTGAAAACTGAGGGCGCCGACGCCCGTGGAACCTGTTGCGTCTATTTGCACAGCATTCACCAAACAAGTCAAAGTATCGGGCGAAATGGCGAGGGCCGCTGCGTTGGGTATGTCGCCATTTTCCAAAACAAGCACTGTATCTAAGGCTGAACAGCCAAAAGCCGTTGCCGTCACGAAATAGCTGCCGGGGTCGTCCACCACCACCGAAGTTTGCAAGGAATCGCCCACAAAACTGCCCCCGTTTGTTGTCCATACATATTGGATGCTGCCGAGGTTTGCCATGCCGGTAGCTTGCAGGGTGAGGGAGGTTTGCTGGCAATCCAGCGTATCCGGCTCCGCAATCGAAACATCCACTTCCACCACCAATAAATCGAGCGTTACCGTGCTGTCACAATTTAAAAAGGAAGGCAGGATTTGGGTAAAAATGCCCGCCGTGTAATAGGCCGTTGTGCCAATGACCACCGAATCGCCACTGCATATTGTATCCACCAGCATCGTGGCAATGGGCATGATAACCGTCAGGCCGAGTAGCACCGTACTGTCGCAGCCGAAGCGGTTTTGCAGCACTACCTGGTATTGGCCTGATTGGTCAAAAGTATCCAGGCCGATGGCAAATTCTTCGCCATCGCAAATCGTTTCCACGAGTTCGGTCGTATCTGGCAAGAGCACCGTTAGCGTGAGGTGGACGATGCTGTCGCAGCCACCAAAAGATGGAAAAGTGTCGCTGTAAATGCCGGAATTGATGTAAAAAGAATTTCCCACAAAAACAGTATCGCCCACGCAAATGGTATCCAGCAAATCAGCAGGTGGCGGCGGTGAAAAAATGTTGACAATGATGCAATTGGTGTCAATGTCGCCGCAGAAATCAGGGCTTGGCCCTGTCAAATTGTTAAATAAACCAATGGGTGTTAATGGGTCGCCGACATCCGGCATAGCCGCCGTGTCTTGGTAGAGGTACGACAATCCGCAGACCTGGTAAGTGCCGGGCAGGTAAGTGCGCAGGTCGGGCATGGTGTCGTAGGCAAGGAGGCCGTTGTTATGAAAAATGGTATAGGTGTAGCCGTGCAGGGTGCTGTCCGGCACCACCGCCCCATAGCTTGGATCGAGGGCGAGGATGAGCGCCGAGTCGCCGATGCAAGCATTGACGTTTGGCTCGAAGGCCAGGTTGCCCGCATCCGCCTCGCAGCAGAGAATGCCCGATTGGTCGCAGAGGATGACCTCGAAGTCGAGGATGGAACCGCCATTGAAAGGGGAATCATTGTCAATTTCCAGGCACCATTGGCCATTGGCCGGGCCAGCGTTGAAACTTTCCAAACAACCCAAAAAAGGCTGGTAAGAGCCTGTGAAAGTCGCATTCGACCAGGGGCAGTCGGTCGGGCAGCCATCGAACACGCAGGGATATGGGCAATTGTTCACCGTATCGGGTACGCAGGTTTCGGCGCATGGCACGAAAAGGATATCCCAAAGGGCGATGGGTGTCCAGGTGTTGCAACTGCCATTGGTTCCGATGAGCTGAACTTGCTGTCCGCTGGGCGAGGTGAGGGTCAAGTCCAAGCCCCCTACCCTGCCATGCCGGAAGCGCACATACACGCCGCAGACACCCTGCGTGGCATTGGCCAGGTTGTTATTGAAGGCATCCGTGATTTCGTAGCAGACTTGACCGGAGGAGTTCGGGTTGAAAGGCAGCGGGCAGTTGCCCTCGTCGGCGCAGCCGCAGTTTTGCGCACCGAGCGGTACGTTTGAAAAAACAGCGAATATGGATATGAGCAATGGGATTATGCGCATAGTCACTTGTAATCAGCCAAGGGATGAAGTAGGTTGTACGTTTTTCGTTGATGCTTGTTCGTGCCGTGATGGTGAAAAACGTCCAACTTCAAAACTTATCTTGCCAGAGGGGCAAAACAGATAAATTTTACCAAAAGTAAGGGAAAAAAATGGAAGGGGGCGGTGGGAAGGGGTAGTGTTTTTGGATTTGTCGGGTTTTGGGTAAAAGACGGCAATCACCTTTCCCCAAAATCGGCTACAAGGATAGCGGCTATTCCAATCTTATCAATTGCAGGGTTTAGATACTCGCAGTGGCACCTCCCTAAACGGTAGCTAATTTCACCTCTGGCCGAAAAACGCTTGCTGAGTTTATAGTTCAAGCCATAGCCCAAGGCCGGCACTAAGTAATCTCTTTCATCGGGTACAAAAGGTTCACCACTAACATCCCGATATTGATAAACCAAGTTTTTTTCAATTTGATAATTCATTCCAAGCAAAAAATAATGGTAGCCTTTCTCCCATTGTTTGAAATTGTATTTGAGATAAACAGGGACTTCCCAAGCCTTAAATTGAACTTCCTCTAAAATGCCAAAAGAGAAAAGCCTTTCTGGTCGGTAAATTTTCTTAGCATATTGAAAACCTGCAAGTACACCAAACCTTTTGCTTATTGCAACATCAACAAGGCCGCCATAGGTGAAGCCTAAACTGGCTTTATTTGTCCTTTCGTCGTCCCGGAATTTGCCATTGGAAAATTTGTAGAAGTTAAAATCAACCTCTGCTTTTAAGCCAAAACTCAAAGAACTGTTTTGAGCGGACAATTGCGTTGCCAAAATGGTTAAAAAACAGAAATATATGAAGGCTGATTTTTTGTACATGGCTATTTTGTTATTCATGAACCTTATTCATTCACCTTAAATTTCCCAATTTGCAAACGCTTCAAAGTCATCTTTAAAATGCACAATATAGGATTCCCCAATTACATCTCTGCTATTGAAAAAAAACAATTTTGAACTATCTACAAATTCTAATTCCAAAATATCATCATCGTCCAATTTGGCGCTGATAATTTCAATTTCCAAAAGATGGTTAAAGGAAACAGATTCCCTTCCCATATCTCCCCTCCACTCTATTCTTTGTAGGGGAAGGTGCATATTAACTACTCTATCACCAGATTCAATAGAAATATTGTTTGAAAAATTGAATCTTATTTGATAGAGGCCAAAACAAATTTGCTGTATTATTTCACCCCTGAAAAAAGCACAATCTTGCCGTAAATTCATAATAGATGGTTTTCATTAACATTGTTGTTTCATTTCATAACCTCTCGCCAATTATTGTTGTAATCTTGCCGACCCCTATAACAGGCACCCCTTCGGCAAGCACGAAAGTCCGCCCTACAAAAAATTCTTTATAGGGATCTAAATCCTGATAGACCCTGATCGTGATTAGTAAATCCTTGTAGGTTTGGTTCATTTCGAGTAGTTCTCCTTTCTCAATCCATATCTCACCGGATCGATTTAATTTGTCACTAAAAAACAGCAAGGGCCTGTAGGATGTTGGGCCAGGTACAGGGTTCTTCCTGTAAACATCAACAAAAGTTATATCAGCTTTGAAAGAAAACATATAAAGAATTTTAGAGCAAGTCTGGCATGGCTTCCGATTAAAATGGCAAAATGCCTCGTTCAAACATGCCAATAAAATCTTTCATTTCAATCATTATTCAAGAAAAAAAATCCTCCCAACCCAACAAAAAAAAGGGCAGCCAGAAAAAATTCCCGCTGCCCTTTTTAAAGCAAATATTTAATTCCTACACAAAATAATCCTTCATTTTATCAAAAAAGCCCCGCTCGCTTTTGCCCGGTTCGGGCTGGAAGTTGGGCATGTCTTTCAATTTTTCAAGCATTTGGCGCTCCTCTTCTGTCAGTTTTTTTGGTGTCCAGACATTCACCTGGATGAGTTGGTCACCTTTGTCGTAACTCTGTACGGAGGGCAGGCCCTTGCCTTTTAACCTAAATATTTTGCCTGCCTGCGTCCCCGGCGGCACCTTGATTTTTACGTTGCCGTCAATCACGGGTACTTCCACGGAGGTGCCCAGGGCCACATCGGCGAAGTTGAGGAAGAGGTCATAGACCAGGTTGAGGCCGTCCCGTTGCAGGTGCTCGTGCGGCGTTTCTTCGATGTTGATGAGCAGGTCGCCGGGAGGGCCACCTTTGGCACCTGCGTTGCCCTTGCCGGAGAGGGACAGTTGCATCCCTTCGGCCACGCCTGCCGGGATGTCAATTTCGATGGTTTCTTCGCCGTATTCACGGCCATCGCCTTTGCAAGTGGGACAATTGGCAGTGACCACCTCGCCCGAACCTTGGCAGGTAGGGCAGGTCGTCGTGGTCTGCATTTGGCCCAAAAAAGTACTGCGTACCTGGCGCACATATCCTGAACCCCGGCAGGTGCCGCAGGTTTGGGTAGAGCTGCTGTCTTTGGCCCCTGAACCGCCGCAAGTGTGGCAATGTGTCTGTTTTTTGACCTTTATTTTCTTTGTGACGCCCAAGGCAATTTCCTCCAGGGTCATTTTTACCTTGATGCGGAGGTTGCTGCCCCGTTGGCCTGTTCGACGGCCACCTCCGCTGCCCCTTTGCCCCCGGAAAAACTCGTCGAATGGGCTGCCCGTGTTGCCAAAAATATCGCCAAACTGGGCAAAGATATCCTCCATCGTCATGCCGCCGGCACCGCCCCGGAAGCCGCCGCCCATGTTCGGGTCAACGCCAGCGTGGCCATAGCGGTCGTAGCGGGCACGCTTGTCCTTGTCGCTCAATACCTCGTAGGCTTCGGCAGCTTCTTTGAACTTATCTTCTGCCGATTTGTCGCCCGGATTGCGGTCGGGGTGATGTTCCAGTGCTTTTTGTCGGTACGCCTTTTTTATAGTGGCATCGTCGGCACCCTTGCTCACGCCGAGGATTTCATAATAATCTCGTTTTGCCATTTGCTTTTTTCATTGTGTTTACGTGTTTGTGCGCTGATGTGTTTTAAAAAAGTAGAAACTTAAAAAAACATAAACACCCTAACACAAAAACACACAGTTCTATTTCCCCACCACCACTTTGGCGTGGCGGATGATTTTATCGTTTAGCCGGTAGCCTTTCTCGACGGTGTCAATGACCTTTCCCTGCATGTCTTCTGTCGGTGCCGGGATTTCGGTGATGGCATCATGGAGTTCGGGGTCGAAAGCCTGGCCAGTGCTTTCCATAGCTTCCAAACCTTTTTGTTTGAGCGAGTTGTAGAGTTTTTGATAGACCAATTCCACGCCATCGCTCCAGGCTGACTCTTGGTTGCCTTCGGCAAATTTTTTGGCCCTGTCAAAATCGTCCAAAACGGGCAAGAGTGCTGACATAGTGTCCTGAGCAGCGGTCTTCATCCAGTCGAGTTTCTCCCGCACCGAGCGTTTTTTATAGTTTTCAAACTCGGCAAAGAGGCGCATGTACTTGTCTTTCAGTTCCCCGACTTGCTGTTTAAGCTCAATTATTTCCCCATTTGCCGTACCCGGTTCAATGTCGTTGTTGTTTTCCAATGTTTCCTCTACGTCTAATTGCCCGTCGGGCATTTCCCGATCAGGCTGATCATCGGTGTGCTTGTTAGCATCCATGTTCTTCTTGCTCATTATTTTAAATTTTTTAAACATAGTTCAACCAGCGTCTTTATCAATATGTTTGCCATTGGAAAATAGCCGCCAAAATGTCAGTAAATGTTTGTGATAGCTGAAAAGCATTCTGCCCTGATGCTCAAAAACATTTAACTTTGACACCAAAAATCAAAGGAATTACCCGTGTTGGATACAATTTTATACTCAAAAAAAACGGCCAGGTTAATTGCACTCTTTGCATACCTGGCGATGCCCTTGGCACTTTTGGCCCAAAGCAGTGTAAGCTTTGAAGCCTATTTCGATGCAAAGCAAGTGCTTTTGAACAACTATTTTGAAGTTTCTTTCAACTTGAAAAATGCCAACGGCACCGACTTCAACCCGCCCGATTTCAAAGGTTTTCAGATACTTTCCGGCCCCAATAGCTCCACTTCCATGCAGATTATCAATGGCAATGTTTCGAGGGAAATGGGCTATTCATTTACCCTGCAGCCAACTGCTGTGGGAAAATTTACCATTGGAAGCGCCACCATCAAAGCCAATGGGAAAAAAATGAGCAGCGAGCCTTTCAACATTGAAGTGGTGAAGGGCAATGCATCTTCTGGCGGCACTTCAAAATCTGGCGAAGAGATATTCGTGAAAATGGAACCCAGCAAACGGGTAACTTATGTGGGCGAACAAATTTCCCTTGATTTCAAACTATACACTACAGTTTCAATTGATGGCTACGAAATCATGGAAGAGCCAGAATACAGGGGTTTTTATGCACAGGAAATGCGGCGTTTCAATTCCAGTACACAACGTGAAGTGATCGGGGGGAAACAATATACGACCAAGGTTCTGCGGCGTATTGCACTGTTTCCACAGCAAGCGGGGCAATTGACCATCTCTCCAGCAAAGTTCCAATTGGCCGTTTTGGAAGAAGGCGACCGCACCGGCTTTTTTTTCAGTAGGAATATACGGCCTGTTTTTTATACCACGGAGCCATTGAATATTGAAGTAAAATCATTGCCCAACGATGCCCCCGAAAATTTCAGCGGTGCCGTTGGCAATTATGAATTCCAATCTTCCGTCAACCGGAACATGGTAACAACTGATGATGCTATTTCGGTCACAATGCTCATTTCCGGTACTGGAGACGTGAAGAGGGTGCTATCACCGGCTTTGATTTTGTCCGATTCATTTGAAATATATCCCCCGAAAACAATAGAGGAACAAATGTCTGAGAATCAAGGGCTGATCACTGGGAAAAAAGTGGTAGAATATCTTATTTTACCTAAATATCCTGGCGAGTATTTAGTTTCACCAATGTTTACCTATTTCAATCCTTCTGAACAGGAATATATTAGTCTATCATCCGGCCCATATCCCATTACAGTAAGGCAAGGCAGTGACAAACACCCAGCGGCAACTTTGGATCGCTCTGAAGGAAGCCAAATCAATGATATCCAGTTTATAAAGCTGAGGACAGCGTTAGTCAAAGATGAGCGAAAATTTGTTGGCTCTGGCGTATTTTGGATCATAACGGCCTTCCCCATAGCCTGTTTTATAGGATTATTATTCTATAAAAAATCCGCCAATCAACAAGAAAGTTTAGATATTTTGTCCCGAAAAAGAAAACTCGCCAATAAAGAAGCACAACGGAGATTGGAAACCGCCAAGCAATATATGGATACTAATAATAGCAGGGCATTTTATGATGAGGTGTCTAAGGCATCATTGGGTTATATCTGCGACAAATTAAATGTACCAATATCACAATTATCGAAAGACAATGTGCGGATCCAGCTACAGTCCCTATCAATTGAAGAATCATTGATAGAAGAATTCATGAAAATAATACAAACTTGTGAAATGGCACTTTTTGCAGGCATGGCCAATGCCTCAGCCATGCAAAATACATACGAAAAAGCCGTTGCTATTATAGCCGGGATAGAAGAAGCAATCGAAAGTGGCAGAGCCTAATCATTCTGATGAAAGCTTTTTATTAAATCTAATTACAAATGAAAAACCACACTGGATATTTAATTTCAATTTATATTGTACTATCAATTTTACATCTAACATTCATTGTACTTGATTCGAAGTTTGGCATTTATGCTACAAAGCCTTTATTGATGGCCACTTTAGGCTGCTGGTTTTACTTAAGGACAAAAAGCAATTTTACAATATCTTCCAAACTTTTTTTAATTGGGATATTCAGCTCATTGGTTGGTGACACATTTTTAATGTTTCATGGGGAGGAGTTTTTTCTTTTGGGCCTGGCAAGCTTTTTAGTTGCTCATATATTTTATATTTTTTCGTTTTTTAAATATCCGAGGTTTAGCAATGGAATAATTATCCAAAAACCATTGAAATCTATGCCTTACCTGTTATACTTGTTAGTTGTTGCAAGTTTTTTATGGGAAAATTTGGGTGAAATGAAACTGCCTGTGCTCTTCTATAGTTCTGTAATTACTTTAATGGCTATTAGTGCAATGAATATGAAAAATAGGATAGATTTTCAATCGTTTCTCCTTATTATAAGCGGAGCTATTCTATTTGTAATATCCGACACTGTAATTGCCATTAATAAATTCCGCTCATGTTCTCTATGTGCTGAACAGGGCGACGTACCGCCGAACCCCAGTTCGGCGGCCAGAATGAATGTATGGAAGTAGATCGCCGCCGAACTGGGGTTCGGCGGTACATTTCAGCTCGAACAGAACATGAGCGATAAATTCAAATCTACTGGATTACCTGAGGTTCTTAATAGGCTTATAATAATGACAAGCTATTTAATAGGGCAATATCTGCTTGCTAAAGGCAACGCCAATGCAGCGGGTATTAAATTAAATAGTCCCCCTATTGTGGGTTCTCCAAAATGAAATAAGCATCCGAAATGGCATTATTGCGGCACTAATTAGACTTCCCACTCCAAAAAATATCATTTCACTATCAATATAATTAATAATATCGGCTTGCCCCTGCAACGAAAGGTGGTCAAACTTTGTTTCAAGTCCAATTTTGTCCATATAATCTTGAAAAAAGTGCAGTTTTTCAACCAAAAAGAATAATAAAGGGATACAAAGTAAAATTACCAAAACTTTCATCCACTGAAAGTATCCTAAGAAAGTATGCTTTAACAAGAATATATATCGTGTGACGGTAACAAAAACAAGTATGAATAAGATATTAATTTGCCAAAACGGGAACTGGAGAGGCTCTAATTTATAAATTGGATATAAAACAAACCCGATGATTAAAAAAGTAACTACCCACCACAACAATTCAATTTTAATAAACAGGATTTTGCGCTTGTCCATTACTAAATTTTAGCGCTAAAATATGAAAATATATGAGCACAAAAAATACAAACGGCTTTCAAGCATTATACTTGAAAGCCGTTTGTACAATAATAAAAAAAAAAAGTTGGCGGCGACCTACTCTCCCAGCCTTTGGGGCCAGTACCATCGGCGCAGAGGGGCTTAACTGCCCTGTTCGGAATGGGAAGGGGTGGGCCCCCTCGCTGTGGCCGCCAACGTGCCTTTGCGCATTTCGGGGTAACGAGA